>JACPOU010000016.1 GCA_016191345.1 Chloroflexota bacterium
TGCCGCTCGCTCAGCTCAACGCCGGAGCGGGGCGGGCTGCTGCGATCGCTGGGATGAGCCTGCTCGCCGATCAACCTGGTTCTCGTTGCCCTCGCTGGAGTGCGTTAGCACTCTAAGGGTGAGAGTGCTAATCGTGCGTGTTGGGCATGGTACCAACCGTGCCGGACCGATGTCAACGCGACGCAGTCGCCACGCTGGCTGGCCGATACGGTGGTCACCGGGATTGCGCGGTCCGCGGGCAGCCTGCGTGGGTTGCCCGCCTGCGCGGTCACCGTGCGCGGGGACCGCCTCCGTTGTGGTCACACCGGTGACTACAACGGGGAGGATTCGGCCGTACGCGGGCCCCTGGTCCCCGAATTGCCACCCGATGGCTGTCGCGGGGAGGCCCGGACGATTTCCTCCCAGTTGTGGTCATGGGGTGACGGCCGTGACCGCGCTCACGGCGCGAAGGCGACGAGCGCCTCGTTGGCGAAGAGGCGGCCGCGCGGGGTGAGCCGGATCGCGTCGCCGGCCACCTCGAGGAGTCCGGCCGCCACCTGCTCCTCGACGGCCGAGGGCCAGCGTTCCCATGGATCCTGGCCAAACTCTTCCGCGAAGGCTGCCCGGCTGAAGCCGGCGACGCGGCGCAGCCCGAGGGCCACGGCCTCGAAGGCCCGCGTTGGCTCTTCCAGGTGTTCGCTGCCGGCCAGCGCGCGCTCCCCGTCCTCGGTCGCGGCCAGGTAGCCGTCCAGGTCGCGCGTATTCCAGGAGCGCGTCTCGCCGTCGAACGAGTGCGCCCCGGCCCCGATCCCGGTATATGGCCGACGCTCCCAGTACGCCGAGTTGTGGCGCGACTCGAAGCCCGGCCGTGCCCACGAGGAGAGCTCGTAGTGGAGGTAGCCCGCCCGCTCCAACAGCTCGTCGGCCACCTCGTACTGCGCGGCGGCCACGCCGTCGTCCTGGCGTGGGACCATTCGCTGCCGCCAGCGCAGGGCGCCGCGACGAGGCGGAGCGGCCCACTCATCGGGCGCCAGGGCGAGCTGCAGCGCGTAGAGCGACAGGTGGTCCGGTTCGAGCGCCAGTGCGCGACAGAGACCGTCGCGCCAATCGGCCTCCGACTGGCCCGGGACGCCGTAGATGAGGTCGACCGATAGGTTCGCAAAGCCGGCCGCCCGTGCCGCCTCGTAGGCTGCCAGCCCCTCGGCCGCGGTCTGGCCGCGGGCCAGCGCCCACAGCTCCGCGTCGCGCAGCGACTGGATCCCCAGCGAGATGCGGTTCACGCCAGCGGCGCGCAGCCCTGCCCAGTCGGGTATCTCGTGAGCGCTGGGGTTGGCCTCCAGGGTGATCTCCGTGGGATCGGTCACCCATCGGTCAATGGCGGCCTGGACCAGTCGCGCAACCGCGGATGCGGGCAGGAGCGAGGGCGTGCCGCCCCCGAAGTAGATCGTCGCCAGCTGGCCCGATGCCGGCCGCATCGCCACCTCGGCGAGCAGCGCATCGGCATAGCGAGGGATCTCGGCGCCCCGCCCGCCGACCGTCACGTAATCGCAGTAGGCGCACACCAGCCGGCAGAAGGGGACGTGGACGTACAGGTGGTGCGTGGGTGACGACACGCCCCGAGCCTACATGCTGCGGGCTCTGGGCGGCGTTCGCGAGATGCGAGTCGGAGCGGGACTACATGATCCCGACGACGTGACCCTCGGGATCGGCGAAGAGGGCGATGGTGGTGTCCTTGGCGACCTCGGTCAGGGGCATGATCACCTTGCCGCCGAGCTCCTCGACGCGGCGCAGGACGCCGGCCGGGTCCTCGGAGTGGACGTAGAAGGTGACGTGTCCTGCCGATCCGTCGCGCGTGGGCCCGATCCCGCTGGTGAAGCCGGACTCGTCCCGGGCCATGCCGTAGCCGTCGGGGAGGTCGGTGTTGAGCGTCCAGTCGAAGACCTTGGAGTAGAAGCTCTGGAGGGCGGGCCCGTTCTTGCCCGTGACCTCGACGTGGATGAACTTGGCTGCCATGGGGGGACTCCTTCTCGGATTGCTTCGGGCCCGTGGCTGAGCCCCATTCACTCCTACGACGAACGGCCGCGCCCTCTCACGACACCCGCGCCGGGCTCTCCCGCGATGCGTTACCACCTGGAGTGGTACATCGACGCGTGGGATCGCGCCCACGCGTCTGCTCACCACCATGAATAGTGCCGCGGGGCGCCCGGGGGCCGCCGTCGAGGGTGGTCATGGATCCATGCCCGCGCTTGTACTACTCATGGTGGTAGGGGACCGAATGCAACCGAAGTCGAAGGCGTGCGGGCCGGCCGCCCCGGCGGTAGCAGAGCCAGCCGAGGGGGGTGTCTCCCGCACCCACAGCCCCTAGATCGGTCTCGTGCGCAACCGCTCCCCGGCGAAGGCGAAGAGTGACGCGGTCACCGCGAAGTGCCCGACCATGGCCGGCACCACCGACCCGGTGGTCACGGTCGCGAGCCCGGCGGCGTAGCCCAGGATCACGGAGCCGGCGAGGAAGTACCAATCCCGCTCGCTCCACAGGCGCCGATGCACCAGGCCGTAGAGCAGGGCCTGGACGATGAGCGCCGGGCCGACCCAATCCGGCCCGCCGGCAAAGATGAGCATGCCCAGCACGATCGAGCGGAACTGGAGCTCCTCCGCCACGGCGTTGGCCGCGGCTCCCGCCAGCCGCGAGACGAGCAGCGGCATCGGCAGCGGGAGGATGGCCCGGTACCGCAGGAAGGCCAGCGCCACCCCGTTGACCACGGCGACACCGGAGAAGAGCGCCATCACCGGTAGCAGCGACCCTGAGTCGCCCGGGGCGAGGAAGAGTTGCGCGCGTCCGCGGGGCAGGATCAGGGCGATCCCGATCGCGAAGAGCACCACCAGCCCGTAGTAGGAGAGCGGGCCGAGCCAGCCGGATCGGTAGCGGAAGTAGTCGGAACGCATGATCCGATCCGAGTCGAAGCGGAGCAGGACGAGGAAGATCGTCAGCCCCAGCGCGATCGAGAGGCGCAGCGAATCCTGGAAGTCCACGCTACTGCCCGTCGTTCATGCGCAGGATGGCGAGGAAGGCCTCCTGCGGGATCTCGACGGAGCCGATCCGCTTCATCCGCTGCTTGCCCTCCTTCTGTTTCTCGAGGAGCTTGCGCTTGCGGGTGATGTCGCCGCCGTAGCACTTGGCCAGCACGTTCTTGCGCATCGCCCGGATCGTCTCGCGGCTGATGATATGCGAGCCGATCGCCGCCTGGACCGGCACTTCGAACATCTGTCGCGGGATCAGCTCCTTCAGCTGTTCCACCAGCGCCTTCCCGACGCGGAAGGCATTGGACCGATGGACGATCAGGGAGAGCGCGTCGACCGGCTCGCCGCTGACCATGATGTCGAGCTTGACGAGGTCGCCGGGCCGATACCCCAGGTACGCATAGTCGAGGCTGGCATAGCCCGACGAGCGGCTCTTCAGCTGGTCGTAGAAATCGATGATCAGCTCGGCCAGCGGCATCTCGAAGTGCAGGTTCACGCGCTTCGGGTCGAGGTACTCCATGTTGATGAAGTCGCCGCGACGGGTGGTGGCCAGGTCCATGATCGGGCCGATGTAATCGGTCGGGGTGATCACCGTCGCCGAGACCCACGGCTCGCTGATTCCCTCCACCTCCCCGGCGGGCGGGAACTGGGCGGGGTTGTCGACGACGATCTCATCGGCCCTGTGGAGGCGCCTGACGCGGTACTCGACCGATGGCGCCGATGCGATCAGCTCGAGCCCGAACTCCCGCTCGAGCCGCTCCTGGACGATCTCCATGTGGAGCAGCCCCAGGAAGCCGCAGCGGTAGCCGAAGCCGAGCGCCACGCTCGACTCGGGCTCGTAGACGAACGAGGCGTCGTTGAGGTGGAGCTTCTCGAGCGCATCGCGCAGGAGCGGGTACTCGTCGCCGCGCATCGGGTAGATGCCGGCGAAGACGAGCGGCAGCGCCGTCTTGTAGCCGGGTAGTGGCTCGGCGGCGGGGCGGTCGGCATCGGTCAGGGTGTCGCCCACGCGGGCGTCGGCAATGCTCTTCAGGCCGGAGGCGACGTAGCCAACCTCGCCGACCGTCAGGCGGCGGGTCGGGACCGGCTGGGGCCGGAAGTAGCCGAGCTCCAGGATGTCCGACTCGACGCCGGTGGCCATGAAGCGGATCCGCTCGTGGTCGTGGAGCGTGCCGTTGGCGACCCGCACGTAGGCCACGACCCCTTTGTAGGGGTCGTAGTGCGAGTCGAAGACGAGGGCCTGGAGGGAGGCGTTCGCCGCTCCGCTCGGGGGCGGGATGCGCGTGACGATTGCCTCGAGGATCTCGTCAATCCCGATCCCCTCCTTGGCAGACGCGAGGATCACCTCCTCGCGCGGGATGGCGAGGGTCTCCTCGAGCTCGGCCATCACCATCTCCGGATCGGCCGAGGGCAGGTCGATCTTGTTGATGACCGGAATGATCGCCAGGTGCCCCCTCGCAGGCCTGGAGCGAGCGGCTCACCTCGTACGTGAAATCGACATGGCCGGGGGTGTCGATCAGGTTGAGGGCGTAGGTCTGCCCGTCGCGCGCCTCGTACTGGAGGCGCACCGCACGAGCCTTGATGGTGATCCCCTTCTCGCGCTCCAGGTCCATGCTGTCGAGCACCTGGCTCGTCATCTGGCGCGGGTCGATGGTGTGGGTTGCCTCGAGGAGCCGATCCGCCAGCGTGCTCTTGCCGTGGTCGATGTGCGCCACGATGCTGAAGTTGCGGGTGCGCTCCGGGGGAATCACGAGCGCGAGTCTAGCGGTGCGCAGCGAGGCTCGACCGCGACGCCGTTCGTTGCCAAATCGCAGCCTGGTTGCGCTTACGCGGCCGAATCGGTCCATTCGTCGCCAGATCGCAACCAGGTTGGCGTAACGCGGGTTCCGCGCCGTCCGGGCCCCTGCGAGCAGCAGCTTCCACGCTCGGCAGCGACGTGCCGCGGCGTCCCCGGGCGCTCGCAACGCGCCGAAGCCCAACCCCATTGTGATCTGGCAACACGTCGCTTCGCCTTGACCCGTGGGGCTCGCGAGATGGCCGGTGCTATACTCCCAACCCGTGGCGCCGCCGTGTGAGACGGCGCATTTCATTGCCCCATTCCGCACCGTTGAGGTCTCCTGCTCGTGGCACGAAAAGCTCGAACCTGGAAGGGCGCCCGCACGCCGCAGGCCCTGAAGCGCGTCCGCCAGTCGCTCCGCCGGCACGCGATCAACCAGCGCACCCGCAGCGAGGCCAAGACCCTCGTCCTGGCTGCCAACAACATCGCCCTGGGCCGCGCCGAGGGTGACGGCGCCGCAGCCGTGGCCGCCGCCATCAGCGCGCTCGACAAGGCCGCCGAGAAGGGGATCCTCCACCCGCGCAACGCCGCCCGACGCAAGAGCCGGCTGATGGCCAAGGCCAACGCCGCCCACCTGCTGGAGGGGGCCACGACCGAGGTGGCCGCTCCCAAGAGGAAGTCGACCGCGACCAAGACCGCGCAGCGCAAGAAGGTTGCCGCCTCCAAGGCGTCGAAGGCCGCCGCGGGCAAGGCCGCGGACCGGCCGCGGACCGCCGCCGGCAAGGCCAAGGTCGCAGTCGTCCGCGCGTCGCGCGAGACGGCAGCCGCACGCAAGCGAGCCAAGGCCGATACCACTCCCGAGGCACCCGCCGAGGGCTAGACGCGCTCAAGTGCCCCATGGACTGACCAGACCGATGCCCGAGCCCCGATCCGGCCGCGTGGTCAGCGTCAACGTCAACGAGGGCGGCGTTCCCAAGCTGCCGGTAGCGGAGCAGTGGGTGGGACTCAAGGGCCTGGCCGACGACCGCCACATCGAGCCCGAGCCGGGGCACGGTGGCATCGACCAGGCGGTCTGCCTCTATTCGATGGAGGCGATCGCTCGCCTCGTCGCCGAGGGACACAACGCCTTTCCCGGCGCCTTCGGCGAGAACCTGACCCTGGAGGGGATCGAGCTGGACTCGATCGGCCCCGGAGATCGGCTGGCGATCGGCGATGGCGGACTCGTGATCGAGATCACTTGGAACGCCGCGCCCTGCTACAAGCAGGCCCACTGGTTCAGCGACGGCCGATTCGCGCGGATCAGCCACAAGACGCACCCCGAGGATGCGCGCTGGTACGCGCGGGTGATCAGCGAGGGCCCGGTGCGGCCCGGAGACGCGGTCCGCTAGC
>JACPOU010000017.1 GCA_016191345.1 Chloroflexota bacterium
CCCCCGCTCCGCCATCGCTCGGGGATCGGCCGCTGACCCTCTCGTACGGCCAGGTCAACGACTACCTCGAGTGCCCGGCCAAGTATCGGTTCGGGCACGTGATCCGCATCCCCACCCCGGCCTCGCACCAGCTCGTCTACGGGAAGGCGCTGCACGCCGCGGTCCAGGCCTTCCATCGGCGCCAGATGGCCGGCCAGGCGATGTCGCTCGCCGAACTGCACGCGGAGCTCGATGCGGCCTGGGAATCGACCGGCTTCCTCACCCGGGAGCACGAGGAAGCGCGCCGGCGGGCGGCCCGGGAGGCGCTCGAGCGGTTCTGGACCAACCAGCAGGCCGATCCTGCCGTGCCGAGCGCGGTGGAGCTGGAGTTCGCGGTCCCGTTCGGCCGTGACCGGGTCCGTGGCCGCTTCGATCGGGTCGACACCGATGCGGTCGGCCGGGTCACGATCACCGACTACAAGTCGAGCGACGTGCGCGACCCTGCCACCGCCGCGCGGCGCGCGCGCGAGTCGCTCCAGCTGGCGATCTACGGACTGGCCTGGGAGGCGCAGCACGGGCGCCCGCCCGATGACCTCGCCCTGCATTTCCTCGAGCTGGGGATCGAGGGGCACAGCAGCGCGAGCCCCAGGCGCCTGGCGCGGGCCGGCGAGCAGGTGGCGACGGCGGCGGAGGGGATCCGCGCCGGGCGGTTCGAGGCGAACCCGTCGCCGACGCGGTGCGGCTATTGCCCCTTCCGCGAGATCTGCCCCGACGCCCTTCGATGACCTCGCATGGCTGATCGGCGATGACCGGTCGAACCCGGGTGGCGGTGGCCGCCCTCGTCCTGCTCGCCGTGCTCGCGGCGGTGATCCTCGTCTCCTTTGCCGGACATGCCTGCTCGACCGACGCGCCCGCCAGCCCATGTCCGGATGCCGGGGCCAATCGGGCAGCCGTGGTGGTGCTCGCCGCGGCGGCGGCCGGCCTGCTCGTGACGCCGTTCGCCCTGCTCGCCGAATTCGCGGTCAGGCGGCGGATCATCTACCGCGGCGCGTGGGCCCGCGCGGCCCGGCGGGGAGCGCTGGTCGCGGCCACGATCGCCGCGCTGGCGGGGCTGCGCCTGGGCGGAGCCCTGTCGGTGCCGATCGGGCTCTTCTTCGTCACCCTGGCGGCCGCCCTCGAGTGGCTGGCGGTGCGCCGCTTCGATCTGCCGTGAGCCGGGGCAGGGCGTGAGCGCCGACATCTTCGCCTCGCAGCCCGGCGACGAGGACCTCCTGGCGGAAATCTACGACCTGGAGCACGACGGCGTCGTCGAGGACCTCCCCTTCTGGCGGGAGCAGGCGCGCCTCCGCGGCGGACGCGTGCTCGACCTCGGCTGTGGTTCCGGACGGCTCTTCCCGTCGCTCCTCGAGGGAGGCGCCACGCGGCTGGTGGGGATCGATGCGTCGGCTGCCCTCCTTCGACGGGCGGAGGCGCGAATCGCCGGGGATCCCGCCCTGGCGGCGGCAGCGGCGGACGGGCGTCTGACGCTCCTCGGCGGTGACGTCCGGGCGCTCGCCACCCTCAATGTCAGGGAGCGCTTCGACCTGGCGGTCGCGGTCGGGGTGGTGCCGCACCTCGACGGGCCGGAGGACGCGCTGCGCCTGCTGGGTGGCGTCCGCTCGCTGCTGGCCAGGCGCGGACGCCTCGTCCTCGACGATCTGGGCCCCGCCGCGATGCCGCTGCGCGACCTGCCGCTCTCCATCGATTGGCGGCGTGAGCTGCACGGTCGTGAGGTCGTGCGCCGCAGCGAATTGCTCCGCCGCGAGTCGCCGGAGGGGCTCCGCGTCGCCTTCTCGACGATCGCGGATGCAGTACAACCCGATGGTACGATAGCGCGGCTTCCGGCCAGTCATAAGCTCTGGTATCCATCTCCCGAGGCGCTCGCCGCGCTCGTCGTGCAGGCGGGGATGGTGGTCGAGTTGAGCTACGGCTCGCACGACCTCGAGCCGCTTGGACGGGAGAGCGGGCGCCGTATTGTTGTGGTGAGATACGAGCCCGCGGCGTCCACGTCGCAAGAGGAGAGGGTTGGCTGAGCAGATCCGGCTGCTGGTGGTGGAGGATGTGCCGCAGGTCGCGATGCACATGCGCTCGCTGCTGCAGGCCCAGGCGCAGATCAAGATGCTCGACGTGGTCACCTCCGGTGAGCACGCGCTGCCGGCCGTCAGCGAGCTGCGTCCGGACGTCCTGATCGTCGACGCCCTCCTCCAGGGCCGCGTCTCGGGGATGCAGGTCGCCGAGCAGGTCCGCCGTGGCGAGCCGACCGTTTCGGTGATCGTGCTCACCGTGCCGCAGAACCCCGTCTCCGAGGACCCGACGCGCGGGATCGACGCGGTCCTGAAGATGCCCTTCTCCGGCTTCGACCTGACCACCCTCGTGCGCAGGGTTCACGAGCAGAGCACCGAGGGCGGCGGGCGCAACGCCTCGACCATGGTCACCCTCTTCTCCCCGAAGGGCGGCGTCGGCCGCACGACGCTGGCCTACAACCTGGCCGTGGCCTTCGGGATTGACCACAAGGTCTGCCTGGTCGACGGGTCGATGCAGTTCAGCGATCTTCGCGGCCTGCTCCGCGCCCCGGCGGCGGCACCCTCGATCGTCAACCTGCCGACCGACAAGATCCGTGACGCCGACCTCGCCGACGTGCTCTGGAAGGATCCGTCGGGGATCGAGGTCCTGCTCGCCCCGCCGCGCATCGAGATGGCCGAGATGGTGACTGTGCGCGATATCGAGAAGGCGCTCTCCATCATTCGCCAGATCTACGACGTGATCGTGGTCGACACGCGGGCGGCCCTGTCGGACGATGTACTCGCCTTCCTCGACGCCTCGGACCTGATCCTCGAAGTGCTCGCCTACGACAGCATGGCGATCCGCAGCCTGGCGATGGCCGACGAGGCGTTCGCCGCCATCGGCTATCCGGCCTCCAAGCTGGCCGCCGTCCTGAACCGATCCGACTCGACCGGCGGCTTCAGCAAGGCCGATGTCGAGGAGGCGCTCAACCGTCGGATCGACTACGAGATCGTCTCGGACGGGCGCCTCGTGATCGCCGCCAACAACGAAGGGGTGCCCTTCGTGCTGGCGAGCCCCGATGCACCGATCTCGCAGGGGATCCGCCAGATGGCGACCTCGATCGCCGCCCGCATCTCCCCTCACCCGGCATCCGTGTCGCGCCACTGACCGCCGCGATGGGGCTTCACGCCGACCCACGACCGATCGGCGTCTTCGACTCCGGCGTCGGCGGCCTGACCGTCCTCGCGGAGCTCCGACGCCGCCTGCCGGCCGAGTCGACGATCTACCTTGGCGACAACGCGCGGGCCCCATACGGTCCGCGCCCCGCCGACGAGGTGCGCGCGTATACCCTCGAGTCGGTCGCGTGGCTGCTGGCCCAGGACGTCAAGCTCCTGGTCCTCGCCTGCAACACGGCCACCTCCCAGGCCCTGCCGCTCGTCCGCCAGGTCGCCAGCGTGCCGGTGCTCGGCGTCGTTCGGCCGGGCGCCGTGGCGGCGGCCGCGTCGACCCGGGCGGGACACGTGGGCGTGATCGCCACCGCCGGGACGGTCGCCTCGGGGGCGTATGCCGCCGCCGTCGGCGAGGCCGATCCGACGCTCGCGGTGACGCAGCTCGCCTGTCCGGAGCTCGTGCCGATGGTCGAGGCCGGCCAGCTCTCCGGCCCGATCGCCGAGGGCGCGGTGCGCGGCTACCTGGGCCAGCTCTTCGCCGTCGATGGCGAGATCGACACCCTCCTCCTCGGCTGCACCCACTACCCGCTGCTGCGCCCGCTCATCGAGCAGGTGGCGGGGCCGCGGGTCGCCGTCGTCGACTCGGCCTTCACGACCGCCCTGGCCGCCGAGGACCTGCTCGACGCCCTCGGCGGGCGCACGCCGCACACAGGGCCGGGTGCCAACCGGATCGTGACCACCGGGGACGTGGCGACCTTCACCGCGGTGGCGGGGACCGTCTTCGGGGCGGCCCTGCCCTCGGTCGAGCGGGCGGCGGTCACGGCCGACTAGACTTCCG
>JACPOU010000019.1 GCA_016191345.1 Chloroflexota bacterium
GGTGGCGACGCGGCACCGGGGCGCGGTGGCGACGCGGCACGCGGGCGCGGGCCCGACGCGGCACGCGGGCGCGGGCCCGACGCGGCACTCGGCGGTACCCGGGCGCCGCCCCTCGGGCTCAGTGGTCGCGGGCGAGGCCCTCGAGCAGCGCGAGGTAGGCCGGGGCGTCGTGCTCCCAGGCCATCCCCGCGACGAGCGCCGCGGTGCCGGCCACGGCCCGGTCGCGGGCCGGCGCGTCGTCGACGAACTCCAGGATCCGGGCCGCGAAGTCCTCCACGTCGCCCGGCGCATAGGTTGCGACCGTCCCGGCGGGGAACGTCGCCGCGACGAGGGGCAGGCGCGTCGCGACGACCGGCCGGCGCATCGCGGCGTACTCGAGGATCTTCGTGGACAGGCTGGAATCCGTGAACGGGTCGCGGCGCGTCGGCGCGAGGCCGACATCCGCGGCCGCGACCGCCGCGGGCACGTCCTCGATCGGGATGCGGCCGTGGAACGTCACGCGATCCGCGACCCCGAGCTCGGCGACCAGTGCCTCCAGGGCGGCCCGCGAATCGCCGCGTCCGAAGAGGTCGAGGTGGATGGGAAGGTCTGCCCGCCGAGCGACGAGCGCGGCGACCGCCCGGATCGCGACGTCCAGCTCGTAGGTTGGCGTCAGCGCGCCCGCGTAGACGAGCCGGAGCGTGCCATCCGCCATGAACGGGCGGGCGGGGTACGCGCCCGTGTCGAAGCGGGCGAGCGACGGCGTGTTGCGCACGACGGACAGGTGATCCGGGCGCACGCCGAGGCCCAGGAGCCGGTCCCGGAGCGCGTCGTTGACGGTGATCGCGTGGCTCGCCGCGGCGATCGAGACTCGCTCGGCGAGCCGGAGGGCTCCATGAACGAGCGGGTTGGAGGCCCCCGGGAAGCGACTTCGGAAGAAGTCGGGCATCGCCTCGTGGAGGTCGATGACGACCGGCACGCCGGCCAGCCTGAGGGGCAGCGCGGCGAGGACCAGCCAGTCGGGCAGCGTCGCGACCTGGACGAGCGAGTAGCGGCGGCGCGGCTGCGCCCGCACCAGGACGAGCCCCGCCCGGACGAAGAAGGCGAGGTATTCCGCGAGGTACGTCCCGATCCCCGCGCCCTGGTGGCGCTGGACGTCGATCCGGGTGACGTGCGCACCGCCGACGTCTCCCTCGGCCGAATCGCCCTCCCGCCGGAGCGCGATGACATCGACCGGCCGGCCGCTGGCGAGGATCGCCTCGGCCTGGCGGCGGACCCGCGGGTCCTCCTCGAAGTAGGCATGGACGACGAGGGCCACGGGCCGCCTGCCCGACCTCATCGGCCCCGCCGGCGGCGCACCGCCTGCGTCAGCCGGGCGCGCCAGCGTCGGAGAACAAGGCGAACGGGCATCGGCAGGCGATCCTTGGCGGTCCGGTCATCCGGGAGCTCAACCGCCAGGCCGAGCCTGCGCCGGTAGTCGAGCTCGCGGTGGCGAGCCTGCGCGAGGAGCCGCTCCACCTGCTCCACGCGGCGGGCCGGCGCGAGGGAGACCCAGTCCGGGAACGCCTGCCGCGCGACGGGCCGCGAGGGCGCGGTGTACGCGGCAACGAGCTTCTCGGCCGCGACGGGAGCGTCGTGGGTCGCCGCGACGTGGGCTCGTCCGCGCTCCGCGAGGGACCGGCGCAGCTCGAGGTCGCCGATCAGCGACCGCAGCCGGTCCCTGACGATCGTCGGGTCCACGCTGAACACCGGCGCGTCCGGGAAGGCCCGGGCGCTGGGTGCCTGGATGTTCGCGACCGCGACGCGCGACGACGCCATCGCCTCGATCGAGACGATCTCGTAATCGCCGGTGATGAGATTGTCGACGACGACGTCGGCATTCCGGATCGCTCGCCGGGCCTCGTCGTGGGGCACGCCCTCGAGGAGCTGGAAGTCGAACGCGAGCCCCTCGGTCTTGAGCGCCTCGATCGCCGGCAGCAGGAACTCCGTGCCCTTCGTCCCGCGGCGGCTGGGGACGTGGAGGACGAGGGGCCGTTCGCGCTGCCCGGGCGCCTGCTCCGGCCACTCCTCGAGGTCGATGACCCGGCCCAGGACCTCGGCGTCGGGGACGTAGTCGAGGTAGTCGGGTGCGGTCACGAACTGGCGGTCCGCGTAGGTCCGGAAGACCTCGACCACCTTCGCCGTCCGGTCGTCGTCCGGTCGAAGGTCGCTGGACTTGAAGTAGCTCCACGGGTTCTTCTCGAGGTGGATCCGCATCTGGCGACAGTCGGAGCCGTGCCAGGTGGCGAAGACCTTCTTGCCGAGGATCCGGTAGATCGGCAGGTCCCAGAGCGGCGGCACGCCGCCCCAGTCGTCGGGGAAGAGCGACCGACCGAAGTGGAAGTGGATGACGTCGAACCGCTCGATCGCCTCGAGGAACGTGCGCCAGAAGACCTGCGGATCGCCGGACTTGATGCTGATCTCGCGGTCGACCTGGTAGCGGAAGGGGTTCTCGTCGTAGACCCAGACCTCCGCCTCGTGACCCAGCTTCCGGAGCGCCCGGACGACGACACCGGCCTGGTCGGCGGGATTGCGGGCGGCGTGGAGGATGCGGAGGGGGGCGCTCATGCCGGGTCACCCTCCAGCGCAGCGCGCAGCTCGTCAGCCGTCCGGACGATCCGGGCGCCGGAGGCGCGGGCGAGCTCCACCGATCCGGCGTCGAGCAGGCCGTCGGCAAGCCCGTCGGGGACCAGGGCGCTGCCGAGCGTCCGCCACCAGTTCCAGGGGTCGTCCACCGTCCGGATGCCCGCGGACGCGGCGATGTCGCCGGGGAAGGAGGCGCGGAGGGCGGCGGCGGGATCCCGGCCCGGCTCGGGCAGGTCCGTCCCGGGAACATGCCCCACCCCGACCGCGAGGAACGCCTCGGCGGCGCCGTCGCCCGGGGGGCGCGTCGCGGAACGGAACACCTCGATGGCCGCCGCCGGGACGGCGGCGGCTCCGGCCGCCAGCGGCAGCCCGACGCGGCGCTCCGAGCCGGCGAGCTTCGGCCGCTCGGCCAGGTGGGTGGCGGCGTCGGGCCGGTCCTCGAGATACGGAGCGAGACCGGCATAGGCGCGCGGGTACGCAAACCCCTCCGCGGCAGCGCGGCAGCGCTCCGCGGCGCGGCGGTACAGGTCGCGATCGGCAAGGAGCGCCTCGATGAGCGGCAGCGCCTCGTCCGGGGTCCGGACGAAGAGCGGGTAGTCGCGGCCGAGGATGGCCTCCTGGGCGGGGGTTCGGTTCAGGATCACGGGCAGCCCCGCGAGGCAGTAGTCGAGGAGCTTCGTCGAGACGACGAGATCGTTCATGGTGGACCCGTGGCGGTAGTCCCACAGGCTGAGGGCGATGCCGCCGCTCGCCAGGAGCTCGATGACCGCGTCGCGGGCCAGCGCACCGTGCCAGACGACGCCATCGGTATCGGTGAGCCGGCGCTCCAGCTCGTCGGCCCACTCGTGCCCATCGGGCAGCCGGAAGATCATGTCGCCGATGACGTGGAATTCGAAGGCCGGATGCTCCAGCCGCAGCGCCTCGAGGAAGTCGATCATCCTGGGCACGGGGTAGAACGGGTGGAACTTGCCCGCGTAGACGATTCGCTGGGCGATGGGCGCGATCGAAGAAGGGACGCCCTCGCTGCCGGGCGCCGGCACGGCGGGCGGCAGGATGATCGTCTTCCCGCGGCCCGCGGGGACGGCGGCCTCGAACAGCGCCCGCATCTCCTCCGACTGGACCAGGACGTAGCGGCTCGCCTCGGCAATCGCGGCTAGCTGCGCGACGTGAGCGGGATCCTCGATGTCGCGCTCTGGCTCCAGGATGTAGGTGCTCCAGAGCCGGTCACGGATCTGCGGCCGCTCGATGGCGGCAAGGCAGTACGGGAAGGACCGCAGGACGATGGCATCGAAGGGCGCTTCGCGGTCCAGCGTCTCGATGAGGTCGAGCGCCTCGGTGGAGTAGAGGCCCGTCGGCGGCACGAAGCGCCGCTGGCGCCGCGGGTCCACGAGCTCGACGCGCGGAAGGCGGCGCAGGAGGTCGGTGATGAGGCGGCGGCGCTCCGGGGCGCGGAGCGGGAGGACGACCTCGACGTCCGGGCCGGCGTGGAACGTCTCGGCGACGGACTGGACCCAGATGGACGAGCCACTCACGAGGTTGAGGTCGGCCGGCGAGTAGAGGCAGACGCGGCGGCGAGTCATGGCGCCGGTTCCGGCGCGTCCCGGGGCGAGATCGCTCCGAGCGCGGCCGCGATGTCGGCCGCGAGCCCCACCGGGGCAAGCCGGGCCCCGGTGCCGCGCCGATCCGGGCGCTCGTCGACCGCCGCGGCGATGGTGGCGTCAGGCACCAGCACGAGGTCGAAGAGGCGGGCGGCATCGCCCCAGATCGCGTCGAAGGCCGGGCCGGCCTCGGTCGTCGCGAAGACGGTCGGGACATCGTGCGCCGCGCACCAGTTCGTGAGCGCATCGAGGTCACGGTGCAGAATCCCGTCCGGGTGGGCCGTCCAGGCGATGCGGTACGTCCACGCGCCGCCGTTGCCGTTCCGGGCCGTGGTCACGAGGAGGAGGTCCGGGCAGGAGCCGGCGGCCAGCCCGGCATCCAGGACGTCGGCCCAGTCCTCGGGTCGGAGCTCGTCGAGATCATGGACCTCGCTGAGCCGAGCGAGCTCCGGGGCGTCGGCGATGACAGCCAGGCGGAGGCTCGCCGGGTCACGGTCGCGGAGTCGCTCCGCGGCGCGGACGAGGCGGAGGCGCGCCCCCTCGCGCTCCCGGGTCCAGTCGCGGGGCCGTGCCGGCGGCGGCGGCTTGCCGGGGAGGCGAACCGGGGCGAGGAGCGCCGTCGCGAGCGCCTCGGGCAGCTGCCGCCAGGGCCCGCGAGCGTGAAACGTCGCCTTCAGGACGGAGCCGACGCGGTGGATCCTCGGGAGCGGGCCGCTCTGGCGATTCCGAAGCCAGCGCCAGATGCGCTCGGATCTACCCCGAAGGGACCCGCGGCGGCGGGCGGCCGCATTGGCGCCGATGACCCGCGCCCGGTCGGCCTCCACGGCCTCGCGCGTGGCCTCGTTGATCGACCCGGGATCGGGCCGCTCCGTGGGGTCGGTCACCGCCGGAGTGTAGCGGTGGAGCGTGCTACGGTACGGCGCGCATGACGACCACCCTGGACGTGCCCGTCGCCTCGTACGGCGGCGATCGGCCCAACGCCCTCCGACTCGTCGTCGCCGGACTCACCGACATCTGGTCCCGGCGGCGGCTTGCGCGCTACCTCGTGCAGGCGGAGCTGACGAAGAAGGGCTCGGACACCCTCCTTGGCAACGTCTGGTGGATCCTCGATCCGCTCCTCCAGATGGGGGTCTACGTCATCTTCGTGACGCTCCTCGTCGGCGGCCGCGGAACGATCGAGGACTACCCACTCTTCGTCTTCGCCGCGATCCTGCCGTGGAAGTGGTTCTCGTCCGCGATCGGCGATGCGATCCTCTCGGTCGTTGCCCGGGAGCGGATCATCAAGCAGGTCCACTTCCCGAAGATCGTCCTGCCGGTCTCGGCGGCCGTCTCCGGGATCGTGAACTTTGCGTTCGGGCTCATCCCGCTCGCCCTCCTGATGCTCCTCTTCTACCGTGACCGGCTGGCGTGGACGCTGGTGCTCATCCCCGTCGTGGCCGCCGTCCAGTTCGTGTTCACCCTGGCCCTGTCCGTCCTCGTGTCCGCGATCAACGTCTTCTACCGGGACGTCGGCAACGTCTCGCGCCACGTCCTCCGGCTGTGGTTCTACCTGTCGCCCGCCCTGTACTCGGTGGAGCAGGTCAACCGGCTCGCGGCGACCCGGCCCGAGGTCGGCCTCGTCTTCGGCCTGAATCCGTTCACCGTCCTCTTCGAGTCCTACCGGGCGGTCATCTACGACGGGGTCCCGCCCGACTGGCTGGGGCTCGGAATCCTGCTGGTCGTCTCCGTCCTGCTCCTCGGCGCCTGCACCTACGTGTTCAAGCGCATGGAGCCGGCCTTCGCGAAGGTCCTGTGAGCTCGATGCCGTGACCGTCATCGGACCCGCCCGGGCAGACCTCCCCGCCATCGATGCGGATGGCCTCGGCGTTCGCTACAACCTCCGCTTCACGAAGAAGACCACGGTCCGCCAATCGTTCTCGCAGCTGGCCCGACGCCGTGAAGGGCCGACCCACTTCTGGGCGCTCCGGGACGTCACGTTCCGCGTCAACCACGGCGAGTCGCTCGCGGTCATCGGGCCGAACGGGGCCGGGAAGTCCACCCTCCTCCAGGTCCTCGCCGGGATCATCGAGCCGTCCGAGGGGACCGTCTCGATGCGGGGCAAGGTCTCCTCGCTGCTGACCCTCGGCGCGGGGTTCGACACGGAGCTGACCGGCGTCGACAACATCCTCCTTGCCGGGGCGTTCATGGGCATCGCCGACCGCGAGATGCGGACCCGGCTGCCCGAGATCATCGACTTCGCCGACATCGGGGCGTTCATCGACGCGCCGCTCAAGACGTACTCGTCCGGGATGCGCGCCCGGCTCGGGTTCTCGATCGCCACGGCGATCGACCCCGACGTGCTCCTCGTGGACGAGGTCCTCGCCACCGGCGACCAGAGCTTCCGCGAAAAGAGCCGCCAGCGGATCGAGGAGCTGATCGCCGCGGCCAAGGGCATCGTCCTCGTGACCCATGACATGACCTGGGTCACCACCTTCTGCAACCGGGCGATGCTCCTCGAACAGGGCCGCGTCGTCGCCGACGGCGAGCCAGGGGAGGTCGTGGCCATGCACGAGGCGCACATGGCCGCCTCCCGGGCCGCGAAGGAAGCGGAGGCGGCGCGGCTCCGGCTGCAGGGAGTCCTGTAGCTTCAGCTCCCCGCGGGCGAGGTTCGGGCGGCTCCGACCTACCAGGGGCTCCCGGTCACCGCGCCGTACAGCTCGAGCAGATTGGGAACCTGGGCCTCCCAGCTGTAGCGCTCCGTGGCGGCGAGGCGGCAGCGGCGCCGAAGGTCCGCCCGCGCGGCCGGGTCGAGATCGAGGATCGAGCGGAGCGCGGCACCGATCGCCGCCGGGTCCGTGGGATCGCAGACCGCGCCGAGCGGGCCGGCCGGATCATCGATCACGATCCGCCGCCGTTCGGGAAAGTCGGACGAGACCACGGGCGTGCCGGCGGCCAGGCATTCGAAGAGCTTGTTCGGGGTCGAGAGACGCTCGTTGACGGTCCGCGGCTGGTTCGGCATCGCGCCGACGTCCGCCGAGGCGACCCATTCGAGGAGCTCGGATGGCGCCACCGGCGGCAGGAGGTGGACTCGACCGCCCAGCCCCGGGTCCGCGGCGAGGGTCCGCAGCTCCACCTCGAGCGGGCCGGAGCCCATGAGCGCGAGGTGGGCGGCCTCGAGACCCGGGCTCCGCATGGCATCCAGGAGCTCCCGCAGCCCGCGGTCCCGCATGAACCCGCCGTGGTAGAGCACGACCGGGGTCCCGGGATGGAGGCCCAGAGCGTCGCGGATCCGGTCCGGTGGCGGCTCGGGCGGCGTCCAGGCCGCCTGGGCGTTCAGCACGACCGCCGGCCTCGGCACGCCGAAGCGGCGGCTCAGCGCATCGGCGAGCGCCCCGTTCACGGTGAGGACGGCAGCAGCCCGGCCGGCCCAGCGTCGCTCGATCCAGGCGAAGACGGCCCGCAGCGGTCGCGGCAGCCGGGCGATGTTGTTGCCCGCCGCGTACAGGTCCCGGGCGTCGTAGACGAAGGGGGCCTTCGAGCGGCGGGCGAGTGCCCGGGCGACGGGCAGGCCCAGGAACCCCATCGCGTGGTAGAGGTCGGCCGGCCGATCGACGACGGCGGCGGCACGGGCCTGGGCGCGGGCACGGCCGGCGACGCCGGCGATCCGGCGAAGTTCGCGGATGCGGTGCCGGACACGGGACGCGGGACCGGACGGAGGTGCATCCGGCGTCCCCGCCTCCACCCGGCGGAGCACCGCCCCGGGCGCGAGGGATTCGATCTCGGGCAGCCCGTCCTCGACGCGGGCGATCACCAGGACGTCGTGGCCGCGCGCCGCGAGCGTCATGGCCATCCGGCGGGTCCTCGAGTCGAAGGCTCCTGACGAGGGCAGCGTGAAGGTGACTCGCTGCGGGACGGGCACGGCGCCGGAAAGGGGCGTCGTGCCGGGCAGGGGCGCCAGGTCCGCGTAGAGCTCCACGAGACCGCGCGACTCCGCCGCCCAGTTCCAGCGGGACGCGGCGGCATCGCGGCATCGCGCCCGCAGGGCGGCCGCGACCTCGGGCTCCAGGTCGAGGATCGAGCGGATGGCCCGCGCGACCGCCGCCACGTCCAACGGGTCGACGAGCGCCCCGAGCGGCGGGTCGCCGGCCGGGGCCACGATCTCGCGGATGCCTGGGAAGTCGCTCGCGACGACGGGCACGCCCGCGGCGAGGCATTCGAAGAGCTTGTTCGGGGTCGAGAGGCGGTGGTTGGCCGTCGTCGGCGCGATGGGCATGACGCCGACATCGGCACCGGCCACCCATCGCGTCACCTCGGCCGGGTCGACCGGCAGCAGGACGTGGATCCGGCCGGCGGTGGCAGGTTCGGCCGCCGCGGAGGCGAGGGCAAGCTCTCCCGCGCCCTCGCCGAGGAAGACCGCGTGGACGTGCTCGAGGCCCGGCTCGCGGATCGCCGCGGCCAGGACCTCGACCCCGCGCCCGGCCGCGAAGGAGCCGTGGTAGAGGGCGATGGGCGCGTCACCGGGAACCCCGGCGGCGGCACGCAGCGGCGAGGCCGCGGCTGCGGGCCTGTCGGCCCCGACCAGCGGCGCGTTGTGGACGACGACGATCCGCCGAGGGACGGCGATCCGGGTGAGGGCCGCGGCGAGACCGGCGTTCACGGTCACCAGCGCATCGGCGTGGCGGATCGCCGCGCGCTCGAAGCGTCGAAGGACGGCGCGTGCCCAGGCTGGTCGCGTGGCCGTATCGCCGGCTTCCAGGTAGAGCTCATGAGCGTCGTAGACGAGGCGCCCGCCAAGTCGCCGCTGCGCGGCGAGCGCGGCCGGGAGGCCCGTCAGGTCATGGGCGTGCCACACGTCCGCGATGGGCGCCGCGGCCGCCGCGGCCCGGCCCCAGGCCACGGTCCCGAGCCGCCACCGGACGAGGAGGTCGCAGCCGCTGACGATCGGCCCGAGGAGGGGCAGGCGCGCCACCCGACGGGCTGTCTCCACCAGCCGCCCGGGCATCTGGGCGCGACCGGACGCGAGCCTCCTAATGGTCGCGGGGCCGCCTCGTGCGGGGCCGCCTCGTGCGGGGGTGCCTCGTCCGGGGACGCCTCGTCCGCCGCCGCTCGCGAGCAGCACACCGCGGAGTTGCCCGGGGACGGGGACCCGCCGGATCTCGAAGCCCTCGCGCATCTCCCGATCGCCGACCGTGGCGGCCGGGTCCGTTGGGCGCCCGATCACCGTGACCTCGTGGCCGGCGTCGACGAGCGTCGCGGCCTCGCGGAGGACACGGGCATCACGATGGACGTCGTTGAGCACGAACATGACGATGCGGGCCATCGCGGACGCCGTCAGCGGCTGCCGGCCAGGGGTTCGTCGAGGGCGGCCAGGATCGCGGCCGCCGCGCCGGCCGAGGCGAGTTCGAGACCCGCGGCCCGGGCGGCCGCAGACCTGGGCGCCGCCGCGCGCGGAGCCAGCCGCGCCAGCGTGTCCGAGGCCAGGGCGTGATCCACGCCCACGATCACGACCTGGCCCGTGCTGGACGCCACGGCCTCGGCCCACTCCGTCGTCGAGCGCAGGACGAGGCAGGGGACGCCGAGCCAGGCGGCCTCGCGCTGGACGCCCCCGGAATCGGTCAGCACCGCGGCCGCGTGGAGCTGGAGGGCCAGCGAGGTCCGGTAGCCCTGCGGCTCCACGATCGCCACCTCGCGGCCGAGGTCGATCCCCTCGCGCTCCATCGCGACGCGTGTCCCCGGGTGCAGGGCGAGCACGACGGGGCGATCCATCGAGGAGGCGCCGCGAAGGATCGACGCCCAGGCCCGCATCGCCGCCGGCTCGCGGTTCTCTTGGCGATGGACGGTCGCGAAGAGGTACTCGCCGGGTGCCAGCGGGACCCCGAGCCGGCTGGCGATCCCTTCGAGCAACCGCGGATCGCGGACCTCTGCGCTCACCCGGGCCGCGAGGTCCTGCATCAGGTCACCGACGAGCGCGACCCCGGCCTCGATGCCCTCGTGGCGGAGGTTCGCGACGGCCGTCGCGGTGGGAGCGAACAGCCATGTGGCGAGATGATCCGAGACGATCCGGTTGAGCTCCTCCGGCATCCGCCGGTCGAAGCTGCGAAGGCCGGCCTCGACGTGGGCGACCGGGATCCCGAGCTTGGCCGCGGCCAGCGAGCCGGCCAGCGTGGAGTTCGTGTCGCCGTAGACGAGGACCGCATCCGGGCGAGTCTCGAGAAGGATGGGCTCGAGGCCGCGGAGCATCGCCGCGGTCTGCTCGGCATGGGAGCCGCCGCCCGCGCCGAGGGCGTGATCCGGCCGCGCCAGCCCGAGCTCGGCGAAGAACGCCCCGGCCATCGACTCGTCCCAGTGCTGCCCGGTGTCGATGAAGAGCTCGTCGTGGCGGGCGCGGAGGGCCGGCTGGAGCGCGGCGGCCTTGATGAGCTGCGGCCGCGTCCCGACGACGCTGACGATCTTCACGGGGCAAGGGTAGCCGGGCGCGGCGCGCCAGGGCAGACCCGAAGCGTCGCCCGCCCGCCCGGCGCGTGGCCCGCCCGGCGCGTTGCCCGCGCGGCGTGCGTGTGGCCCGCCCGGCGCGTGGCCCGCCGGCGCGTGGCTCGCCCGGAGATGCCCGACCCACGTTGGTCGAGGTTCGCCCCGGCCTGTGTCTCACGACCACAACGGTTGAGCGAATCAGCGTGGCCCGGTGCTGCCTGTGCGTCGCAGACACAGAATTCGAACGCCAATCGTGGTTCGCACGGGGCATGTGCGTCACAGGCACGCCGCTCGAGCGAAGGAGCAGGGCCGGACCGTCGATACGGCCGGCTCCGGAGGAAGTTCGTCGCGGCACAGGCCGTCGACCTGGAATTGTGCGTGGCAAGCACACGGGCCGGGCCGGGCCGGGCCGGGCCGGGCCGGGCCGGGCCGTCAGCTCCGGCCAGGAACTCCCACGCCGATCCCTCGGTAGGCGACGCCCGCCGGGAGCGGCAGCCCGGACAGCGAGTTCCGCCCGTCCACGAGGATCGAGAGGTCGGGGAACCAGGCCGCATCGAGCGCGCGCCACCGTGCGTCGCCGGTCTGGGTGACGATCGCCCGCGCGTCGGAGCGCTCGCCCCACCGGTACGGCTCTGCGTCCAGGGCCCGGATCTCGTCGTCGCCGAGCAGGGGATCGTGCGCGGACACGCTCGCGCCGGCGTCCCGCAGGGCCGCGAGCAGCGGGATCGCCCGCGAGTAGGCCAGCTCCTTCACGCCCTCGCGGTACGTGATCCCGAGCACGAGCACCGGCACGCCCTGGAGCGAACCGCCGACGGCCTCGCGCACCGCGGCGACGGCGATCTCGATCTGCCCGTCGTTCACCTCGCGCGATCGGGCGACCAGCGAGAGCTCCGGCGCCCGCGACAGGAGGAAGTGCGGATAGACCGGGATGCAGTGCCCGCCGACGCCGAGCCCCGGCTGGTGGATGTGCGAGTAGGGCTGCGAGTTCGCCGCGGCGATGACCTCGCGGATGTCCACCCCGACCCGGTCCGCGTAGGCAGCGAATTCGTTGGCAAGGGCGATGTTCACGTCCCGGTACGTCGTGTCGGCGAGCTTCGAGAACTCGGCCGCCTCGGCCGAGGTCATCGCCACGATCTCGGCATCGAGGACCGCGTCGTAGAACGCGGCGGCCCGCTCGGTCGACGCCGCGCTCAGGCCGCCGACGAGCTTCGGATAGGTGGACAGGTTGCGCAGCGCCGCCCCGGAGTAGAGCCGCTCCGGCGAGAACGCGACGACGAAGTCCGTCTCGGCGCGCAGGCCGGAGGCCGCCTCCAGCCGCGGCGCGAACCGGCCCCGCGTGTCACCCACCGGCAGGGTCGTCTCGAAGATCACGAGGCTGCCGGTGTGCACGCTGGGCGCGATCGCGTCGACCGCCGAATCCATGTATCGGTAGTCCGGCTGGTGGGCCGCGTCGAGCATGACCGGCACGATGAGCACGACGACGTCCGACTCGCGCGCCGCCGCCGCACCGTCCGTCGTCGCGCGCAGCCGTCCGGCCGCGTGCGCGGACGCGACCAGCTCCGCCACGCCCGGCTCCTCGCCAATGTGCGAGCGGCCCGCGTTGATCGCCGCGACCACCGCTTCCTGGACATCGACCGCGATGACGTCCCAGCCGTGCCCCGCGAACTGGGCCGCGAGCGGCAGCCCCATCTTGCCCGCGCCCACCACGGCGACGGTCCCCGAGGTCCCGGCCTCGCCCGTCCAGGGCGAGACTCGCCGCGGGGGCAGGTCGTGGCGGCACTCGTTCACGGGCAGGACGATCGAGCCGCCCAGGAGGCTGGGCCCGCTGGAGGGCCTCTGAACAACGGGCATGGACGGGATTCTCGACCCTTGCGGAGTGGACCAGGATTGGGACCGTGCCGTGAGAGGGCAGGCGGCCTGATGCTACCGTATCGCCCGATGGCTCCCCGCCGATCGGCCTCTGGCCGTCGCGGGTTGCGCGACGGCTGTCGCTCAGGGCTCGTGCTCGTGACCTTGGCGAGCACGCCCGAGGCCGCGCGATCGGGGTTGGCGGCGATCGTGGAAACCGACCTCGGGAGGCGCGATCGGGGACCGATCGACGTCATCGGCGTGGATGGCCCGGACCACATCGCGGCCATCCCGGTCGTCGAGTCGGGGGGGCAGTCCTCGTCACGGCCCCTTCGACACCTTCGTGACGAGGCCTGATCAAACGGTCCGACCCGGCCCGATCAGTCGCCTTCCCGGGCAAGCACCTCGTCGGCGATACGGTCGCCCACGATCCGCCAGTCGAACTCACGCTCGGCTGCCTCGCGAGCCTGTCGGCCGATCGTCTGCAGCGTCGTCGGGTCGGAGATCAGCGCGACGATCGAAGCCGCGAGGTCCTCCGCCCGGTCACCGGCCGCGACGGCCCCGACGCCGAGGGCGTTGACGACCATCGCCATCTCCGTCCGTGGTGTCACGACGACTGGCCGGCCGGCCGCCAGGGAGTCAAACAGCTTCACGGGGAGGGCAACGTCCATGTACTCGCCCGGCGGGTGCGGGATGCACAGGATGGACGCCGTCGCCAACGCCTCGCCCAGGCGCTCGTAGGGAGCCGAGGTGATCTCCACCCACGTGCGCGTCGCGACCGTGGCGCGGAGACCGTCGAGGTACTGCTGGCTTGCCTGACCCGTCGGCACGAGCCACATCCGCAGCACGAGATGAGGGACCGCCTCCCGGGCGATCGATACCGCCTCGACGAGCAGCTCCAACCCGCGTCCGGGCGCCGCGCCGGACACGATCCCGATGGACGGCTGCTCCGGCCACGGGCCGACACGGATTCGGTGAACGTCCGTGCCATTGCCGCCCACGATCACTCGATCGAGGTCCAGCCCGGCAAGCTCCGCGAACGACCGGGTCGGCACCACGAGCCAGCGGAAGGTGGCGGTGTTGCGTCGCTGGCGTGCGGCGAGCTCCTCCAGGCGACCCGCGTCCGGAGGCATGCCCAACGCGTGCGCCTGGGCGACGGGGTCGTCGTAGATCGCAACGACGGCTGGATCCGTGAGTTCGATCGCCGCGTCCAGCAGCCGATCACGGAGCTTCTCGGAGGCCGCGAACCTGGGCTTCGCGCGGGGCCGCGGGAGCCTTGCCAAAAACGGGCCTGGCAGCGACCCGAGGATTGGCCCTCGAACGGCCCGGCGGACGAGCGCCGGATGCCAGCCGGATTCCACGATGCGCGCGCCGGTCCGCTCGGCGAGTCGGGCGAAGACCTGATGCCGCCGAAGCTCGCCGCCCCAGCGCTCGTGGAGTCCTTCCCGGATCACGACCCAGCCGGGTGGCGTGGCGCTCACACCAGGCTCTGCCTCGTGACGAAGTCCGCGAGCTTGACCACGCGCTCTCCGCGAGCGGCGTCGAGCAGCGCGGTGGCAACGCCAACGGCCCACAGGCCATCCTCGGCGTCCACCTCGGGCCGGCTCCCCTCGCGAACCACCCGCAGGAAGGCGTCGTGCTCGAGGGCGAGCGGCTCGCCGGTGGGCACGGGCAGCTCCACGACCTCGCCCTCGAATGTCGGCGCGTACCCGCCGATGAGGCGCGGATTGGTCGTGTCCGTCGCCCGCGTGAACGTCAACCGCTGGGTCAGGTAGTCGAGCTCGAACATGCCCTCCTCGCCGACGACGACCAGCTGGCGCCGCTTGGCCGGGGTGAGCCAGTCGACATCGAGCTGCGCGACGACGCCCGACGGGAAGTGGAGCAGACCGAACAGGAGATCCTCGTGGCTGGCGTGGATCCGCTGGGCGGTCTCGGCGTGGACCCGGACCGGCCGCTCGCCGGCGATCCAGGAGCAGATGTCGACGTCGTGCGTCGCGAGGTCGATCGTCACGCCGACGTCGCGGATCCGGGCCGGGAACGGGCCGGCCCGCCGGGACGTGATGGCGTAGACCGTCGAGAGCCAGCCCTCGCCGAGCAGCCGGCCGAGCTCGCGGACTGCCGGGTTGAACCGCTCGACGTGACCGACCTGGACCGGGACGCCGGTTGATCGGGACGCGGCCACGATCTCCATCGCCTCGTCGACCGTCGTCGCGAGCGGCTTCTCGACGAGGACCGCGATCCCCCGGGCGATCGCGCCCAGGGCGAGCGGGAGGTGGACCGTCGTGGGCGCCGCGATGACGAGGGCGTCGAGCTCCGCCTCGGCGATCATCGCCAGGGGCTCGGAGAAGCCCGTTGCGCCGGACTGGGCCGTGGCCGCGGCCAGCGCGTCCGGGACCGGGTCGGCGATCGCGGCGAGGCGCACGTTCGGCCGCGTCGCGATGACGCGGAGGTGGTTCCGGCCCATCGACCCGAGGCCGGCAAGGCCGATCCGGAGCTCGCGGTCCCCCGCCGGCCGCCAGAACGCGGTCATGCGCGGGCGCCGACCCCGGCCCGGGCACTGACCGCGGCGCGGACCGCCTCGATGACGGTGGCCTGCTCCTCCTCGGTCATCGAGACGTACATCGGCAACGCGATCGTCTGCGCGGCGGCCCGGTCCGTCACGGGCAGGTCGGCATGGAGCCCGCGCTCCTGGATGTAGGCCTGGCGGTGGACCGGGATCGGGTAGTAGATGTCCGCGCCGACGCCGGCGGCCTTGATCGCCTCGATGACCTGGTCGCGCTCCGGGCCGACCTCGATCGTGTACTGGTGGTAGACGTGCGTCCGCCCATCGGGCACGACGGGCGTCCGGAGCGGGAGCTCCGCGAAGGCCTCGTCGTAGCGGGCGGCGATGGCCTGTCGCCGGGCGGTGTTGCGATCCAGCTTGGCGAGCTGGACGAGCCCGATCGCCGCGTTCAGGTCCGTCATCCGGTAGTTGTAGCCGAGCGCCTCGAACTGGTAGCGGGCCCGCATCCCCTGGTTCCGGTGGAGGCGCAGCCGGTCCGCGAGCGCGTCGTCGTTCGTCGTGACGAACCCGCCCTCGCCGGTCGTCATGTTCTTCGTCGCGTAGAGGCTGAACGTGCCATGCCCGAAGCTGCCGGCCTTCCGGCCGCGGAACGTCGCACCGTGCGCCTGGCAGGCGTCCTCGACGACCTCGAGCCCGTGGCGGTCGGCGATCGCCCGGATCATGTCCATGTCCGCGACGAGCCCGAAGAGGTGGACCGGCACGATGGCCCGGGTCCGGGGCGTGATCGCGGCCTCGATCCGCTTCGCGTCGATGAGGTACGTGTCCGGCTCGATGTCCACGAAGACGGGCACGGCGCCGGTCGAGAGGATCGCGTTCGCCGTCGCGGCAAACGTGTGGGCGACCGTGATGACCTCGTCGCCCGGCCCGATCCCGAGGCAGGCAAACGTGGCCATGAGCCCCAGGGTCCCGTTGGCCATCGCGATCGTGTGGCGGACGCCGCAGTACTCGGCCCAGGCGGCCTCGAGGGCCTTGACCTTCGGCCCCTGGGCCACGATCCCGGAGCGGATGACGTCGGCGACGGCGTCGATCTCCTCCTGGCCGAGGTCGGGGCGGGCGATCGGGATCATGCGGGGACTCCCTGCTGGGGACGCGGCAGCTCCTCGAGCGCGTCGGCGTCCGGGACGTAGAGGTAGGTGCGCCCGCAGGACGGGCAGTGCATCTCGGGATGGCGGGCGTAGTGGGGCGGCGAGGCCGCGGCGGGATTGCCCTCGTCATCGAGGAGCCGGACGCCGCAGGCGCACATCCAGCCGAGCCGGCGCGCGGGGTTGCCGGCCACGAGCGCATGGGACGGCACGTCGTGGGTGACCACGGCCCCCGCCCCGACCGTCGCGAAGGCCCCGACCTCGCGTCCGGCGACGACGACCGCGCCGGCGCCGATCGACGACCCGTGCCGGAGGACGATGGGGCTGACGGTCCAGTCATCGGCCCGGGCGAGGTCGCCCGTGGCGGTGATCGCCCGCGGGTAGCGGTCGTTGGTCAGGATCGCTCCGGGCCCGATGAAGACGCCGTCCTCGACGGTCACGCCGTGGTAGACGAGCGCCGCGTTCTGGATCTTGACGCGACTGCCGATCTCGACGCCCTCGTCGATGAACGCGTCACGGCCGATCACGCAGTCGCTGCCGATCACCGCGCCCGTCCGGACCTGGGCCCGATGCCAGACGCTGGTGCCCGAACCGATCCGGACGTCGGCTTCGAGGTCCGCGGTGGGATGGATGCGCGCCGAGGGATCGATCACGAGCGTTCGAGGCTCCTGCTGCAGCTCCCGGGCCGCGCATGTGGGGCGACGCGTCGGCGCTCGGACGATCCCGGCGTGGGGGCCGGTGGTCGGTGGCCGAGTATAGCCGAGCCACCGGGCTCAGCCGCCGCGGCGCCTCCGCCGGCCGCCGCCGAACAGCCCGGCCACGAGGCCGAACGCGGCTCCGAAGGCGATCGCGCCGCGCCAGTCGAGGAGGACGCGGACGTCGCCGCTCACTCGCTGCGCGATGAGGACGAGCGCCGCTCCCGGCTTCCGGAACGTGACCTCGCGGGCGACGAGCGTCCGGACGAAGGACTGGTCGATCTGGGCGTTCTGGGCGAGCACCGAGCCGGCTCCGCCCTGGGTGATCGTGACGTCGCGGCTGAGGACCGCGCCGATGCCGCCCATCTGGACGTCGATGCGGTCGGCCCGCGCGGCGCCGATCGCGCCCTGGGTGACGGTGAGCTCGCTCGTGTCGACGCGACCGACCGCGCCCTGGTGGACCTCGACCGCGTCGGCCTCGATCCAGGCTTCGTCGTCGTGGATCGCGGGCGGATCGCCGGCGGCCATCGTGACGACCTCGAGCGCAACCGGGTCGCTGACGGCCCGCGGGGCTCGAGGGGCTCTTGCCGCCCGAGCGCGCTTCGGCGCGGGGGCAGCGCCGTCGGTGCCGTCGGCGGCGGTTGACTTGCGGGTGGGCATCGGAGCACCTCGAATGGACGGATGACGCTGCCGGCGCACACCCAGGACGTTCGGGCGGGGGCGCGTTCCAGCCTCGCTCCGCTATTCTGCGCCCGCTGCGGCTCGAGGACGCCGCGCAGGGGAGTGAACGTGCAGTTGCTGGGGCGGGCCGGGGCACCCGCGGTCCGTCGCGCCGTGGTCGGCCTGCTCGTCGCCGTCGCCATCGGCGCCGGGGTCGGGGCAGGCGCGCTGCTCTCGACGTTCGCCGGGTCGCCGGCCGGCTCGGGCGCGAGGCCGAGCGGCGCGAGCGGCTCGCCGGTGGCGGCGGCGTCGCCGATCCCGTCCACGGCGCCGACCCCGTCGCCGAGACCCTCCCCGACCCCGCCACCGACACCGGAGCCGACGCCCGCTCTGGTCCCCGCCCCGCTGACGGGCCTGCTCGTGGATCCTGCGGCGGCCAGGCAGCATCCCATTGCCGTGATGATCGACGACCTCCGGGCCGCCCGGCCGCAGTCCGGTTTCAACGCCGCCTCGATCGTCTGGCAGGCGCCGGCCGAGGGTGGGATCCCGCGCTACATGCTGATCTTCCAGGACACCGTGCCGGCAGCGGTCGGGCCGGTCCGGAGCGCACGCCAGTACTACATCGAATGGGCGGCTGAATGGAACGCGGTCTACGTCCACGCCGGCGGCTCGCCCGGCGCCCTCGCCACGCTCCGGGCCAGCGGTCGAGGCCAGCTCGTCTGGAATGCCGACGAGTTCCGGTACGGCGGCAGGTACCTCTGGCGGATCACGGACCGGCCGGCGCCCCACAACGTCTACACGGACGGCGCGAACCTTCGACGCCTCGCCACGGTCGTCGGCGCCGCGGACGGCCCCATCGAGCCGGTCTGGACGTTCCGTCCGGGGACGCCTGCCGAGAGTCGCCCGACGGGCACGACGCTCACCGTCCGCTACCCGTACGAGACCGTGACCTTCCGCTATGACGCCGCGACGAACACCTACCGGCGGTTCATCGACAAGTCCACCGAGCCGCAGATCGATGCGGCCGACGGCAAGGTCGTCGCCCCCACGAACGTGGTCATCCTCCGGATGCGCTTCGGCGCCCTCAACGACGGTGCTGCCAAGAACCGTCTCGAAGCCGGCGACGTGGGCGCCGGCGAGGCGATCATCTCGACGAACGGCCGGACCATCACCGGGACGTGGTCGAAGGCGTCGATCTCGGCACCGACGCTTCTCTTCGACGCGACAGGCTCGCCGGTCCAGCTCACTGCTGGCCAGACGTTCGTGCAGGTCATCGCGCTGAGCTACGCCTATGAGCTCGAGGCGGGCCGCCTCACCGGGGACGGGCTGGGGGCGCGCTAGGACTCCCGGGACCAGTCGAAGTCGGCAGCTGGCCGAAGCACCGCAGACCAGTCGGCCGGCGGCATGATGGCGTCCGGGGCGACGAGCGCCAAGGTCCGGCCGGCATTCGCCGTGTCCACCGAACGACGCGTCATGGCACGGGACGATCGACCAGCCGGAGAATCCACAGGCCCTTCGCCGGTTCGGCCAGGAGCGGTTCGACGGTCACCCCGTCGATCATCGTGCGTTCGCTCGTTTCGAGTTCCGTCCACATCGATGACGGCCCGTCGCCACTGAGCGAATGGAGCACCAGCGATCCGGGGGGCGGGTATCCGTTGGCGACGTCCAGACGGCGAGCGTCGGTCCCCGCCACCTCGGGAATCATGAGCCCGAGATCGACCACGAGTCGCGGACGGATCGGCGTCGGTGCGAATACCAGGACGGCGGCCGCGAGACCGCCGGCCCCGGCGGATCCCCGAGCACCATCTGCGGCCTGCAGCGCCGTGGCCAGAACCGCCACGGCGCGCTCCTCATTGGCAGCGAGACGGCCACTGCGCGAGACGGCGGAGCGGAGCCCCGGATCCACGAGCCAGTACGGACCGACGACGAGGACGGCGACCATCGCGGTGGCGAGCACGCCCATGACGGGCGTGCTGAGTCGGGACCCGAGCCCGCGGAGCAGACCGCTCGGCATCGCTCGCTTCGAATCGACCGCGATGCCTGCAAGCCCGAGGCCAGATGCGAACGCCACCGCAACATCGATCCCGGCCGCGTAGCGCTCGGAGACGAAGATCCCGCGAGCGGCAAGGAGGACGAGGAACGCCCCGATCCCCGGCCCGAACCCCACGAGCGCGGTGACCAGCGCCCAGCGACGCTCGCGGATCAGCCGGAGGATGCCGAGCAGGGCGAGGAGCGTCACGGCACCCGCGATCCAGTACCTGCCGATCAGGAACGTGACGACCTCGGCCGGACCCATGACTTCCAGGCTGGTGGCGGCCGAGTAGCGTCCCGCGACCGTCGTCCAGAAGAACGGGTCGCCGGTCAGGAGCGCATCGTGCAGCATCATGACCGGCAGCGCGAGCAGGGCCACCAATGGCGTGATCCAGAGCTTCCGGGCCGGCCGCAGGGCCACGGCGCCCCGGCGTGCGGCAACCACGGATCCGGCGGCCAGGACGACGAGGGCGAACCCCACCGGAACGATCGTCTCCAGGCGAGCCAGGGTCGCCATCAGCAGTGCGACCCCCGCCAGCCCATACCGTGGGCGACGGGCCGTCAAGGCCAGGCCGGCCGAGAACCAGCCGAGCGCCGCCCAGGGGGTCGCGAGAGCAAAGCCGACGTCGAAGAGGAGGCTGGGCGAGAGGAGGACGGCCACCGCAGAAAACGCGGCCGCGATCCGGCCCGCCAGCCGGGCGGCGAGCACCGCCGCGAGCACGACGCTGAGCGCGTACGCGCCGATCGTGGCCCACGCGATCGCCGCCCATCCCCCGCTGACCGCGTGAAGGAGGCCGAAGATGACGGTCAGCAGGGGCTTCGGTGTCGTCGGCAGGAACGCTTCGATCTGCCGTCCGGCGACGATCCGTTCGAAGTCGAGCACGGCGACCTGGCTGTCGAACGCGATCGACGCCGATCGAAGCGGGCGAGCGAGCTCTGTTCCGACGACGATGGCGAAGCCGAACAGGAGCGCCAAGCCGACCGATTCGAGGCTGGGTCGGCCGAGTCGCCTGCCGGTGGTCACGAGCCGATGATACGGGCCGCCGGAACCGCGGCGCGGGTCCCCGGGAGACCCGGGCGGCTCGAGCGATCGGATCCCGGACGCAGCCCGTCGCCGCGACCGGCCCGGGCGCGATCAGCGTCGAGCGTGGAACCTCGTCGTGAGCTCCTCCCATCGAAGCCGGGCGACGACCAGGAACGCCTCGATCACGATCCCGCGGGACATCTTCGACTGGCCGACTCGGCGATCCCGGAAGGTGATCGGGACCTCGACGACGCGGGCCCGAGCCATCGACGCCCGGTGCGTCATCTCGATCTGGAACACATAGCCGCCGGCATGGATGCCATCGAACCGGAGGCTGGCCAGTGTCGAGGCACGCCAGGCCTTGAACCCGCCGGTGAGGTCGCGCGGCTTCAGGCGGAGCACGAGGCGGGCGTAGATCGAGCCGCCGCGGGAGATCAGTCTCCGCCCCGGGCCCCAGTCCTCTACCCGCCCGCCGGGCGCGTAGCGGCTGCCGATGACGAGGTCCGCACGGCCCGAGGTCACCGGCTCGAGGAGGGCCGGGAGGTCAGCGGGATCGTGCGACCAGTCCGCATCCATCTGGATCACTGCCGTCGCTCCCCCGTCGAGCGCGACCCGGAAGCCATCGAGGTACGCCCGCCCGAGCCCCGCCTTCGCCGACCGATGGCGGACACGGACCCGGGGATCCGCGGCTGCGAGCTCGTCGGCGAGCCGGCCAGTCCCGTCCGGCGAGTTGTCGTCGACGACGAGGAGCGTCCCGCCCGGGAGCGCACGGAGGATGGCGCCACAGATCCCGGCCAGGTTCTCCGCCTCGTCGTACGTGGGCAGGACGACCCAGGCCCCGGTGCCCGTCTCCCCGGCCCCGGGGCCGGGGCGCTCCGCTTCGTTCGTCACCAGATCCCCCTTCGGCGCTCCCTGGACAGGATCGCGTCGGCGAGCGCGTTCCCGATGATCCGCCAGTCGTGCTCACGCTCCGCCGCCATGCGTGCATTCGCCCCCATGCGCCGTGCTGTCGCCGCGTCGCCGATGAGGCGCGCGATCGGCGTCGCCAGGTCGTCGGGCGAATCCCCGGCCGCCACCAGGCCGGCATCGTGGGCCTCGACGACGCGGGCTGTCTCGACCCGGGGCGTGGTGACGGTCGGTCGACCGGCCGCGAGCGCATCGTAGAGCTTGATCGGCGCAACGGAGTCCCAGTAGGCGTGTCCCGGGGTCGGGATCGCCATGACGGTCGCCCGGCCAAGCTGGGCACTCATCGCATCGTAGGGCGCCGAGCCGATCTCGATCCACGGCTCCGCGATCGTCGCCTTCCGGAGGCGCTCGAGGTACGCCGCACTCGATTCGCTGGTCCCTGCCAGCCACAGGAGCAGTCGAAGCTCCGGCTGTTCCGAACGGACGAGACGGACCGCTTCGATGAGCCCCTCGATGCCCCGGTTGGGCGCGGCGCCGGAGATGAACCCGACGGCCGGAACCTCCGGCCAGGGCTCCGCCAGGATGACTTTCGTGTCCGTGCCGTTCGCGGCCACGATGACCCGGTCGAGATCGAGCCCCGCGAGCTCGGCGAATGGACCCGACGGCGCAACGAGCCAGCGGAAGGCCTCGGTGTTCGCCCGAAAGATCGAGCGCAGCTCCGCGGCGCGCAGCGCCTCGAGCGGCGAGCCGAGTGCGTCCCCCTGGAGGACGGGATCGTCATGGACATCGATGGCAATCGCCCTGCCGAGGGCCCGGATGGTCGCCAGCTGGTTGTCGAGCAGGAGTTCGCTCGACACGACACGGGCTCGACGCCAGATGGCCCACCGTGGCCCGCGCAGGTCGAGGAGCGGCTGCCGCAGCCGACTCCGGAACTCGACTGCCTCGCCACCGGTCCGCCCCAGAAGCCCATCGAAGATGTAGCGCCTGCGCAGATCGCCGCCCCACCGGCTCCGAACTCCCTCGCGCAGGATCAGCCAGCGGGACATTGCCGCTCCGATCGTCCGCCTGCGCGTCCGGGCCCCGGCACCGGAAGGGCCGCGCGGGCACGGCCATCACGGTCGACGACCCCGGCGCATCGAGGCAGCGGGGCGTTTGGGGCCGGCCGGGCCATCAGGACGCAACGCCCCGATGGACTCCGAGGAGACTCGCGGCGAGCTCTGCGAACGGGTACTGCGGGGTGTCGGCGAGGAGGTCCGGGCGCAGCGGCCGCGCCCGGTCGCCGAGCCCGGGGTCGGCGGACAGGCGATCGCACAGGTCGGCGAGCGCGTCCGCGATCCCGCTCGGGCCGATGGCGTCCAGCGACTCGATGTTCTCGTGCCAGGACGCGAGATCCCTGCCTTCGAAGCGGTTCGTGATGACGCGCATCCCGAGATGCGCCATCTCCAGGGGCGGGAAGCTCGGGTGGGGTGACACCATCATCGACAGCCCGATCATCGAGGTCCGCAGGAGCTCCGCATAGGACTCGAGGTCGAGCTTGCCGAGCGACTCGAGGGCCATCCCTCCGCCGAGCTCGACCCGGGGGTGCGTCTGGCCGACGGAGACAAGCGACCATGTCCCCGCCTGCGGATACCGCTCCACCCAGTTTCGAAGTCCGTCGACCATGAGCGGGAAGGCGTTTCGGGGCGTCGAGGGCCGGCCATAGATGACGATCCTCCGTTCACGTGCGGAACCGCCGTGAGCGGCCCGGCGCAGTGGCGGCCACAGTCTCGGCTCGAACGCATGCTCGTGGGCGAAGTGGAGCCCCTGCGCGTGGAAGTACTGCTGGAGCAGGGAGGTGTTGAAGAACGCGATCGTGCGCTCCGGGTCGCCATAGGTCGCGCGGGCCAGGAGCCACTGCGCGGACCATGGGTAGAAGCCCGGCTCGAAATCCTGGATCACGTAGCCGAAAGATCTCGCGGCGGCACCGAACGTGGCGTCCTGCCAGTCGATGATCTGCTGCGCCAGCTGCGCGGTGGTCCAGAACGTCGCGACGAAGACATCCCGGGGGCCGATGGCGAGTCTCGCACCCGAGACGCCACCGAGGCTGACGATCTGCGCCACGGACCCGTCGGCCGGTGCGTCCGGGGCCGTGGAACGGTACTCGCCGAAGGTGTCCACGGCCGGCCGCATCGGGGCCACGCTCACGATCCGCCGCTTCGGTGCGTGGGCGCCGATCGCCTCGAACAGCTCGATCGCGGACCGGACGCCAGCAAAGGCCCGCCGGTCGTCCAGCGTCGGGATCAGCAGATTGAGCCGGGGCGTGAGGCCATCGTCGGCGACGAAGTCCACGTCGATGGACTCTCGGACCCGGTCCTCGAGAGTTGCAGTCCTCGCGGGCGGCCGGGCGGGCGGCGGCCCGAGGACGAAGCCCCGGAGGCCCCGGACGAGCGCGACGAGGCGCGCCGATGACCGCAGTCGCTGCCTGAGATCACCGCCGAGGCCGGTCATCCGGCGTGGTCTCCGGGCACCGTGGCCGGACGCCGGCGGAGGTCGTGCCGCCCGAGGTCATCCGGGATGGCGCGGATCTGGATGGCCCCGCACGACCGGCAATGGAGGTATTCGAAGGGCTCACGGGTGCCGAACAGCATCTCGCGGAGCTCGATCACGAGCGGCTCGGGTTCGAGGCAGATGCGGCACCGTTCAGCCCGGCTGTCGATCGGGGACGCGTGCGGCGAGGCCGCAACACCACTGTCGGCGTGCACGAGACCAGTGTACGGGCCGGCTTCGCTCACTCCGCCGGGCCTGCCGCCGGGTCAGCCGGCGCGAGGCCCGGTCAGCGGTAGTAGCCGGTGACGTCGAAGATGAGCTGGACCGTCGCCCCGGAGGCGGCCTTGTAGACGGCGGCGAGCGAGCCATCCGGCCCAAGGGTCACGGTGACGCCGGTCGCGCGGGTGTCGCCGGCCGGGAAGTTGAGCGTCGA
>JACPOU010000002.1 GCA_016191345.1 Chloroflexota bacterium
CAGAGACCTGTGTTTTTGCTAAACAGTCGCCTGGGCCATTTCACTGCGGCCTCGATCAGCCTCTCACCGCAAAGCGAGCCACTGCGAGGCACCCCTTCTCCCGAAGTTACGGGGTCAATTTGCCGAGTTCCTTAACGAGGGTTCTTCCGATCGCCTTGGTATGCTCTACCCGTCTACCTGCGTCGGTTTGCGGTACGGGCGCCTTCAATCTCGCTAGACACTTTTCTTGCAGGATCGGCTCAGTCGAATCAGCTTTCGCCTTTCATTCGCTGCTCGGAGTTAATGAGAGGACGGATTTGCCTGTCCTCTCCCCCTACCGGCTTAGACGCACATAGCCAAAAGTGCGCTCAACCTACCGTTCCCAGTCATGCCCTTGCTCCCAAGCCCGCTTCTCACTGGCTGCCTCGACAACCGAAGTCGCCTCAGCGCACCAGCGTCCACGAGCCAGGCACCTTGCGGTGCAAACGATCTCTGGCGGTATCGGAATATCAACCGATTGTCCATCGCCTACGGCTCTCGCCCTCGGCTTAGGCCCGACTAACCCTGAGCGGATTAACCTTCCTCAGGAAACCTTAGACATACGGCGTGCACGTTTCTCGCGTGCATTTCGCTACTCATGCCGGCATTCGCACTTCCGTCCACTCCAGCCGTCCTCACGGTCGACCTTCACTGCTGACGGAACGCTCCCCTACCACCGCCGCACCCGAAGGTGCGCACGATCCGAAGCTTCGGTACCAGGCTTGAGCCCCGTTGGATCTTCGGCGCGGAATCACTTGACCAGTGAGCTATTACGCACTCTTTAAATGGTGGCTGCTTCTGAGCCAACATCCTGGTTGTCTGTGCAACTCCACATCCTTCCCCACTTAGCCTGGATTTTGGGACCTTAGCTGTCGGTCCGGACTGTTTTCCTTTTGACCACGAAGCTTAGCCCTCGCAGTCTGACTCCCGGGGTATGGAATCACGGGATTCGGAGTTTGATTGGGTTTGGTAAGCGGGAAGCCCCCTAGCCCATTCAGTGCTCTACCCCCGTGACTGAACCCCCGAGGCTAGCCCTAAAGCTATTTCGGGGAGAACCAGCTATCTCCGAGTTCGATTGGCATTTCACCTCTACCCACAGGTCATCCCCTAGCTTTTCAACGCTAGTGAGTTCGGTCCTTCACGGGACATTACTCCCGCTTCAACCTGCCCATGGGTAGGTCACTCGGTTTCGGGTCTACTCGCGGCGACTCAATCGCCCTATTCAGACTCGCTTTCGCTGCGGCTTCGTCCTTCTGGGACTTAACCTTGCCACCTACGAGTAACTCGCCGGCTCATTCTTCAAAAGGCACGCCATCAGGCTACCCGGCGACCGAAGCCTCCGGGCAACACCCTCTGACTGCTTGTAGGCATGCGGTTTCAGGTGCTATTTCACTCCCCTCCCGGGGTGCTTTTCACCTTTCCCTCACGGTACTGGTTCACTATCGGTCGCCAAGAGTATTTAGCCTTGGACGGTGGTCCGCCCGGGTTCCCACATGAGAGACCTTCCACGTGGTACTCAGGGACTCGGCCGGGAGATGGTTTCGCTTTCGCTTACGGGGCTGTCACCCTCTGCGGCTGGCCTTTCCATGCCACTTCTGCTAGCGAACCATTTTGTAACTCCCTGCGGGCAGTGCAGTGCACCGCGGGCCGGCCCTACAACACCAAGACTGCAACGGCTGCAACCTATCACGCAGTCAACGGTTTGGGCTCCTCCGCTTTCGCTCGCCACTACTCACGGAATGTCTGTCTGTTCCTCGAGGTACTTAGATGTTTCAGTTCCCTCGGTTTCCTCGATCGACCTATGAATTCAGTCGAACGTACCCAGGCATTACCCTGGGTGGGTTTCCCCATTCGGATATCTCCGGGTGATAACGCTTGCTCGCAGCTCCCCGAAGCATTTCGTCGCCTGCCACGTCCTTCGTCGGCTCTTGGCGCCAAGGCATCCACCGCACGCCCTTAGTAGCTTGACCTAACGCTCACGCGGCTAGCACGGTGCTGGCCGATGTGCGCTCATCTTGCCGTGCGGCTCCTTCGAGCCACACGATTGCGTTCGGATTTCATCCTCGACGAAATCGATGCTTCCAGTCTTCGGTTCTTAAGGTCGCGTCCGCCTCAGGCGGCGGAGCTTCAGCGAGGTCCGCTGACCGATGGGCGCGACGAGCGTCGTGCGCAGCGGTCAGGGGATCAAGGGTGGATGGGGTTTGTCACAACGATCGCGGGCCGGCCGCACCGGCCTTCCCGCGAGGGACCGATACTCTAGCACCGAGGCAGCGCCGTGGTCAAGGCGACGCCGATGACCGCGCTGGCCCGTTTGTAGCGGTTCAAAGAGGGGTCTGCGCTGCTCCGTGAAGCGGAACGGCGTCACCCGGCTCCGTTCTCACGGGGACAGACCCCAGACCACCGTGTCGCCCCGCGGATTCCGCGCCACCGGCACGGCGCGCTGCGCAGCCTCTGGGCCGAGTGCCGCGCGGAGGTCGTCACGGCTGAGGGCCAGCACCCGGGCACCGGGAAGTGATATGGGCCTGCCGGGCGCGACGATGGTCGGCAAGCGGAGGGCATCCACGAAGCGAATCACCGTGGCGCTGTAGTCGTCGAGGACGACGACGTCGTCAGGGCCGGCCTGGGCGGCCATCGCCACCAGGTCATAACGATAGGCGTCATACCGATCGGCGACCGGGCGGGAGAGATAGGCCTGGCCGCTGCCGATCGCCAACGCGACCAGGGAGAGCCCCGCGCCTGCGGCCACCGCGCCCGCCGGCACCCTCCCCCAGCGCACCCGCGCGACGTCGATCAGCTCGGCAACGCCCAGTCCGATCGCCACCGCCAGCGGCGCAGCGAGCCCGAGCGCACGCAGGAAGTGGGGCGAACCGCCCTCCGTCGCGATGAGCGGCGGGAGCAGGAAGACCGGCAGGCTCCACAGGATCAGCGCCTCTGCCGGCTCGCGCCGATGCCGCCAGAGGCGGATGCCGCCGACCATGGCCACCGCGAAGAGCGGCCAGCCGAGCAGCGGCAACGCGGCAACGTCATGGCGCGGGTTGGGATCGCCGGTGATGGCGAACATCCCAAGCGTGCGCAGCCAGTGGGTGGGGAGGTCGACCGTCGCGCCGGGGTTGAACGTCACGCCCGCCGCCCGTCCGAAGTAGCTGACCGGGTCGGCGACGGCGGCGGCGATCATGGGCGCTCCGATGAGCAGGAAGGCGATCGCAACGGTCGGGAGATTCCCACGGAGGCGCGAAAAGGCCGGCCGGTTGACACGATGCAGCCAGGCGAGCCAGATGATCAGCAGCAGCGGAATCAGTTTCAGGGGCTGGTACGTGTAGAGCGTTGCCAGCGCGGCAGTCGCCCCGGCCAGGACGGCCGTCAAGCGGCCGGGCCGGTCGTGCCACGCCAGCAGGCTGGCCAGGGCGAGAGCAGCGAAGAGCGGGACCAGGGTGTTGCGCATCCCGTTGCGGCTGATGCTGATGAGCCACAGCGAGCCGGCCGCCCAGGCGGCCGCACTGAGACCGGCGATCACCCCGTACCGCCGCGCGAGCAGCCAGATGCCGAGGACGCCGGCGACCCCGATCCCAGCGGCGGTGGCGCGCAGGGCCAGCGGCGTCTCGCCGAAGACGCGAAAGACGCCGGCGACCAAGTAGGCGAAGAGTGCCTCGCGGCCACCCCCCTCCGGGAGGAAGACCGGGCGAAAGCCCGGATCGTGGAGGAGGCGCTGCGCGCTGAGCGCCTCCGTCGCCTCGTCCGTGTACAGGCCGCCGGGATTGGCGCCCAGGTCCAGGAAGCGCAGCAGCGTGGCGACCGCCAGAATCAGGGCCAGGCCGGCCACGATCAGCACCCATCGCCGGCTCCCATCATCATGGGCAGTCAGTGGATCAGCCGCGAATCCGAATCTTGCCCGTCGGCGCACTGCTCCTCATCCTCGCAGGCGCAGCCGCCCTGCGCTTCGTCCTGCTCGACGCTCGCGAACTGTTCCGTGACGAGGCGGCATCCTGGCTCCTGGCCCAATCCCCCTGGGCCAACATCATCCCGCGTTCGAGCCGCGAGCCCTACCCCCCGTTGTTCGCCTTCGCGCTGAAGGCCTTCCTCGGGATTGTGGGGGATGGCCCGGCCGCCCTGCGAGCGCTCTCGGCCGCGACCGGCCTGGCCTTGGTTGGGGTGACGTGGGCATGGGCACGCGAGGCGATCGGCCTGCGGGCGGCGTTCCTCGCGGCCGTCCTCGTCGCCCTCTCGCCCCTGGCCATCGCGAACGCCCGCGAGGCGAGGATGTACGCGCTCGAGTCACTCTTTGCCGTCCTCGCCTGGTGGCTCCTGTGGCGGCTGCTGGCTGGGCGACGACCCAGCTCCCCGCGACCGCTCGCCGTGGCGGCGGCGGCCCTCGCCGTGGCCGGTGAGCTCTGGGCGCTGCCGACCGGGGTCGCGGCCTTCGGCCTGCAAACCGCGGTCGTCGTCGCCCTGGCCTGGCGGCGCCAGCCGGGGACGCGGGCCGCCGGCATCGCCCTCGCGATCGGCTTCGCCGCCTTCCTGCCGTGGATCCCACGGCTCCTGTCGGTCGCGACCGATGGCCGTCCCTTCTGGACGCCGGCGCCCGGCCTCGCGACGCTGCTGGAGACGCTCGCCGTCGCCTTCGGTGGTTGGCAGCCTTCGCCGGGCTGGATCGCCGTCCTCCCGCTCGCCGTCCTCGCCGGGGTCGGATTCCGGACCCTCTTCCGCGGCCGCTCGCCCGTTGCCTTCGCGACAGGCCTGGCCATCTCGGCCGGCGCCGCGATTGTGCTGGCGTGGTGGGTCGCGTCGTTGTGGCGCCCGGCGTACGACTCCCGGTACCTGGGTGCGGCGGTGCCGCCCTTGGCGATGGCGATCGCGGTCGGGGCTGGGGGGGTGGCCGCGTGGATGCGGCGAGCGGGCTGGACCCCCCGCACGCTGGGCGCCGCGGGAGCTGCGCTGCTTGTCCTGGTGGGCGCCGGGACCGCGACCTTCGAAGCGAACTGGATCAGCGGCACGGGCCTCGAGCCGGCCCGCGCGGCATCGGTCCTTCTCGCGCGACGGGTCCAGGCGGGCGATGTCGTGCTCGCGGCCGACCCGCAGACCTATTTCCCCCTGGCATACCTGCTGGAGCGCCGTTCGGAGCCGATCGAGCTGGCAGCGTCACTGCGCTACTGGAGCTCGGGCCTCGAGCCGGCCTTCCTCGGCGGAGACCTCATTCCGACGGACCGCATCGTTCGGGCCGACGCAGGCCTCGGCCCGGGCGAGCTTGCGGGTCTCTCGTCGACGGGCAGCATCTGGCTGGTTGCCCTCACCGATCCAGGGGGCGAGGTGGCGCGCTTTACGCCCCTCGCCACACGCCGCGTCATCGAGGTCGAGCGTCTGACGGTGGTCGACCACGGTGACCGCGGCCTGATCCTCAGGCTCGTCCCCGCGCCGCGATGACGTGGTGGAGATGAGGGGACTCGAACCCCTGACCCCCTCCTTGCAAAGGAGGTGCTCTCCCAGCTGAGCTACATCCCCACGCCCGCCGGCATGGTACCGCCGGCGAAAGGCTCCCGCTACGGCGGAGTGATGCGCCGCTTCGGCTCGGGCGGCGACGGCTCGCCGCTTGGCCAGGTTACACGGTGCACCACGCAGATGGGGGTCTGCTCGGAGGCCTGCCCGAGCGGGTTGTCGGCGAAGAGGCCCTCCACCTGCCGCCGGGCCACCCCGGGACTGAGTCCGAGGACGTGGCAGCCGGCATCGTTGGCGTCGATCACCGCGACCGGCACGCCCAGCGCGTCGGCGAGGCGCCGTGCCGCCGCCCTCGGATCCCTGGGGCCGAGCGTGGCCGCCTGGTTGTACGGCGCGATGGTGTACGAAGTCGGGCCGTCGATCGCCGCCGCCTGGGGCCCGGCGATTCGGTAGAAGAGGCCATGGATCCCGAACGGCTTGGTGACGCCGCTGACCGCTGCCGCGAGGAGGATGCGCGGCGCACCGATCTCGGAGATGGCCAGCTGCATCGTCTCGGGGGTGCCCAGGCCAATGCCGTAGCCGGGCCGCGTGACGAACCGGACGAGGAACCGGGCCAGGCCTCCGGGGCGAATCGACGACATCGGGTATGAGCGCCCCTGGGTGATCGCCACCATCCGCTCGCTGACCGCGACGAAGGCCACGTCCGAGCCGAGCGGCGTGGCGTAGCGGCGCACGACGTCGACCGCGTCATCCCGGGCCGTGACCAGGTGGGTGCGAACCGGGTGCCGCGCGTACACGACCCCGTCGAGGCTGGCGAGGAGGGCGCGGTCCGGGTTTGGCTCGGCCAGGATCCCCATCGGGCGGTCGGCCGGCTCCGGCACGGGCATGCGCTCCATCGGTCAGTGGCATGGTGGGCGTTTCTGGACTCGAACCAGAGACCTCTGCCTTATCAGGGCAGTGCTCTAACCAGCTGAGCTAAACGCCCCCTCGCGGGCCGGCATGGTACCCGGCGGTATCTGGCGGCGCAAGGTCGCTGGCCTCCGGGAACGGAACAGCCGCCCCGCGAGCGGGACGGCTGCGCTGCCTTGACGGCTGAAGAGTGACAGGAACCCGCGTTGTCGACGGGCAGGTCTGGTTGGTTCGAGAGCGGCCGGCTCCTCCCGCTTGCGCGGGCGCTCGATCCCCCTCGTGGGAGCGAGCCATTCCGTTGAGCCGGTCGATCGACCTGGAAGGTTGGGTCCCCCGGCGAACCGGGTGACCTGGTCTCCCTAGAAAGGAGGTGATCCAGCCGCACCTTCCGGTACGGCTACCTTGTTACGACTTCGTCCCAATCACCAATCCCACCTTCGACGGCTGCCTCCTTGCGGTTGGCCCACCGGCTTCGGGTGTTATCGGCTTTCATGACGTGACGGGCGGTGTGTACAAGGCCCGGGAACATATTCACCGCAGTGTGCTGACCTGCGGTTACTAGCAACTCCGGCTTCATGCAGGCGAGTTGCAGCCTGCAATCCGAACTGAGACCGGCTTTAAGGGATTAGCTCCACCTCGCGGTTTGGCAACCCGTTGTACCGGCCATTGTAGCGTGTGTGTAGCCCAGGACGTAAGGGCCATGCTGACTTGACGTCATCCCCACCTTCCTCCGAGTTTCTCTCGGCAGTCTGGCATGAGTGATACAACATGCCACGGGGGTTGCGCTCGTTGCGGGACTTAACCCAACATCTCACGACACGAGCTGACGACAGCCATGCAACACCTGCGCACCGATCCCTTGCGGGAGGACGGGAATTCCGCTACCCTCTCCCACCTTCCAGCCGATCAGTTTCCGATGCAATTTCCCAGTTAAGCCGGGAGCTTTCACATCGGACTTGACCAGCCGCCTGCGCGCTCTTTACGCCCAGTAAATCCGGACAACGCTCGCCACCTACGTATTACCGCGGCTGCTGGCACGTAGTTAGCCGTGGCTTATTCCTCAGGTACCGTCTTGGATCTTCCCTGAGAAAAGAGGTTTACGACCCGAAGGCCTTCGTCCCTCACGCGGAGTTGCTGCCTCAGACTTTCGTCCATTGGGCAAAATTCCCGACTGCTGCCTCCCGTAGGAGTCTGGGCCGTTCTCAGTCCCAGTCTGGCTGATCATCCTCTCAGACCAGCTACCGATCGTCGCCTTGGTGAGCCATTACCCCACCAACTAGCTAATCGGACGCAGGCCCCGCCGGAAGCGCCTTGCGGCTTTGGGCGGCGAAGCGAATCGCCGACCACATGCGGTATTAGCCACCCTTTCGGGCAGTTATTCCCCACTTCCGGGTAGGTCACCTACGCGTTACTCAGCCGTCCGCCACTAGGTTGATCGAGCAAGCCCGTTCAACCCCGTTCGACTTGCATGTCTCATGCACCCCGCCAGCGTTTGTCCTGAGCCAGGATCAAACTCTCCAAACAAAAAACAGTGGTCTTGCCCGAGGGCTCCACCACCGTTCACAGTTCAGACGTTTGTCCCGTTGACTCGTGTGGGTTCCTGTCACTCTTCAGCTGTTAAGGTCACGGTACCGACGGATCGGTCTCGCTCGATTCTGTGGCCTCCAGGTTCAGGAAGCTTGGCGCGGAGCTGCTCGGCCGAACGGTCGAGGTTCTCGCATCGCCCACCGGCACGCATGCCGGCGCGAATTCGGAGTCTACCGGCTGGGACCGATCAGTGTCAACCGGCCGATGCCTGGATGCGGAACGACCGTGGAGCGTTGGAGCGCTACTTCTCAGCCGCGGAGAAACACGGCGTGGCGCGGGCACCGGATCGGCTTTGTCTGTCGCCTCCTCTCGCTGGGCGAGAGGTACGCTCTCAAAAGGGCGGCGGCCCCGATCGAGCTCTCCGCTGATGAGAAATAGGTCTGCCGCAGACCCAGCCGGGCACGACCGGCCGGAGTGTCAAGCCGCGCGCCGATGCAGGAGCGCCTCGCCGGCGGACGGTTCCATCGGCGCCGATCAAGTGGACGTTCGACGGAAGGCGAGCCGCATGGTCAACCGCATCGTCGCGTGCCGGGCGAGCGGTACGAGCCCGCCAGGCTCGCCGTTCAGGAACCGGCGGAGGCCATGGGGCGCGTGGGTCTGCGGCTCGATCGCGACCGCGTCGAGCCCGCTCGGGCTGGCCGCCACGAGGCACAGGCCGGCGTCAGACCGGGCGCGCATGGCGGCCACCACGCCGAGCGTCGGCCAGCGCAGTTCGACCGGCGGGTCACCCAGGCCGAGCCAGGCGGCGTCGAGGTCGTCGGGCATCGGCCGCATGACGCGCAGGTCGAGCGACCGGGAGACCGGCTCGATCGTGGCGGCGGGGTCGCTGTTCGATGGCAGGACCTGGGCGGCATCGATGCGCACGTCGAGCGGTCGCCGGAACCACGGGTGCAACCCGATCCCGGCCGGCATTGGGGTCTGAGCGAGATTGGTCACCGACAACTCGAGGGTGACGACCGCGTCGACGATGGCGACGCGCAGCCGACACTCGTACGGCCACGGCCAGGCGTCGCCGCCGCCATGGACGCTGAAGCTCCCGTCCGGCCCCGGCGTCCACGGAGCGCTGTGCACCTGTCCGTGGATCGCCGTCCCGTCCTCGAAGTTCGGAGCGAGCGCGACCAGCCGGCCGTCGACCGTCATCGGGGTGGCGGCGATGCGGTTGCACCAAGGAGCCATCACGTAGGCACCCCAGCGGAAGGGGTCGCGCAGGTGAGCCGATGGATCGTCGGGCGTGCGCAGCAGGTCGTGGCCAAAGGCACGAAGCCGATGCAGCCGCGCCCCGATCTCGGGGAGCAGCTCGAGCTCGATCGGGCCGTGGGCGAAGGTGACCGTGGCGAGGCGCGCGACCATCAGCCGCCGAGGGCCATGACGCGGTCCGGCCGGAGGAGGTACGGAGGGAGCAGCGCCGGAATGTTGGAGAGCGGGAGCACGTCGGGGTGCAGGTCGATCCCGAGCGCGTCGCGCATGAAGCTGCGACGGCGACCGACGCGCTCCCACATCTCGGGGTAGCTTGCCGCCAGCGCTGAGCGCAGGGGTGCATCGGCCAGGGCGAAGCCGTCCTCGATGTTGGTCGTGAAGTACGGGCCGCCGGCGGCGGGAATGATGTCGACCTGCATCACCATCCCGGAGCGCAGCTCGATCCTGCTCCCCGGGCTGACCGGCGAGTTGACCCACTCGTCGAGGTGGAGCTGGTGGCCGGGGTTGAGGAAGATCCCGAAGAACGGGTCCCTCAGCCTGCGGTCGATGATCTCCTGCAGCGTCCCCCCCGACTGGCCCACGTGGAGCACGCCGTACCACTCGGCGACGGCTTCGAAGTAGGGGCCGACCAGGCGTTCGACGTAGTCGCCGATGGGATTTGGGAGCTGGCTGCCGTCCTCGACCACGAAGCCCGCGCGGCAGGTGAGGGCGCCCCAGATCCCGAAGGCGACGGTGAACGGATCGCCGCGCTCGATGATCCGATCACCGGGGCTGAGCAGGCCGTGCCGCGCACGCGGTCCGGCGGTCAGCATCAGGTGGCAGGAGAGCGGCGCGCCGCTCCACTCGAGGAGCCGGACCGCCTCGCGCTCCCGCATCCCCGGCCGCAGGCCGAGGAGCAGGTTGCGGACGCCGTCCGAGGTCTCGCACGCGGCGTGCTCGAACGCGGCGATCTGCTCCGGCTCGTTGACGACCCGCAGGCCATCGGCGGCGTCGATGAGGAGCTGTGTGGCGTCCTCCACGCTCCCTGCCTCCCCCACCGCTGCCCGCAGCGTGTCAACGAGGTAGGCCGGGGCGTTGATCCAGGACCGGTCGGGACCGGCCTTCCAGCCGACCATCCCGATGCGGGAACCGCGGCGCACGCCGGCGTCGGCCAGAATCTCGGACAGGCTCTTCGAGCGGTCGCGCGGCTGGCCCGGCAGGCTGAGCTCCTGGAAGAGGACCGCCTCGACCGGCAGGGGCGCAACCCGGGCCAGGCCGATGCACTCGTTGCCGGCCAGGAGCAGGGGGCGGCCGATGGCGCCGAGGAGCAGGATCGCCTCCTCGAACCGTGGGTCGAAGCCGGTCAGGTACGAGAGGTTGGCGCTGTGCTCGCGGTCGGCGTAGACGGCGACCCATTCGATTCCCCGGTCGGCCGCCCGCTGCCGCAGCCGCTCGACCCGCGGCGGATAGATCGATGCCGGCAGCTCGGGGGCAACCTCCGATCGCGGAAAGGTCGGAAGGTCGATCGTCGTCAGCCGAGCGATGGACATCAGCTGCCGGCTCCCCCCGGCGTCCACGGCTGGACAGCCGCCGCGCCGCGCTCGACGGTCGCGAACTGGTCGGCATCGACGGGAAGCCACGGGCCCTGCTCGCCGTCCGGCCACACGACGCGCACCTCGGCACTCTGCGCCGGGCCGAGTCCAACCTGGAGCCAGCCGAGCTCGCCGCTGATGTGCCCGCCGCCGATCGTCAGCTCGTACCGCACGGTCCTGTCGCCGATTCGCACGTCGACCCACGCGCCGATCGCATTCCGGTTCGGGCCGGGCTGCTCGACGTCGAGCATGAGCCAGTGGCCCATCGGGGCGGGGGCGTCGGCCGTCCCTCCTCCGACGTTTCGCCACACGACGGTATCGGCTCGGTAGTTGACTTCGACGAGGTCAAGCAGGCCGTCGAGGTTCAGATCAGCCAGGGCCGCGCCGCGCCCTCGTTCGAATCGCACGATTCCGGCCCGGTCAGCCGCCTCGACGAAGGTCCCGTCAGGCTGGCCCAGGAACAGGTCGCTCGGATCGCGCCTGGCGTAGTCGGCCTGCGCGCCCACGTTCCCCTTCGAGACGAACAGATCGGTGAACCCGTCGTTGTTGACGTCGGCGAACTCGGGATGCCAGGCCGTCGAGGGCAGGCTCGTGTCGCCCGCGAAGGGCCGCGTCGAGACCACGCCCCGCCGCAGCGCGATGTCGCGGAAGGCGGGCTGGTCGGGCCCGGCGGTGAGGGTCTGGAGCTTGTTGTCGCCCTGGCTGGTGAGATACACCTCGGGCAGCCCATCACCGGTGAGGTCCTGGCTGGCGATCCCCATCCCCCAGATCTGGAGCGACGGCCACCCATCATCGGCGGTATAGGGGGTCGGCGCCTGGCCCGGCGCCATCCGCCAGAGCTGCTCCGAGCCATCAACGTAGTACTGCCGATCGTTCGACACGCGCAGGTCGCGTCTGCCCGAGCCGTCCCACGAGCTGAAGAGCATGGAGAGCGAGCAGTAGCCCGGGGCGAGGGGCATCGCCGTCCCGTAGGCGGATCCATCGGCATCGGGGCGGAGGAGGGCGCCCTCGTCGCAGGTGAAGGTGGCCTCCCCGCGGTCGTCCAGCTTGAGGTAGCGCCCGATGGCCAGGGTCGGCAACGAGGCATCACCTTCCCACGTCGCGCTGAACGCCGTCGCGTAGCCGTCGATACCCATGAAGCCGAGCGCCTGGTTCGCCGGTTCGAAGGTGCAGTCGCCGCGCCCATGCAGGAGCACGCTCTCGCCGATCCGCAGGATGACGAGGTCGACGATGCCGTCCCCATCCACGTCGAGCGGGTACGCCCCATTCACGTTGGTCAGGTCGGTGGCCGCCGAGGGAACGCGCTCGAAGCGCAGCGACCCGCCGACCGCGGACCGATTTCGGTAGAGCGCCCCCGGTCGCTCACCGCCGGCCAGGTAGAGGTCCGGCAGGCGATCGCCGTTGCAGTCGAAGACGGCGACGCCGCCGCCGACCTGGTACAGGTCCGGCCCATCGAAGCGCTGGGAGACCCCGGAGGCGGCCGTCTCATCCACGAACCGGGGCGGGCCGGCCGCGGTCGGCCCCGCAGGCCGGAGCAGGAGGAGGCCCGCGCCGGCCGCGATTCCCCCGACCACGAGCACGACGACGAGTCCTCCGACGCGCCGAGGCGTCACGGCCGAGCGGTCACTGCGTGGCAGTGCCGTCGTAGTACTTCTCGGCCAGCGCCCACGCTGCGATGCCGCACTGCGACCCGAGGATGCGCCCGGCGAAGTCGTCGGCCTGGATGTGGATGCCGCCCCATAGCCGGGACTGGCCGGCCTGATCTGAGGCGTCGTAGTAGGTCGCCCACTCCAGGCGAACGTCGGTCGTCGGCCCTTTCTCGAACTTGAGCGAGCCCGCCTTGACCGTGTAACCGCTCACTCCACCGGGAAAGAACTCGCTGCCGGTGAACGACACGAGGACCTCGGCCGCCGCGCGACTGAAGGTGCTGTGCCCCGAGGCGTAACCGGGGAACGACGGAGTGACGAAGGTGGGCAGCTGGTACGGAACCCACTTCGTCGCCAGGACCCAGGCTGCCCCACCGACCTGGGTCTCGGGATCCGCAGGGTTCCCGGGCCATGCGTAGATGGCCACCTCGCCCTCGTGGCCGGCGAGTGCGGCGTGTCGTTCCCCGGCAGCGGTCGTGGCGGGCGTGATCAGCTCGATGAGGCCCGGGACCAGGGGCAGGCCCTCGGCGTTGTACGACGGGAGGCTCGGGTCGCTCGACTGGCCGAGGCCACCCATGTAACGGATCAGGGAGATCGGCCGGCTCGAGTCGTAGTAACCCTTCAGGCCCCACGCGGCAATCGCAGCGTCGTGAACGGCGCCGTTCAGCGCGAGATAGAGCTTGACATCCCACTGCAGCCGGTCCACTTGCGGGCCGCTACCGCCGATGCGGAGATCCGACGCACGTTCGTCGGAGACCAGATTCGCGAGGACATTCCAATGGCCCGGCGGCGTCTCCGACTTCGGACCGTCCGCCCAGAACTCGGCCATGACTCGGCCGAAGTCGGCGCGCTTGACCACGTTGGGAGGGTATGGCTGACCGTTGGTGGGGTTGACCGGATGCCCGGCGCCATCGTTCGTACCGAGTGAATTGCCACCCCGCACCCCGGGCGAGATGTCGATCGTGGCGGGATCGGCCGGATCAAGCTCACTGCTGTCCCGGATCACCTCGACGAGCTGGTCCTTGAGCGCTGAATCGGTCACGCTGTCGCCGAGCCTCGGCGGCGGACCTGGGTCAATCGGCGTTCCTCTCGCGCCACCGGCCGGCAGGGCGAATCCGGTTACGTGGCCCCACTGCGTCCCGATCGCAACCTGGACCCCATTGGTCACGGGAATGCCGTTCTGCGAGATCATGCGTTCGATCTGGAGCGGCTGCCAGCGGTTCGGGTCAACCATGGTGGCCCCGGAACCGGCGACGACGAGGGGCGCGTTCACCGGCGCATAGTCCGGGTCGGCGTAGCCGTCGGTCTGGTTCGAACCGTCGGCCAGGCCGGCGTCGAGGACCGTCTTGGCCACCCGGTTCCCGATCGCGGCGGGCGAGTCACCCTCGGTCGCTGTGACGTCCAGCGGATAGCAGAGGCTGTCCATCACGTCGGCGAACGCGGAGAGCGAATCGGCACCGCCGACAGCCTTGATGAAGCGCGCGGTGAGTACGCGGTACGCCGCGTAGCTGATCGCCTCATTGCGGGCCGCCGTGACATCGGAGGCGGTGTGCTTCTCCGAGAAGAAGACCCCATCAGCGGTCGGATCGTAGGTGGCCCAGGCGTCCCACATGGCCGCCGACAGGTGGTAGAGGTTGCGCGCGTGGACAGGCGGGTTCGGAAGTGCCCGCCGAATCGCGTCGAGGAGCGCGTCGTCCCAGCGGCGGGCCACGGACCACTCTGGGTGCTGGATCGTGGCCGAGCAGGTCGGCTTCGTCTCCCAGGGACGAACGACGGCAACGAAGGTGCCCGCACCGAGGACCATGACGATCACGACCGCCGCGGCGATGGCCCGAAGACGTCGTCCCTGCACCTGGATCTGTTCCCGCTCTATTGCGCGGTTGCCATCGTCACGCCTCCCGAGCCCGAGCGGAAGAGACGCTCGATCACGCGGAGGTTCGCCACGGCGTCCTGCGGCGGCACGGGCGTCGGCCCACCATCGAGGATCGCCGCGGCAAAGGCGGCAGCCTCGACAGCGTATGGATCGGCCGCCTCGAACGTGATCGTCTCCGTCGCAGGGCTGACCGGCGGTTGGCCGCCGTGGGTGAGGGAGATCTGGGTCGGGCGGTCGGGCGGGATGTTGAAGGGGATGCCGATCGAGATCCGCCCATCGGTCCCGTACACATGGACTCGCTGATCGTCCTCGGCGCGGGTCGAGCAGGTGAAGGTCGCGACGCCATCGGCAAACTCGAGCAGGCCGCTCGTGACGACGTCGACGCCGCTCACCGGATCGCGCTGGATCGATGCCTCGACCCGGGTCGGCTCGCCACCGAAGAGCATGCGCGACAGGTTGACGCTGTAGCAGCCGATGTCATAGAGCGCTCCGCCGCCTGCTGCTCGGATGTTTCGGATGTTGGCTGGATCGTCGTTGAAGTACGAGAACCAGCTCTGCACCGCCATGAGCCTGCCGATGCGCCCCGACGCGACGAGCTCGCGCACCGCCACCCAGGATGGGTGCAGGCGATACATGAACGCCTCCATCAGACGCACCCCCTCCGCCTCGGCGACCTCGATCATGCGTTCGGCATCGGCAGGGGTCATTGCCATCGGCTTCTCGCACAGGATGTGCTTTCCTGCCCGCGCGGCGGCGATGGTCCAGTCGGCGTGCAGGTGGTTGGGGAGGGGGATGTAGACCGCGTCCACGTTCGGGTCTGCGAGGAGCGCCTCGTACGAGCCGTGGGCCGTCGGGATGCCCGCCTCCCGCGCGACCTCGGTGGCGCGAGCCGGGTCGCGCGAGGCGATTGCCAGGACGCGACATCGATCTGCTCCCTGGATGCCGGGGATCACCTTCTGCCGCGCGATGCTGGCGGTCGACAGGATTCCCCACCGAACCTCGGCCACCCGGCTCAACCCCAGGAGGTCTCGGTCACCGGCCGGAAGGCGATCTCCAGGATTCGGTGGTTCCGGGGACGGGTGACGACGAAGAGGACGGCCTCGGCGACGTCCTGGGCCGACATCATGCCGGCCAGCTGCGGCATCTGCGGCGTTCGGCCGTGGCCCATCGCGAAGTCGGTGGCCACGCCCCCCGGGCAGATGCTGGTGCAGCGGACCCCGCGCTCGCGCAGCTCATGGTCGAGCGCGCTGGTCATCCCAACCTGCGCGAACTTGGACGCGCAGTAGGCGACCTCGTAGGGCAGCCCGCGGCGGCCCGCCTCGCTGGCGATGGTGACGATATCGGCGGCCTCGCTCTTGAGCAGCTCTGGGAGCGCGGCTCGAACCGCGTAGAGCGCCCCCTTCACATTGACGTCGATCATCTCCTCGAGGTCGGCGGCCGGGAGATCAAGAAATGGCCCGTACGCCCCCACGCCGGCATTCACGACGAGGATGTCGAGCCGGCCGAAGCGGGCGACGGTGGCGGCCACCATCGCCTCGAGCGCGGCGGGGTCCCTCACGTCGCACGGTTGCGCGAGGGCGCCGTCAACGCCCGGGTTCTCTCCGCTGCGCGACGCGATCCCGACCCGCGCCCCCGCCGCGGCCAACGTTCGCGCCGTGGCTGCTCCGATTCCACGACTTGCCCCGGTGACCAGGGCAACCCTGCCGTGCAGACTCATCACGCGGCTCCTCCGATGTCGGGTGGACCAGGTAGGAGGGATCCAGCAGGCCGGTCGAACGCGGTGCGACGCGCGAGATACGGCTTGACAGTCCGGCCCTCGATGGACGAGCCTAGCACAGCACTTCGCATTCTCCAGACGGAGTCCACCTCAGCCGTACCCCGCGCTCGGCGCGACCTCGCGCCGGTTGCACAGGGAGCGTCGCGCAGCGACCACGAATTGTCACCCGCGGAGTCGAGGAGGGTGTAGCCTACGGAGCAATACGTGCGCTTCACACTCGAACCACGTTGGTGCCTTCTGATGAGGAGAGGACAGACCATGTCGATTCGGAAACTGGCGGTATTGCCCGCCGTCGCCGCGGTGATTCTCGCGGCGTGCACGAGCCAATCGCCTGGGGCGAGCGCCGGCGGCAGCGCTGCGGCCGGGTGCGTCGTTGGCGTCTCCTGGAACAACTTCCAGCAGCCGCGCTGGGCGGCGCACGACGAGCCGAACCTCAAGAAGGTCGTGGAGGACGGCGGCGGCAGCTACATTCGTGCAGATGCCAACCTGAGCAGCGAGCAGCAGCTGACCGACGTCGACACCCTCATCTCGCAGGGCGCCGACGTCCTGATCCTGCTCGCGCAGGACAACAAGGCCATCCTGCCGGCGCTCAAGAAGGCCAAGGATGCGGGCATCCCGGTCATCGCCTATGACCGCCTGATCGAGGATCCGAGCATCCTGTACATCACCTTCGACAACGTCCTCGTTGGCAAGGCCGAGGCCGCGGCCATCCTGGCGAAGGTGCCGAAGGGCAATTACGTCCTGATCAAGGGCGACCCCGGCGACCCGAACGCGTCCACGTTCCTCCCGCAGGGCTGGGACGACGCAGGCCTCAAGGCCAAGGTCGCATCCGGCGACATCGTGCTCCTCAATGGGCCGGACGGGACCTTCACCGACGCCTGGAAGACCGAGAAGGCGCAGGCCAACATGGAGGCGATCATCGACAAGGCCGTCGCCGACGGCAAGAAGATCGACGCCATCCTCGCGGAGAACGACAGCACGGCGCTCGGCGTCGTGGCTGCGCTCACGGCCAAGAGCTATGGCTTCCCACCGCTCAGCGGCCAGGATGGCGACCCCGCCAACCTGAACAACGTCGCCCTGGGCAAGCAGTACGTTGACGTCTTCAAGAACGCCAACGAGCTGGGCAAGGCGGCGGGTGCCGCCGCGCTCGCGCTGTGCAAGGGCACGGCGATGGCCAGCCTGACGCTCCCGGACGGCCTCCTCGACACGACCGTCGCGCCGGTGGCCGGGCTCTCCGCCCAGGAGTTCACCACGCCGGACGGGACGAAGGTGTCGTCCTTCATCCTGCAGCCGACGCCGCTCACGGCGGACACCCTCCAGACGGCCATCGATGCCGGTCAGATTTCGAAGGCTGATCTCTGCAAGGGGGTTGAGGCCGCGACGGCACCACCCGCCTGCAAGTAGCGGTCATCGACCGCTGAGCTAGCCATCAGACCTGCGCCCCCGGGCCTCCCGGGGGCGCAGGCCCCTCCATCACCGGGCCAGGAGGGCCGTCGTGACGAACGTGGCCGAGGCGACACCGGTATCCGGCGAGGTCAAGCCCCCCGCTCGCACCTCGTTCCGAGCTCTGTTCGCCCAGACGGAGATCGATCTCCGACTGTTCGGCATGCTGGTCGCCCTGGCGGTGATCCTGCTCACCTTCAACATCCTGAGCGGCGGGACGTTCTTCCGGCCGACGAACATGGTCACGCTCGCCGTCCAGGCGACAGGCGTGGCGATCATCGCCACCGGGATGGTGATGGTCATCGTCTCGCGGAACATCGATCTGTCCGTCGGGTCGGTGGTCGGCGTCGTCGCCATGACCTACGCCCTGCTGATGACCGACTGGATGCCCAACATCCTTGGCATGGGGGTGGACTTCCCGTTCCGATGGGTCATCGCGCTCGGCTTCGGCCTGGGCCTCGGGGCGGCCATCGGCGCCCTCCAGGGGTTCATCATCGCCTACATCGGCGTGCCCTCGTTCATCGTCACCCTCGGTGGACTGCTCTCGATCCGTGGCGTCGTCTGGTACCTCTCCAGTGGCGCCGCCGTGTCGGGCCTGGACGGCAGCTTCCAGCTCATCGGCGGCGGAGCCCAGGGATCCATCGGGGGCACCGCGACCTGGATCCTCGGCATCATCGGTTCCCTCCCAATCATCGCGTTGCTCATCAGCGGCCGCCGGCAGCGCCGGCGGTATGGCTTCCCGGTTCGCCCCATCTGGGCGGAGGTGCTGCTCGGGGTCGTCGGCTGCGCGGCCGTGCTGGGGTTGGCCGCCTTTGCCAACGCCAACTTCTGGCCGGAGGGCCTCGCCAACCGGTACGCCGCCGAGAACGGGATCCCCATTCCGCCCGGCGGCCTGCGCATCTCCACCGGCTTCCCGTACCCGATCATCCTGCTCATCGGGGTGACCCTGGTGATGACGTGGATGGCCACCCGGCGCCGGTTCGGCCGATACGTGTACGCCTACGGCGGCAATCCCGATGCCGCCGAGCTGGCCGGCATCAACACGCGCTGGACGATCCTCAAGACCTACGTGCTGATGGGCGTGCTCTCCGCGATCGCGGCCGCGATCGCGGCCGCGAGGCTCAACGGCTCGACGCTCGACGTCGGCTCGGGCTACGAGCTGTACGTGATCGCGGCCGCCGTCGTCGGCGGCACCTCGTTCGCGGGCGGGATCGGGACGATCCCCGGCGCGGTGCTGGGCGCCTTCGTTATGCAGTCGCTCGCCTATGGGCTGAGCTTCATGGGCGTCAACTCGCCGGGCCAGAACGTCGTGGCGGGGATCGTCCTGATCCTCGCCGTGGGCTTCGACTCGTTCAACCGCCGGCGCGGTTCCTGAGCGGCCAAGAGGGTACGTTCGTGACTGTCGCCCAGCCCACGCCGCTCGTCGAGATGCGCGATATCAACGTTGCCTTCGGCGGTGTCCATGCCGTGCGGGATGTGACGATCGACCTGCATGCCGGCGAGGTCGTCGGCCTCGTCGGCGGCAACGGGGCCGGCAAGTCCACGCTGATGCGCGTCCTGTCCGGTGCGCACCCGGCCGACTCCGGCGAGATCCTGATCGACGGCACGAAGGCGACGATCACGAACCCGAGGGACGCCAAGGCCCTGAAGATCGAGACGATCTACCAGACCCTGGCCCTCGCCGACAACGTCGACGCACCGGCGAACTTGTTCCTCGGCCGCGAGCTGACGTCGTTGGGCATGCTCGACGACTCAGCGATGGAGGACGCGACGCGGAAGGTGATGGGGCGCCTGAACCCGAACTTCACCCGCTTCAAGGCGCCAGTCCGATCCCTGTCCGGCGGACAGCGCCAGGCGGTGGCGATTGCCCGAGCGGTCCACTTCAACGCTCGGATCCTGATCATGGACGAGCCGACCGCAGCATTGGGGCCCGCCGAGACGGCCCAGGTTCGCGACCTGATTCGGCAGCTGAAGCTGGAGGGGATCGGGATCTTCCTCATCAGCCACGACATTCACGACGTGTTCGACCTCTCCGACCGGATCAGCGTCATGTACCACGGTCTCCTGGTGGGCACCGTGAAGAAGAGCGAGGTCACCTCCGACGACGTGCTGGCAATGATCATCATGGGCAAGGCTCCCGAAGAGGTCACCGAGCGCGACCTGGCGGCATTGCACCAGTAGGTCCAGGCGAGGATTGCGGTCGCCGGCGCTATCCCCGATGAAAGACGGGCGCGAGTGCTGGATAGAGCTCCCGATAGGCGGCGTAGGCACCGGCGTAGGCCGAGCGGTCCACTCCGGGTGCCGCAACGGGGCTGGTGCGCACGAGTGAGGCAGCAGCTGCCGAAACGTCACCGAACCAGCCGACGCCGACCGCGGCCAGGATCGCCGCGCCGAAGGAGGCCCCCTCGGTCGTCGAGGTCGTGACGAGCTCAGCCTCGAGGACGTCGGCCAGGATCCGGCGCCAGGTCTCGCTCGCCAGTCCCCCACCCGACGCCCGGATCTCGCGCGGCCGCGGCATGCCCGCTTCGATCATCAGGTCGAGCCCGTCGCGCAGGCCGAACGCCACGCCCTCCAGCACGGCCCGAGCCAGGTGCCGGCGGTCGTGCTGGAGCGAGAGCCCCACGAACGCACCGCGGGCCAGCGGATCCGGATGCGGGCTCCGCTCGCCGGAGAGATACGGGAGGAAGAAGAGGCCGTCCACGGCGGCCGCGACCTCACCCGCCGAGCCGGCGAGCGCCCCGAACTCCTCGCCGGGGGCGAGCGCGTCGCGGAACCAGCGCAGGCTGCCCGCGGCCGAGAGCATCACCGACATCAGGTGCCAGCGACCCGGGGCGGCATGGCAGAAGGCATGCACCCGTCCGCGCGGCTCATGCAGCGGCCGGCTCGTCGCGGCGAAGATGACACCTGAGGTCCCCAGCGAGAGCGCCACCGTCCCCTCCGAGACGGCGCCGACCCCGACCCCGTTGGCCGCCTGGTCGCCGCCGCCCGCCACGACCGGCGTGCCGCGGACCAGGCCGGTCGCCTGGGCCGCCTCGGCCGAGAGCGTGCCCGTGATCTGCGGCCCCTCGAATGTCGGGGGGAACCAGGCGGGGTCGAGGTCGAGGGCCGCGAGCAGCTCGGGGGACCACGTTCGCGCGGCGAGGTCGAAGAGGATCGTCCCCGACCCATCGGCCTTGTCGACGGCGTAGTCGCCGGTAAGCCGATAGCGGAGGTAGTCCTTGGGCAGGAGCACGTGGGCAAGGCGCGCCCATACCTGGGGCTCGTGCCGACGGACCCACAGCAGCTTCGGAGCGGTGAACCCGGCCAGGGCGTCATTCCCGCTGATGGCGATCAGCCGCTCCTGGCCGACCGCCGTTCGGATCTCGTCGCACTCGACACCCGTCCGCTGGTCGTTCCACAGGATCGCCGGCCGGAGAATCGTGCCGGTGCCGTCGAGGAGCACGGCGCCGTGCATCTGCCCGGTGAGTCCGACGGCCTCAATATCCGCCCCGGCGGCGCCAGCCGCGGCGAGTGCCGCCGGAATCGCCGACCGCGCGGCGTCCCACCAGAGGGCCGGATCCTGCTCGCTCCAGAGTGGCCGAGGCACCTGGAAGGCGTACTCCGCCACCCCCATGCCGCGCACCTCGCCTGCGAGATCGACGAGCACGGCCTTGGTGGCCGTCGTTGAGACATCGATCCCCAGGACGAGGCCCATCGGCGTCAGTCCGGCGCGCTGCCGTCGGCGGCCGCATCCACCTCCCAGATCGCCTGGTTGACGACGTTCTCGAGCATCTCCTGGCGACCCGAGCGTGGCTTCGGGTTGATCTCCCCGGTCAACACCCGACCGGCGAGCATCTCGAACAGCACATCGCCGGAGAGGATCGACCGGCCGAGGTCGCCGGTCCAGCCCGCATAGCGCGCCGCGCGGACCTGCTCCAGTGTGCCGCGCTCGATCATCGCCGCTGCCACCAGCAGGGCCCGCGCGACCGTATCGATGCCGCCGACGTGGCCGTGGAACAGATCGGCCCGGTCGAGGCTCTGGCGGCGAAGCTTCGCGTCGAAGTTGAAGCCACCGGTCCCCATCCCGCCACCGCGCAGGATCTCGTAGAGCGCCAACGACAGGTCGTCGACGGAGTTCGGGAACTGGTCGGTGTCCCAGCCGTTCTGCTCGTCCCCGCGGTTGGCGTCGATGCTGCCGAAGATGCCGAGCGCGACCGCCGTGGCAACCTCGTGATGGAAGCTGTGCCCCGCCAGGGTCGCGTGGTTGGCCTCGATGTTGACCCGATACTCCCGCTCCAGGCCGTGCCGTGCCAGGAACCCCTGCACCGTGGCGACGTCGTAGTCGTACTGGTGCTTGGTCGGCTCCTGCGGCTTCGGCTCGATCAGGAGGGTCCCCTTGAAGCCGATCCGGTGCTTGTGCTCCGCGACCATGCCGAGGAAGCGGCCGAACTGCTGCTCCTCTCGCGCGAGGTCGGTGTTGAGCAGCGTCTCGTACCCCTCGCGCCCGCCCCACAGGACGTAGTTGGCGCCGTTGAGCCGATGCGTCGCCTCGAGCATCACTTTCACCTGGGCCGCCGCATAGGCGAAGACCTCGGGATCCGGGTTGGTGGCGGCGCCGGCGGCGTAGCGCGGGTTGCTGAACAGGTTGGCCGTCCCCCACAGCAGGCGCACGCCGGTGCGCTTCATCTGCGCCTCCGCCTGCTCCAGCAAGGCCATCAGGTTGGAGGTCGACTCGGCGAAGGTCGCGCCCTCCGGGGCGATGTCGCGATCGTGGAAGCAGAAGAACGGGACGCCGAGCTTGTCGAAGAACTCGAACGCGGCATCGAGCTTGGCGCGGGCCGCGATCATCGGGTCCAGGCGCGGGTCGAGCCACGGGCGGTCGAACGTGCCGGCACCGAACACGTCGGAGCCGGGCCAGTTGAACGAATGCCAGTAGCAGACCGCGATCCGCAGCTGGTCCTCCATGCGCTTCCCGAGGACCATCCGATCCGGCTGGTAGACCTTGAACGAGAGCGGATCGGTCGAGTGGACGCCGCCGAACGGAATCCGGCCCGGCACGTCGGGGAAGAAGTCCTGGCTCATGGGTGTGACCCTCCTTGTCCGGGGCGCGCTCGCCGGATCGGGATCATCCGGCGCCGGGGGCTCCGAGCGTAGCACAGCCTCACTGGCGATCGACCTGGCGGCGGCCCTGGAGCGAGCGGATCAGCGTCACGTCGTCCGCGTATTCGAGGTCGCCGCCGACCGGCAGGCCACGCGCGATGCGTGAGACCAGCGGAACGTGCGGGGCCAGCAGCTCGGCCAGGTACATCGCGGTCGCCTCCCCCTCCAGGTTGGGGTTGGTGGCGAGGATCACCTCTTCGACGCCGCCGGCCGCCACGCGCACCACGAGCTCGCGCGCGCGGATCTGCTCGGGGCCGATGCCGTCGATAGGGCTGATCGCGCCGTGCAGCACGTGGTACCGGCCGCGGTACTCCCCCGTCCGATCGATCGCCAGCACGTCGAGCGGCTCCTCGACGACGCAGATGCGAGTCGCGTCACGACGGGCATCGGCGCAGAAGGCGCACGGGTCGACGCCGCGATCGGTGATGTTGCAGCAGGTCGAGCAGTAGGCGACCTCCTCCTTCACCGCCACCAGCGCCGCGGCCAGGGAGCGGGCTTCGTCGGCCGGACCGCGGAGCATGTGATAGGTCAGGCGCTGGGCGGTCTTGCGCCCGACGCCGGGACGCTTGCTGAACTCCTCGATCAGGCGCGCGACCGGCGCGATGAGGCCGTTCACCGGGGGTCGCTCAGCGGATGCCCGGCAGGCCGGGCAGGCCGAGTCCGCCGGCCACGGAAGCCATCCGCTCCCGCTCGAGCTCCTTGCTGCGTGCGATCGCATCGTTGACCGCGGCCAGCACCAGGTCCTGGAGCATCTCGACCTCGGCGGGGTCGACGGCGGCGGGGTCGATCTCGATCAGCCGCAGCTCCTGGGCGCCGCTGATGACCACCCGGACGGCCCCGCCGCCGGCCGTCGCCTCGAGCGTCGTCTCGCGCAGCTCGGCCTGAACCCTGGCCATCTGGGTCTGCATCTGCTGGGCCATGCGGGCCATTTGCGCCATGTTCATGACCGCACCTCGGGGGCGTCGACCAGCTCGCCGCCGGTGATGCGCAGGACGCCCTCGAGCAGCGCCATGCCGTCCGCGTCGCCCGGATCCGCCACGATCGCCTGGGCCACGGTGAGCGGCTCGAGCTCGACGTTGCTGGCGACGCACTCGATCGCCCAGCTTCCGCCCAGCACCGTGCTCAGCAACTGCTCGATGGCCGGGGCCCGGGTCGCCGCCTTGGCGCGCATGAAGGAGCGCTCCTCGGGGAAGGCGAGGGTCAGGCGAGCCCCGTCAACGGCGATGGGGCGGCATTCGCGCAGGAGCGGCTTGATCGCCGGCGCGGCGCGCTCGACGACCTCTCCCCAGCGGCCGCGCATGCCGTGGACGTCGCCGGGCCGGTCCGCCGGGTCGGCCGGCCCCGGCATCGGCACGGCGGCCCTCGAGCGAGCCGGCAGTGGGTCCACGGGGGCAGCCGGCGCCGGGCGGGCCGGCGCCGAGCGAGTAACGGGGGTCGGCGTTGTGGCACGGGTCGGGGGGGCCGACGCCCTGGGCTGGGGCGACGAGCCGATCGGCGCCACGACGGCCAGCAGCTCCAGGGCGAGGCGGGCGCGACCCTCCCGCGCCCCGACCGTGGCCGCCTCGGCGAGGGTGCGCAGCATCCCGGCCAGGGGGCGCGACAGGAGCGGGTCAGAGGCCGCTCGGAGCAGCCGGCGCCGCGCCTCCGCCTCGGCCTGGGCGGCCACCTGCCCCAGGTCGCGCCCGACGTCGGCGAGCGCCTCGAGCCGGTCGAGCGCAGCGGGCGCGACGCCGGCGAGGTACGCGTCCAGCAGGTCGCTGATCTCCGACTCGGCGGCGAGGCCGACCGC
>JACPOU010000035.1 GCA_016191345.1 Chloroflexota bacterium
CCATGGCGGCGATCGGCGCCGTCGCGATCGAGGAGGTGGGCCAGCCGTTGCTGCTTGCGAGCTGACGAGACCCGGCGCGAGACGACGACCTGTTACACCACGACCTGGGACTTGACCGGCGTGCCCTCGAGGGCGCTCCGGACGGCCTCGATCAGCTCCGCCTCGGCGCGGGTCGGGCCGTCGAAGCCCTGGGTCACGGCGACCATGACATTGTCCACGCTGATCCAGGTTCGTGAGTAGAACGATTCGAAGATCACGGCGCACCCGTCGAGGCCGGCCCAGCCGGATGCGGTGAGGCGGCCCCCGAGCCGGATCCGCTCCTCGGTCGAGGGATAGACCAGGACGATCTCGACCTGCGGCACCGGCCGCTGGCCCTGGACATCGATGACCGGGTCGGTCGTCCTCCAGGCGAGTACCGGGTACGGCGGCTTGCAATTGGTCCCGGAATACGGGCCTCGGCCGTCACCCGCGGTGGGTATCGGCGTCTGGGTCGCGTCCCCGTCGGCGGGAAGGATCCCGACCGCCTCGAGCGTCGCGGTCTGCAGGCCCGGATCAGCGCCGATCAGTCCATTGAAGGCCTGCAGGGCGCTGAGCGGCGAAACCGCCGTGACCTCGTCGCCCGTCCAGACGACATCCTCGATCACCGCGAGCTCATTGCATGCGCTCCGCGTCTCCGCGCTGCACGTCGCCGCGCGCTCGTCGTAGCGGTGGACGCGGAGGACGACCGGTCCGGCAGGGATGTCCGCGCTCCAGTTCTGGAGGGTCACCCTCGGCTCCGCGCCGAACGTCGGCGTCTCGGCGATCCACTGGCTTCCGCAGCGTGGCGGCCCGAAGGGCGGCGGCGTCCCGATGATGATCGGGCAGCCGTACACGAACCCCTGGAACCCGAACGACCAGCCGCCGAGCAGGAACGAGCGGTCGTCGACCGGCCCGAGGCGCTCGATCGAGGAAGGCCGGATGACCCGCTCGCCACCGATGAGCTGCGGGATTCCGTCTTGATACCGGGCCGTGATGTCCGTCGCCGGAGGCGTGGCCGTCGTGGTGGGGTCAGGCTCCGGCGTGCCGCTCGCGACCGGCGCGGTCCCCTGGGGCGTGGCCGTCCCAACCGGCCCGGTCGGTTCCGTTCCGGGGACGACGCCCGGCAGGCGCGTGATGCCCGCGACGACGGCGATCACGACGACGAGGAGCGCCGCGGCCGGCCCCAGCGGCAGCGCTGCGACGCGGCCCGACCGCCGGCCGGAACCGAGCGGTCGCCGGGCGAGGTCCACCGAGGCCTGCTGCACCTCGCCCGCGAACCACGCCCCGAGCCGCCGCCCGAGCGCATCGTCCGGTCCATCCGCGGGGGTCATACCCGGGACCGGGGCCCCACCGTGTTCCCTGTCAGTCATCGCCGAGGGCCTCCCGCAGGCGCCGGGCGCCCGTCTTCAGCTGTGAGCGGATCGTGTTCTCGGAGCGACCGAGCGCGGCCGCGACCTGGGGCACCGTCATGCCCGTCATGTGATGGAGGACGACCGCGGCCCGCATCCGCGGCGGCAGGCCCGCGAGCGCCTCCCGGACCGCGAGCCGCTCGGCGCTCGCGACCGGCGCGACCGGGATCTCGACGACGGTGCCACGGAACCCGACGGCCCGCCGCAGCCGCCGCATGGTCCGGAACGCCTCGCGCGCCTGGATCGTCAGCAGCCAGGACCGGAGGGCCCTCGCGTCGCGGAGCTGGTGGACGCGCCGGAGGGCGATCTCGAACGTCGCCTGGACGAGGTCCTCCGCCTCGGCCCGGTCGAGGGTCATCGCCCGGGCCGCGGCGAGGAGGACCGGCGCCTCGTGCTCGAAGGCCGCCCCGAGCCGGATCGCGTCCATCGCCGGCGCCGGGACGGCGCGCGCCCCGCCCGCCGTCGCGCCCATGTCTGGCCCCTCGGGCTCGGCGGCAGCACGCAACGGGAGCGTCATCACGCCCTTCCAGAGGCTCCGTGGAACGGAATCGGGTGAGGCGGCACGACAGCCCGGCATCGAACGCGATCGACGGCCACAATCACCCGATCAGTGTGGCCCTCCGGCGCCACCCGCAGCGAGGACGCGACGGCACGATGGATCGGCGGCTCGGGATCGACATCGGAGGCTCGGCGATCAAGTCGGGCGTCGTGGACCTCGCCAGCGGCGCCGGCATCGTCGAGCGCCTGGAGCTCCGGACGCCCCGGCCCTCCACCCCGGAGGCGGTGGGGGAGCGGATCCGCGAGATCGCCTCCCGGCTCGGTGCGGACGGTCCCATCGGGATCACGTACCCCGGAGTCGTCCGGGGCGGGGTCGCAGAGACCGCCGCGAACATGGACAAGGGCTGGATCGGCTACGACGGCGAGGGCGCCTTCCGCGAGGCCACCGGGCGGCCGGTCCAGTTCATGAACGACGCTGATGCGGCGGGTCTCGCCGAGATGCGCTACGGCGCCGGGGAGGGCCGCAACGGGACCGTGATCGTGGCAACGTTCGGGACCGGCATCGGGACCGCGATCTTCATCGACGGCCGCCTCCTGCCGAACACGGAGTTCGGGCACGTCGAGGTCCGTGGCGAGGAGGGCGAGCATCGGGCCGCGGCCAGCGTGAAGTCGCAGCGCGGCTGGGGCTGGGAGGAGTGGGCCCAGGCGGTGGACGAGTACCTCCACACCCTGGAGCGCCTCTTCTCGCCGGATCGGTTCATCATCGGCGGCGCGATCTCCCGCGAGTCCGATCATTTCCTGCCGCTCCTCACGGTCCGCGCGGAGGTCGTCCCGGCGGCCCTTGGCAACGACGCAGGCGTCGTCGGCGCCGTCATCGCCGCCGCGGAGCGCTTCGGCTGACCGTCGCACGGAGAACCGTTCGAGCGTCTCCGGCGTACCATCGCTCGACGCCGTGCCCCCCGGGTGGGGTCGGCAACCCCCCACCACCCCGAGGCGAGGGAGACGGATGACCAGGATCCAGGAGACGGGCGATCGAGTGCTCGCGAACGTCGAGCGCGTCATCGTCGGGAAGCATCGCGAGGTCCGGTTCGCGCTCGTCGCGCTGCTCTGCCGGGGCCATCTCCTCATCGAGGACGTGCCGGGGACGGGCAAGACGGTCCTCGCGAAGGCGATCGCGAAGAGCCTCGGCTGCTCGTTCCGCCGGATCCAGTTCACGCCGGACCTGCTGCCGTCCGACGTGACCGGGCTCTCGATCTACAACCAGAAGACCCAGGAGTTCGAGTTCCGGCCGGGGCCGATCATGAGCCAGGTCGTCCTCGCCGACGAGATCAACCGGGCCACGCCGAAGACCCAGTCGTCCCTCCTCGAGTGCATGGAGGAGCGGCAGGCGACCGTTGACGGCACGACCTGGCCGATGCCCGACCCGTTCCTCGTCATCGCCACCCAGAACCCGATCGAGTACGAGGGCACGTTCGCGCTGCCCGAGGCGCAGCTGGACCGCTTCATGCTGCGGATCAAGCTCGGCTACCCGCAGCTGGTCGAGGAGGTCCTCATCCTCGACGAGCAGAAGCGCCATCACCCGATCGACGAGCTCGAGGTCGTCTGCTCCGTCGAGGAGCTGCGGGAGATGCAGACGTCGGTCCGCGAGGTCTACGTGGATCCGACCGTCGCCGACTACATCGTCCGTCTCGTCAGCGCGACCCGGACCCACCCGGACGTCTACCTCGGCGCCTCGCCGCGCGGCTCGATCGCGCTCTACCGCGCCGGTCAGGCGCTCGCTGGCCTGATGGGTCGCGACTACGTCCTGCCGGACGACATCAAGGCCCTCGCCGAATCGGCACTGGCCCATCGACTGATCATCAAGACGAGCTCCTCGATCCACGACATCCACCCCGGCCAGGTCGTGGCCGAGCTCCTCGAGACGACCCCGATCGACGGCGTGACGCCGACCGGCTCCGGCGGGACCGTCGGCGGGCCGCGCGAGGTCGCGGCGCGCGGCCGCTCGGCCGCCGAGGCCTGATCGAGTCGCGGGGCCGGGGCGAGGGCCGGGGATGCTGCGCCGCCTGCAGCTGCTGCTCATGGGCGCGGTCCTCGTTGTGGCCGCGTTCTCGACCGGGCTGCCGTTCCTGTTCTACCTCGTCTATCTCGCGATCCTCGTCGTCGGCGGCTCGTACGTCCTGACGCGCCTCGGACTGTCCGACCTCGAGGCCGGCTACGCGGTCAACCAGCTCTCCGGGCACGTCGGCGACCGGCTTCGGGTGACCTACACGCTCCGGAACACGAGCCGCGTCCCGAAGTTCTGGCTGGAGGTCCACAATCCGACCTCGCTGCCGGCCGGACTGCCTGGCCGCGCCCTGTCGCTGGGCGCCCGCTCGGAGCGGTCCTGGCTGGTCCGGACGCCGCTGACCCGACGCGGCCACTTCCGCGTTGAGCCGCTCCAGATCCGGACCGGCGACCCGTTCGGCTTCTTCGAATCGAGCGCGGCCGTCGGCACGGGCGTGACCGTCGTCGTCTATCCGCGGGTCGAGGCGTTGCCGCTGTGGCGCCTGCCGGCCGCCAACATCGACGGCAGCCACGCGACCCCGGAGCGGACCCTCCAGACTTCGCCCCTCGCGACGGCCGTCCGGCCGTGGGCACCCGGCGATGCGTTCAACCGGATCCACTGGAAGGCCACGGCACGCCACGGCGACATCCACGTCAAGGAGTTCGACCTCGAGCAGACCGCCGACGCGTGGATCCTCCTCGACCTCGAGCGTGCCGTGCAGCTCGGGAGCGGCGACGAATCGACGGTCGAGGTCGCCGTGAAGGCCGCCGCCTCGATCGCGGACAAGGCGATCCAGGAGAACCGCGCCGTCGGGCTGACCGTGAATGCCCATCGCCTCGCCCAGCTACCGCCGGACCGGGGCGGACGCCAGCACCTCAAGATCATGCAGCTCCTGGCAGCGGTGGACGGGGATGGCAGCACGCCCCTGTCCGAGGCCCTCGTCCAGACCGTGCCGCGCATCCGGCGCGGGATGACCGCGGTCGTCGTCACGCCGTCCCTGGAGCGGGCCTGGGTCAAGCCGCTCGCCGCGCTCCGGACCCGGGGCGTGGGCTGCGTCGTCGTGAGCTTCGACGTGGCGGACTTCGAGCGCTTCGCCCGCGACGAGGACCGCCGCCTCCGCGGCCTGCCATCCGAGGTGCCGGATCCGGTCGAGGAGGCGTCGCGCAACCAGCGGGTCCGCGCCCTCCGCCACGCCCTCTCCGAGTTCGACGTGACCGTCCACACCGTGCGGCCGGCCCGGCCGCTCGGCGAGCTCCTGGCCGGATGACCGCCGCCGCGCCGGCCGTCGGGACGTGGAGCGGCGAGGACGCCCGCTGGAGGCGCCTGTTCGCCGGACCGAGCGAGGGCTGGCTCACGCTCGCGGGCGTGGCGCTCATGATCGTCGCGCTCGGCTGGTCGATCGACGATGCGGCGTGGGTCAGGGGCGTCGGCTCGCTCACGGATTTCCTGCCGCTCGTCGGCCTCGCCGGCGTCGCCGTCGGGTTCATCGGGCCGAAGCTCGGCTGGGGACGCTGGACGACGCACCTCATCGGCATCGCCTTCGCCGCGGTCGTCCTGCCGATCATCGCCGGCGGGATCGTCCTCGGCGACACGGTGCCCGGCCTTGGCCCCGTCGCCCTCGCGACCCGCTACCGCGAATCGGCCCAGGTGATCTACCGGGTCTGGGTGGACCTCGCGATCGACGGCCGGCCCCTCACGAACGAGTACGGGCACTACTTCATCGCCATCGGGGCCCTCATGTGGGCAACCGGCCAGTTCGCGTCGTATGCGGTCTTCGGCCATCGCCGGGCGCTCGATGCGGCCATCGTCACGGGCCTCGTCCTGCTCGGGAACATGGCCCTGACCCAGAACGATCAGTTGCACCTCATGGTCCTCTTCACGCTCGCGGCCCTGACGCTGCTCGCTCGCTCGCATGCCTTTGACGAGCGCGTCACCTGGCTGCGGCGACGGATCGGCGATCCCGCCGCCGTGAGCGGGCTCTACCTGCGCGGCGGTGCCGTGTTCATCAGCGCCGCGGTCCTCGGGTCGTTGCTTCTCACGGCCACCGCCTCGTCGGCGCCGCTCCAGGGCCTCTGGCGGCAGCTCCCGGGCAACCTCGTCCAGGTCTCGCAGTGGTTCCAGCGCTACCTGCCTCTCGGCGGCGCGTCGCGGAACCCCGGCGTCGTCGCCTTCGGCGAGACTTCGGCCGTGACCGGCGTCTGGTCGTCCAACGACGAGGTCGCGTTCCGCGCCCGCCTGGCTCCCACGGAGACCGCAAAGTTCTACTGGCGGGTGGGGACCTACGCACAGTTCGAGTTCACCGCCTGGAGCTGGGGCAAGACGCGGAGCACGGACCGGGACGCGCGCGAGGACCTCCTCACGGGCACGGCGGACGACCCGCTCGCGCTGCCCGGCCGCCGGGAGGTTCGCGTCGAGATCACGCCGGAGACCTTCTCGTCCAACCTGATCATCAGCCCCCAGATCGTCCGCTGGGTGGACCAGCCGACGACGCTCCTCACGACCGGTTCCCGGAACTGGTTCTCAGCCGTGCAGTTCGGCGGGGCGACGAGCTACACGGTGGACGCCGTCGTGCCGATCTTCGGGGACGAGCCCGGCGGGATCACGGCGAACCGCCTCCGGGTGGCGAGCCGGACCTACGACTCGGAGATCCGGCGGATCTACCTCGACGTCCCGAAGGGATCGATCGGCGTCGAGGCCCAGAAGATCCTCCAGACCGTGCTGTCGCGGGCGGACAACAACCCGTACGACATCGCCAGGACGATGGAGTCCTATCTCAAGGACTCGGCGAATTTCCGGTACGACACCGACGTCCGGGCCGAGAGCCAGGAGCGCTGCCAGGGTCTCTCCACCGTTGAGTGCTTCGCCCGGATCCGGGCCGGCTACTGCCAGTACTACGCGAGCACGATGGCGATCCTCCTCCGCCAGGCCGGGATCCCGACGCGGCTCGCGCAGGGCTTCCTGCCGGGCCAGCGTGGCGGTGATGGCACCGAGGTCGTCCGGAACTCGAGCGCGCACGCCTGGGTCGAGGTCTACTTCCCGGGCTACGGCTGGGTGGACTTCGACCCGACGGGCGGCAGCGTGTCCCAGCTTGCGCCGATCGCGTCGGGCCCGCCGGAGACGGCCACGCCCCGGCCGTCGCTGAACCTGGTCACGGATCGGCCCGGGTTCAGCGAGGGCACGGGCCCCGATCGGCGGTCACGTCCGCCCGGCGAAACCCCTGGGTCGACCGGCCGCCCGTCGGGACCGGCGGCCGGGCCGTTCATCGCCGTCGGCCTCGCCCTGCTCCTGTTCGCGGCGGGGCTCGTCTACCTGGCCTGGCGACGCGGGCCGCGGCCGCTGCATCCGGATCGCGCCTGGGGCTCGATCGGGCGCTGGGCGGCCCGACTCGGATTCGGCCCGCGGCCGTCGCAGACGGTCTACGAGTATGCCGGGGCGCTCGGCGACGTCCTGCCACTGGCCCGGACCGAGCTGAGCACCGTGGCCCACGCCAAGGTCGAGATCGCGTACGGTCACCGCGACCTCGGCGAGGATCGCCTGAAGGCCGTCGCCGAGGCCACCCGGCGGCTTCGCGTCCGCCTCCTCCGCCTCGCCCTCCGGCCGCGCCGCCCGCACCGCCGCCGCCGGCCGCGCTGATCGCGACCCCGAGCGGCGGCCACGGCACGACCGCCGCCCGACGCCGCCCGTCGCCTAGAAGGCCCCGCTCCGGTTCCGTTCCGCCTCGATGGCCTGGGCGCGCTCGTCGTCGAACGGGGCGAGGTGGTCGGTGAGGTTGTGGGCCCGGAGCCGCGGCCTGCCGGCGCGGAACTCCACGACCGAGATCCCGCAGAGGGAGAACGGGAAACTCCAGAACCGCTCCAGCGGCAGGGCCATCAAGGCCAGGAGCGTGACCTTGAACACGCCGTCGTGGCCCACGAGGATGGTCCAGGGATCGAGCGAGGGCGGCTCGCCGTAGCCGAGGACGTGGGAGCGCATTCCCGTCGTCCCGCCGCCACGCTCGCCGAGCCGGCCGAGGAGCCGGGCCAGGGCCGGGCGGACGCGAGCATCGACGTCGCGAACGGATTCACCGCCCGGGGCCCAGCTCGTCAGCGGGTCGCGCCGCCAACCGGCGAGGACCTCGCCCCAGCTCGCCTCGACCTCAGCGCCCGGCAGGCCCTCCCACTCGCCCTGCCCGATCTCGAGAAACCCGGGGTCCGGGCGGAGGGGCGACGGGACTCCGAACCCGGTCTCGGCCGCGAGGGCCGCGGCGACCGCGCCGGCGGTCTCCGTCGTCCGCCGGAGCGGCGAGTGGACGATCTCGAGCGGCCCGCCGAGCGGCACGGGCAGTGCCGGGCCGGCGTGCGGCCGCGCCAGCCGTTCCGCGGCGAGCGCCGCCTGGCGAACCCCCGCCGGCGAGAGTGGCGGGTCGCCCTGGCCCTGGAAGCGACCCTCGGCGACCCACGTCGATTCGCCGTGGCGGAGCAGGAGGACCGTGGCGTCGAGGCCCGGCGGGGCGGGGGAGCCGGCCGGCCGGGCGTCCTCGTTCAGTGCTCGCCCCCGAGGCGGATCGTCCAGAGGTCGATGAGCGCCTCGTGGTCGAGGATCGCCCGGGCGACCTCGTCTGGAACGTCGTCGTCGAGGCCCAGGATCATGAGCGCGTCCTGGCGGGGCGCGGACCGGGCAAGGTGCATCGCGCTGATGTTCACGTCCGCCGCCCCAAGCGTGCCGCCGATCCGCCCGATCGTGCCCGGCCGGTCGCGATGGTGGGTGATGAGCATGACGTCCGAGGGGGCCATGTCCAGCCGGTAGTCGTTGAGCCGGACGAGACGCGGCTCGCCGTTCGCCACGGTCCCGCCGACGGTCACGGAGCGCCCGTCCACCTCACCCGACAGGGTGACGAGCGCGCTGAACGAGCCGGCGTCCGGCGTCTTGCGCTCGACCACCGTGATACCGCGGGCCCGGGCCAGGAAGCCGGCATTCACGAGGTTGACCCGTTCCGTGGTGACGGTCTCCAGGAGGCCCCGGAGCACGGCGGCGGTCACGGGCGACGTGTCGTGCTCCGCCGGCTCGCCGGCCACCTCGAGGGTCAGCGTCTTCACCCCGCCTCGGGCGAACTGGGCGAAGAAGCGGCCGAGGATCTCGGCCAGCGGCAGGTACGGCCCGATCGCGCGCGCGGCCTCGGGGCCCAGGAGCGGCGCGTTGACGGCGTAGCGCGCGCTGCGGCCCGCGAGGACGTCGAGGACCTGGTCCGCGACCTCCTCGGCGACCGCGACCTGGGCCTCGGCCGTGGAGGCGCCGAGGTGCGGCGTCAGGACCGTGTTCGGGGCGTCGAGGAGCGCCGACCCGACGGGCGGCTCCGCCTCGAAGACGTCGACGCCGGCCCCGCCGAGGTGCCCCGATCGGAGCGCGTCGGCGACCGCCCCCTCGTCGAGGATCCCGCCCCGGGCGACGTTGAGGAGGAAGGCGCCCCGCTTGAGCTTCGCGATCGCCCCGGCGCCGATGAGCCCGCGCGTGGCCCGCGTCAGGGGCACGTGGACCGTGACCGCGTCCGCGCGGGCAAGGAGCCCGTCGAGGTCCGTCAGCTCGACCCCGTGGAGGGCAGCCTGCTCGGCGGTCACGTATGGATCGACACCGATGACCGTCATCTCGAAGCTCCGGGCCCGGTCCGCGATCGCCATCCCGATCTTCCCGAGGCCGATGATCCCGAGCGTCCGGCCGTGCAGCTCCACGCCCTGGAACTGGGCCCGCTTCCACTCGCCGCGGCGCATCGAGGCATCGGCCGGGGCGACCCGACGGGCGAGGGCGAGGAGGAGCGCGAGCGTGTGCTCCGCGGCCGCGATCGTGTTGCCCGTCGGGGCGTTGACGACCGTGACCCCGGCCCGCGTGGCGGCCTCGAGGTCCACGTTGTCCACGCCGACGCCGGCCCGGCCCACGACCTGGAGCCGCGTGCCGGCGGCGAGCATGGCGGCGTCGACCTGGACCTGGCTGCGGACGAGCAGCGCGTCGTAGTGCCCGACGATCTCGCGGTACTGCTCCGGGGTCAGCCCGATCCGCTCATCGACCGTGTGCTCCGCCCGGAGGCGCTCGAGGCCCTCCGGGGCGATCGATTCGGCGACGAGGATCTTCATGCGCCCGCGGCGACCGCGGGCTTGGCGCCGCTCGCCGACTCGATCGCCGCCCGTTGGGCAGCGGCCACGGCGCTGCCGACCTCGACCGGTCGGCTCGTGACCACCGAGACGGCCTCGAGCGTCGCCATTGCACCGAGGATCTCGTCGACGGTCACGGACCCGAGGTGCCCGACGCGGAAGATCCTGCCCGTCATCTTGCCCTGGCCGCCGGCGAGGACCACGTTCCGCTTCTTGATCTCCGCGTTGAACGGCTTCCAGTCGAGGCCCTCGGGGATCCAGGCCGCGGTCACGGTCTTCGACCGGTGGGCCGCCTCGGCGACGAGCTCGAAGCCGAGCGCCTCGAGGCCGGCCTGGGTCGCCGCGGCGCAGGCCTCGTGGCGGGCGAAGACCGCGGCCGCGCCCTCCGCGTCCATGAGCCGGATCCCCTCGTCGACCTGGTAGAGGACCGCGATGGCGGGCGTCCAGGGCGTCTCGCCCGTGGCCGCGCTCTCGCGATGCTTGCGAAGGTCGAGGTAGAAGCGCGGCATCCTCGCGGTCTCCATCGCCGCCCAGCCCCGTTCCGAGGCCGCGACCATCGCGAGCCCGGGCGCCGCCATCCAGGCCTTCTGGGAGCCCGTGACGACGAGGTCGACGCCCCAGCGGTCCATCTCGAACGGCACCGCGCCGAGGGCCGACACGCTGTCGACGAGGATCAGCGTGTCGGGCGCGTCCTCGCGGATCGCCGCGGCGAGCTCCGGGATCGGGTTCATGACCGCCGTCGACGTCTCGTTGTGGGTGAGCAGGACGGCCCGGTAGTCGCCGCCGCGAAGGCGCTCGCGGACCTCCTCGGGCCGGGCGGCCGTGCCCCACTCGGCGGAGATCCGGTCGACGTTCGCGCCGTAGACCTCGGCGATCTTCGCGAACCGGTCGCCGAACGAGCCGATCGAGACACCGAGGACCCGGTCGCCCGGCGAGAGGACGTTCACGACGGCCGCCTCGAGGCCGCCGGTGCCCGCGCACGACAGGACCGCGACGTCGCTCGTCGTCCCGAAGTAGGGCTTCATGCCGGCCTGGATCCGGCCGAGCATCGCGCCGAATTCGGGACCTCGATGGTTGATCATCTGGCGGCCGCCGGCCTCGCGGACGCTCGGCGGCAGGGATGTCGGGCCGGGGATGCGAAGGTTCGGCTCGAAGCGGGTCACGGTGGCACTCCGGAAACTGCAAGGGCGAGGCAGGCCCGATGGTCGCATGCGCCGCCGCGCGCTGCATCCGGGCGCGTTGCAAGATGCGCATTCCAGCCGTCGTGAGGGGGACCATGCCGGAGACCTCGAACGCTCGCGCCCCGCAGACCCGGCTCCCGGATCGGGCGTCCCGCCGCTGGCGTCGCCTCGCCGGGCGCCTCGTCGCGCTGGGGCTCGCCGTCACCGTGGTCGGCGCCACCGCGATCTGGACGGACGTGGCCGGGGCAGGGGATCGCTGGCAGTCGGTCATCGACCGGGTGGATCGTTTCGTCGCCGGGCCGGTGCCGACGCGGCCCTCCGTGCCGACGGTCATCGTCACGCCGAGGCCCACGCTCACGACCTCGCGCCCTGACCCCTCGGATCCGCCGACCACCCCGGGGGCCGAGCCCTCGAGAACACCATCGCCCACCCCGGCCCGCGTCGCCGTCGACGTCAACATCCTGCCGAACCCCGAGCGGGTGTTCGCCTCGCAGATCACGAAGAACTGGTGCGCGCCGGCCACGACGCAGATGGTCCTGACCATCTTCGGGCGCGGCAACCCATCGGAGGCGTTCCAGCGCGAGCTGGTGTCGAGGATCGGTGAGTGGGAGAGCTGGCAGGACAGCCATGATGGCGGCTGGGGGCCATCCGCGATGGTTGAGGCGCTCGTCGCGTACGGCGTCAGTGGCTACGAGATTCGCGCGTATGAGACCCGGCCAGACGCATTGCGCGACGCGGCCTCGGCGATCAGCGCGACTGGATCCCCCGTCATCCTGCTCGCCTGGCGAGGCGCCCACGCTTGGGTGATGAGCGGCTACCGGGCGGATGCGGATCCGCGCCTCTTCCCCGACGCGACGGTGACGGGCGCGTACATTCTCGACGCGTGGTACCCGCGGGTGTCGAGCATCTGGGGCCCCTCCGACCCGCCTGGCACCTTCCAGGACAGTGCGGAGATGGCCCGCAACTTCCTGCCCTGGAAGCGTCCCGAGGGCAAGTACCCGGAGCGCGACGGCCGGTTCATTGTTCTCATCCCGACCCTCCCGCTGGACCCGAGCCGCTAGCAGCCCCGTCGTGCCGCGCCCGGCACGCGGGCGGTCCAGGGCCCTGGCCCGAGTCGTGTCGGCTGGACTCATTGTCCTGACGGCACGGGTCGATGTGTCCTCGAGTGGACTGGGTCGCCAGCCTGGGCCGGTGACGCTGCCCTTGAGTGGCGCTTTGGCCGGGCCGGTGGACTGCTGGTCCAGCGGGACGGGCAGGTTGGGACGCCGACTGGTCTGCCAAGCCAGCCGCGAGGAGCCGCTGTCTCGGGCCTATGTCGGGCGACCCGGCTGCGGCACGGCCGCGCCGGCGTTCCGGCGGCCGATCCGCCGGATGCGCGGGATGAGGAACGCCGCCAGGACCGCCAGCTTCGCGAGGCCGCCGGCCGCGTAGGCGACCGGGATCGCGAAGACACCGAGCGAGGGCACGAGCAGCTCCGCGAGAATCACGAGCGTTGCCAGCCCGGCCACCGAGGCCAGGACCTGGAAGACCGTGTTGTGGGTGGCGTACATCGCCCGTGACAGTGGATACGAGAGGCTGTCGATCGGGATCGAGATCGCGAACGCCGCGAGGAGGCCTGCCGTCAGCCGGACGTCCCCGGCGTCGAACCGGCCGCCGCCGAGGAACACCTGGATGACGAGTCCGGACCCCAGCCCGAGGAGGACCGCGGCGAGCGTCGTGAGACCGCCGATCACCGCGACGTTCCGGGCCAGGAGGCTCCGGAAACGCGGACCGTCGTCCTCGGCGTAGGCCGCCGACAGGGTGGGGAAGATGGCCAGCGAGAACGTGATTGCGATGACCTGGACCGGCACGAACTGGTAGTCGAGGACGAAGGACAGGGCCGTCGCGTTGCCGGGCCCCTGGCGGGTTGCGAGAAGCGTGATGAAGAACACGATGATCGGGTCAATCGGGTAGCTGAGCATCCGGGGGACCATCAGGCGGATGAACTCGCGGAAGGCGGCGGTCCGGACCCGGGTTGCGGTCCCGACCCGGAAGCCGGCCCTCGCCGCCCCGAACGCCCGGACCGCCAGGTGGGCGACGGCCCCACCGAGCGCCCCGATCGCCGAGCCATGGATCCCGAGCGACGGCCCGAGCAGCAGCGTGCCGGCCACGATCCCACCGGTGTAGAGGATCGGGGCGAGGGCGTAGTAGAAGAACCGGCGGTGCGCGACGAGCACCTCGCCGAGGGTGATCGACGCCGCGAAGATGACCTGGGCCAGCGAGTTGATCCGGAAGAGCTCGATGTAGAGGTCCCGGGTGGGGCCGGTGAACGTCGGGAACGCGGTCGCGGCGATCCAGGGGGCCGCCACGAGCATCGCGGCCATCGCCGCGCCCATGACGATGACCGCGACCGTCAGCACGGTTCGTCCGAAGTCGTCGGCCCGGTGGCCGCCATCCGGCTCCTCGCGGAGCCTTGTGAAGATCGGCACGAACGGCGCGGAGAGGCCGGAGGCGACGAGGATGTCGAGGGCGATTTCGGGCAGCCGGAAGGCCGCGTTGTAGGCATCGAGCTCGGGCCCGGCGCCGAACGTGTTCGCGAAGAGCCGGTTCCGGATGAGTCCCATCCCGAAGTAGGCGAGGGACAGCACGGACAGGACGACCGCGCCGCGCGGGAAGACGCGATCGACGACCCGGCGGACGAGTGCGATCGTCACGGCCGGCCCTCCATCAGTCGGCGGCGTCGCTCTTCTCGGTCTCGGCGAGCTTCTTCCGGTTCTCCTCGCGCGTCCGGAGCAGGTCGGAGCGTCCGATCTCGGGGCCGCGGATCGACTGGCGCGGCATCCGGCCCCTGGCCCGCGCCTCCTCGCGCGCCGCGGCGCGGCGGGCCATCCGCTCCGAGATCGTCGCCTCGTAGCCCTGATCCGTCGGCAGGTAGTAGCGGCGATCGCCGAGCTCGTCGGGGAGGTAGCGCTGCTCGACGTCGGCTCCCTCGAAGTCGTGGGGGAACTTGTAGCCGACACCGATCCCGTGGTGCTTCATGCGAGGGTTGGCGGCGTTCCGGAGGTGGAGCGGAACCGGCAGGGCGCCCTTCGCTTCGAGGTCACCGGCCGCGGCGAAGTACGCCGCCCCGGCGCGGTTCGACTTCGGGGCTGTCGCGATGTACGTGGCGGCCTGGGCAAGCGCGTACTGCGCCTCCGGCAACCCGATCCAGTCGAGCGCCTGGCCGGCGGCGACCGCGACCTGGAGGGCCCGCGGATCGGCGTTCCCGACGTCCTCGCTCGCGCTGATGATCAGCCGCCGGGCGATGAACTTGGGGTCCTCGCCGGCGGCGATCATCGCGGCGAGCCAGTACACGGCGGCATCGGGGTCGTTGCCGCGGAGGCTCTTGATGAGCGCCGATGCGGTGTCGTAATGCCCGTCGCCGGCCCGGTCGTAGGCGAGGACCCGTTGCTGGGCAGCGGCCTCGACGTCCTCGAGCCGAGGCGCGACGTTGCCGTCCGCGTCGCGGACATTCTCCGACTCGGCGAGCGCGGCCGCGCCCTCGAGCACGTTCAGGGCCGCGCGGGCGTCGCCCCCGGCCATCGAGATCAGGTGGTCGAAGGCCGCGCCGTCGAGCGCCACGCCACCCTCCGGGCCGAGGCTCCCCGCGAGGCCGCGCTCCTCGTCCTCGAGCGCCCGGCGAACAACCCGGCCGAGGTCGTCGTCGGTGAGCGGCTCGAGGCGCCAGACGCGGAGCCGCGACAGGAGCGCGGAGTTGACCTCGAAGTAGGGGTTCTCCGTCGTCGCGCCGATGAGCGTGACCGTGCCGTCCTCGACGTGCGGCAGGAGCGCGTCCTGCTGGGCCTTGTTGAAGCGATGGATCTCGTCGATGAAGAGGACCGTTCGTTTCCCGTTGAGCGTCAGCAGCTCCTGCGCCGCGGCCAGCGCGCCGCGGACCTCGGCGACGCCGGACATGACCGCGGAGAGGGTCGCGAAGGCGGCGCCGATCGCCGCCGCGAGGAGACGGGCCAGGGACGTCTTGCCCGTGCCGGGCGGCCCCCAGAGGAGGAGCGACGTCAGGTGGCCGCGCGCCACCGAGCGACCCAACGGCCCGCTCGGGCCGACGAGGTGCTCCTGGCCAACGAACTCGTCAAGGGTGCGCGGGCGCATCCGCGCGGCCAGGGGCTGGCGCTCGGGCGGCGGCTGGAAGAGGGCCTCGGGTCGGGCGCCGGCAAGCCGTTTCGTAGGTCGGAGCGCTGGCATGGCGCCAGTCTACGGGGCGACAGGGCTCGTCAGCGGGGCAGGGAGTCGCCGATCAGGTCCTCCAACGGATCGATCATCGCCGCCCCCTCTCTGTGGAGATCAGGGGAGGCCGACGCCGCCGATGTTGACGAGGACCCAGAGGCCGCCGAGGATCGCGAACATCACGATCGCGGTGAGGCCGATCCGCTTCACGTCGCGGGCGACGTAGGCGTACTCGTGGGCGGCCCGCACGGAGAGCGGCGTGCCGGCATCGGCGATGACCCCGGCGCTGCCGGCGGCCTCGGCGCCACGGGTGCGGGCGCGGCGACGAGCGTTGTCGGCGATGGCGGCGCGTTCGCGGGCCTGGAGCTCCGCCTCGATCTCGGCGGCGCGGGCGATCTCGGCCTCGGTCAGGCCGCCGCGGGGCGCCGACGCGCCAGGGGAGCCGGAGCCGCCGCCGGGCGTCGGTCGGGAGCCGGCGGGACGCGGGCTGCCGGGACGGCCGGGGTATCGGGTTCGCTTCGCCATCGGGCCGGGATGCTCCTGCAGGGTCGGGCGGATCGGGCGGGGTCGACGAGCCGGAAGGATACACGGGCGACGGTGGTGAGTCCCCGTGCAGCCGCCGCGGCTACACTCGCCGGGAAGGAGGCGACGCCATCGATCTCAGCGCCATGGTCCGCGACAACCTGGGCCCGATCGTCGCCGCGCTCGCGGTCGCGATCGTCCTCCTCCTGCTCCTCGCCATCGTCGAGGCGCGCCGGATCGGGCGCCTGAAGGCGCGGCTCGAGGCGCTCACGCGGGGCAGCGACGAGCGGAGCCTCGAGGCCATCCTCGAGGCCCACCTCACCCGGGTCCACGAGGTCGTCCGCGAGCTCGACGAGGTCGAGGCCCGGACCGCGGTCCTCGAGCGGGACCTGCGCTCGACCTTCTCGCGCGTCGGGCTCGTCCGGTTCAACCCGTTCGAGGACACCGGCGGCAACCAGAGCTTCGCGCTGGCCCTGCTCGACGGGATGGGCAACGGCTTCGTCGTCAGCAGCCTCCATGCCCGCAACCTGACCCGCGTCTATGCGAAGGCGGTCGCGGGCGGGACGTCGGAGGCGGCGCTCTCGGCCGAGGAGAGCGAGGCGCTCCGGATCGCGCTGCAGCCGGCTGCCGCCCCGCCCGGCTCGCCCCCCGTGCGGTCCGCGGGCTGAAGGATCCGGCCGTGCCATCGGAGGTGGCACGCTGCTGCGCGACGCTCCGGCCATGGACATCCCTGGACCTGTCTCGACCCCCGTTCCGCCGTCGCCCCCTGGGCCGCCGATGCGCGTGAAGGCGGCTCGCACCGGCCGCCGCGTTCGCGGCCTCGACCAGCTGCCCGTCTGGTCCGGGTTCGGCCCGCTGGCGCCGGCGGAGCCCGCCGCGGACCCCGGCCTCGAGGCGCTCCTCGCCGGCCTCAACGCGGAGCAGCGTCGCGGGGTCACCCATGACGACGGGCCGGTCCTCGTCGTCGCGGGCGCCGGGACGGGCAAGACGGAGGTCATCACCCGGCGGATCGCGTGGCTCATCGCCACCCGCCGGGCGCGGCCGTCGGAGATCCTCGCCCTGACCTTCACGGACAAGGCCGCTGCGGAGATGCAGCTCCGGGTGGACCAGCTCGTCCCGTACGGCTTCGCCGACACGGCGATCTCGACGTTCCACGCCTTCGGCGACCGCCTCATCCGGGAGTTCGCGTTCGAGGCGGGCCGTTCGCCCGATGCCCGCGTCCTCACCCGCGCCGAGACGATCGTGTTCCTCCGGGAGCGGCTCTTCGACCTCGGGCTCGAGGAATACCTGCCCCTCGGCGACCCGACGCGCTTCCTCGGCGCGCTCGCGACGCTCTTCGCCCGCTGCCGCGACGAGGACGTGAGCCCGGCCCGTTACGCCGCTCACGCCGCCCATCTCCAGGCCGAGGCGGACGCGGCGTCCGTCGCGATCGCGGCCGCGCCCGAGGCCTCGGCGGCGGACCACGACGCGGTCGAGGCGATCCACGAGACCGCGCGGCGCCAGGCGGAGCTCGCCCGGGCCTACGAGCGCTACACGGCCCTGCTCGCGGAACGGGGCGCGATCGACTTCGGCGACCAGGTCTCGCTCGCGGTGCGCCTCGTCCGCGACTCGTCGGCGATCCGGGCCACGGTCCAGGCCCGCTACCGGTACGTCCTCGTCGACGAGTTCCAGGACACCAATCCCGTCCAGTCGGAGCTCGTGGGGCTCGTGGCGGACCGGCACCGCAACGTCATGGTCGTCGGCGACGACGACCAGTCCATCTACCGGTTCCGGGGCGCGGCGATCAGCAACATCCTGGAGTTCCGCGAGCGCTACCGCGGCGCCCGGACGATCGTGCTCCGGCGGAACTACCGGTCCACGGCGCCGATCCTCGACGCGGCCCACCGCCTGATCCGCTTCAACGACCCGGATCGCCTCGAGTCCCGGGTCGGGATCTCGAAGCAGCTCCGGGCGGACCGGTCCGTCCGGCGACCGGCGCCGGTTCGCCACCATGCCTTCGCCACGGGCTCCGAGGAGGCGGACTGGATCGCCGCCGACATCCGGCGCCGCGTCGAGGGCGGCGCGCGGCCGCGCGAGCATGCCGTGCTCGTGCGGGCGAACGCGGACGCGGACGCGATCCTCAGGAGCCTGAACGTCGCCGGCGTCCCGTGGCGGTTCGCGGGCACGTCCGGGCTCTACGGCCGCGAGGAGGTGCGCGTCCTGCTCGCCTTCCTGCGCGCGGTCGCGGATCCGGCGTCCAGCACGGATGTCTACGCGCTCGCGGCGTCACCGGTCTATGCCCTCGCCTCGGAGGACCTCGGGGCGGTCATGGGCTCCGCGCGACGCCGGCATCGCTCTGCCTGGGAGGTCCTCCAGGAGGCGGACACGGCGCCCGCGAGCCTCGAGCTCACCGCCCCTGGCCGGTCCATCGTGCGGCGGCTGGTCGGCGACCTGCGACGATTCCTCGACCTCGCTCACCAGCGGCCGGCCGGGGAGGTGCTCTACGCGTTCCTCCGCGATTCGGGCTGGCTCGCGACGCTCGCGTCCGGGTCGTCACCCGCCCTCGACGAGGCGCTCGCGAACGTGGCCCGCTTCTTCGAGATCGTCCGCAGCCAGTCCGCGCTCCTCGCCGACGATCGGGCGGTCTTCCTGGCCCGCCACCTCGCGACGCTCATCGAGGCCGGCGACGACCCGGCCTCGGCCGATCCGGACCCGGACCTCGACGCGGTCGCGATCCTCACCGTCCACAAGGCGAAGGGCCTCGAGTTCCCGATCGTCTACCTGCCCGGCCTCGTCGCGGGGCGGTTCCCGGCGGCCGCGCGGCGGGACCCGCTCGGCGTGCCGGCGGCGCTCATGAACGCGGGCACGACCGAGGGCAACCCGCAGCTCCAGGAGGAGCGGCGGCTCTTCTATGTCGCCATGACCCGGGCCCGCGACGAGTTGATCCTCAGCCATGCTGCGGACTACGGCGGGGCTCGAGCGCGGCGGGTCTCGCCGTTCGTCCTCGAGGCGATGGACCTGCCGGTCTCGGCGGGCACGGCCGGCGCGGGGGCCGTGGTGCCGGGTCCGCTGGAGCGGATTGCGTCCATGGCCCGAGTCGAGGCCTCGCCGCTCGCCCGCGATAGCGCCCCGCTCGAGGGCCCGTTGCTCCTGAGCCACTCCTCGATCGACGCCTACCTCGGCTGCCCGAAGCGCTACCACTACCAGCAGGTGCTCCGCGTCCCGACGGCGCCGCACCACTCCCTGGTCTACGGCTCGGCGCTCCACCACGCGGTCCAGGAGTACCACCGGGCCGAGGCCCGCGGCCGCATCCTCGACGAGGCGGAGCTGCTGCGGGTCTTCGAGGGCGCCTGGTCGAACGAGGGGTTCGTCTCGCGCGAGCACGAGGCGGCGCGGCTGGAGGCCGGCCGCGCCACGCTGCGCCGCTTCCGGGAGGCCCGGATCGCGTCGGACGAGCCCGCTCCGGCGTGGGTCGAGCGCGACTTCGCGTTCAGCCTCGGCGGCGACCGGATCCGCGGCCGGTTCGACCGGGTCGACATCCGGCCGCTCGGGAACGGTCCTGCGGGACAGCCGGCCCAACCCAAGGCGGACCCGGACCCCGCGGACGTGGCGGCCCAGTTCGCGGCCGCATCCGCTGGCGGGCATGGCCGGGCCGACGTCATCGAGCCGTCGTTCGGACTGCTCGGCGCGGAGGAAGTGACGATCACCGACTACAAGTCGAGCGACGTCCGCGACCCGGTCAAGGCCCGCCAGCGGGCCCGCGACTCGCTTCAGCTCCAGATCTACGCTCTCGCCTACGAGGCGATGACGGGCCGGCTGCCCGACGCCGTCCAGCTCCACTTCCTCGATTCGGGGCTTGTCGGGCGCGCGCCGATCGAAGCCGCGCGTCTCGACAAGGCGCGCGAGAAGATCCGGGTCGCGGCGGCCGGCATCCGGGCCCGCGACTACAGCCCGAAGCCGGACACCATGACCTGCACCTACTGCCCGTTCCGCGAGATCTGCCCCTCGAGCGCGGTGCGGTGACGGACGTCCCGCCGCCGCTCGCGGGCATCCGGGGGATCACCCTCGACTTCGGCAACACGCTCGTCCGGGTCTCGCGGGCCGCAATGCGCGGCGTTGCGGAGCGGACCGCGATCGAGGTCGCCCCGCGGCTGGGGATCGACGATGCCGCCGCATTCCGCGCCGCCTGGGCGGAGGAGCGAGACCGCCAGTTTCGCGAAGAGGTCCCGGAGCTTCGCGAGGTGGACCTCGCGCAGCGCGCGGCCCGGGTCATCGCCCGCTGCCGAGGCCTCGCCCCGCCGGCCCAGGAGGCCCGCTGGGACGATGCGGCTGCGGCCGGCCTGAGCCGCACCGCGGAGATCGACGACGTCGTCGAGACGTACAGCGCCGCGTTCCTTGCCGCGATCGAGCCGGTGGACGGGGCAGGCGAGCTGATCGAACGCCTCGCGGCGCGCGGCTTCCGGGTCGGCATCCTGTCGAACTGGCCGCTGGCGGCGACGATCGACCGCTACGCCGAGTCGGCAGGCTGGCTCCGGCACCTCCGCGGGATCTATGTCTCGCAGCGGATCGGCACGATCAAGCCCCACCCGGCGATCTTCGCGGCCGCCGCGGCCGGCATGGGGCTGGAGCCTCGCCAGCTGCTCCACGTCGGGGACGACTGGGCGGCGGATGTCGCCGGGGCGCGCGGGGCGGGCTGGCGCGTCGCCTACCTCGTGGACCACCAGGCGGATACGCCGCTGCCGACGTCGGCGCGGACCGGCGACCTCGTCCCGGACCTCGAGCTGCATGCGCTCGAGGAGCTCGACGCGCGGCTCGCCGATCCGACGCCCTAGACTCCGCGGCGATGGAGCCGAAGGACCGCCGGTGGAACCTGGCCCTCTTCGGGGCGGCACTCGCGGCCTGGGTCGTCGTCGGGATCATCGTCCTCACCCGCGACCCGATCGCGGAGCCCATGGCCGGCTACCTCGGGGCGGTGGCCATCGGGGCGGCCGTTGGGATCACGACGATGCCGCTCTTCTGGCTCGCGGCCTTCGCGCGTGGCCGGCGGATCGCCTACCGTGGTTCCTGGACCCGCGCCCTCCGCCGCGGCGGCTGGGTCGCCCTGGTCACGGGGATCCTCGTCGTCCTGCGGCTCCAGGGCCTGTTCCAGCCCCAGCTCGTCCTGTTCATCGTCGCGATGGTGCTCGTCGCCGAATCGACGCTGTCGATGGAGCGCTGATCCTGCGGAGCGCTGATCCTGCGCCGGGGCGCGCCGCCCCGCTCGCCTGACCGTGGAGGTTCCGGATGCCGACCAGCCTGCTCACCACCCGGCCCGCCGCCCCCCACGCCGCGGGCAAGCAACGGATCGCGGCCGCGGTGGAGGCGGCGCGCGCCGAGCTCCTTGACCTCTCGCACCGGATCCACGCCAATCCGGAGCCCGCCTTCGAGGAGCACCAGGCGGCGGCGTGGTGCGCGGAGACCCTCCGCGCCCACGGCTTCGAGGTCGAGCTCCCGGCCGGCCGACTCGCCACCGCGATCCGCGCCACACGGCGAGGCGGCCGCGGCGGCGAGGCACCGCGGATCGGGATCCTCGCCGAGTACGACGCCCTGCCCGGGCTCGGCCATGGCTGCGGCCACAACACGATGGCCTCGTCGGGCGTGGGCGCCGCGATCGCCCTGGCCGCCATCGCCGACGAGCTGCCCGGCGTGATCGTCTTCCTCGGCACGCCCGCCGAGGAGCGCGGCAGCGGCAAGCAGTTCATGATCGACGACGGGCTGTTCGACGGCCTCGACGCGGCGCTGCTCTACCACCCCTGCGACCGCAGCCATGTCGACATCGCACCGCTGGCCTCGATCGACGTCGAGGTCGTCTTCACCGGCCTCCAGTCGCATGCGGCGTCGGATCCGTGGAAGGGCAGGAACGCGCTCGACGCGATGATCCTGCTCTTCACCTCGGTGGGCCTCTGGCGCCAGCAGCTTCGGCCGTCGGCGCGCGTCCACGGGATCATCCAGGAGGGCGGCACGGCCGCCAACATCATCCCGGACCGGACGAAGGCGTGGTTCATGGTCCGCAGCGACGACGACGCGGACTACCAGGCGATGCAGGTCCGATTCCGGCAGCTCTGCGACGCGGCCGCCCTGGCCACGGACACCCGCGCCGAGGTCACGTTCTCCGGCGGCTCCCGGACGATGCGCACGAACCGCATCCTCGCCGAGCGCTGGATGGCCAACGCGGCGGCCTACGGCATCGAGGACATGGGCGGCGACGCGAGCTACGGCAGCACCGACATGGCGAACGTGTCGTGGGTCTGCCCCGCGATCCACCCGGACCTCGCGATCGCCCCGTTCCCGACGCCCGGCCATTCGATCCGCTTCCGGGACGCGGCGGTGACCCCCATGGCCGACGAGACGGTTCTCATGGCCGCGACGATCGTGGCCCAGACCGCGTTCGACCTCTTCGCCGATCCGACCCTCGTGGAGGCGGCCTGGGCAGAATTCCGGGCGAGCGAGCCCTCGGGCGGCTGACCCGGCGCGCAGCGAGCCTTCGAGCGGCTGACCCGCCGCGCAGCGCCTTTGCTACGATGCCGCCGGCGCCCCGCTGGACGGCGGACTCCGAACCGGCGGCGTCCCTGCTGAGCTCAGGCGACCCGCGACGGGCACGCCGGGCCTGGAGGAATCGCGTGAGCGAGCGCCCGACCAACCCAGCCGGCGACGCCGGCTCCGCCGGGTATGCACGCGGCAACGGCTGGGACGCCGACTTCGAGGTCTATCCCGACTTCGACCTGCCGCCCTACGTGGGCCCATCGACGTTCGCGAACCTGCCCTGGGTGACCGATCCCGCGGAGCTCAGGGCGCGCAAGGTGGACGTCGCCATCGTCGGCGCGCCGTTCGACGACATGGTCACCCACCGGTCCGGCGCCCGGTTCGGGCCGCGCGCGATCCGCGAGGCCCAGTACAGCGTCGGGTCGCTGAACTCGCTGCAGCTCGGCGTCGAGCCGTTCGAGGTCCTGACCGTCGTCGACGCCGGCGACGCGAACATCGTTCCGGCCCAGCCGACGCGGGCCCACGCCATGATCTATCGCAAGGTCCTCGAGGTCGCCCGGACCGGGGCGATCCCGATCGTCCTCGGCGGCGACCACTCGATCACCTGGCCGTCCGCCACGGCAATCGCCGAGGCCCGCCGGCCCGGGAGCATCGGCATCGTCCACTTCGACGCGCACGCGGACACGGCTCCGGATTCGTGGGGCCAGCTCGCGGGCCACGGGTCGCCGATGCGGCGGCTCATCGAATCCGGCGCGGTGCGCGGCCGCAACTTCGTCCAGGTGGGCCTGCGCGGCTACTGGCCGTCACCCGTCGTCCTGGGCTGGATGAAGGAGCAGGGCCTCCGCTGCCACTTCATGACGGAGATCGAGTCGCGCGGCGCGGAGGCGGTCATCGCCGACGCGATCGCAGAGGCCCTCGACGGTCCCGACTCGATCTACCTCTCGCTCGACATCGACGTCGTCGATCCCGGACTCGCGCCGGGCACCGGGACACCCGAACCGGGCGGGATGCTGAGCCGGGAGGTCCTCCGCGCCATCCGCCAGATCGTCGGCGCGGTCGACCTCGCCGGGATGGACATCGTCGAGGTCTCGCCACCCTACGACTGGGCCGAATCGACCGCGATGATCGCGAACCGCGCCGCGCTCGAGGCCATCTCCGCGCTCGCCGTCAAGCGCCGCGACGGCGCGACGATCCACCGGGAGGGCTGAGCTGGGCGGCCGGGGCGTCCGTTCGCCCGGGCACCCGTTCCTCGACCATCCGGGCCCGATCCCGTTCGCCCACCGGGGCGGCGCGGACACCCAGCCCGAGAACACGATGGCGGCCTTCGCGGCCGCGGTCGCGCTCGGCTATCGCTACCTCGAGACGGACGTCCACGTCACGGCCGACGGCGTCCTCATCGCCTTCCATGACGATCGCCTGGACCGCGTGACGGACGGCCATGGCGTCGTGGCGGACCTGCCGTGGTCGGCCGTCCGGGCGGCGCGCGTGGCCGGCCGGGAGCCGATCGTCGAGTTCGCGACGCTCCTCGATGCGTTCCCGGACGCGCGGATCAACGTTGAGCCGAAGCATGACGCGGCCGTGCCCGCGCTCATTGCCGCGATCCGCGCCGCGAATGCGATCGACCGTGTCTGCGTCGGGTCGTTCTCCGACCGCCGCGTGGCGCGGGTCCGCGCGGCGCTGGGCCCGGATGCCTGCACGTCGCTCGCGACGCTGGAGGTCGCGGCACTCCGCCTCGCCGCCTGGGGTGTGCCGGGCCTCATGACCTTGCTGCGCCGCCGGGCCGGACGGTGCGTCCAGGTCCCCCTGCGCGCCGGGCGCGTGCCGCTGGTCGATGCGCGGTTCGTCGAGGCGGCTCACCGGTCCGGCCTGCCGGTCCACGTCTGGACCGTCAACGACGGCGCGGAGATGACCCGGCTCCTCGACCTCGGCGTGGATGGGCTCATGACCGATCGGCCCGCGCTGCTCCGGGAGATCCTCGTGGCCCGCGGCGAGTGGCACCGCGCGTAGGATCGTGCCCATGCCGTCGGATGCCGACCGGGCGCTTGCCCGCCTCTACGACCTGGACCTCGCCGCGGACCCCGGCGATCTCGAGCTCTACCTGGCCCTCGCCGGCCGGGTCGCAGGGCCGGTCGTCGAGCTCGCCTCGGGAACCGGACGCCTCGCCGTCCCGCTCGCGATGGCGGGTCACCGCGTCACCGGCGTCGACCTCGACCCGGCGATGATCGAGCGGGCGCGGACGAGGGCCGGCGCAGCCGGGGAGGGCCTCGCGGGACGACTCGACCTCCTCGAACGGGATCTCTTCGCCGCGCCGGGCGAGATGGCCGGCACGTTCGGCCTTGCGATCCTCGCCCTCAACTCGATCCTCCTTCTCGGCGGCCATCGCGACCAGCGCCGGGCGCTCGCCGCCATGGCGGCGCTCGTGGCCCCCGGCGGGCTCGTCGTCGTCGATGCCTGGCAGCCCGTCGCCGAGGACCTCGTCCGGTTCGACGGCCGCCTCTCGCTGGAGTGGCTGCGCCGCGACCCCGAGACCGGCCGCGACGTCGCGAAGCTTGCCGCGGCCTGGTACGACGGCGCCACGCGGGCGGTCACCCTGACGACCCTCTTCGACGAGGCCGGCCCGGGCGAGGCGCCGGTCCGCTGGACGCGGTCCGACGCCCTGCACCTCGTCTCCGCGGACGAGCTCCGGAGCCACGCCGAGGACGCCGGCCTCGAGGTCGAGATGATCGCCGGCGACTACGACATGGCGGCCCTGGAGCCCGGCGACGAGCGGGCCATCCTCGTGGCCCGGAAGTCCACGGCCGGCGACCCGCCAGGCCCGCGCCGGCGGGCCTGAGGCCGCAACGGGACTGACGGCGGCCCCGGGCAGGACTGGTGCACCACGGACGATCGCGGGTCGGCCCGTGGTACCGTTCGGCCGATGGCATCAAGCGACCAGATCCGCCTGCTGCTGATCGAGGACGTTCCGCAGGTGGCGCAGTACGTCCGCGGCCTGCTGATGGCCCAGTCCCAGATCAAGCTGCTCGACGTGCTGACCGACGGCGGGCGCGCCGCGACCCAGATTCCCGAGCTCCGGCCGGACGTCGTCATCGTCGACGCGCTCCTGCAGGGACGGGTCAAGGGCATGCAGGTCGTGAAGCAGCTGCATGAGGGTGGCGCGGGCCTCCCCGTGATCGTCCTGACCGTCCCGCAGCAGCCCGTCGACCCGGACCCCGAGAACGGCATCCACGGCGTCCTCTCGATGCCCTTCTCCGGCTACGACCTCATCAGCCGGGTCTCCCAGGCGCGGAAGGACCATGACGCGTCGGGGGCGGGCGCCGCGTCGACGATGATCGCCGTCTTCGCCCCGAAGGGCGGGGTCGGCAAGACGACGATCGCCTTCAACCTCGCCGTCGCCGCGGCGAAGCTGGGCTCGCGGACGGTCCTCGTCGATGGCAGCATCCAGTTCGCGGACCTCCGCTCGCTGCTCCGGGTTCCCGCCGATGCGGCCTCGATCCTCGACCTGCCCACGGACCGCGTCTCCGAATCCGACCTCGCGGAGGTGGTCTGGCGCGACCCGTCCGGCATCGACATCCTCCTCGCCCCGCCGCGCCTCGAGATGGCAGAGATGGTCACGCCGCGCGACGTCGAGAAGGTCCTGTCGCTCCTGCGACGGCTGTACGAGGTCGTCATCGTCGACATGTCGGTCGCCCTCGACGAGCTGAACCTCGCACTCTTCGACCGCGCCGACACGATCCTCGAGATCGTGACCTACGACTCGACGACGATCCATAACACGATCGCCCTGGCCGACACGTTCCGGACGATCGGCTACCCGCCGACGAAGGTGCGGTACCTGCTGAACCGCGCCGACTCGAACGCGGGGATCGGCCCGGACGAGCTGACACGGGCGCTGGGCCGGGTCCCCGAGTACCAGGTTCGGTCGGAAGGTCAGATCGTGGTGACGGCGAACAATCAGGGTGTCCCGTTCGTGCTGTCCAACCCGGAGGCCGGCGTCAGCCAGGACCTCGAGCGCGTCGCTGCAGCCCTGCTCCTCCCGCAGCGCACGGCCGTCGGCGCCGGCGCCCGCTGACCGCGGGATGTCCGATCCGCGCCCGATCGGGGTCTTCGATTCCGGGGTCGGCGGCCTGACCGTCCTCCGCGAGATCCTCCGCCGGAGCCCGGCCGAATCGACCATCTACCTCGGCGACAACGCCCGCGCCCCGTACGGAACCCGCTCCGACGACGAGGTCCGCCGCTTCAGCACGGAATCGATCGACGCGCTCGTGGAGCGGGACGTCAAGGCGATCGTCGTGGCCCGCAACACGTCCACGGCCGTGGCGATCGGCGATCTCCGGCGGCGCTACGACCTGCCCGTGCTGGGGGTCATCCGGCCGGGCGCCGTGACGGCCTCGCTGACCACCCGCAACCGGCGGGTCGGGGTCATCGCCACGCCGGCGACGATCCGCTCGCACGCCTACTTCGCGGCGATCAAGGACGAGAACCCCGCCGTCGAGGTCTACGAGCACGCGACGCCGGCCCTCGTGCCGATGGTCGAGGCCGGCCTGATCTCGGGTCCCGACGTCGAGGCTGCGGTGGCCGCCGCGCTCGCGCCGCTGCTCGGCGAGCGGAACGAGGATGGCGAGTTCATCTTCCCGCTGCCGTCATCGGCCCGGATCGACACGCTCCTCCTCGGCTGCACCCACTACCCGCTGCTCCGGCCGGTCCTCGCCGCCGCCGCGGGCGACCGGATCGCGATCGTGGATTCCGCGTCGGCGACGGCCTCGGCCCTCTCCGAGCTTCTCTCCATCAACGCGCTCGAGGCGCCCGGCAGCTCGCGTGGAACCGCGGCGGATGCGGGCCATGCCGGCCATGACGCGCCGCGCGAGCCGGCGGCGGCCCCGGTCCACGTCCAGCTGACGACGGGCGACGTCGCTGCCTTCCGGGCCATTGCCGAGCGGATGTTCAGCGAGGCGTTCCCGGATGTCTCGTCGGTGGAGCTGCGGCCCGCGACATCCGGCGCCGGGCTGGCCCGATGACCGCGGAGCGCCGGCGCGGCCCGGGTCGAGGCACGCAGTGGGCGGTCGACCGGCGCTGGCAGGCCGGGTTCCTCATCGGCTCGGCGCTCGGCGTCGCGGCGACGGTCGTCGGGCGACGGGCCGAGCGATCCGCGCGGCAGGGCCTCGTCGACTGGGTCGCCGTCGAGCGCCTCGCCGCGGCGCGGGCCTCGAACGCGCCGGGTCGTCTGACGCCGCTCGAGCTCCACGCCGCCGAGGCGGCCTATCGCGAGGCCATGGCGATCGTCGTGCCGCGCCTCGCCGAAGCGCTTGGGACGGCGCTTCCCGGCGTCGTCGATCGTGCCTCGGTCGTGGACCGGGCCGGCTGGGTGAAGGCCAACATCGTGACGTTCAAGGCCCTCATCTCGAAGATGGAGGGCCAGCTCCTCAACCAGGTCGTGCCGGCGGGCGGCGGGCTCCCCGCGGCGGCCATGGTCATCGCCAATCGCTGGCTGACGACCCGCCAGCTCGGCTTCCTGCTGGGGTTCATGGGAACCCGTGTCCTCGGCCAGTACGACCTCGCCCTGCTGTCCGCGGAGGCCGAGGACGGACGCCTGCTGTTCGTCGAGGAGAACATCCGGGCGTCCGCCCGCTCGCTCGACGTCCCGATCGGGCCGTTCCGGACATGGATCGCGCTCCACGAGACGACGCACGCCTTCGAATTCGAGGGCCATCCCTGGCTCCGGCCGTACCTGGCCGAGCGGCTGGAGCGCCAGCTCACCCTGTTCAGCGGGTCCGCGACGACCCTCGGCGGCGACGCGCTCCGGGCGCTCGGGCGGTCGCTCCGCGGGGAGGCCCAGGGCGAGCACTGGATGGAGCGCCTCATGACCCCCGAGCAGCGCTCGCTGTTCCGCGAGACGCAGGCCGTGATGAGCCTCCTCGAGGGCTTCAGCGACTACGTGATGGACGAGGTCGGCAAGGGCATCGTGCCGGGCGTGGAGCGCATCTCCGCCCGCTTCCACGAGCGTCGCGAGCACCGGACCGGCTTCGAGCGGGCGGTCCTCCGGCTGACCGGCATGGACCTGAAGATGGAGCAGTACCGGAAGGGTGAGCGGTTCGTACGGGCCGTCGCCGAGGCCCGTGGCCGGACCGCGCTGGACCGCATCTGGGAGTCGCCCGCGACGCTGCCGCGGCCCGAGGAGATCGAGCGGCCGGCGGCCTGGATCGAGCGGGTCCTCGACGGCCACGGGGCTCCGGCATGAGTGGCGCCAACCCGAGCATGCGTGGCGCCAACCCGAGCACGCCGGGTCCCGGCAGCGGCCCGGGCGGCGTGCCGGCCGCGATCGCGGTCAGCCCGATCCTGTCGGCTCGCGTCCGGGCCCAGGACCTCGACCGCATCCGCGCGGCGGCTCCCGGCGCGCGCATCGTCAACCTGTCGGTCGAAGGCCTCGCCGACGGCCCGGTCGAGGACGTCGAGGCGCTGCTCCGGGGCTGGCTCAGTTCGGAGGCGTTCGATCGGCTCGTCGCCCGCGCCCCGAACCTGCGCTGGGTCCACTCGGCCACGTCCGGCGTGGAACGGGCGCTCACGCCGGTCGCCCTGGAGCGGGAGATCGTCGTGACGAACGCCCGGGGCGTCTTCTCGCGGCCCATTGCCGAGCACGTCCTCATGCTGATTCTCGCGATCAGCCGCCGCCTCCCGCAGCTCCTCGAGCTCCAGCGCGAGCGGACCTGGCAACCGCTCGAGGGCGTGGAGCTCCGCGAGCTCACGATCGGGATCGTCGGCTACGGCTCCATCGGGCGCGCGGTCGCATCCCTGGCGGGCGCATTCGGTGCGCGGGTGATCGCGCTCCGGCGGAACGTCGAGCGTGGCGCCGGACCGGGCGCCGGACCGGGTCCCGCCGCGGGCGACGACGCGTTCGCCTTCGAGCCGGCGCCGGCCCGGATCGTGGGACCGGACGCGCTCCACGAGCTCCTGGCGGCGGCGGACATCGTCGTCCTCGCGGCCCCGCTCACGCCCGAGACGGACAGCATGATCGACGCCGCCGCGCTGGCCGCCATGCGTCCCCATGCCTGGCTCATCAACGTCGCCCGCGGCCGGCTGATCGACGACCGCGCGCTCCTCCGGGCCCTCGCGGCCGGTGAGATCGGCGGCGCCGCGCTCGATACGTTCCGCCAGGAGCCGCTGCCCGGGAATTCGCCGTTCTACGATCTGCCCAACGTCATCGTCACGCCGCACACGGCCTGGTCCTCGGCCCGCGTCCTCGACCGGAGCATCGAGCTCTTCTGCGACAACCTCCGTCGGTTCGCGCTCGGCGAGCCCCTCCACAACGTGGTGGATCCGGCCGCCGGATACTGACGGGAGCGGCGCCCGGCGCCCTGTGTCACCATCCGCGCCGACATGCAGATCGCCATCGTCGGCCTCGCCGGGAGCGGCAAGACGACCGTCTTCAACACCCTCACCCGTGGCCACGCCGAGACCGGCGGCTTCGGGGGCCTCACCCTGAACGTCGGGGTCGTCAAGGTGCCCGACGAGCGGCTGGATCGGCTGGCCGCCATCTTCCGGCCGAAGAAGATCGTCCAGGCTGACGTCACGTACGTGGACCTGCCCGCACCGCCGGCCTCGAGCGAGGGCCGGGTCGGGACGGAGGAGCTGCCGGCCGAGCATCTCGCGCGGCTGCGGGATTCCGACGCGCTGCTCCACGTCGTCCGCGCGTTCGACGATCCGTCGGTGCCGCACCCGTCGGGGAGTGTCGACCCGGCCCGCGACCTCGAGAACCTCGACCTCGAGTTCATCCTGGCCGACCTGTCGATGGTCGATCGCCGGCTGGAGCGCCTCGCGTCGTCGGGCCGCCACGGCACTCCGGCCGAGCGGGAGTCGAACGAGCGCGAGGAGGTCGTGCTCCGGAAGCTCAAGGCGGCCCTCGAGGCCGGAACGCCGATCCGCGACACCGGCCTCGATGCGGACGAGACCAAGGCGATCCGCGGCTTCCGGTTCCTGAGCGAGAAGCCGGTGCTCGTCCTCCTCAACATCGGCGAGCGCGAGATCCCGGGCGCGCCCGCGCTCGTCGAGCGGATCCGCGGGACCTACCAGCACGCGCACGCGCTCGTGGAGGCGCTCTCGGCGAAGATCGAGATGGAGCTCGGCGAGCTGGAGCCGGACGAGGCCGCGATCTTCATGGAAGAGCTCGGGATCGCCGAATCCGGCCTTGGGCGCGTGATCGCGCTGTCCTACCAGCTGCTCGGCCTGATCTCGTTCCTGACCGCCGGGCCGGACGAGGTCCGCGCCTGGCCGATCCCCGACGGCAGCTCCGCGGTCGAGGCCGCCGGCGCGATCCACACGGACCTCGCGAAGGGCTTCATCCGGGCGGAGACGGTCGCCTACGAGGACCTGCTCCACCTGGGTTCGATGGCCGAGGCGCGCAGGGCCGGCCGGCTCCGCTCCGAGGGCCGGACCTACCGCGTCCGGGACGGGGACGTCCTCGAGATCCTCTTCAGCCGCTGAGCGGCCGGGCGATGCCGCGCTCAGTTCGGCGGCTGTTCGCCGGGTTCGAAGTCGGCGAGGATCGTCCGGTAGTCGGCGGAATCGATGTCGGCCTCGTCCTCTGCCTCGTCCTCGTCGTCGAGCTGCGATGGATCGAGCTCGGCGAGGAAGTTGTCCTCCTCGACCTTCGAGACATTGACCGCCGCCGTGAGGCGGTCGTCGGAGACGAAGACGAACCCGTAGTCCTGCTCCAGCTCGGCCGCGATCGCCTCGACGAGCGTGTCGGCATCATAGGCATCGACGATGCGGCGGCGGATCGAGTTGACGACCGTGAAGAACTCCTCGGGGTCCATCTCCTCCTCGCGGAAGAGGAGCACGTCGAAGAAGACGTCGCCGTCACCCTCGTGGAGCTCGTAGAAATGCACGCTCGGGCCTCGCGCTGGGCCGCGCGCCGCGGCCGGTCGCCCGAGTATAGGGCGGCGGCCGCATGACCTCGGCTGTGCTCCCGGAGGTCGTGGTCGTCGGGTCCGCAGCGCGCGACCTCGCCCCGGACGATCCGCGCGGCTGGCGACTCGGCGGGGCGGTGGCCTACGCGGGGCTCGCGCTCGCCCGGCTCGGACTGCGGCCACGGGTGCTGGTCGGCGGGGACGCCGCGGTGGCGGACGCGAAGGAGCTGGACGTCCTCCGCGAGGCGGGGGCCATCGTGACCGTGGCGCGGCTGCACCGGAGCCCGGTGTTCGACAACCGTCAGGTCGGGAGGCTCCGGCGGCAGTGGTGCGTCGAGCCCGGCGAGCCCCTGCCGGTCGCGGCGCTGCCCGATTCGTGGCGCGCTTCGGGCGCCTGGCTGCTGGGGCCCGTCGCGAACGAGCTGCCCGGGACGTGGGCCGCCGCGCCGGCCATCGACGCCTTTGTGGCCCTCGGTTGGCAGGGCCTGCTGCGCGACCTTCGCCGCGGCGGGGACGTGCGGATGCGGCCGCCCGCCCCGAATCCGCTGGTCTCGCGAGCGGCGCTCGTGAGCGTGAGCCGTCTCGATGTCGAGCCGGGCACCAGCCCGGCGGCGCTCCTGTCGCTGCTCGCCGATGGCGCCACCCTGATCGTGACCGATGGCGATCGGGGTGGCGTCGGCCTGGATCGCGATGGGCGGGGCAGGACGCGGCGCTACGCGTCGATCCGGAGCCGCGTGGTTGTCGACGCCACCGGTGCCGGCGACGCGTTCCTCGCCGGCGTCGTCGCCGCGCGGCTCGGGCATCCACTCGGGGGTTCGGCGCGCCGCGGCGGCGACCTGCGCCTGGGTGCCGCGCTCGGTTCGCTGGCCGTCGAGGCCCCCGGCCTCGACGGCATCCCGACGATCCCCGCGATCGCCGACCGGCTGGCGGGCTCGCTCAGGCGACCCTGACACCCGTTGCAGGGCTGTCTGACGGGCTTGCCGGGTTCCTCGAGAGCCCGGCCCCTGGTGCCGCGGCGCTGGTCGAGCCCCGCCGGGCGATGCGCCGGCGAAGCCGTGCGGCACGCGCTGCGAGATCGCGCTCCAGCCGGACCTCCGCTCGGGCCACGAATCGCCGCCGCTCCACGAGCCGAAGTGCCGCGAGCGTCGCCGCAAGGGCCGCCTCCGGGTCGCGGCGGCGGTGCTCGCGGAGCTTTGCGATCTCGATCCAGGCGAGCGCGCCGAGTGTCCCGCCGGCATCGGCGAGCTCCAGCCAGGCGACCTCCGCCTCGGCGTGGCGTCCGAGCCGCCGGAGCAGCCGGGCGCGATCCGCGTGGAGGCGGGCCGGCGTCCAGGCACCGTCGAGCCGATCGTCTTCAGCGTGGCGCCACGCGGCGTCCGCGGTCGGCCGGCCGATCCGACCCCCGAAGTCCGGCCGGCGCCGCGGCGACCACCAGTGATCCGCCTCCTCGCGCACGAGGCGCGGTTCGGCGCGGCGCAGGGGAACGGCCGGGACTGGACGGCTGTCGCGAGCGGCGACGGCCACGTCGAGGCAGGCGAGCGCTTCCTCGAACCGCCGCTCCATCGCGAAGGCACGGGCCAGGCCGGCGAGGTCGCCGCTCGGTGCGTCGCGCCGGGCGCTCGCGTCGCCGAGCCCCTGCTCCACGTGGGCGAGGAGCCGCGCGAGCGATCGGACGTCCTCGTCGTTGTGCCGGACGATGTCGAGGAGCCGAGCCGGTTCGCCGTCCCGGAGGAACTGGAGGTAGCGGGCCGGGATCTCCCAGCCCTCGATGTCGCCGAAGCGGCGGAGTCCGAGGAGCTGGGTCTCGGCCGTCTGGAGGCGGGCATCGGGCATCCGGTGCCGGAAGAGCCGCCGGACGACCGGCAGGAGGTCCAGGTGCCCGGCGTGGACCGGCGGACCTGCGCCGGCCATCCGGTACCGGGCGACGAGGAGTGGCCAGTCGAACCCCCGGCCGTTGTACGTGACGAGCCAGGCGGCCGTCGGGATGTGGCGCCGGAGCTCATCGAGGAAGGCCGGCTCGTCGGCGTGGTCCGGCAGGAGGAGCTGGAGCTGCCGGAACCGGGCGCCCTCCCACCAGCCGAGGCCGACGAGGAAGGCGAGCGTCCCGGCGGCGGTCGCGAGCCCCGTCGTCTCCGTGTCGAGGCAGACGAGCGTGACGCCGGGCGGCGGCTGGCCCGGCAGCCCGGCCAGGCGCTCGCGATCGACGGGGATCACGCCGCCGCGGCCCTCGACCCGGACGAAGCACCCGGTCGCCGTCCGCACGAGCTCGCCATCCACCTCCGCGGCCAGGCGCTCGGCGCCGGCGGCGACCCGCCGGGTCCGGTCCGCGGTTTCGGCGGCGTGGGTGGCAGCATCCCCTCCGCGCGTCGTGCGGAAGTTCGCGAGCCGCCGTTCGAGGGCGATGGCCATCTCAGGCGACCTGCGCCGGCTCGCGATCCGCGGCCACGGCCCCGCCCGATCCGAGCCCGCGGAGCAGTCGAAGGGCGAGGGCCTTGGCATCGACGAGCGGATCGAGGCGGGGACCCGTGCAGGCCGGGCAGCCGCTGTCGCAGGAACAGGACTCGACGAGGGCGGCCGCGCCGCTCACGAGCTCCTCGTGCCGCGCGAACAGCCGCTCCGAGAGGCCGACGCCGCCCGGTATCGCCTCGTAGATGTAGATCGTCGGCGATTCCTGGTGCGGCGAGCGAACCTGTGACACGAGGCCCAGGTCCCGCGGATCGACCATGAGGAGCACCGCCGCCACGGCCTGGATCGCCCGCCCCGCGCCGACGAGCGCGATGTCGAGGTCGTCACGGCGCCAGCCGGCCGCCGCCGCGTCCGCGGTCACCCAGTAGGCCGTCGTCTGGAGCTCCAGCTCGGGGAGGTCGATGGGACCCCAGCCGACGTTCTCGTCCGTGCCGAACTTGAGCTTCTTGAAGAGGGTCACGAGGCTCGCGACCATGACCTCGCCGTGGACCCTCCGGCCGCCCGTCGCCGGCGCGTCGGCGAAGACGTCGAGCGGCTTCAGGGTCACCGCCCGGTTCGCGTACGTGTAGTGGTCCGCGTCCACCTTGTGGACGTACGCCTTGCGCTCGCCCCACTCGAGGCGGTCCACGTGGTACTGGACCGATTCGTGGAGGTAGATCGCCCGCTCGTGGACGAGAACCTGGGCTGAGAAGAGGTCCACCTCACCGAGGACGCGCGGCCGGTCCGGCGTCGTGTCGATGATCACGACGTTCTCCGGGGCCGCGGACCGGAGGCTGACCTCCGACGCCGGGAAGTTCTCCGAGCTCCAGTACCAGCGTCCGTCGCCGGCCTCCCGGACGTGGCCCTCCTCGCCGAGGAAGGCCAGCAGATCGTCCGCCGGCTGCGGACCGAAGACCTCGCCGGGCTCGAACGGCCGCTCGAACGTCGCGCAGCGCAGGTGGGCGAGCAGGATGTGGAGGTTGTCCGGATCCACCCTGGCCTCCTCGGGCGAGCGCTCGAGGAGGAACTCCGGGTGGTGGATCACGTACTGGTCAACCGGCGAGGCCGACGCGACGAGGATCCCGACGGAGGTCTCGAGGCGTCGCCCGGCGCGCCCGAGCTGCTGCCACGTGGCCGCCACCGAGCCGGGGTAGCCGGCAAGCACCGCGACGTCCAGCGAGCCGATGTCCACGCCCAGCTCGAGCGCGTTCGTCGACACGACGCCGAGGATCTCCCCGCTGCGGAGTCCCCGCTCGATGGACCGCCGCTCCGTCGGCAGGTAGCCGCCCCGGTAGCCGCGGATCCGTGAGCGGGGGCCGAGGTGCTCGCGGAGCGCCTCGCGCAGGCCGGTGAGGAGGATCTCCACGGCGACCCGAGCCCGCCCGAAGACGATCGTCTGGCGACCCGCTCGGAGGAAGGGGAGCGCCCATCGCTGGGCGTGGGTCAGGGCCGAGGATCGGGCGCCGGTGGCGACGTCCAGGAGCGGCGGGTTCACGAGCAGGACGTGCCGCTCGCCGCGCGGGGCGCCGTTGCGGTCCACGAGTCGTGGCGTCCGTCCGGTCAGCTGGGCGGCAAGTTCGGCCGGGTTCCCGATCGTGGCCGAGGCGCACACGATGACGGGGTTGGAGCCGTAGTGGCGGCAGAGCCGCAGCAGCCGCCGGAGGACGTTCGCCACGTGGCTGCCGAAGACGCCGCGGTACGTGTGCAGCTCGTCGATGACGATGACCCGGACCTGCTCGAAGAGCTGGAACCACTTCGTGTGATGGGGGAGGATGGCGGAGTGGAGCATGTCCGGATTCGTGACGACGACCTGGCCCGCGGTCCGGATCGCCGACCGGATGGGCGCCGGCGTGTCACCGTCGTACGTGGCCGCGGAGACCGGGATGGAGCTCGCCATCGCCAGGCCCGCGAACTCGGCGACCTGGTCCTGGCCGAGGGCCTTCGTCGGGAACAGGAACAACGCCCGGGCCGACGGATCCTCGGCCAGCGCCTGGAGGACCGGCAGCGTGTAGCACAGCGTCTTCCCGGACGCGGTCGGCGTGACCACGACGACGTCCTGGCCGGCATGGACGGTCTCGATCGCCTCCGCCTGGTGACGATAGAGGCTCTCGATCCCGCGCGAGCGCAGGCCGCCGGCGATCCGCGGATCCAGCCAGTCGGGGAACGGCACGCTGTCCGCGGGCCGCGCCGGGATGACCTCGTGATGGAGGACCGCGGAGGCCAGGGACGGATCCTCGAGCAGGCGGGCAAGGACGGCGTCCGTCCCGGCCGGAGCGTAGGTCCGCATGGCTGGACTCCCTGAAACAGAACACGCGTTCGATGTGCGGCAGCATAGCGAACACTGGGCGGCGGGCGTGCCACCTTGCGTGGCACAGGGCGAAGCGCAACGTCGCGGTTGACACGACCGCAGCAACGTAGCTACGCTCGGCCCCGATGGCCTTCCCCCCGACACCCGAGCCGCCCGACGCCCGGCCCGCCGAGCGCGGAGCCGACCTCTCGGCCGTCCCTGCCTTCCTCCGCAACCGGGCCGGCGCCTCCGCCACGTCGACCCGCGTCGTTCGTGACGATGCCCCGGCCCCGGTGGAGCTGCCCGACGTCGCGAACCTGCCGATGCTCGGGATCGCTCCCCGGCGCCTCGTCCTCATCGCCGCCAGCGTCGTGCTGGCCTGGCTCGTGATCTCCTTCGGCCGCCAGGTCGCCGAGGCATCCGCCGCGTCGTCGCGGGCCGACGACCTGCGCGCGGCCAACGCGTCGCTGGCCCAGGAGGTCAGTGCGATGGAGCGCGAGCTCACGACGATCCAGGAGCAGCGCTACATCGTCCAGGCGGCGCGCGCGTTCCGCCTCGGGACGGCGAGCGAGATCCCCTTCGCGCTGGAGGCCAACGCGCCGCCGCTGCCGGCCGATGCGCCCGGCTCGGCCGCCGTCCAGCTCGGCGCGGATGCGCCGGCGAGCCCGCTCGCCCGCTGGCTCGACGTGCTCTTCGGGTCCGGGGGCTGATCGTCCGGGCCAGACCTCGCGCGGCCTGCCCCATCGTCCAACGGCAGCTCGACGGCACCGATCCGCGCCGTGGGCTGCTCGGATTCGTGCGATCGCCGAACGCGGTCAGCTCAGCAGATGACTTCGCCAGGAGCCGCGCGCCACCATCGGCCAGGTTCGGCGATGGCGAAGATCGAGTTGCCCGCCGCGGTGTACGCAGCCAGCACGACGGCGTGGTACCTCGTCCCGTCGGGGGCAGACTTGAATGGGTTGGGGTCGCAGCCGCCTTCCTCCGTCCAGGTCCAGCTGACAGCGCCATCGGACGCCGGTGCCGTGGCGAGCAGCCTCCGGACCGATTCCGGCAGGGGCGTGTGCTCCACGAGGCATGGGCCATTGGTGCCCGGGGCTGGGTCGGCCGGCTCGGCGATGCACTCGATCACGCCGTAGACCCGAACCTCGACGCCCTCGCTCCGCGGCGCTCCCCACGTGACCGTCTGGGTGACCTGCCCAAACTGTCCGTTGCCGATCAAGCGCGTCTCCTCGTCGAACGTCACCCCGGTGGGCTTGGGTGGCACGGGAACTGCCATGGGCTCCGTGGTGGACGGTGTCGCTGACGGGCTCGGGCTCGCCGGGGTGATCGTGACCGACGGCGACGCCGCTGGCGTGATGTCCGGCGCCGGGGTTGCGGCTGACGTGCAGGCGGCCGCGATGAGCAGGCCGACGGTGGCCGTGGTTGCGAGTCGCGTGTGCGACGAGTGCATCCCATGTCCCTCTGGACGGGTGACGCAGCAGAGACGGTCGGGTGCGTCAGCTGTTACGTCCTGAACCTTGACGCGCGCAGAGCCCCGATCCCGCCCCTGCTCACGTCGGTCGGTTGAGTCGGCGACGACAGCGCTCGGTCGACGGCCCAGGCCGGATTGCAGCAACGCCCTGTCGAGCGTCATCAGCTCGGGCGGTTCGCGCACGGGCTACGGCAGCGTAGGCCGCCTCGTAGAGGCTGTGCGCCGTTCAGCACGCACTCAGCGACGGGTGACCAGCGGGGCGAGGCGATCGAGGGCTGTGTCGACGCTGCCAGCAAGCTGTTGCTCCGTGATCGAGACGTACCGGTGACCGCTTGCCGTCTTTGGCGTGGGCGTGAGCCGCATGGAAGCACGATCCACGAGCGATAGACGCACGAGCGCAGTAGGGGAAATGGCAAGGAGCAGGTACGGCACGCCATAGAAGATCACGCCCACGGCTTCGTCGATCTCATGCCACGCGAACCGGCTCGAGCCGATCAGGAGACCCCCGGGCTCGATCTGCACTCTTGGATGGCCAAGGATGTTGTATCTGACCAGGCCAGCGCCGACAGCGAGGAACATCACAGCGTCGACGAGTCCAAGCCCTGCCACGAGAAGCCGCTCGGCGTCATCCCAGTAGTCGACCTCGCCGAACATCGCCAACCAGATCAGGAACAGTCCGAGCGGGACGAGGACGAGGAGGTCAACTGCCAGGAACACGCGAATGACCGTTCGCGACGTCCGGTTCGGCCCCGATGCTGAGGGTCGGGTCAACGGCTTGCCGCTCCCTCAGCCTCGGGCGCTGGTCCTGTCGGCCCAGGCGTCTCAGCCATGTGACCCTCGAGCCTCGTGACGCGGTCGACCTCGCGACGCGGGATCAGGACCTGCCCCCCGTCAGTGCGGTAGGCGTCGTGCTCGTAGCCGAGGCGAGCCCACTTCTTCTCCGTGCTGCGGCTCACGCCAAGCGCCTCCGCGGCCTGGGTGCTTGTCAGATAGTGGGTGTCCCGCGACCTGTCGCGCTCGTCGATCAGCGCGGCCACGCGGTCTCCGAGCGCAGGATCGAGAGCCCGAACATCGTCGAGCGCCGTGCGGAGCTCATCGTCAACGGTTCGAGCGCGGTCTGCGAGCGTCATGGTTCGTGCACCCTAGGGCGAAGTGTCAACAGTGTCACGCGCCGTGCCTCAGTTCGCGAGGCAGCAGCGGGTCAAGGCGCTCTGGTATCAGGGTGACTGCCCCCTTCCCAAGCTACCCACAATCGACCTCGTTGGAGTTCGCACGAGGAAGAACGGTGGTGGGGGCCTTCGCGGCGGGGCTCAGACTCCTGTTGGAACTTGTTGTCATCGGCGGCTTCATCGCCTTCGGCGTGTTCTTCGGCCTCTGGTGGGTTTCGATCTTGTTGGGCGTCATCACCGCGGCCATTGTCGCGGTCGTGATCATCCGGACGCGGTGGAGCGAAGATGTCTGAGCCGTTCTTGGTCCAGGAGCAGATCCCGGGCGTCGTCGAGGCTTGGAGCGAGCGGCGGCTGCCATTCGAACCAAGGGGGGACTCGCTGCGGTTCAGGACGGCCCTGCGTGTTGCGCTTACGGGCTTGGTCGCGACCAGGGCTTCCGGCCTTCGGGCTGAGTTCGCCTCGACGAGCCGCGACCTCGTAGACGCCGAGAACGTCCTCTTCTACAACGTCGGGGCTTCGGCGTTCGCGCGCCGATCGGGCTTTCGTGTCGTTCGAGCGATGGGACGATGTCCCGGCACCACCGACTGGCTTGGGCACCTACTTCCACCGATACGAGGTGGTCGCCGCACCCATCTGGCACCGCTGGGCGGAGGTGGACATCATCGCTGGTTTCGGACCGACGGCCATCTCGGCCCTCACCTCGCTGATGCCGATGGCGGACGTCTGGCACGCGGTTCGAGCCGGTCCGGTCGATCTGCGTCGTCGCGGAGCGGTAGACGATCGACTCGGGCTGGTCATCGACATCGCCGCGCCTCGCGAGGTTCACCTTGCGGCGGTCATGAAGCCACTGATCGATGGCGTGGTTGCTGCCTTCCACGCCCACGACGGATCGGATGGCGGGGAACTCTCACGGCGCGTCGCCGGTTCGCTGCGCCTCGACGCAGGCGAGGTCCGTCCGCTGTTCGAGGAGTCCGAACGGGCGGTGCTGGGACGGCGGCGACTCCTGTGGCGTCGAGGCGCAGGGGTTCAGTGGAACCCAGGCGACGATCTCCTTCAGGCCGCCCTGCTCCGGGCGACCATACACAGCCGTACGGGCTGGTCCATCACCGGCCGGATCGTCCGGCTCCAGCGAGCGACCTTGTCAGACGGGAGCCGCTAGGCCTGGGCCATTGCGTTGAGCTGGTCAAGCCACTTTCGGGCGAAGTCGCTGACCTGCGGGCGGGCCTCCGACAGCTCCATCGGTCGGGATTCACGTCGCACATCGCCGGCTCGCCGCGGCCGCCGCCGCCGCGGCTCAGCGAGGAACGACTCGACTGCACGACCGCCTTCGAGTAGGTCACGATCGTCGACGGCGCCTTGTTCTCGGCCCGCAGGTGACGGGCGAACGAGGCCAGGTTGTCCAGAATGTCCGGCGCGGCTATAGAATCAGGTCGAGCCCGACCGCGGGCGCCAGAGCTCATGACGATCGACCACCGTGCTTCGAAACCACGGTCACCGTCATCGGCTCAAGAACGGTTGTGGTCAAGCTCCGCGCCAGCTGTGTCGTGCAACTGAGCGTGAACCGTGGCGGAGTAGCTCAGTGGTAGAGCAGGGGACTCATAAGCCCTTGGTCACAGGTTCAAATCCTGTCTCCGCTACCACCCTCGACCCTGATGACGGCCTTCCCGGCGAGGACCGTCGCCGTTTGTAGCGATTTCTTCGCGGACTCTCCGCAGCGGCACCATCCATTGGCGACCCGCGTCCGTAAGGATTGGCGAGGGCCCACGGAGGGCTCCGCGCTTCTCAGCGGGCTCCAAGAAGCCCGACGCTATACTCGCTGCGACCGGCCACGGCGCCGGCCCCCTCGACCGGAGGCCCTTGTTGAATCCCAGGCTCATGCGCAACGCCCTGCTGATGTTCGTTCTCGCCATCGGCGTCGCGGCATTGCTGTACACGTGGCTCAATCAGACGACCGCGCCCTCCGCGAAGGGGTATGGCGAGTTCCTCGGCCAAGTCCAGGCCGGCCAGGTCGATACCGTCACGCAGCGCGGCGAGACCCTCACGGTCAAGCTCAAGGACAAGTCGACGTACACGGTCGTCATCCCGAGCGTCCTGACCCAGGTCTACCCGGACATCAAGGCCGCGGCCGAGGCCGGTGACCAGCCGTTCAACCCGTCCATCTACGCCGCCGAGCAGCCCCCGGACAACTCGTGGGTGGGGTTGCTCCTGACCGGCCTCCTGCCGCTCCTCGTCATCGGCGGCTTCATCTACTTCATGATGCGGCAGGCCCAGGGCACGAACAACCAGGCGCTCAGCTTCGGCAAGAGCCGGGCCCGGATGTTCCTCGGCAACAAGACGGTCGTGACGTTCGCCGACGTGGCGGGCGTGGACGAGGCGAAGACGGAGCTCCAGGAAGTCGTCGAGTTCCTCAAGTTCCCGGAGAAGTTCAACACCCTGGGCGCCCGCATCCCGCGCGGCGTGCTCCTCGTGGGACCGCCCGGAACCGGCAAGACTCTGATGGCGCGGGCCGTCGCGGGCGAGGCCGGGGTCCCGTTCTTCAGCATCTCCGGCTCGGAGTTCGTGGAGATGTTCGTCGGCGTCGGCGCCAGCCGTGTCCGCGACCTCTTCGACCAGGCCAAGCGCAACTCGCCCTGCATCGTCTTCGTGGACGAGATCGACGCGGTCGGCCGGCAGCGCGGTGCCGGCCTCGGCGGCAGCCACGACGAGCGGGAGCAGACCCTCAACCAGATCCTCGTCGAGATGGACGGCTTCGACACGAACACGGGCGTGATCGTGGTCGCGGCGACCAACCGGCCCGACGTCCTGGACCCGGCGCTCCTGCGACCCGGCCGCTTCGACCGCCAGGTCATCCTGGACCGGCCGGACATGAAGGGTCGCGTCGCGATCCTCAAAGTCCACGCCAAGGGCAAGCCCCTCGACAAGGGCGTGTCGGTCGAGGAGCTCGCGCGGCAGTCCCCGGGCTTCTCGGGCGCGGACCTCGCGAACCTCGTCAACGAGGGTGCGATCCTCGCCGCCCGCCGGAACCGCAAGACGATCGGCATGGCGGAGTTCGAGGAGGCCCTCGAGCGGATCGTCGCCGGCCCGGAGCGGAAGTCGCGGATCATCTCCGACGCGGAGAAGCTGATCATCGCCTACCACGAGGGCGGCCACGCCGTCGTCCAGCGGGTCCTCCCGAAGTGCGACCCGGTCCAGAAGGTCACGATCGTCAGCCGCGGGATGGCCCTCGGCTACACGATGGCCCTCCCGACCGAGGACCGCTACCTCCAGTCGAAGAGCGAATTCGAGGACAAGATCGCCGGCCTCCTCGGCGGCAACGTCTCCGAGCGCCTCGTCTTCGGCGACACGACCACCGGCTCCTCGAACGACATCGAGAAGGCGACGGACCTGGCCCGCCGGATGGTCACCGAGTTCGGGATGAGCGACCGCCTGGGGCCGCTGTCCTTCGGCAAGCGCGACGAGCTCGTCTTCCTGGGTCGCGAGATCGGCGAGCAGCGCAACTACTCGGACGAGATCGCGAAGCAGATCGACGAGGAGGTCCGGGCGATCATCGACCGGGCCTACGAGCGCGCGACCCAGGTCCTCGAAACGCATCGCGACCGCCTCGAGACGCTCGCCCAGAAGCTGATCGCCGAGGAGACCGTGGACAGCGCGGCGTTCGAATCGCTGTTCAGCGATTTCCCGCCGAAGGAGAACCTCCACGGCCTGCCGCCACGCCGTCGCGAGCCCCCGGCTCCGACGGCTCCGGCGGGAGCGGCCCCGAAGCCGGAGATCCCGCCGGCCACGTCACCCGCACCGAACCCGGCCTGACCCGGTTCGTCAGATCTCGACCGGCGGTCCCTCGGGCCCGCCGGTCGTTCCATGTGGAGGACCCGCATGACCGCGATCGATCCCGCCGTCGAAGCCCATCTCGAGGCGACGCGCGCGGCGCGGCTCGAGTCGTACTTCGAGTTCCTCCGCATCCCGAGCATCTCCGCGCTGCCGGAGCACGGCCCGGACATGGTCCGGGCCGCCGAATGGATCGTCGGCGAGCTGACGCGGATGGGCTTCGAGCACGCTGAGGTCAGCCCGACGCCCTGGCACCCGATCGTCTACGCGGACTGGCTCCACGCGCCCGGCGCGCCGACCGTGCTCGTCTACTGCCACTACGACGTCCAGCCGGTCGACCCGATCGAGCTCTGGGAGACCGCCCCCTTCGACCCGTTCGTGAAGGACGGCCGCGTCGTGGGTCGCGGCGCCGCGGATGACAAGGGCCAGCTCCACATGCACCTCAAGGCCGCCGAGGCGCTCTTCGCGACCCGCGGTCGGCTGCCCCTCAACCTCCGGATCGTCTTCGAGGGCGAGGAGGAATCGACCTCGGTCAGCCTGCCCGGCTGGCTCGCCGCGAACAGGGCACGGCTGGGCGCCGACGTCGTCGTCATCAGCGACACGGGCTTCCACGAGGGCAATCTCCCGGCGATCACCGAGTCGCTCCGCGGGATCCTCTACACGCAGATCGACGTCGCGGTCGGTCCCATCGACCTCCATTCCGGCTCCTACGGGGGCGCGGTCGAGAACCCCGCCAACGCCCTGGCCCGGATCATCTCCGAACTGAAGGATCGCGACGGCGTCGTCCAGGTCCCGGGCTTCTACGACGACGTCCGGCCGCTGGACGAGGCGACCCGCACCCGGATGGCGGCGCTCCCGTTCGACGAGGAGGCGTTCCGCTCGCGGATCTCCGCACCCGCCCTCGCGGGGGAAACGGGCTACACGGTCCTCGAGCGCGAGGGCGCCCGCCCGACGCTCGACGTCAACGGCATCTGGGGCGGCTTCCAGGGCCACGGCGAGAAGACGATCATCCCGGCCCATGCCCATGCCAAGGTGAGCATGCGGCTCGTCGCGGACCAGGACCCCGAGGTGCTCTGGCCGAAGTTCCGCGACTACGTGCTCCAGGTTGCGCCGCCCGGCGTGACCGTCGAGGTCTCGAAGCTGGGTTCCGGGCGGCCCAGTGCCACGCCCGTGGACCATCCCGTCGTCCGGGCCGCGGCGAGCGCGATCGAGGCGACGTTCGGGCGGCCGCCCTTCTTCCGCCGCAACGGCGGCTCGATCCCGGTCGCGGCCACGTTCGAGGAGACGCTCGGGCTGACGGTCGTCCTGATGGGCTTCGCGAACCCGGACAGCAATGCCCACGCCCCGAACGAGACGATGGTCCTCGACAACTACGAGACGGGGATCCGGACGATCTGCCTGCTCTGGGACCGCCTCGGCGCGAACGGCCTCGGGGGCTGAGGCCGGCTCCGGGTGCGCCAGCCCGGGCTCGGATCCGGGCCACCAGCGCGCCCCGTACGTTTGGGGCAGCCCGGACCATCCGTCCGAGCCGGTCCGGGCGTGGAACGGCGGTGCTAGGATGCGGCGACGGCATCCACCCGGGGAGGAGCGGCAGATCGTGGCGACAGAGGCGAAGGCGCCGACAGAGGCGAAGGCGCCGGCAGCGGCGGACGGCAGGGCCTGGCGGCTCGAGGGCGAGACCGGGAGCATGGCGCCCAAGTCGGCGCTCGACGTGCTCGTGGCCCTCAACGACAAGGTGGTGAGCGGCCAGCTGGCCGAGTACGAGCCGGTCCCGCTCGGGCTGACGCCCCTCGACAAGACGATCGGCGGCGGCATCCGTCCCGGCGAGCTGCTGCTGATCGGCGGCGCCCAGGGCACGGGCAAGACGACGATGGCCCTCCAGATGGCGCGCAACGTCGCGGCCTCGGGCCAGGCGAGCGTGCTGTACATCTGCTTCGAGCATGACGAGCCGTACCTGCTGAACCGGCTCATCGCCCTCGAATCGGCCCTCGCCCACCTGCCCCAGAAGACCGGGGCGATCAAGATCCAGGACGTCCGCAAGGAGATCCTCGGGACGTGGTCCGCCGACGGCACCGAGGCGCCGAACCTCGCGAACAACCCTCGCCTGCGCCCATCCCTCGACCGGATCGCCCGCTACGGCCAGAATCTCTTCCTGCTCCGCGGCTCGGCGACGGCCAGCACGATCGACAACATGCGCAAGCTCGTCCAGCAGTACCGGGAGCTCGCCGGCGACCGGCGGCTCATGGTCATCGTGGACTACCTCCAGAAGGTGCCCCAGATCCCCGAGCCGGACACCGAGACCGAGAAGGTCACGTATGTCGTCAACGGCCTCAAGGACATCGCCCTGTCCGAGGGCGTGCCGCTGATCGCGATCGTCGCCGCGGACAAGGAGGGGCTCAAGGCGTCGCGCCTCCGGAACTTCCACCTGCGCGGCTCGTCGGCCATCAACTACGAGGCCGACATCATCCTGATCCTCAACGAGAAGTACCAGATCGTCGCCAAGGTCAACATCGAGTTCAACCCGTACCAGGCGCAGCGGTTCCGTGACTGGGTGATCCTCTCGGTCGAGAAGAATCGCGGCGGCCAGGACAACGTGGACCTCGAGTTCGAGAAGCACTTCGAGTACTCCTGCTTCGACCCGAACGGGCGCACCGTGCAGGAGAAGCTCATCGAGGAACGCCTGTACAACGACTAGCGGCGCGCCATGCGCCGTCATCGCGGCGTTGTCGCCTGCGGTCCTCGCTCACGCCCGTTTGAGGGCGCTCGCTCCGGTCCTCGGCTCCGCCTTGCGCTGACGACACCTGACGCGCCGC
>JACPOU010000020.1 GCA_016191345.1 Chloroflexota bacterium
CGCGCCCCGCGCCCGCAGGCCCGCGCCTGGCGCCCACTGCCCCCCCGCCCGCGCCTGGCGCCCCTCGCCCGCGGCCGCGCCTGGCGCCCTCCTCCCGCGGCCGCGCTATTTCAAGAACGCTTAGCAATCACGCTTGAGCGCCATCATCGGCGTCGCTGGCCCCGTTTCGGCGCCTTCGGAGACCCATCCATCATGGGAAGGCGTAGAGCGGCTCTGATCGGCTCCAATCGCGGCGTTCCCGGCCCACGCAGCACCGCCGCCGCGGTCCAACGCGCGTCGGCTAAGCATTCTTGCGATAGGGAAGCACCGGGGCAGGCGAGCTGCGCCCCGGCGACCCGTGCCCCGGCGCCACGGCGCCCCCGCGACAGGGCGCCCCGAACCGGACACATCGACACCAGGCGAGGCTTGGACATCACTGTCGTGCCAGATCAACCTCAAGGCGGCGAGTTGTCAGCCTCCGTGCCGGACCCCACGCTCGAGACTCGTTCGCCGGGCGCCCGAGCTCCGACGAACCCTCACCTCGTGTCGATCTGACAGGACTCGCGTCGATCTGACACACCTCGTGTTCGATCTGACCGGAGCGGGGCTGACCCTCCGGCCACGCTCGACATGGCGCCCACGTCCGGCTTGGCCTGGATCAGCCGGGGACAGACGGACCTCGCGCCCCTTTCCGCACCAGCCACGCCTCCTCGGACGGCCACTGCTTCGCCCACGCGGCGCTCACGAAGGCGTGCTTCGGGCTGTCCACCGCGTCCGGCGGGGCCTGGATCTCGACCAGCCGCTCGATCTCGAAGCCGTTCGCCCGCAGCAGGTCGATCCACGCCCCGTGTGGCAGGTGGAACTCGACGGCGGTATCGAAGGGCCACGAGATGCGATGCAGCCCGAAGAGCGGGCGAAGCAGCCGATCCTTCGCCGGGTCGTTCTCCTCGAGCTCCTCGACGCAGAGGTTCAGGATGATCCCGTTGGTCAGGAACATGAGTCGCCCGCCGGCCCGCAGGATCCGCGCGGCCTCGGGGATCCAGGCGTACGGATCGGCCCAGAGGGCGGCGCCATACTCGGAGACCGCGAAGTCGAAGCTCGAATCGGGGAACGGCGTGGTCTCGGCGTTGCCGAGGTGGAGCGGGAAGTCGAGGCCGTGCTCCGCCTGGAGCCGCCGGGCGGTCTCGAGCTGCTTCGGCGAATTGTCGATGCCGACCGGGCGGGCGCCCAGCCGGGCGAGCCAGGCTGAGACGTAGGCGGTCCCGCAGCCGAGCTCGACGACGTCCTTGCCGGAGAGGTCGTCGGGCAGGAGATGGAGCTCCCGCTCCGGCACGCCCCACAGTCCCCACGTCACCGCGGTGGCGGCCCAGGCGCGCTCGCCGGCGCCGGCGTACTCCACCGCGTAGCGGTCCCACGCCTCGCGATTTGCGGCCACGTGCTCCGGCAGGTCGTCCACTTGGTCGATCCTAGCGCCGCGGCCGACCGTCTGGACCTCCCCCGGACCATCGCGCTATGATCCGCGCCTATCCAGTCTGCATAGACTTTATGCGCACCCGGATCGAAGCAGACCGGCGCCGATCGAAGCAGACCGGCGCCGATCGCCGCAGGAGACCCCTTCCGTTGGACGCCCAGGAGATCCAGGCCGCGACCGCCCACCAGGCCGCCGCGCTCGCCGCCGCCGATGCGGCGTGGGTGAACCCGCGCGACCCGGCGAAGGCCCTCGGCCCCGACGGCCGGCCCGCGGTCAGTCGCCGCGCGCCGATCTGGGAGGACGTCCCGGACGAGAAGTGGAACGACTGGCGCTGGCAGCTCAGCAACCGCGTCAACTCCCTCGAGGAGGTCGCGGCGGTCCTCAACCTCACCGAGGAGGAGCGCGAGGGCCTCTCGGCGCCGGACAAGTTCCGGGTCGACATCACGCCGTACTTCATCAGCCTCATCGACCCGGATGACCCTGACGACCCGATCCGCCGCCAGGTCATCCCCGTCGGACGGGAGCACGAGGCCTTCACGGCGATGATGGAGGACTCGCTCGCCGAGGACCGCCACTCGCCCGTCCCGGGGCTGGTCCACCGTTACCCGGACCGCGTCCTGATGCTCGTGACCACGCAGTGCGCGAGCTACTGCCGGTACTGCACCCGGAGCCGGATCGTCGGCGACGCGACGCAGAACTTCAACAGCAGGGACCACGAGGCCCAGCTGGACTACCTCCGCCGGACGCCCCAGGTTCGCGACGTCCTCATCTCCGGCGGCGACGGCCTGACCCTCGCCCCGAAGCTCTTCGAGAAGATCCTCCGCGGCCTCCGCGAGATCCCCCACATCGAGATCATCCGGATCGGCTCGCGGGTGCCGGTGTTCCTGCCCCAGCGGATCGACGACGAGCTCTGCGCGATGCTGGAGAAGTACCACCCGCTCTGGATCAACCTCCACTTCAACCACCCCAACGAGATCACGCCCGAGGTCTCCCGGGCGGTGGACAAGCTCACGAAGGCGGGGCTGCCCGTCGGCAACCAGAGCGTCCTGCTCGCCGGCGTCAACGACTGCGTCCACATCCAGCGGGCGCTCGTCCACCGGCTCGTCGAAAACCGGATCCGGCCGTACTACCTGTACCAGTGCGACCTCGTCGAGGGGTCGGGCCACTTCCGGACGCCGGTCGGCAAGGGCCTCGAGATCATCGAGGGGCTGCGCGGGCACACGTCCGGCTACGCGGTGCCGACGTACGTCATCGATGCGCCCGGCGGCGGCGGCAAGATCCCGGTCATGCCGAACTACCTCATCTCGTACTCGGACCACAAGATCGTGCTCCGGAACTACGAGGGCTACATCACGACCTACGAGGAGCCCGAGACGTACCGCAAGCACGATTCCTCGAGCTGCCGGTACTGCCAGCACGAGCGGCCGGAGGCCGGCCAGTCGGGCGTCCTGGGCCTGCTCGAGGGCGAGCGGATGTGGATCGAGCCGAAGGGCTTCGCGGAGGTGCACTCGCGCGGCAACACGGAGGCCCACCGGCTCCAGGACCCCTCGAAGTGGGTGCCGTTCGGGGTCGGGGCCATCGAGGGCACCGCCGGCGCGCCGCTCAAGGTCATCGAGACCGGGAGCGTGGCGGGTGCGGGCGCCACGAGCGATGCGGCAGCAGCCCCGGGCTACGGCCCCGGCGAGGAGCCGCGGCCCCGGGAGGGCGAGCCGACCGCATCCGCGCACGGCGAGCTTCTCTAGCGACGACCCGCCCGCAGGTCGCCGCAGCGCCACCGACGTCCGCGCCGCCGTTGCCACCGTTCCGCTAGCCTCTCGACGTGAACGAGCCCCGTGGCAACAGCACTGCCCCGCGCCGCCATCTCGGCGACCTGCGGCCCGCGCCGGCCGGCCTGCCCGAGGCGGACATCGCGCCGCCGGTCGTCGCCGAGTCGCGCGACCCGTTCGCGACGCTGCGGATCATCGACCTCGCTGCCCGACTGCCCCGGGGCGCACCGATCGCGCTGGGCGCCGTCGTCGACCGCCTGAACGCCCAGTACCTCGACTGGCTGTTCCCCGAGCGGGTGGTCGCCGACGCCCTGCTCCAGCTCCAGGCGAACTGGGCCGCCGATTACCGGAGCACCGGCGGAGTGATCGTCGAGGACGGACCCGGCGGGCCGAGCGTGACCATCGAGGATTCATCGCGAGTCGATCCATGGTTTGTCGGCCAGGCGCGACGTGCTGCCGACGTGTGCCGCGCCGAGCTCGACGACTTCAGCCGTCGCGACCGACCGACGGGCCTCGACTGACGTCCGGCCGATGACGCTCGAGCGACGGACCGCCTCACCTCCCGGCCTCGCGGCCATGCGGCTGCCGGCGCTCGACGCGACCGTCCCGATGGACGCCGCGGAGCGGCTGCGGGACCTGCCCGGTCTCGCGCTCCTCGAGAGCGCCCGCCCGGGTCGGAACGCCCGCTGGACCTACCTGACCGCCGATCCCGTCGCGGTCCTCGAGGCGCCGGCCGACGGCGTGGACCCGTTCGCGACCGCCCGGCGTGTCCTCGGCCGGCTGGCGGGCGGCTCGATCGCCGATCCCGATGCCCCGCGGTTCCTCGGCGGGCTCGTGGGCTACCTCTCCTACGACCTCGGCCGGCGGCTGGAGCGGATCCCCGACCACGCGGTCGCGGACCAGGAGCTGCCGCTCCTCCGGCTCGCGCTCCACGACTGGGTCGTCGCGTGGGACCGGCGGCTCGGGCGGGCGTGGCTCGCCGGTCGCGCCGCTGACGAGCGCATCGATGCCCTCGACCGGCGGCTGGCCGACGTCCGGGCGCGGCTGACCGACCCCCGGCCGTCGCTGAGCGCCTGGACCCCCCTCGCTGCCGCGCCGCCGCCGCCGCGGAGCTTCGACTTCCGGTCCGGTCTCACGCGGCGCCAGTACGAGGCCGGCGTGCAGGCCGTTCGCGCCGAGATCGAGCACGGCGACATCTACCAGGCGAACCTCACCCGCCGCCTCGAGACGCCATTCCGCGGCGATCCGTGGCCGCTCTACCGCCGCCTCCGGACCGGCGACCCGGCGCTCTTCGCCGCGTTCCTCGACCTGGGCGCGAGCCCCGTCAACGGCGCGCCGCGGGCGATCGTCTCGGCGTCGCCGGAGCCGTTCCTCGCGGTGACCTCGGACGGACGCGTCGCCACGGACCCGATCAAGGGCACGCGCCCCCGCGGCCGCGACCGGACGGAGGACCGGGCGCTCGCCCGCGAGCTGCTCGCCTCGGGCAAGGACCGGGCCGAGAACGTGATGATCGTGGACGTGCTCCGCAACGACCTCGGTCGGGTCTGCGTTCCCGGCAGCGTCCGCGTCCCCCGCCTCTGCCGCCTCGAGCGGACGGCCGCCGTGCAGCATCTCGTCTCGACCGTGACCGGGCAGCTGCAGCCCGGCCGCGACGCGTTCGACCTTCTCGCCGCGAGCTTCCCCGGTGGGTCGATCACCGGCGCCCCGAAGATCCGGGCCATGCAGCTCCTCGAGGACCACGAGCCGGTCCGGCGCGGCCCCTACACCGGCGCGGCGGGCTGGATGGGGCCGGACGGGGCGGTGCAGACGAGCATCCTCATCCGGACCTTCGTCGCCGACGGTGCCCGCCTCACGCTCCACGTCGGCGGCGGCATCACGTGGCAGAGCGACCCCGCGGCGGAGTACGAGGAGACCGTCGCCAAGGCGCGCGGGCCGCTCTCGGCGATCGGCGGCCGGGAGGTGGGCCCGTGACCGGCGAGCCGGGAGGTCGTACCGTGAGCCGCGAGCCTGGCCACGTCTGGGTGGACGGCGAGATCCTGCCGGCCGCCGCTCCCCACGTCTCCGTCTCGGACCGCGGCTTCCAGCTCGGCGACGGGATCTTCGAGACGCTCCGCGCCCGCCGCGGCCGCGTCACCGAGCTCGCCGAGCACCTCGCCCGGCTCCATCGATCCGCTGACGGCCTCGGGATCGAGCTCGAGGCCGGGACGGACGACCGCATCGCCGGCGGCATCGCCGCGCTGCTCGCCGCGGAGGCCCTCGACGGCGCGGACGCCGATGCCTCCATCCGCATCACGGTGACCCGCGGTGCCTGGTCCGGGCGCGGCCTCCTGCCCCCGGCCGGCGGGCTCCGGCCCACGATCGCGATCCAGGCCTGGCCGGTCGGCCCGCCGCCGCCCGGCCACCTCGAGGTCGGGCTCCACCTCGTCGCGAGCGCCGTCCGGCGCGACCCCGAGAATCCGCTGGCGACGCTGAAGACGACCAGCCGCGCCGATTACGTCCACGCCCGGCTCGAGGCGCGCCGGGCCGGCGCGGACGACGCGCTCTTCCTCACCCTCGACGGCCACCTCTCCGAGGCGACGAGCGCCAACCTCTTCCTGGTCCGCGGCCGCGGGCTGACGACGCCGGACCTCGCCTGCGCGATCCTGCCGGGCACGACGCGCAGCTGGATCCTCGAGTGGGGCCGGCGGGCGGGCCTCGAGGTCCTGGAATCGTGGCTCACGACGCGCGACCTCGCCGAGGCGGACGAGGCCTTCCTCTGTTCCAGCGTGGCCGGGATCCTGCCCGTGACGAGTTTCGAGGGCCGGCCGATCGGGACGGGCGCGCCCGGGCCGTGGACCCTTCGCGCGCGGCGCGACCGCGAGGCGTTCATCGCCGGCGGGGCCGTCCCGTGACGCGAGCGGAGCTCATCGCCCGGACGCGCCAGCTCATCGTCGAGGGCGAGCGCCTCGACGGCAACCCGTCCCTCGACGCGCTCCGGACCTGGCTCCAGCTCTCCGACGACCTGCTGTCGCGGGCGTGGGGGAGCATGGACCGCTACCACCTGGCCTGGCTCCAGGTCGGCCGGCCGAGGGACCTCGTCCGTGGGCGGGCCATGACCCCCGACGAGGCCGCGGCCTACATCCGGTCGGTCGCCGCCGCGAAGACCGCGGTCCTCCGGATGAGCCTCGATGCCGCGGACCGGCAGGGGATGCCGTTCGTGGGCGAGACCCGGGCCGAGGCGCCGGCGGGATAGCGGTCGGTCAGCGGCCGCTCGACGGCCTCCGGCTCGGCGGGGTCGCCCGCAAGCGGGCCGCTCAGCCCGACTTCAGCGATCCCTTGAACTTCGTTTCGTCGAGCCGGTAGAGATAGCAGATGACGCCCTGGTCGCCACCCTTCCAGCCGTCCTGGGTGGGCTGGAACCAGCCGATGTCGTAGACCTCCTGGCTGGCGACCTCGACCCCGGTGTAGGCCCGGTACTGGGGGATGCAGGTGTTGGTCAGGAACGTGACCATCTCGTCGTCGGTCGGGTAGGGATCGGTCTTCGTGCCCGGGTAGTCGCCGACGAAGAAGACCTCGGCGCCGTGCTCGTCGGTGCAGGGATGGTGCTGGACGTCCTTGATCGTCTCCGCCGTCGAGGTCGGCACGTCGAAGCAGTCACCGACCTTCAGGTCGCCGGCATTGCCGCTCAGGAAGGGCCGCAGGAGGAACGCCCCGAGGGCGACGACGCCGATGATGCCGACACGGATCAGGATGCTGCGCACGCCCGGGCTCCCTCACAGCTTGCGGACGAAGTGGACTCGATCCTCCGTCCCGTAGTCATAACCCGCCAGCGCCGGCGTTCCATAGAGATTCTGGGACCCGGGGCCGTCGTCCGCTACGAATCCCAGCGAGCGATGGAAGGCCACCGAGACGCGATTGCCCGGCCACGTGATTGCATGGACCTCGTGGCAGCCCGCCGCCCGCGCGTCCTCGAAGAAGCGCTCGTACAGCCGGCGCGCCACCCTGGACCGCCGGCCGTTGGGGTTCGACGCGATCATGTGGCAATAGGCCACCCCCGGGTCGTCGGGCGAGACGAACCCGACGAGGAAGCCCGCCAGCTCCCCGTCCGTGGTCTCGGCGAGCCACGAGGTGCCGGTGAAGTGCTGGAACCAGAGCCGAGGCAGGAGGACATGGAGGGCCCGGCCGTCCCACCAGTCGTCGACGACGCGGACGACGCGCTCGTAGTCGGCCTCCGTGGGCCGGCGGAACGTGACCTCGGCGAGGCGGCCTCCATCGACCGGCGTCACGAGCGCCCCCGGACCGGGCCGGCGCCGGCGCCCCAGGCGGCCCCGAGGGCCGCGAGCAGCGCCTGCGCCGGGAACAGGATCCCGGTGGTCTCCCACAGGTAGTCGAGGGGAGCGAGCACGCCGCCCTCGACCCGGGCGACGATCCAGATCCCGAACGCCGCCGTGACGAGCATCCCGAGGGCGATCGCGATGGCCGCCCGGATGACGGTCCGGCGGGGGAGTGCGGCCGGGGTGACACCATCCGGCGAGACGGCAGCATTCGCCGCGAGCAGGCCGATCGCCGCCCCGGAGATGCCCGCGACCGCGAGGAGGCCCCGGTGCTCCGCGAGCACCCCGCCGACGAGGACCTCGATCAGCGCACCCACGACGGCGACGCCCAGCGCGGGCCCGAGGCCGCGCAACGCTCCCGGCGGACCCGTGACGGCGCGGGCTCCGGAGCTGGTCGCCGCGGGCCGGTAGCGGTCCGACGGTGGCCGGTCCAGCCTGGCCGTGGGCGGCCGGTCGCCCGGCTCGGGGCGGGCCACGGGGTCGGCGGGACGCTCGCCCGGCGCGGACATCGGCGGTTCGCCGGCCGCGCGGCTGTTTCTCGAAGCGTCGGGTTCCGTCATCCGCCGCATCCTAGCCCGCCGGGGCGCTAGACTTCCGCCTCGTGAGCCACCCATCGCTCGGACTCCCGCCGCGCGACCTGTCCGCCGGGCATCCGGCCGCGGCCGCGACGCTTGCCGCGAACCGGTCCCGGATCGCGGGCCGCGCCCTGGAGGCCGCCGTCGACGGCGATCCGACCTTCCGCAGCCGGTACAGCGAGCTCGCCCTCCGCGAGCTCCTCGCGGACACGGCGGCGATGGCGGAGCGGCTCGGCGTCGCGATCGCGGCCGCCGACCCGGCCGTCCTCGGCCAGTGGGCGGAGATGGTCTCGCCGCGCTACCGCAAGCGGAACGTCCCGATGGACGACATGATCCGTCTCGCCGAGGCGCTCCATGGCGTCACCGCCGCGGTCATCGATCCGGCCGCGGAGGAGAGCGCCCGGGCGGCGACCGATGCCGCGATCGCCGTCTTCAAGTGGCATCGACGACTCGCCGGCGATGCCCGGAAGCGGAACCCGGTCATCCAGTTCATCTACAAGGGCGCCTGACGATGACGATCAAGTGGGTCCAGGCGGATCCGCTGGTGATGAACGGAGAGCCGTTCTGCTACGGCACGCGACTGACGGTCCGGCAGCTCCTGGAGCTCCGGCGCAACGGCTACACCCTGACGGAGCTGATCAAGGACCACCCGGAGCTTCGACGGATGGGCGTGGCCGCGGCCTGGACGTATGCCGCCGCGAACCCCGACCGCTACGGCGAGTTCCTCGAGGCCGATGGCTCGCTCGCCGGCCCCGGCTACACCGAGGCGGAGGCCGCGGGCCTGCCCGAGCAGTACCGTCGGCCGGGCGTCGTGGTCAAGCCCCCGGCCTGAGCCAGGTTCGGGCCGCCGACCGGACGGCGGACGTCACCCCTCGGGGACGGGGTGCGGGGCGGGGAACCTCGTCAGCGCCAACCTGCCTGGCCGTTGGTCCGCGCGGACGCGTCCGATGTGCCGTCATGACGCTTCCGGGATTCGGCCTCGGCCTGGTGGTACTCGGCGCGGGCGTCGGCCTCCAGGGCTCGGGCGTCGTGGGCCGCCGCCTGCGCGCCGGCCAGCCGTTCCTGGCGTCCGAGGCGGGCCAGCTCCCTGGCTTCGTTCGCCGCGGCCCGGGCCCGCTCCGCCGCCCGCATCGCGGAGGCCGCGGTCTGCTCGGCAAGATCCGCGATCTCCTCCGACCCCAGGGCCTGGCGCTCGGCACGCTCGGCGGATTCCGTCGCGATCCGGGCAAGTCGCTCGGCCAGCTCGGCGGCTCGAGTGGCCTCGCGCCACGCGGTGAGCAGCTCTGACGTGGTCACGGGTGTGTCGAACATCCTCCCATCCTGACGGTCGGGCCCATGCACGGCGGGCCTCGGCCTGACGGCGAAATCTTGCAATGAGCGGTGGAATCGAATCCAATCCGGCGACAGACCGGATCGATAACAGGCGCATGTCGGCGCACGGGGGCGCGGCGCCGAGCGAGGACGCGTCCATCCGCCGTTTCGCGATCGGGTGCTACGCTGGCGATGGACCACATGGAGCGCCCCACCGCATGACCGACACCGCCGACACCGCCGACACCGCCATTCCCGTGCCGCCCGCGGCGAGCCCCGCCTTCGACCCGGAGCGTCGCGCGACCGAGCTGGCGATCCTCGACGCCCTGCGGGCCGTGGTCGACCCCGAGATCGGGATGAACGTCGTGGAGCTCGCCCTCATCAAGCAGATCCTGCTCGGCAAGGACGAGACCGAGATCAAGATGATCCTCACGACCCCGTTCTGCCCGTACGCCGGCTCGATGATTGCGCAGGTCAAGGAGCAGGCCGAATCCGTGGTCGATCACGACGTCAAGGTCACCCTGCTGGCAGAGCGATGGGACCCGCGCGACGCCGGCCTGATGTGGTGATCGGCCGCCGCTGCGTTCGCCCGATGGCCGCGTTGTCGCCTGCGCGCGCTCGCTCACGCACGTTGGAGTGCGCTCGCTCGCGTGCTCGTCTCCGCCTTGCCCTCGGACGCCGCACCGGCGGCCGGCGATAGAGCAGTCTTGTTGACTCGCCGATCGCCGCTCGATTCGGTCATCGCCACCACGAAGGGCGATGACGGGACCACGGGCCTGCTCTTCGGTGGCGACCGGATCGCCAAGGATGATCCGCGGACGGAGGCCTACGGCACGATCGACGAAGCCGTCGCCGCGCTCGGGCTCGCCCGGGCGAACCTCGGGGCGAAACGCCGGACCGGGACCCTCGGCCCGTCGCTGGGCGGCCTCGCGGACCTGATCCTCCGCTTCCAGCGGGAGCTGTTCGTCGTGGGCGCGGAGCTGGCCACGAACCCCGAGGCCTGGGACCGCCTCGAGGATGGCCGGACGCGCGTGTCGGCCGCCATGGTCGAGGCCGTCAACACGACGCTCCAGGAGGCCGAGGCCTCCATCACCATCCCGACCGAGTTCGTGGTCCCCGGCGAGACGATCACGAGCGCTGCTCTCGAGCTCGCCCGGACGATCCTCCGTCGCGCCGAGCGGCGAGCGGTCGCCCTGCGTCGGGCCGGCCAGGTCCCCGGCGAGCATCTCGTCCCGTATCTCAACCGGCTCGCCGACCTGCTGTGGGTCTTGGCAAGGGCCGCGGAACAGGCAGAATCACGCCGAGCGACGCCCGCCCGTCGCGAGCCCCGTCAGGGCTCACGCTCGCGAACCGCCGCCGAACCACGAGGAGACGCGCCATGAGTTTCGAGACCACATCCCCCGGCCAGGCCGAGGTCCGATCCACCACCGCCGTCGGGACGAGCTTCCTGAGCCAGGCGTTCCTGTGGATGTTCGCCGGGCTGCTGCTCACCGCCGGCGTAGCGTTCGTCGTCCAGGCCAACGCGAACGTCATGCGGACCGTGACCGACTACTGGCTCTTCATCTTCTTCGGCCAGCTGGCCCTCGTCTGGGTCATCGGGCTCGGGATCCAGCGCATGAGCGCGACCCTCGCCCTCGGCCTCTTCTTCGTCTACGCCGCGACCCTCGGCTTCACGATGGCCGTCATCGTCGCCGCGTACACCGGGGAGTCGGTCTTCACGGCGTTCCTCTCCGCCTCGGCGATGTTCGGCGGGGCGGGCCTCTACGGCTACGTCACGAAGCGCTCGCTCGCGGGCCTCGGCGGCACCCTCTCCATGGCGCTCTTCGGGCTCATCGCCGCGGTCATCGTGAACATGATCTTCCCGAACGGGACATTCGGCTGGATCATCGCGCTTGCGGGGGTCGTGATCTTCACGCTGCTGACGGCCTACGACGTCCAGCGGATCGCGTCCGGCCAGCTCGTCCTGGCCACGGGGTCGGCGGAGAAGGCGGCCGTGCTGGGCGCCCTCAACCTCTACCTGGACTTCGTCAACCTCTTCCTGTTCCTGCTCCGGCTGCTCGGCAACCGCCGCTGACCGGGCCTCGCCGCGAGCAGCTCGTCCATCGCGGCGGGATCCATCGGGCGGGCCCAGCGGTAGCCCTGGCCCAGATCGCAGCCGAGCGCCTGGAGGCGCTCCGCCTGGAGCGGCGTCTCGATGCCCTCCGCCACGACGTTGATGCCCAGCCCATGGGCCAGCGACAGGACGGCCTGGACGATCGCCACGTTCGGGTCACCCGGGCTGAGGTCGGACACGAATGAACGGTCGATCTTGATCGTGTCGAGGGGCATCGTCCGGAGGTAGGCGAGCGATGACCAGCCCGTCCCGAAGTCATCGAGGACGAGGCGGACGCCGAGGGCCCGCAGGTCGGCAAGCGCCTGGAGGCCGGCCTCCGAGCGGTCCATGACCGAGGTCTCGGTGATCTCGAGCTCCAGGGCGCATGGCTCCAGCCCGGTCTCCCGGAGCACCTCGGCGATCGACTCGACCAGGTTCGAGTCGGCGAACTGACGCGGCGACAGGTTGACGCTCATGACGAGCCGCTCGCCCGGGAACGCCTCGCGCCATTCGCGGGCCTGGCGGCAGGCCTTCTCGAGGACCCGCAGGCCGAGGGGGATGATGAGGTTCGTCTCCTCCGCCAGCGGGATGAACGCCGCCGGCGGGACCAGGCCGCGCCGCGGATGCTGCCACCGGACGAGGGCCTCGAAGCCCACGATCCGCTCCGTCAGGAGGTCGACGATCGGCTGGTAGTGGACGACGAGCTCGTCCCGCTCGATGCCGGCCCGCAGGTCCGCCTCGAGGTCCACCCGCTCGAGCGCCTCCTGGCTGCGAATCGGGTCGAACCGCGCGATCCGCGTCGTCGGATCGGTCTGGGCCTGGACGAGCGCCACCTCCGCCTCTCGGAGGAGGTCGCCGGCGCTGTCGAGACCGGGTGTCCCGACGGCGACGCCGATGCTCATCGAGATGAACCAGACGCGACCGTCCAGCTCGAACGGCGCCTTCATCTCGCCGAGCACCTGCTCGGCAACCCGGGTGGCTCGCTCCGCGTCCCCGGGCGCCAGCAGGATGGCGAACTCGTCGCCGCCGAAGCGCGCGGCCACGTCGGCCGGCCCGAGCGCCGGCCCCAGGCGCCGGGCGACCTCGCGCAGGACGCGGTCGCCCGCCGCGTGGCCGAGGGACTCGTTGATGACCTTGAACCGGTCGACGTCGAGGAGGAGGACCGAGACCGAGGCGGGATCGCCGGCGTCCGTGCCGTCCCAGCGCAGCGCCGTCTCGACCCGGCCGAGGAAGACCTCGCGCGCCGGGAGGCCGGTGACGACGTCAACGGGCCCACGTCGCGCCGCATCCTGGAGGCGGGCGTTCTCGAGCGCGATCGAGGCCAGCTGGGCGAACCGGTTCACCGCGTCCACCTCCGGCTCCCGCCATGTCCGCTCCGTGGTCCCGGTCGCGAGCCCGATGACCCCCACGACCCGCCCGAGCGAGGTCAGGGGCACGCCGAGGACCGCCCCGACCGGGCGCTCCTCGAAGTCGGCTGACCGGCCGGTGTAGCTCGCGTAGTCATCGACGGCCAGCGGGCGGCCTGACTGGCAGACTGCCCCGGCGAGGCCCTGGCCCATCGGCATGGAGTAGCCGACATACGACTCGAACAGGCCGAGCCCGGCCCGGATCGTCAGGTGCTCGCCGTCGGGATCCACGAGATAGAGATAGGCATGCGGCGCGCCGAGCAGCTGCGATGCGCGGCCGAGGATCGTCTCGAGGAGCTGCCCCGGGCTGCTCCCGTCGAGCAGTGCTCCGGCCGTCTCGTCGAGGGCGGCGACGAACGGGTCTCGCGCGCCGCCGCGCAGCCGCGAGCCCTTGCTGAGGTAGAGCGCCGCGTCCGCGGTCTCGACGAGGGCGTCCTTCCCCGCTCCATCCTCGGGGTAGCAGGCGATGCCGACGCTGATCGAGACACCGGGCCCGCCGGTCGCCGGGACGAGGCCGTCGATCGCGGCCTTGATCCGCTCCGTTGCCTCCTCGGCGCCGATGCGGCCGCTGTCGGGGAGGATGACCGCGAACTCGTCGCCACCGTACCGGTAGACGTGGTCGCCCGCCCGGAGCGCTCCCTCGATCGCCCGGGCGACGCGCGCCAGGAGCTCGTCTCCGGCGGGATGGCCGAGGGTGTCGTTGTAGTCCTTGAAGCGGTCGAGATCCATCATCAGCACGGCGAACGGCCGGTCGCCCGCGGCGTGGCAGGCCGCGAGCAGCTCGCGCTGGAAGCTGCCGTGGTTGCGGAGCTTCGTGAGGGCATCTCGCTCCGCCTGGACCTTGACCTCGCCGTGGGTCTCCGCGTTCCGGAGGGCGATCGCGGCCTGGGCGGCGAACAGCTTCGTGAGCTCGAACTCGTTCTCGGAGAAATGGGACTCCATCCCGCCCATCCGGCCGATGTTCAGGGTCCCGAGCACCTCGGCATCGACGATGAGCGGGACAACGATCAAGGACTCGGGCTCGGACGGCGTGCCGGGGATCTGGACGGACCGGGGGTCGTCGAGGGCGTCGTTCGCCAGGACGGCCTCGTGATGGTCAACCGCCCAGCCGGTGATCCCGGTCCCCAGCGGCGCCTCGTAGCCGAGGATGACCTCGGCGAACCGGTCCCGGGCGATGACCGGCCGGCGAACGCCGCGTTCGAGGTCCACGCGGTAGATCGTGAGCGAGTCGTAGCTGACGACGGCCTTCAGCGAGTCGGCGATGAGCTCCAGCACGCCGGACGGGTCGAGGGTCGAGAGGAGCCGCTCGTTGACCACGAGGAGCCGCCGTTGGCTCGCGAGCTGGTGCTCCAGCTCAGCCTGCTGGCGGTTGAGCTGCTGGAGCCGTTCGGCACTCACCAGCGCCTGGGCGGCGTAGCCCGCGAAGATCGAGAGGGTGGTCTGATCGTCCGCCCCGAAGCGATCCCGGCCGAGGCGCGAGAGGACGATCACGCCCTGGACCTGGTCCTGGAAGGCCATCGGGACGACGAGCATCGACTCCGGGCCGTCCCAGCGGCCCACGACCACGCTCCGCCGATCGGTCTGGGCGTCGCCGACGACGATCACCTCGTTGTGCGCGGCCGCCCAGCCCGTGAGGCCCGTCCCGACCTGGACGCGGAGCATATCGGCGGTCGGGTTCGCGGTCCCCATGAACACGCCCTGGAACGCGATGGGCTCGCACCAGCCGCTGGCATGGTCCACCCGGTAGACCCGGATCGTGTCGAATTCGATGAGCGATCCGGCCTCGGCGACGATCGCCTCGCCGATGCCCCGGACATCCTGGAGCCCGTTCAGCCGAGCGCCGAGATCCTGGACGGCGCGGAGGCGCGCCGCGAGGTTGTTGACCGATTCCATGAGCCGGGCGTTGCCGAGCGCGGTCGCGATGCTGTCGCCGAAGCTCCGGGCCAGCGAGACCTCGTCCGCCGTCCAGCCGTACGGCTCCTGGTGGTAGAGGACGATGAGGCCCAGCGGATCGCCCCGGAAGATGACCGGCACGAAGCAGACGGTCGCGATCCCGTTCCGGAGATAACGCTCGCGGAGCTCCGGCGAGATCGCGGCAGCACTGGCATCCCGGAAGACGAGCACCGACGCGGTGCGGAGGGCCCGGACGCCGGCGGTCTCGGCGTTCGCCGGCAGGCCCCGGATGTACTCGATGATCTCATCCGGCACATTGCGCGAGGCGGCGTGGTCCAGGGGATACTCGCGCGCAGCATCCCAGAGCCACAGCCCCACGCGGTCGGCGTGGAAGAGGCGGATCGACTCGTCGAGGACGTCATTGAAGAGCTTGCCCAGGTCGCGGGAGCCGGAGACCTCCGAGGCGAGCCAGCGGAGCGTGTCGCCTCCGACGTCGACCACGGTCCGGCGGGGCGCCGCGGCCGGCGTCGTGACGGGCGATGTGGCGGCGGTCATGACACGGCCCGTCGCGGCGGGTCCGGGCAGCGGCCGGAGCGTGCCCGGTCGCCGCTCGTCGAGGAGGCGCTCGAGGTCGGTGCGGAGGATCCGCCGCTGTCCGCGGCGCGCGCCCGTTGTCGCGGGCAGCCGGCCGGCCGTGCACCACGCCCGGACCGTGTCCGGGTGGACGCGGGCGATCACGGCCGCCTCCGACAGGGTCAGAAGCTCCCTCGATGAACCGGATTGAACGGCGAGGGCCATGCGGGTGCGAGCTACCTCCGTCCCCGGCCGTGTCGGGTCGCGGTCCGGGTGGCCGATCGATCAACGGCAGGCGGGGACGACCCGCCGCCGCCCCAACGGTACGAGCCAAGGGCGCCGCGAACGATAGGAAGGGAGTACCGGGCAGGTGCGGCGGATGGCGGTCGGGATGGGTCCGGGATCCGGATCGGGACCGGCGGCGGGTTCCCTTGTCAGCCGTCGGTGAGGAGCTCCGCCACCGACCCGAGGAGCAGGTCGCAATGGCCGGCGAGCGCGGCCCGGTCCCCGACCCCCGACAGGACCCCGATGACGCGCCCGGCACCCGCGGCACGGCCCATCGCGAGATCCGCGGGCGAATCGCCGATGACCGCGGTCTCGAGCTCGGGGACGCCGATCTCCCGGCAGATCCGGTGGACGGCATCGGGGCTCGGCTTCACGGCATGGCCGTCGTCGGCGCAGGAGAGCGCCTCCACGAGCCCGGCGACGCCGAAGTGTTCCAGCGTCCGTTCCGTTGGCTCGCGATCGTCGGATGTCGCCACCGCGACGTGGACCCCCGCGGCCCGCAGCTGCGCGAACAGGCGATCCAGGTCCGCCAGGGGCCGGGCAAGCACGACCGGATCCGGGGCGTGCCACGCGGCATCCACGACCGACGCGACCCGCTCCGGCGCCAGGCCGGCGTCCCGGAGCGCGTCCGCAGTCGCCTCCCGGAGCCGGCGCATCGGCGTGGCCGCAAGCCGGCCGTGGGGGAGGACGCGACCGGTCGCGACATCGACGCCCATGACGTCGTGGAGGAGGTCGTCGAGGCGTTCGCCCCCGTTCGCGGCCGCGGCCCGGTCGGCCAGGTCGCGGACCCAGTCCACCCACATGAGGTGGAAGTCGATGAGCGTGCCGTCCTTGTCGAAGATCGCCAGCCGGCAGCCGGCCAGCGCGTCGGGGACGGCGGTCACACCTCGACGGCGAGCTCGTCCGTGACGAGCACGGGGTTCGCACTGAGCAGGAGCGGTCCCTTCGCCGGGAAGGAGAGCGCCACGTGCTCCTCGAGCTGCGGCAGGACCAGCGTGGGCTCGTTGAACTCGTCGAGCGTGACGACGACCCCATCTGCGACGGTCACCCGAATCCGGACGATGGAGCCGAGGAAGCTCACGTCGCTGACTTTGCCGCGCAGAACATTCGCCCCGTCGGGCCCGGCGCCCAGCGAGACCATCTCCGGACGCAGGGCGAGGCTGACGTCGCTCGCGGCGGCGGCGTTGACCGGCGCATCGATCCGGATGTCCTGGCCGCCGATGCGCAGCCGGCCCGTTGCCGCCTCGATCACCGTCGCGGGAAGGACGTTCAGTGTGCCGACGAACGACGCCACGAAGGACGTCGCCGGGAAGTTGTAGACCTCGAACGGCGAGCCGATCTGCTCGACGCGTCCCTCACTCATGACGACGACCCGATCGGAGAGCGAAAGCGCCTCCTCCTGGTCGTGCGTCACGTAGACGGTGGTGATCCCGAGCTGGCGCTGGATCGACCGGATCTCGTGGCGGAGGGTGACCCGGATCTTCGCATCGAGCGCGGAGAGGGGTTCGTCGAGCAGGAGGACGCTCGGCTCGAACGCGAGGGCCCGGGCGAGAGCGACCCGCTGCTGCTGGCCCCCGGAGAGCTGGAAGGGAAAGCGGTGTCCCTTGTCCGGCAGGTTGATGAGTTCGAGCAGCTCCGCGACGCGCCTCCGGATCTGGTCGCCGGCCTTGCGTCGAACCTTCAGTCCGAAGCCGATGTTGTCGGCCACGGTCATGTTCGGGAAGAGGGCATACGACTGAAAGACCATGCCAACGTTCCGACGGTTCGGCGGGATGCGGGTGATGTCCCGCCCATCGATCGTGATCGTCCCGGATGTCGGCTTCTCGAAACCCGCGATCATCCGGAGCGTGGTCGTCTTGCCACAGCCCGACGGGCCGAGGAAGGACACGAATTCACCCGCGCCGGCCTCCAGGTTGAAGTCCTGCACAGCGATGCTTGTGCCGAACTCCTTGCGGATGCCCGTGAGCTGAAGGAACGTCATGGTCTCCCCTGTCGTCAGCGAGCGCCGGTCATCGAGATTCGAGATTGCGACCCACGCCCCAGCCAGGCGATGAGGATCATGGCGATCCAGGTCAGACCGAAGCTCAGGAGCGCCGCGGCGGATTGCTGGAACGGCGCGGAGCTGCCGAGGAGGCCGAGGAATGGCGCGAAGGCGGGGCGAGCGAGGAACGTCGCGATGGTGAACTCGCCGACGACGATCGCGAGCGTCAGGAAGGCGCCGCTGAGCACCGCGACCCGGATGTTCGGGAGAATGACCTTGACCAGTATCGTGGGCCAGCCGGCGCCCAGGCTCTGGGCGGCCTCGGTCAGGGAGTGGACGTCGATGACCCCCAGGCCGGTGTCGACCGCCCGGTACATGTACGGCAGCGAGAGGACCACGTAGCCGGCGACGAGGAGGACGTTCAAGCCCATGTCAGTGTTCGTCAGCGACAGTGGCGGCCGGGCGTACGATGCGATCAGCCCGAAGACAAGGACGACCGGCGGGACGACGAACGGCAGGAGCGTCACGAACTCCACGAACGGCCGGGCCTGGGGCAGTCGAAGCCGCACCCAGAAAGCCGTCGGGACGATGAGCACGATGCTCACGATGATGGTGACGATCCCGATCACGAACGAGTAGGACAGGGTGGCAACGAACTGCTTGTTCGCGAGGAGGCCAAGGTAGGCCGAATCGACGCCTTTCGCCCGAAGCGAGAAGGCAAGCGTGCCGATCAGCGGCAACAGGAAGTACGCGGCACCGGCGATGAACACGCCCCACCAGACCAGGCGCCAGGCGAGCTTCACTTCTTCCAGCGCTCCGATCGGCGCGAAAGCCAGATGTACGCGACCAGGGTAACGGCCATGATGACGATCATGCCCACCGCGAGCGCGAAGCCCTTGCCCGGCTCGTGGAGCACGTCGCCGCTCAGCTTGTCGCCGATCAACAGTGTCACCAGGTTGATCAACCCGCCGGTCAGCTGGTAGGCGGTGGCCTGGGCGCCGAAGGCGTTGCCGAACAGGAGCACGACCGCGCCGAGGAGCGAGGGCATCAGGACGGGCAGGCCAACATGGCGCCAGAACTGGGCGCTGCTTGCCCCGAGGTTCTCGCTGGCCTCGCGCCAGTCCTTCTTCAAGCCGTCGATGGCGGGGGCGATGATCAGGATCATCAGCGGCAGCTGGAAGTAGAGATAAACGATCTCCAGGCCGATCTTCGAATACAGGGTGAATCCACCATCCCTGTACGGATCGATGCCGAGCCCCCGGAGAAAGGCGGTCAGAAAGCCGGCTCGACCGATCGTGAAGATGAATGCAAGGGCCAGCGGAATGCCGGCGAAGTTCGCGGCGACGCCGGAAAACGTCATCAGGCTGGAGCGGAAGATCCGCGGCAGACCGCCGCTGATCACCGCATAGGCCATCAGGAAGCCGAATACTCCGGCCGCGAGGGCGGTGACAAGACTGATCTCGATGCTCGCCGTATAGGCGTTGGCGACGATCTTGGTATTGAAGTCCTCATAGTTGGCAAGGGTGAATGCGCCGGTTCGATCCTGGAAGCTGCCCGCGATGAGCCGGATTGTCGGGACGAACAGGAAGGCGAGGGCGAAGAGGAAGAACGGGACGACCCCGAGCCAGGTCGCGAGCGACCGGAAACGCCCGGGCCGATTGACGGCCCGGGCGTCCCCAGTGACTGCGGTGCCGGTCACGACGCCCGCAAGTCAGGTCCGGCTCACTTGTCCGGGACGACCACACCCACGACCGTCGGCCAGCCCTCGGTGATCACCTTCGTGGCCTTGGTGATCTGGTCGAGGGTGGGGAGGAACGCGCCGGAGGTGTCGGGGAGCTTTGCGGCAAGGGCCGCGTCAACCGCGTTGCGCTTGACCATGTCGTCATAGCGAATCGGATTGCAGTAGCCCTTGAGCCAGAGGTTCTGGCCTTCGTCGGAGTAGAGGTACTCCATCCAGAGCTTGGCAGCGTTCGGGTGCGGTGCGTAGGCGCTGATCGCCTGGACGTACATGCCACCGAACCGGCCCGTCTTCGGGACGGCGACCTCGATGTTCACGGTGCCCGCGTTGGTGTCCTTGTCGGCGAGCCCATTGTAGGTCCAGGTGATCCGGACCGGGGTTTCGCCGCCGACGACCGTCGCCGCATTGCCGATGACCGGGACGTAGTTGCCCTTGTCATTGAGCTGCTTGAAGAAGTCGAGGCCCGGGGCCGCGTTGTCCCCGCCGCCGCCGTTCGCGAAGGCCGCGGCCCACACGCCGGAGATGGCCTGGTTCGACTTCACCGGGTTGCCCGCGAGGGCGACCTGGCCCTTGTACTTCGGGTCGAGCAGGTCCGCCCAGTCGGCCGGTACGGCCGGCTGGACGTCGGTGTTCGTCTCGAATGCGAGGACGCCGTAGTAGTCGCCGTACCAGTAGCCCTCGGCGTCCTTGGCGGATTCCGGGATGCTGTCCCACGTCGAGACCTTGTACGGCTGGATCAGACCGTCAGCCTTGGCCTGCGGGCCAAAGGACAGGCCGACGTCGATGACATCCGGCGCCTGCGGTCCGGTGCTGCCCTGATTGGCCTTGATGGCATCGACTTCCTGCTGGGAGCTGCCATCCGGGTTGAGGCCGTTGATGGGGATTCCATACTTGGCGGTGAACCCGTCGATCAGCTCCCCGTAGTTGCACCAGCTGCGGGGCAGCGCGATGGTGGTCAGGGCACCCTCGGCCTTCGCCGCTGCGACGAGCGCCGCCATCGGGTCGGCTGTCGCCGCGGCAGTGCTGGATGCGGCGGGCGTACCCGTCGGGTTGGTGGTCGCGGGAGCCAGCGTGGCCCCGCCACCACAGGCGGCGGCGACGATCGCGAGGATCGCCATGCCGGCCATGAGGCGCGGCAGCGTGCGAGTGATGGTCAACTCCTCCTCCAAACTTCTGGTGCGGGCACGGGGTGCCTGCCTCCTCCGACGACGGGACGCCGAACGGCCACGCCAGGTGCGGGTGGATCCGGGGAGGCCCAAGGGGTCTGGGATCTCCGGGGCGCGCCCGCGAGGTCGGGGTTCGTCCAGCCCCGGGTCCATCGTCGTGGTGCATCTTGGGCGCGCTGTTCACCGGGCGTCAAGCCGCGATTCGGCAACCGCCGGGGGCGACGTCCGCGTGCGTCGCCGCGTCTTTCGGTGCCGGACCGAGACCTATACTCGCGCGACCGTGCCGGGCGCCATGAGGGTTGGCGCCGGGCCGGCGACCGCAGGAGGGTGCATGACCGCCGACATGGCGTCGGAGCCGGTCCCGCAAACGCTGGCGGACCCACTCGCGGAGGCGCTCCGCGTGATCGACCTGTGCGACGCGCGCGGCCTTCAGGTGCGCCTCCTGGGCGGGATGGCCGTGCGGGCCCATGCGCCCGACTGGACAGCGCGCTCCCGGAAGGTCGAGGTGGACCTCGACTTCGCGACGCGGGGCAAGGACCGGCCGGCGCTGTTCGCTCTCCTCGAGGCGGAAGGCTACACGCCCGACAAGCGCCACAACGCCCTCTTCGGCGGTGCCCAGGGCTACTTCATGGACGTCGCCCGCCACCGGCCCGTCGACGTCGTCGTCGACAAGCTCGAGATGTGCCACCGGATCGAGTTCGCCAACCGCCTCGGCGCGTCGAAGCCGACGATCCCCCTCGCGGAGCTGCTTCTGTCCAAGCTCCAGATCGTGCAGATCAACCGCAAGGACGTCCTCGACGCGATGGTCCTCCTGGCCGAGCACCCCCTGGGCCAGGACGACGGCGACATCGACGCCCGGACCGGCCTCGGATCGATCAGCCTGCCACGCCTCCTGTCCTACACCTCGAACGACTGGGGCTGGTGGCGGACCGTGACAGGCAACCTGGAAAGGCTCGCCCAGTTCCTGGATGGCGGTGGCTTCACGGCGGAGGATCTCGACCTCCAGGCGGGCCGGCCGCCCCGCTTCGATCCGGCCGCCCAGGTGGCCGCCCTCCAGGCGGCCATCGCGAATGCGCCGAAGTCCACTCGCTGGAACATGCGGGCCCGGGTCGGCGAGCGGGTCAAGTGGTACCAGGAGCCCGAAGAAGTCGGCCACGGCCCGTCGTGATCCGCCATCCATCGCCCTTGTACCCGATCCTCCGGCGCCGCAGACTTGCCGCGCCAGGGAGGGCTGCGTGAGGATCTTTTTCGCGACCGACATCCACGGATCGGAGGTGTGCTGGCGCAAGTTCCTCAATGCCGGCACGTTCCACAAGGCCGATGTCCTTGTCATGGGGGGCGACATGACGGGCAAGGCGATGGTCCCCATCGTGGACCGCGGCGGCACATGGGAGCTCCAGCTGCAGGACCAGCAGCACGTCCTCACGACCGAGGACGAGGTCCGGGCCATGGAGAAGCGGATCTCCGATCGTGGCTACTACCCGGTCCGGACCACGCCTGACGAGATCGCCGCCTGGGGCGCCGACCAGGGCCTCGTGGACGCCCGCTTCAAGGCCGAGATGCTCGGCGGCGTGCAGCGCTGGATGGACCTCGCCGACGAGCGGATGGCCGGTCGCGAGATCACGATCGTGGTCTCGCCCGCGAATGACGACATGTTCGAGATCGACCCGATCATCGCCGCCGCGAAGGTCGTGATGCTGGGCGAGGCGAATACGATCCCGCTCGACGGCTTCAGCCTCGTCTCGACGGGATGGGCGAACCCGACGCCTTGGAACACTTTTCGGGAGCTGCCGGAGGACGAGCTCCGCACCCGCATCGACGGCCTCGTGAAGGAGGTCCCCGACGTGCGCCGGGCGATCTTCAACTTCCACGCCCCACCGTATGGCTCCAACCTCGACAACGCCCCCAAGATCGACGCGGACATGCGCTACGTGTCCGGCGGCCAGGCCCTCATCCCCGTGGGATCGCACGCCATCCGTGAGGCGATCCTCGAGTACGGGCCCGTTCTCTCACTGCATGGCCACATCCACGAGGGTCGCGGCGCCGTGAAGCTCGGCAAGACCCTCGCCGTGAATCCCGGAAGCACCTACGAGGACGGCGTCCTCCAGGCCGCGATCGTCGACCTGGACTCGCGGAAAGGCCAGGTGAAGAGCTATCTGCTGATCAACGGTTGACGTCGGGTCCACACAGGAGGGAAGACAGGCTCGATGACTAGCGGAGAGATGGCCAAGGCACCGGCGCTGTTCCTTCGGAACGCGACGGGCCTCGTCAAGGGTTGGTCCGGGTTCGACGCGTTCGCCTACTCATTCATGTCGGTGAACCTCGTCTGCCTCGGCATGTTCTACAGTCTCGCGATCTTCGCGTACGTCCCCGACGGCTCGGCGATCGCGTCGATCCTCATCACGGCGATCGGCATGACCTTCATGTGCGTCGCCTACGCCGGGCTCATCGCAGTGATGCCGCGAGCCGGCGGCGACTACGTCTGGCAGACCCGGGTCCTGGACGGGATTCCGGGGGCCGTCGTGGGCGGCGGGTTCGGCGCCGTGGCCGTGTTCCTCGTCGGGACGGCCCTCGCCCTGGGCGATGTCACGACCTACGCGGGTGCCGTCGTCGGGGCGCTCCTCGGCGCGACGCTGGGCATGAAACGTGGGGGCATCGGCTTCGTCCTCTCGGCGACGGGATGGTGGTTCATCCTCGCCCTCTGGGCGCCGATCTACGGCTTCATTCTGAACATCGAGTTCGTCCAGCCGCTGGCAGCGCTGCTCGGCTGGCAGGACGGTGTCACGTTCTTCAGCTCGCAAGACGGCACGTTCATCGTGTCCATCGCGACGATCGTCATCACCTCGGGCCTCGTGGCGCTGGGCATGGCCGGATACGCCAGGATCCAGCGCTGGTGCCTGTACATCGGCCTGGCCGCCCTGGCCGTGGTCTTCGTGCTGATGCTCATCGCCAACGTCGACACCTTCCGGGCGGCGTACGACCGGGAGGCCCAGGGTCTGTTCGGCGTCTCGAACGCCTACCAGGCCACGATCGACCAGGCAGCAACGGACGAGATGTCGCTGTACACCGGCAGCGAACTCGATCCGGCGAGCTTCGGCGGCGGGACGCTGCTCCTTGTGCCGTTCATGCTCTTCTTCCTCTTGTATCCCAACTGGGGCGCCACGCTATACGGCGAAGTCCGTGGGGCCGGCGATTTCAAGAAGGTGCTCCGAGGGATGCTGGGTGGCCTGTGGGTGACGGCTGGCCTCGCGGTCGTGTTCGTCGTCCTCGCCGCGAAGACGTTCGGCTGGACGTTCTTCAACGCCTCGAACGTCACCTATGTGAACTACGCCTACGGCTACAGCGCGACGGCGCCACCGATGCCCATCTGGGGCTATCCGCCGATGCTGGCGGCCTTCCTCATCGATAGCAACATCATCCAGGCGATCATCGTCCTTGCTTTCGGGGCGTGGTGGATCGGCTGGACCGGGACGCTCTTCCTGTCGTCGACGCGAATGATCTTCGCGGCGGCGTTCGACCGCGTCCTGCCCGAGTGGGCGGGCCGCGTCTCGGACCGGGGCGTCCCCTGGGCGGCACTCGCCCTGATCATGATCCCGTCGGTCCTGCTGAGCTGGCTCTACGCGTACAACGGCGACTTCGTCAAGCTGACGCTCGACGCGACGCTGGTCATCGCGGTCACCTTCTTCGGGACGTCGATCGCGGCCATGATCCTGCCCTACTGGAAGAAGGACCTGTACGAGGCGTCGCCCGTCGCCCGCTACAAGATCCTCGGCCTGCCGGTCATCGCCGTGGCCGGGGCTCTGTCCACCGCCTTCCTGGGCTGGGTCCTGTACATGTGGCTGAGCAGCGCGCTGTACGGCATCGGGGTCGGGAACTCCACCTCGATCGTCTTCCTCGGCGCCCTCTACGGCGCCGCCGCGCTCCTCTACGTCGTCGCCCGCCTGTGGCGCCGCTCGCAGGGGATCAACCTCGATGCCATCCACGCGGAGATCCCGGCCGAGTAGCGGGCAGGCTCCGGCCCCCGTCACCTACCCGCACGGCGGGGCGCCATCCGGCGTCCCGCCGTCGCGATTCCCGGCTCGCACCCCACGGCGCAGTGAGCAGGCGCTGGCCCGAGGCGCCCGCGGGATCGCGAGGTTGGGCGCAAGCTGCCACTCACTCCCAGGGTGAGTGCTCGGAGCGCATTCAGGCGGCGCCCGGCCGGCGCATCGCTCTCTGGCGACCCACCCCGGCACGCGGAGCATGCCCTCAGGCCGGTACGCGGGCCGAAACAGCAACCAGCACCGGCCCGCTGCGTAGGCGGCGAGTTTCAGGCCGCCGGCTGCGAACCGGCGTCCCGCGGCGCGATCCCGGAAGTTGCGGCCCGAGCGGGGCCCGGCGCACACTGTCGGCCGTCCCATCGTCCGGAGCGCGGTACCCACGCGCCCCGGCGGGAACGAGGGCGCCACCCCGCCACCGCCGCCCCGCCGCCCCGCCCGCAGCCGCAACTGGAGCCCGCGTTGACCCTGGATCGAACCGCCGCCCGGACCGCGTCGATGTTCATCGACGGCGCGTGGGTCGCGGCCGCGTCCGGCGCCACGTACGAGGCGACCAGCCCTTCCACCGGCCAGGTCATCGCCACGCTCCCCAAGGGCGGCCGCGAGGACGCCCAGCGAGCGATCGCCGCCGCCCGCCGCGCCCAGACGGCCTGGGCGGCCCGCAGCCCCTTCGATCGCGCGGCGGTGCTGGAGCGCATCGCCCGCGTCCTCGAAGCCCGGGCGGACGAGCTCGCCACGGCCCTCACCCTCGACCAGGGCAAGCCCCTCCAGGCCGAGGCCTACGGCGAGGTCGAGGAGCTCATCGTCTACGTCCGGATGGCCGCCGCGGACGCGACCCGTCTCGACGGGATCATGCCGCCGTCCGTGGACCCCAACAAGCGCGTCCTCGTGTACCGCGTCCCGATCGGGGTCGTCGGCGTCATCACCCCGTGGAACTGGCCGTACACCATGCCCGCCGAGATCATCGCCCCGGCGCTCGCTGCCGGGAACGCGGTCGTCTGGAACCCCGCCTCCTCGACCTCGCTCTGCGCCACGGTCCTCGCCTCGTGCTTCGCCGACGCGGACCTCCCCGCGGGCCTGTTCAACCTGGTGATCGGCCCCGGCTCCGAGGTCGGCGACGAGATCGCCTCGAATCCGGGCGTCGCGGCGATCGGGTTCATCGGCTCCAGCGCGACGGGCCGCAGGATCGCCGAGCGGGCGATCGGCAAGGAGCTCCTGCTCGAGATGGGCGGCAACGGCCCGCTCGTGATCCTCGAGGATGCGGATCTCGATGCCGCGGTCACGGCCACGCTCACGGCCTGCTTCCTGAATGCCGGCCAGAGCTGCACCGCGGGGGAGTGGATCCTCGTCCAGGAGGCCGTCCACGACGCGTACCTGGACCGGCTGACCGCGGCGATCCGGCGCGAGACGCGGCTGGGCGACCCCTTCGACCCGCTGACGACGATGGGCCCGCTGAACAACGAGAAGACCGCCGCCAAGACCGAGCAGCACGTCGCCCAGGCGGCAGCGGCCGGCGCGCGGATCGTGACCGGCGGCACCCGCAACCCGGGGCTCGGCAGCCCGCTCTTCTTCGAGCCGACGGTCATCACCGGCGTCCGGGCCGCGATGGACATCGCCCGCGAGGAGACGTTCGGGCCGGTCGCGCCGATCACCCGGATCTCGGGCATCGACGAGGCCATCCAGGTCGTCAACGCGTCGGCGTTCGGGCTGCTGAACGCGATCTTCACCCGCGACCTCAAGGTCGGGCTGCGGTTCGCCGAATCCGTCCGGGCCGGATGGGTCAACATCAACGAGGGCACCAACTACTGGGAATCGCACCTGCCGTTCGGCGGCCGGGCCGGCTCCCAGAGCGGGCAGGGCCGGGTCGGCGGGCGCTTCCTCATCGAGCGCCTGACGGAGCTGAAGACCGTCGTCGTCAACCTCGCCTGATCGATCGAAACCGATCGCGTCCGCGCCGGGTCGGCGCGGGCCACCGGGCCTGCCGAGGTCGGCGGCCCGCCACAGGAGCCATCGCCACACAGCGCCACCGGGTCGCCCGGGGCACAGGAGGATCGGAGTCACATGGCAACGCTGCCGGAGCGCGCGAAGGTCGTCGTGATCGGCGCGGGGATCGTGGGCAACAGCATGGCCTACCACCTCGCGAAGCAGGGCTGGAAGGACATCGTCCTGCTCGAGAAGGGCACCCTCCCGAATCCCGGCGGCTCCACCGGCCACGCCTCGAACTTCATCTTCCTGACCGACCACTCCAAGGAGATGGCCGAGTTCACGATGGACAGCGCCCAGCAGTACCGCGACCTCGGGGTCTACCACGAGTGCGGCGGCATCGAGGTCGCCCGGACGCCCGAGCGGATGGAGGAGCTGAAGCGCCGGATGGCGTCGTCCGCCTCGTGGGGCATCGAGGGCACCCGCCTCCTCACCCCGGCCGAGGTCAAGGCGATGGTCCCGTTCATCAACGAGACGATCATCCTCGGCGGCTTCTACACGCCCGGCGTCGGCGTCGTCGATTCGCTGCAGGCCGGGACGCTCATGCGGCAGGCGGCGATGGACCTCGGCGCGCTCACGGTCGCGGCCGGGGTCGAGGTCACCGGCGTCGACACGGAGAACGGGCGGGTCACCCGGGTCCGGACGGACCGCGGCGACATCGACACCGAATACGTCGTCATCGCCTGCGGCATCTGGAGCCCGCGGATCGCGAAGATGGCCGGAGCCTCCATCCCGCTCACCCCGGCGGTCCACCAGATGATCGACATCGGGCCGGTCCCGATGTTCGCGAACGCGCGGACCGAGGTGGACTACCCGATCGTCCGCGACATGGACACGAACATGTACGAGCGGCAGCACGGGAACGGCTTCGAGGTCGGCTCGTATGCCCACCGGGCGATCCTCATGGACCCCGACGACATCCCCTCGATCGAGGCGAGCGCCCTCTCGCCGACGATGCTGCCGTTCACCCAGGAGGACTTCGACCCGCAGCTCGAGGACGCCCTGGAGCTCTTCCCGAGCATCGTCGGCGACGAGTCGGTGGGCGTGAAGCTCGCGATCAACGGGCTCCTCAGCCTCACCCCGGACGGCAACCCGATCATCGGCGAGACGCCCGAGGTGAAGAACCTCTGGTCCGTCGCCGCGATCTGGATCAAGGAGGCGCCCGGGATCGCCAAGTGCGTCGCCGAGTGGATGACCCACGGCACGCCCGAGATCGACCCGCACGGCTCGGACATCGCCCGCTTCTACGACCACCACAGGACGTGGCAGCACATCAACGCCCGGACGTCCGAGGGCTTCAACAAGACCTACGGCATCGTCCACCCGATGGAGCAGTGGGAGAGCAACCGCCCGATCCGGCGCTCGCCGGCGGCGGTCCGCCACGCGGAGCTCGGCGCGGTCGCCTTCGAGGCCGCCGGCTGGGAGCGGCCCTTCTGGTACGCCTCGAACGAGAAGCTCCTCGCCGAGTACGGCGATCGGGTCATGCCCCGCCAGGCCGAGTGGGAATCGCGCTGGTGGAGCCCGATCATCAACGCCGAGCATCTCGCGATGCGGGATCGGGCCGGCCTCGTGGACCTGAGCGCCTTCGCGATCTTCGACGTCACGGGCCCGGGCGCCCTGGCCGCGCTGGAGCGGCTGTGCGTCAACAAGGTGGACGTCACGCCCGGCAAGACCGTCTACACGCCGCTCCTCAACCCCGCCGGCGGGATCCTCGCCGACCTCACGATCATGCGGCTTGCCCACGACCGGTTCCGCGTCGTGACCGGCGGCGGCATGGGCATGCGCGACAAGAAGATCTTCATGGACGGCCTGCCGGCCGACGGCACCGCCCAGCTCTTCGACGCGACGGGCGCGCTGACGACCTTCGGGCTGTGGGGGCCCCGGGCCCGGGACATCCTGGCCTCGGTGACGGACGCGGACGTGAGCCACGCCGGGATGCCCTTCCTGACCTCGAAGACGGTGGACATCGACGGCGTCCGCTGCCTCGCCTCGCGGATCAGCTACGTCGGCGAGCTCGGCTGGGAGATCTACGTCCCGATCGAATCCGGGCTGCGGGTCTGGGATGCGATCTGGAAGGCCGGCCAGCCGCACGGGCTCGTGCCGGTGGGGATCGGCACGTACGCGGTCACGTCGCGGCTCGAGAAGGGCTACCGCGCCCACGGCGCCGAGCTGGAGCTCGCGTTCAGCCTCGTCGAGGCGGGCATGGCCCGACCGAGCGTCAAGGAGGCCGACTTCGTCGGCAAGGCGGCGTACGCGGCCCAGCGAGCCGCGCCGCCCGCCGCGATCCTATGCACGCTGACCGTGGACGACCACACCTCCTCGACCGGCGTGAAGCGCTACATGCTCGGGCGGGAGCCCGTCCTGACGCTGGACGGCAAGCCGATCATCGACGCGAAGGGCCGGCGTTCGTACGTGACGTCGGCCGGGTCCGGACCGTCGCTCGGCAAGCACCTCCTCATGACGTACCTCACGCCGGAGCTCGCGAAGGTCGGGACGAAGCTCCTCGTGGAGTACTTCGGCGAGCGCTACCCGGTGACGGTGGCCGTCGCCGGCGCGACCCCGCTCTTCGACCCCGAGAACGCCCGGATCCGGGCGTAGGGCGGTCGAGAAGCGATGAACGTCCTCGTCTGCGTCAAGCGCGTGCCCCAGACCGGCGGCCGGATCGTCCTGACCGGAGACGGCCAGGACATCGACACGAAGTTCCTGGGCTTCACGATCAGCCCCCACGAGGAGTGCGGGGTGGAGGAGGCCGTGCGGATCGTGGAGGCGAACGGTGGCGCCTCGACGGTGCTGACCCTGGGCCCGGCCGGAGCCGAGGACCAGCTCCGGGACGCCATGGCCCTCGGCATCGACCGGGCGGTCCTCCTCGAGACGGACGGCTCCGAGTGGGATCCGGTCTCCACGGCCGCGGCGATCGCGGATGCCGTGCGGGCCCAGGAGGCCGCGAACGGGCCGTTCGACCTCATCCTCTTCGGCAACGAGTCGGCGGACAGCGGCGGGTTCCAGGTCGGGATCCGGGTCGCCGTTGCGCTCGGCCGGCCGGTGGTGACGGGACTCAAGGGCCTGACGGTCGGCGAGGGGTCGGCGGTCGCCCGGCGCGAGGCGACCGGCGGCGGCTGGGAGACCTACGAGCTGCCGCTGCCGGCGGTCGTGGGCGTGAAGGAGGGGATCAACCTCCCGCGCTATCCATCCGTGCCGGGGCGGCTCCGGGCGAGGAAGAAGGACGTCGAGCGGATCGCCGTCGGGGCGGCGGGGAGTTCGGGGAGTGGTGCCGCCGGCGCTGGTGGGTCGCCCATCGGGCCGTCGAAGGTCCTTCTGTGGCTGCCGCAGGAGCAGGCGTCCCAGGTCGAGATCCTGGGCCGTGGCGCCGACGCGGCGCCGGCGGTCGTGGACCTCCTCCAGAAGATCGGCGCGGTGCGCTCGTGAGCGGCCCGATCCTGGTCCTCGTCGAGGTCGCCGCCGGCGAGGTCGATCGCGTCTCCCTCGAGACCCTTGCGTTTGCACGGGGGTTGGCTGGCGCGGGCGGTGGGTCGGCGGTCGAGGCGATGCTCGTCTCGCCGGACGGGGGAGCGGAGCGGCTGGCAGGGTCGCTCGGCGCGCACGGCGCCGCGACCGTCCACCTCGTGTCTGCCGCGGAGGTGGCGGGAGCGTATGCGCCTGCGGCGTGGGGCGCGGCGCTGGCGCAGCTCGCCACGGCGCGGGGAGCCGGTGCCGTCGCGGCGCCCGGCACGGACCGCGGCTCGGAGGTGCTCGCGCACGCCGCCGCGCGCCTCGGCATGCCGCTGGCGGCGAACGTGGTCGCGGCCACGCCCGGCGAACCCTGGACGCTGACGCGGCAGCGCTGGGCGGGCAGCCTCCTCGAGGACGCCACCCTCGATGCGCCGGTCCGGTGCCTGACGCTCGCACCCCACGCGGTCGCGGTCGATGAGCGCCTGGGGAGCGGCGGCGCGGCCGTCATGGCCTTCGCACCCTCGCTCGGGGCCGCTGACCTCGTCGTGCGCGTGACCGGCCACGAGCCGCCGGCAACGGGTTCGATCAACCTGGCGGATGCCCGGATCGTCGTCGGCGGTGGCCGAGGCGTGGGGTCCGCGGCCGCGTTCTCGGAGCTCGAGGAGCTCGCCGGGCTGCTCGGCGCGGCCGTCGGCGTCTCGCGGGCGGTGACGAGCAACGGCTGGCGGCCGCACACGGAGCAGGTGGGCCAGACCGGGATGCGGATCGCCCCCGACCTCTACATCGCCTGCGGCATCAGCGGCGCGATCCAGCACGTCGTCGGCTGCAAGGCCGCCAAGCGGATCCTCGCGATCAACACGGACCCGGAGTCCCCGATCATGGCCCTCGCCGACTACGCGGTGATCGGCGACCTCCACCAGGTCGTGCCGGCGATCAGCGCGGAGATCCGCCGCCGGCTCGCGTAGGGCTCGCGTTCACGCGGCGACGTCCGCGCTCGGGGTTCCCCGCCGCCCCCGCGCCTCGCCCCGCCGCCCCGCCGCCCCGCCGCCCCGCCGCCCCTGCGCCTCGCCCCTGCGCCTCGCCCCGCCGCCGGCCGAATGTCGTCCGCTGGCATCAACCGGACGTCCGCAAGGTCATCCGCGGCTGCGCACCCGGCATTCGTCGGCAGATGGCCGCCGACCTGTCGCCGGGAATCGACAGATCCGTGCCTTTGGGCAGCCCCTGCCGCATCGGACCGCGTTGTTTCGCACGGCAGCTTCGTCGCGACGTCCGGTTGTCGCCCTGCGACGACATTGAAGGGAGCGGGCAGCCGGCATGGGGCAGCCGGCATGGGGCAGCCGGCATGGGGCAGCCGGCCGGCCCCGGGCGGACGAACCCGCCGGTCGCACCCGCTGCGAAGCGGCCCTGCGGTGCTCCGCTGCGAAGCGGCCCTGCGGCGCCCGTCGTCAAACGGTCGGCGTCGGAGTGGATGGGTGCTTCAGCTCGACCCCGATGACGACGAGGTCATCCTCGCCCGTGTTCTCGAGCGTATGCGGCGGGATCGGCTGGCCGTAGAGGACCCTGGGCAACACGAAGTCAGGGATCGCCCGCGTGTCGAGCATCGTCGTGCCGTGCTCGTCGCGCCGGATGAAGTGCGAACCGGAGACGACGTACATCACGGTGGGTGCGAGGTGGGTGTGCAGGGGTGTGCGATCGCCGGCGCGAATCGTCGTCTCGAGCACGCGAACCTCGTCGTTCTCGAACAGCACCCTGTGGTGGTCCGGTGCGGCCTTCGGGCCGTCGAGCTCATCGAACATCCGGGCGACTCCTTCCGCGACCGCGGGAACTGGGATCCGAGACCGTTCATCCTAGGCCCCCACCCGTTCGCAGCGGGGGCAGCCATCCGTGTGCTACGGTATGCGCATTGCAACGCACACTCGGAGCCCCGCCCGATGACACTCACGCGCACCAACCTCACCCTCCCCGTCGACCTGATGCGTCAGGTGGACGAGCTTGCGGGCCCGCGCGGCCGGAGCCGCTACGTCGCGGACGCCGTTGCTCAGCGCGTCAAGCGGGACCGGCTCGGTCGAGCGATCGAGGCGTCCTTCGGGTCGCTCGTCCCGCCCGGCGGGCGACCGATGACCCGAGCGGAGGTCAGCGCGTGGGTCGAGGAGCTCCGCTCCGAGGAGAGCGACTGAGCCGTGCGGTATCTCCTCGACTCCACCCTCCTCATCGACCACGCGAACCGGGACGCCGCGGCCATGCGGCTGCTGCGGCGGCTCTTCGAGGAGGGCGGCGACCTCTTCACCTGCGATGTGGTGACCTGCGAGACCCTCTCGAAGGGCGAGCCGGACGACCTCCGCCACCTCGAGGCCCTCCTCGACGCCCTGGAGTACGTCTCGACGACGCCCGAGGCTGCCCGTGAGGCCGGCAGGGCCCGTCGGGAACGCCACGCCATGGGTAGCCGCCGGGGTCTCGGCGAGGCGCTGATCGCCGCCGTGGCCGTGCAGCTCGATGCCGTGGTCGTGACGAGAAACGATCGCGACTTCACCCGACAGGGGATCCGCGTCCTCGGCTACTGAGCCCCCGCTCGATGCAGCCGGTCCCGCCCCAGTGAGAGTCCAAGTGGAACCATCGCGAGGGCGATTGCGACGAGGAGCCAGAGGACGGCCTCGAAGCCGCCGCTGACGTCGCGCACGATGCCCAGGATCACCGGCGCGACGGATGAGACGAGATAGCCGATCAGGAGCATGAACGCCGCGATCGACGCCGCGTCCGCCGGGTTGCGGCCGACGTCGACCGGGAGCGTGAGCGCGAGCGGGAAGAACGCGCCGATCCCGATTCCCAGGAGCGCCACGGATCCGAAGGTCAGGAGCGACCCGGGCGCCTCGCCGGGCGTGAGGACGATTCCGAGCGCGCCGATCACGGCCAGGACGGCGGCCGTCGTCATCTGGCTGCGCCGCGTCCCCAGGCGGTCGGCAAGGATCGGCGTTGCGAGCGTCGTCAGCAGGCCCACCCCGTTGAAGGCGGCGATGAGCGCGGCGGCATCGCCGGCCGTCCAGCCGCGCTCGATGTAGGCGCTCGCGAGCCAGGTGATCGCCCCGTAGAAGAGCGTGGATTGCGATGCGAACACGAAGCCGAGCAGCCACGCCGCCGGCCGGCGCCAGGGAAGGGTTGGCAGGGCAGGCCGGGTCCGGACTCCGCCGTCGCCCGGCACGAGCACGAGCCACGCGACGAGCGACACGACGGAGGCCCCGGCGATGACCGCAAACGCGGGCCGCCACCCGCCCAGCCCGTCGGCGAGCGGGACCACGATCGCCGCCGCGATCGATCCGCCGATGATCATTCCGGCCACGTACGCGCCGGTGGCCGATGCGGGGTTGGCGCGGGCCCGTGCCCGGACGACCATCGAGAGGATCGGCCCGACGAGCGCCAGCCCGGCACCCAGCCCGATGGTCGTTGCCAGCACGGTGAGCGAGTCGGGCATGAGCGCCCGGGCGAACCCGAACGCGCCGACGAGGACGACGCAGGCGGCCACGGCGAGCCGCGGCCCGATCGACGCGGCGAGGACCGGCCCGAACGGCGCGAGCAGGCCCATGGCCAGGACCGGGATCGTCCCGAGCAGCCCTGCGACGCCGTGGCTCATCCCGAGATCCGCCGCGATGACGCCGACCATGGGGCCGATGACGAGGATCTGGGTGCGGAGCGGCAGCCCGACCAGCACGAGCGCCGCGGCAAGCCGGCGGAACCCGATGTCCCGCCCGGTACCCGCGCCCGGCCCGGTGCCTGCCCCCCGCCCCGTGTCCGCGCGCCCCACCCTCGTGCCGGCCGTCACCGCGACGACCCGCGCAGGCGCGTGCCGACCTGGGCGGCGGCCCGTCGGACCGCCACGGCAACGGCGTCCTCGGAGCCCGGCGCCGGGAACCGGTAGGTGGGCCCGTGGACGTGGATCGCGGCCACGACCTGGCCGTCGGCATCGGCGATCGGCGCGGCCACGGACGCGATTCCGACCGCGAACTCCTCGTGGACCCAGGCGTGCCCTTCGCGCCGGACGTCGCGGAGCCGCTCCAGGAGCTCGCCGCCGTCGGTCACGGTTCGCGGCGTGAAGCGCTCCATGGGCTCGGCCAGGAACCGGGCCAGCGCCGATGCCCCGAGGTGGGCCAGGAAGACGAGGCCGGACGACACCGCGTGCATCGGGATCCGCGAGCCCGTCCAGTCGCGGACCTGGACCGGGTTCGGCGAATCGACCTGGTCGACGTAGTGGACCGTGCGTCCATCCGGCACTGAAAGTCCGGCCGCCTCGCCGAGCTCCGCGGCCAGCTCCGCGATCATCGGATGGGCGATCGCCACGAGGCCGCGCCGCTCGTGGAGGCCGGACGCCAGCGCGACGATGCGCGGCCCGAGCCGGTACCGGGTCTCGCCCGGCACCTGCTCCACGGCACCCTCGCGCTCGAGCGAGGCGAGCATCCGCGCCGCGGTCGACTTCGGGAGGCCGACGCGCGCGGCAACGTCCGTCACCCCGACGGGCCCGTCGGCGAGCGCGCCGAGCACGGCAAACGCGCGTTCGATGCTCTGGACTCTGGACATTGGACACCCCGTGGGCTAGGCTGTCGATCTCGTCGTTCCATCATACGGCATCGTTCCACGATGTGGAACCGCCCCGCACGATGGAACCGGCCCTCGACGGTGGGGCCCTCGGCCGGGGATCGGCGCACCGCGGCCGCAGCCGCGACGCACAGGAGCCTGAACTCGATGGCGCAGGACGGCTACCAGGACATCGACCTCGCGGCGCTCTCCGACGACGACCTCGTCGAGCAGATGCACAACGACCTCTACGACGGCATGGCCCCGGAGATCACGCAGGGGACGAACCTCCTCCTCGGCCGGGGCTGGTCGCCGGACCGGGTCCTCAACGACGCGCTCGTCGAGGGGATGCGGATCGTCGGCATCGACTTCCGGGACGGGATCCTCTTCGTGCCCGAGGTCCTCCTCGCGGCGAACGCCATGAAGGCCGGCATGGCGATCCTTCGTCCCCTCCTCGCGGAGACCGGCGCAAAGCCGATCGGACGGGTCGTCATCGGCACGGTCAAGGGCGACATCCACGACATCGGCAAGAACCTCGTCGCGATGATGCTCGAGGGCGCCGGCTTCGAGGTCTTCGACCTCGGCATCAACACGGACGCCGAGAAGTTCATCAATGCTCTCGAGGAGCACAAACCGGACATCCTCGGCATGTCGGCGCTGCTGACGACGACGATGCCCTACATGAAGGTCGTCATCGAGGAACTGAAGCGGCGCGGCATCCGCGACCAGTACATCGTCCTCGTCGGCGGCGCGCCCCTCAACGAGGAGTTCGGGAAGGCCGTCGGCGCCGATGCCTACTGCCGCGACGCCGCGGTCGCCTCCGAGACCGCCCGACGACTCGTCGAAGAGCGCCGCGCACAGGTCGCGTAGTGAATCCGGGGCCCAGGCGGCCACTGGTCATCGGCTGCGGTGCGCTCGCGCGCGAGCTCGTCGCGCTGACGCGGCGGGCCGGGTTCCCCGAGGTGGACCTCACGATGATCCCGGCGACGCTCCACAACCGCCCCGAGCAGATTCCCGCCGCGGTCCGGGCCCGGATCCGCCGTGCGCGCGCGGCCGGTCGCGACCGGATCTTCGTCGCGTATGCCGACTGCGGCACGGGCGGGCTCCTCGACCGCGTGCTCGAGGAGGAGGGCGTCGCCCGGCTCGAGGGGGCCCACTGCTACGAGGTGTACGCGGGTCGCGCGGCGTTCGCGCAGCTGGCCGAGGCGGAAATGGGCACGTTCTACCTGACCGACTTCCTGGCCAGGAACTTCGACCGGCTGGTCGTCCGGGGCCTCGGCCTGGACCGCCATCCCGAGCTCCTGCCGATGTACTTCGGCAATTACACGCGGGTCCTCTACCTCGCCCAGACCGACGATCCGGCGCTGACCGTGGCGGCCCGTCGCGGCGCGCGGCGCCTCGGCCTCCGCTTCGAGCGACGGTTCACCGGCTACGGCGAGCTCGCGCCGGCGATCGGTGCGCTCGTCCCGCCCGGGAATCGCCCCGCCGTGCCGCCTGTCGCGGCCGCCGCCGCCGCGACCCAGGTGCCCGCCTGATGCCCGCCACGCTGACCGTGATCTGGTGGCGGGACATCCCCGCCCAGGTCGTCGCGAAGGACCGGCGGCAGGCCCACAAGGTCGTGCTCCACCCGCGCTTTCAGGTCGCGATCGACCGGGCCGCGATGAAGGCCGGCAAGAAGCAGTTCGGGGACTACATCGAGGAGTGGCGGCGCGAGGCACGCCCCTGTGGCGACGACCTCGAAGCCGAGGCGAATGCCGAGGCGAGCCGCCTCGAGGCCGACTACCCCAGGGAACGACTGGCCGCGCTCGCGAAGTCGGGCGGCGTGGATCCGGACAAGCCCGCACCGGAGGCCTCGACCGCATGACCACCCACACCGTCGTCTCCTCCGCCACCCGTGAGGTCGTCATCGGCTTCGACCGGCCGTTCGTCGTCATCGGCGAGCGGATCAACCCGACCGGCCGGAAGCTCCTCGCCGAGGAGATGCGGAACGGCGATTTCAGCCGCGTCGAGCGCGACGCGCTCGCGCAGGTCGCGGCGGGCGCCCACATGCTCGACGTCAACGCGGGCATCCCGCTCGCGGACGAGCCGGGCATCCTGGCCCGGACCATCCAGCTCGTCCAGTCGCTGGTGGACGTCCCGCTGTCGATCGATTCGTCGATCGTCGAGGCGCTCGAGGCGGGCCTCGCGGTCTACCAGGGCAAGCCGCTCGTCAACAGCGTGACCGGTGAGGAGGAGCGCCTCGAGCGCGTCCTGCCCCTAATCCGCAGGTACGGCGCGGCGGTCGTCGCGATCTCGAATGACGACACCGGCATCTCCGAGGACCCGGACGTCCGGTTCGCGGTCGCGAAGCGGATCGTGGAGCGGGCCGCCGACCACGGGATCCCGCGCTCGGACATCGTCGTGGACCCGCTCGTGATGCCCATCGGCGCCATGCGAACCGCCGGCCAGCAGGTCTTCCGGCTCGTCCGCCGGCTGCGCGAGGAGCTCGGCGTGAACTCGACCTGCGGGGCGAGCAACGTCAGCTTCGGGCTGCCGAACCGGGAGGGCATCAACGCCGCGTTCCTGCCGATGGCCATCGCCTCGGGCCTCACGTCCGCGATCACGAACCCGCTCTCCGCGGAGGTCAAGGCCGCGATCATGGCCGCCGACGTCCTGATGGGCAACGACCCCGACGCGGGTCGCTGGATCCGCGATTTCCGGCCCCCGACGCCGGAGCTGACCGGCGCCGCGGGCGCCGATGGCCGGCCGACGATCGGGGCGCCGGGTGAGCGCGGCCGGCGGGTGAATCGCCGGGCCCAGGCGCCGGCCGCGCCGTGAGCGGCGCCGGACGCCCCGCCGCGTGACCACCGGGGCCGCCGCGTGACCACCGGCACGGAGCCACTCGTCATCTTCACCCCGTCCGGCCGCCGGGGCCGGTTTGCCGAGGGCACGACCGTCCTCGATGCCGCCCGCGCCCTCGGCGTCGACCTCGATTCCGTGTGCGGCGGGCGCGGCCTCTGCGGCCGCTGCCAGGTCCGGCCGGGCGAGGGCGAGTTCCCGAAGCACGGCATCACCTCGACCGGCGAGCACCTCTCCGAGCGCGGCCCGGACGAGGCGGAATACGACCGTCTTCGGGGACTGGCCGCGGATCGCCGGCTCGGCTGCCGCGCCGCCGTCCGCGGCGACGTCCTCATCGATGTGCCGCCGGAGAGCCAGGTCCATCGCCAGGTCGTCCGGAAGGGCGTCTCGGTCCGGGACTTCGTCATCGATCCCGTCGTCCGGCTCTACGAGGTGGAGCTGGAGCGGCCCACGCTGGAGCTGCCCGGCGGCGACCTCGCCCGCCTCCTCGCCGCGCTCCGGCGCGAGTGGGGCCTCGAGGGCCTGACCGCCGACCTCCAGGTCCTTCGTGACCTCCAGCCGGCTCTCGAGGCCGGCGGGTACAGGGTGACCGTGGCCGTCCACGACGGCCGGGACGTGACGGGCGTCTGGCCGGGGCTCCACGATCGGGCGCTCGGTGTCGCGGTGGACGTCGGCTCCACGACGATCGCCGCCCACCTCACGGACCTCGCCGACGGGGCGGTCATCGCCTCCGACGGCGTCATGAACCCCCAGATCCGCTTCGGCGAGGACCTCATGAGCCGCGTCTCCTACGCGATGCTCCACGAGGGCGGGGCGAGAGAGATGACCCGTGCCGTCCGCGAGGCGCTCGCGTCGCTCATCCACTCCATCGCCACGCGGGCGGACCTCGACCCGCTCGACATCCTCGAGATCGCGCTCGTCGGCAATCCCGTCATGCATCACCTGCTGCTCGGGATCGATCCCGTGCCCCTGGGGTCCGCGCCGTTCGCGCTCGCGACCGATGCCGCCGTGCGCATCAAGGCCAGCGAGCTGGACCTGCCGGTCCACCCCGGCGCCCGGGCCTACCTCCTGCCGTGCATCGCCGGCCACGTCGGCGCGGATTCGGCCGGCGTCATCCTCGCCGAGACGCCGTACCTCGCCGACGAGACGACCCTGATCGTCGACGTCGGGACGAACGCCGAGATCGTCCTCGGGAACCGTGAGCGGCTCCTCGCCGCATCGTCGCCGACCGGCCCGGCCTTCGAGGGCGCCCAGATCTCCTGCGGCCAGCGCGCGGCGCCGGGCGCGGTGGAGCGCGTCCGGATCGATCGCGACACGCTGGAGCCGCGCTTCAAGGTCATCGGCTCCAACCGCTGGTCGGACGAGACGGGGTTCGCGGCGTCCACCCGGCGGACCGGGGTGACCGGCGTCTGCGGCTCCGGGATCGTGGAGGTCATCGCGGAGCTGTTCCTCGCCGGCGTGATCCTCGAGGACGGCACGATCGACGGCTCGGTGGCGGCCCGCAGCCCGCGCGTGATCCCGGATGGACGCACCTATGCCTACCTGCTCAGCGAGGGCGGCCCCGGCATCGACGACGGCCCGAGCTCGCCGCGCCTGGCCCTCACCCAGAACGACGTCCGCGCGATTCAGCTGGCGAAGGCCGCGCTCTACGCCGGGGCGCGGCTGCTCATGGACCACCTCGGGGTCGAGACGGTGGACCGAGTCAAGCTCGCGGGAGCCTTCGGGAGCCAGATCGACCCCCTCTACGCGATGGTCCTCGGGCTCGTGCCGGACGCGCCGGTGGACCGCGTCGGACCGGCGGGCAACGCCGCGGGCACCGGGGCCCTCATCGCGCTGCTCTCGGGTGAGGCACGCCGCGAGATCGAGGCCGTCGTCCGGACGGTCGAGAAGGTCGAGACCGCGATCGAGCCGCGATTCCAGGAGCACTTCGTGGACGCCATGGCGCTGCCCCATCGAACGGCGCCGATGCCCCATCTCGCCGCGGCGGTCCAGCTGCCGCCGCGACGCGGGGGACCGAGCGGCACATCGGGCCGCGCCGGCGGAACGAGTGGCCCCCGTGGCGCCGCTGCGACCGGCGCCGGACCGGGAAGCAACGATGCCGCCGCGGCCTTCCGCGGCGGGCGACGGGTGAATGCGCGGCGGGTCGTCGCCGCGACGGAGGAACGCTGATGCACGAAGGTCCGCGCCACCGCACCGGCGGCCGTGCCGGCCGGATGGCCGCCCGCCTCGCGGCCCACGTCGAGGCCGCGCCCTTCCTGACCCGCGCCCTGAAGCCGTTCGAGGTCCTCGACGAGGAGGGCCTCTCGCTCATCGAGCGCAACGCCGACACCATCCTCGAGGAGGTCGGCATCGAGTTCCGTGGCGACCCCGCGGCCCTGGATCTCCTGCGGAACGCCGGCGCGGACGTGACGGGCGAGCTGGTCCGCTTTCCCCGTGGCATGTGCCGCGCCATCGTCCAGGCGACCGCCCCGCGTGTCTTCACCCAGCACGCCCGGAACCCCCAGCGGACGGTGAAGATCGGCGACCCCTACACGGTCCTGGCGCCGAACTACGGCTCGCCGTTCGTCCGCGACCTCGACAACGGGCGCCGCTACGGGACGATCGAGGACTTCCGGAACCTCGTGAAGCTCACGTACATGAGCCCGTACCTCCACCACTCCGGGGGGACGGTCTGCGAGCCCGTGGACGTGCCGGTGAACAAGCGGCACCTGGACATGGTCTACGCCCACATGCGCTACTCGGACAAGCCGTTCATGGGCTCGGTGACGCATCCGTCCCGCGCGCAGGACACCGTCGAGATGGCGAAGATCCTCTTCGGCGAGGACTACATCCAGGACCACACGGTCATCCTCAGCCTCATCAACGCGAACTCGCCGCTCGTCTGGGACTCGGTGATGCTCGGGGCGGCCCGGGCCTACGCCGAGAACAACCAGGCGACGCTCATCACGCCCTTCATCCTCGCCGGCGCGATGTCGCCGGTGACCGTCGCCGGGACGGCGGCCCAGACGCTCGCCGAGGCGCTCGCCGGGATGACATTCGTGCAGCTCACCCGGCCCGGCGCGCCGGTCGTCCTGGGCAGCTTCGCGAGCTCCATCTCGATGCAGTCGGGTGCGCCGACGTTCGGCACGCCGGAGCCGGCACTCGTCCTCTACGTCATGGCGGCGCTCGCGCGCCGGCTCGGCGTCCCGTTTCGCTCCGGCGGCAACCTCTGCGCCTCGAAGGTCGCCGATGCCCAGGCGGCCTACGAATCGGCGGCCACGTTCCAGCCGACGATCCTCGCCGGCGTGAACTTCGTCCTCCACGCCGCGGGCTGGCTCGAGGGCGGGCTCGCCGTCGGCTACGAGAAGTTCATCCTCGATCTCGACCAGTGCGGGATGGCCTCGGTCTTTGTGAACGGCGTGGACCTGTCCGAGAATGGCCAGGCGCTCGATGCCATCCGGGAGAACGGGCCGGGCCTCCACTTCCTCGGCAACAGCCACACCCTCGCCAACTTCGAGACCGCGTTCTATCGATCCGAGATCGCGGACAACAACTCGTACGAGCAGTGGCTCGAGGACGGCGGCCTGGACGCCGCCCAGCGGGCGAACGCAATCTGGAAGCGGATGCTCCGGGAATACGAGGCGCCGCCAATCGACGACGCCCTCGACGAGGCGCTCCTCGAGTTCATCGTCCGCCGGAAGGCATCCTTCCCCGACTCGGAGGTCTGAGCGTGGCCTTCCTCCGACGCACGGGGGCCCGGGCCGGATCCCGCCTGGATGCCAGGGCTCGGGCGGCGCTCGCGGGCATCCTCGCGACCCCGACGTTCGAGCTCATCCCACTGAAGAACGTCCACGACCAGGCCGCATCGCTGCCGCGCGGCGCGACGGTGTCCGTGACCGCGTCACCCGCCAAGGGCCTCGAGGCAACCGTCGAGCTGGCGGTCCTCCTGGAAGCGCAGGGCTTCCGCGCAGTCCCGCACCTCTCGGCCCGGATGGTCCGCGACCGCGCCCACCTCCGGGAGCTGCTGCTCCGAATCGCGGACGCGGGGATCGACCGGGCGTTCGTGGTAGGCGGTGACGCGGAGGAACCGGGCGACTTCCCGGATGCGCTCGCGCTCCTCCGCGAGATGGCCGAGCTCGGGGGCGGCCCGCGCGAGATCGGGATCGGCTGCTACCCGCAGGGCCACGCGTTCATCCCGGACCAGGCGCTCCTGCGTGCCCTCCACGACAAGGCGGCGTTCGCGAGCTACATGACGACCCAGCTCTGCTTCGACCCGAAGGCGATCGGCGCGTTCCTGGCAACACGCCGGGCCGAGGGGATCACGCTGCCCGTGAAGATCGGGATCCCGGGCGTCGCCGAGGTCCCGAAGCTCATGGCGATCAGCGCGCGGATCGGCGTCCGGGACACCGGCCGGTTCCTCATGAAGAACTCTCGGTTCGTTGGGCAGCTCCTGACGTCCGGCGGCATCTACCGGCCGGCCGGACTCCTCGAGAAGCTGGCACCGCTCATCGCCGACGCGACGGTCGGCGTGGCTGACCTCCACGTGTACACGTTCAACCAGGTGCCCTCAACCGAGGCCTGGCGGCGCGACTATCTGGCCGCGCTCGGGGCGCTGGCTGGGGCGCGTGCCCGGGCGTGACGGCCCAACGGTGACGCCGGACCAGCGCCGGCTCCGCGACGCGTTGGCCGAAGGACCGGACCCGGCGGCCAGCTACCACCGCCGCGTCGCCGGGGCCACCGAGCACGGCTCGCGGCCCTGGGGAGTGGTCGGCCCGCGAGGTCATCCTCCACTCGCCGCCGTCGAAGAAGAGATCTGGCGTGCTCGCCTCGACGCGCTCGCGAGCCAGGACTTCCCGCACTGGCCCTGGACGGAGCCCGGCCTTTGGTCCGGTCATGCTCGGTTCCGGAGACCATCATGGACGCCTGCGTCGCGCCGCGCTGTGCTGGATGCCGTTGGCAATGAGCCGGATTTGGCCCCATGGAATTCCCGACACAGCTCCTCGGATTCCGGTCAGGCTCAACCCCCATCGGACGCTATGTTGGCCGCAGGATGACCCAATCAAGGATGAGCAGGAGTACGAGCGCGAAGACCCAGGCTGTATGGAGCAGGGTCCGCCGGAAGAGTTCCGCGCCGGTCGACAGCCGTTCCTCGTTCCTCGTTCCGGTGGCCGACTGTGGGGCGACTGCTTGCAGCGCAATCGTCACGACCAGAACAACGGCGCCGATGGTGATCTCCGGACGCTGTCGTGCGGACGACCAGGCGACCAGGGCTGCCCCGAAGCCCAGAGCGGCGACGAGCGCCCACTCGGAGGTCTGCACGATCCGAAGGCGGCCCCGAGCGACGAGCGGAAGCATCGTAAGCAACGGGGCCATGGCGGCCACGACGGTTTCGGCACGACCGGTCAGGCTGCCTGGATGGCCTGGCCAGAAGAAGGAGCTCAGCAGAAGCGCCGGCAGCATGGAGGGGGCGAGCAGGCCTACATACAGTACATGCCACTGGCGCGAAGCAAGACCGCCCATTGGCCGATCGCGCACCAGAGTGGACGCCGCCCAAGCGCTCGCTCCGGCCAGACCCAGGACGACGCCGATCACGGGGACCGCCGCCGGGCGGATCCAGGTCACGGCTACCGCACTTGAAGCGATCGTGGCCAGAGCGTTCGCGACCCCGCCAGCATCCGGGGAGAACTGGGACACAGAGCGGGCATAGGCAGCGCTCCTATGGACCGCGAGTGCCGCACCGGCAAAGGCAAACGTCAGGATCCATAGCCAGTGATCCTGCCAACCACCGACCAGGGTGCCGATGACGCCGACCAGGTCGATCGCGAGCCATGGGCGCCACGCTGGTCGAGGCCAGTGAATTCTCATGGGCAGAACGCGGACGCGACCGTTGCCCCGCCGACGCCAACCGCCGTGGCGCCGACGACAATTTGCGCGGGCCCGTACAGAGTTGCCAGCTGAATGCCTCCCGCAGCCTGCAAGACGGCGACGGGTCCGGCGAGCCCGCCGGTGGCGACCGTTTCCGCACCTGCTGCCCCAAGCTCGCCGAGCCCGAGCCCGATCACGAGAATTCCAAGGGCCGATACCAGAACCCCGCCGCCCACGAGAACCACTCCTCCCACGACGCGGCCAGCGCGGCCGGCAGGCGAGAGGTTGCACGGCTGGTCTGCCGGCCGCGACTCCTGTCCGCTCGGGTCGGTGTAGCGGACCGGGTTGTTCCGGACGTAGACGTACGCCCCAACATAGGGGTCGCCGACGGCCGGGCTGACCGGGTCGACCGCGGTGAAGCGGCCGGTCGTCGGGTCGTAGGCGCGGGCCCGGAGGTGGTACAGGCCGGTGGTGCTGTCACGGTATTCGCCGGTGAAGCGGAAGGGGTTCACCGGGGCCTGGGACGTGGC
>JACPOU010000032.1 GCA_016191345.1 Chloroflexota bacterium
ACGGGGGGGTACGGCGGCCGGGGCTGGCGGCCGACGGGGGGGTACGGCGGCCGGGGCTGGCGGCCGACGGGGGGGTACGGCGGCCGGGGCTGGCGGCCGATGCAGGGTACGGCGGCCGGGGCTGGCGGCCGATGCAGGGTACGGCGGCCGGGGCCTCCGAGCAGGGACACCTCCGAGCCGGGGCTGGCCGACCCGGCGAAGGCGATCGAACAGCGCGACGCGGCGAGTCATCGCCACGCCGCCCGTGGCGATGACGCTCAACGCGTTCGCGGGATTCAGCGACTCCGGCGGACGCGGCACGCCTGGTTCACGGAGGGGCCTCTCGCCCAAGGTGCCGGCGAGGGATCATCGATCCTGGCCCGAGTGGTCGACCCCGGATGGCGTGGCCTTCACGATCCACGTCGACGGACGAGCGGCCGCGGTCGACGCACTCCGGCCGCCGGTCGAGGCGATGCACCGGGCCATCGAGGCCCCTGACCTACTCCCAGCGGAAGGTGCGGACCGCCAGGCCCGCGGCCCCGAAGCCCCAGAGCGCGAGGATCTCGAGGGGGCGGGCCGCATCGCCGGCCTGCGCCGCCCCGCCGAGCGCGACACGCAGTACGTCCGACAGCGCGGCCGCTGGCAGAACGCCCGCGATCGCCTGGAGGGGCGCCGGGAGATGATCGACCGGCAGCACCACGCCGCCGAGCATCAGGAAGGCGAGGAACAGCCCGTTCGCCAGCGCGAGCGTCGCCTCCGCCCGGAGCGTGCCCGCGAGCAGCAGCCCGAGCCCGGAGAACGCGAGCGTCCCGGCGAGGAGCCCAATGACGAGGAGCGGCAGGGACGCCCCGCTGGCCGGCCGCCAGCCGAGGACGAGGCTCGCGACCGCGATGAGCAGCACCACCTGGACGACCTCGAGGGCGAGGACTGCGGCGACCTTGGCCGCCACGAGCCCGCCCCGCGGCAGCGGTGATCCGCCGAGCCGCTTGAGCACTCCGTAGCTCCGCTCGTACGCGGTCGCGATCCCGAGGTTGACGAGGCCGCTCGCGATCACGGCGAGGGCAAGCGCGCCCGGGAGGAGGAAGTCCACGGGCCGACCGGCGATGGCGGGCACGATCCCCACCGCGGCGAAGAAGAGCAGGACGGCGATCGGGACGACGAGGGTGACGAGCACGTTCTCGCCTCGGCGGGCGGTCAGCCGGAGCTCCTGGCCCGCGAGGGCGGCCGCGGCGCGCAGCGGCGAGGCCGGCCGGCTCATGCCACCGACTCCACGTCGCGGTCGTCCGTGAGCTCGAGGTAGCGCTCCTCGAGCGTCGCGGCCGCCGCCCGGAGCTCGACGATCTGGACACCTACATCCCGGCACCACGTCGCGAGCGCGGCGATGAGCCCGGGATCCGGCGCGCGTCCTTCGACGCGGAAGGCGCCGGCGCTGCCGTCGACATCGGCGGCGACCGATGCCGTGAGCGCTGCCCCCAGCGAGGCGTGTTCCGCCGCGCTCAGGCCCCGATCGAGCCGGAAGCGGAGGCTCGGGGACGCCCCCGCGGCGAGGCCGTCGGGCGTGCCCGCCGCCACGATCCGGCCCGCCCGCAGGATCGCGACGCGGTCGGCGAGCCGCTCCACGTCGGCGAGGTCGTGCGTCGTGAGGAGGATCGCCCGGCCCTCCGCCTTGAGCCCGGCGATGAGCGCCCGCGTCGAGCGCCGCGCCTCGGGGTCCATGCCCGCGGTCGGCTCATCGAGCAGGAGGACCTCCGGATCGCCGACGAGTGCCAATGCCAGCGCGAGGCGCTGGCGCTCGCCGCCGGAAAGGCGCCGGACCCGCGTCCGCGCGACCGTCGCGAGGCCCACGATCTCGAGCAACGCGTCCGGGTCACGGCCCCCGACGTGGAACCGCGCGTACAGGCGGAGGACGTCGCGGGGGGTGGACCGCGGGTCGAGGCCGCCACCCTGGAGCATCAGCCCGACGCGGGCCCTGAGATCCGATCCGCCGCGCCGAGGGTCCACGCCGAGCACCCGGACCGTGCCCATGTCCGCCGTCCGGTACCCCTCGAGGATCTCGACGGCCGTGGTCTTGCCGGCCCCGTTCGGGCCCAGGAGGGCGACGAGCTCGCCGGGCGCCACCCGCAGCGAGACGCCGTCCAGGACCGTCCGCCCGGCGTACCGCTTCGTGACCCCGTCGAGCTGGAGGGCCGGGGCCGGCGGACCCGTCGCGTTCATGACGCCGGGCCGGACGCCGCGCCGCGGATCCGCGTCCAGCCCCGCTGGAGGTCGGCCTCGATGCGCTGGCCGGCCTCGGCCCCACGGAGGATGGCGTCCCTGTCGTCGAAGTCGGTCTGCGGCCGGGCAACGGCTCGGTCTGACGTCTGGACCGTGCCCGTCGGATCGTGGCGAGGGTCGATGTGCGGGCCCGTGGGTGACGCCCCTTACTTGACGGTCAGCGTCCCGGTCATGTTCGCGACGGGATGGATCGAGCAGATGAAGACATACGTCCCGGCCGGCAGCCCGTCGAAGTTGTAGGTCGTCGAATCGCCGCCGTTGATCACGGGCTCGTCCTGCACGACGGTCGTCTTGTCCGCCTTGCGGATGTCCACGTCGTGGCTGATGCCCGGCGTGTCGGCGTTGTCAAAGGTCACGGTGAAGGGCGTGTCCGCGGGGACGACCATCGAGCGGCGGTCGTAAGCGATGTCCTTGGCCGTGATCGTGAACGCGGTCGCGGGCGCCTCCTCGGTGGGCGCCGGACCGGAGGGCGTGCCGCCGCCCGCCGTCTCGGGCGCCTTCGGCGGAATGATCCCGGCCTGCAGCAGGACGGCGAGCACGAAGATGATCGAGCCGACCTGGATGAGGCGGCGTGGCCAGACGGGGTCGGGGATGTTCTCGAGGTGGCCGGTGTGGTCCGCCTCCTCAGTCTTGCGGTACTCCTTGACGGCATCCACGAGCCAGCCGGAGAGCGTGGTGACGAGGAGGATCACCCCGGCCGCGAGGACCCAGCCTCCGAACACGAGGCCGGCCATGAGTGCCGTGGTGCCCGCCGCGCCGAGGAAGGGCCGGAAGGAGGGCCCGGGCATGTGGACGCCTGGCGGTGGTCCCGCGTGGACGACGGCGGGGAGCATCCCGGCGTGCTCCGCCGCGTGGGTTGCCTGGTCGTAGTCCCGGATCGCCTCACGGCCCCAGTAGAGGAGCGCGAGGACGAGGATCGTGACGCCCACGAGCAGCGCCGTTCCACCGACGACGAGGCCCCAGAGCAGGGCGGCGGCGCCCGCCGCAGCGAAGATGGGGGCGTACGACGGCCCCGGCATGTGGAGGTCCGGCGGAGCGATGGGCGTGAGCCGGGACGGCGCGCGGCGGGCGGGGCCGACGGTTGCCCAGCCGCGGACCGTCAGGGCGAACCAGAGGATGACAAGGCCGGCGAGCGCGACCGGCAGGAGGCTGATCAGCTCGCCCCAGTCAGGGGTGATGATCTTCGACAGGAGGTCGAGGATCGAGCGCCAGAGGGCTTCCATTCGACCCGGGCCGCCTCAGTCGTTCGACGAGCCGGCGATGAGGACGTAGAACATCAGCGACATCGCCACCCCGAGGGCCAGGAGCATCGTGACACCAGCCCACTCGATGCGGTAGCCGAGCGGCACGGCGAGGAGCGCGTAGAGCGCCGCGATCACCGCGAACGCGATTCCGATGACGACGATGTTGCGCGGCCTGCGCATCGGATGCATCGCGGTCCCTCTAGAGGAAGTAGAGGATGGAGAAGAGGACGATCCAGACGACGTCGACGAAGTGCCAGTACAGCGAGGCCGCCTCGACTGCGTCATGGTGCTTCGCCGAGAACTGGCCGGACATGCCGCGGTAGAGAATCACGCCGAGCATGATCACGCCGCCGAAGACGTGGGCACCGTGGAAGCCCGTGAGCGTGAAGTACGTCGTCCCGAACGGACCGGAGCCGAGGGTCAGGCCCTCCTGGAAGAGGAGACTGTAATCGTAGGCCTGCAGGACCAGGAAGACGATGCCGAGGACGAAGGTCATCCCGATGTTGCGCAGGAAGCCGCGCCGATCCCCCCGCCGGATCGCCCGGATCGCCAGCTGGCAGGTGACGGAGCTGATGATCAGGATCACGGTCGCGACAAGGATCAGCGACAGCGGGTTGAGGACGCCCTTGAACTCCTCCGGCGGCCACGGTTTGTTCGCGGCGCGAGTGGAGAAGTAGACCGCGAAGAGCCCGGCGAAGAACATCACCTCCGAGGCGATGAAGAGGATCATCCCGAGGATGACGTTGCTGATCCCGCCCCGGCTGTCGTGGGCCAGGCCCGCGAGCGGCGCGTGCTCGTCCGCCGGGATCATGGCGTGGCCGTCGGCAGTCACGGTCGATCGCTCGCCTGGTGCCCGGCGTCCCCATGGCGGGCGTCGAAGAGGGGCCGCTCGGAGCGGATCTCCGGCAGGTGGTCGAAGTTGTAGGGCGGCGGTGGGGACGAGGTCGCCCACTCGAGCGTGTTCGCCTCCCACGGGTCATCGCCCGCGATCTTCCCGCTTCGCAGCGAGACGAAGACATTCCAGATGAAGGGCAGGATCGATACGGCGATGAGGAACCCGCCGACCGTGGCCATCATGTTCCAGTCGTTCCAGCCGGCGTCGCTCGCGTAGTCGGCGATCCGCCGGGGCATGCCGGCCAGGCCCAGCATGTGCATCGGAAAGAAGGTCAGGTTGAAGCCGATGAACATCAGCACGAAGTGGATCTTGCCGAGGCCCTCGTCCAGCATCCGGCCCGTCATCTTGGGGAACCAGTAGTAGAGGCCGGCGAAGACCCCGAACACGGAGCCGCCGAACAGCACGTAGTGGATATGGGCCACGACCCAGTACGTGTCATGGAGGGCGAAGTCCACCGGGACGGACGCGCTGAATGCGCCGTTGATCCCGCCGATGAGGAACATCGTGAGGAAGCCGACGGCGAAGATCAGGGGCGTCGAGAACGTCAGCTGGCCTCGGAACATCGTGAAGATCCAGTTGAACATCTTCACGCCGGTGGGGACCGCGATCAGGAACGTGATCAGGCTGAAGAACGGCAGGAAGACCGAACCCGTCGTGAACATATGGTGGGCCCAGACCGAGAACCCGAGGGCGCCGATCCCGGCGGTCGCGAAGATGAACGCCTTGTACCCGAAGAGCGGCTTCCGGCTGAAGACGGGCAGGACCTCGCTGATCACGCCCATCGCCGGCAGGATCATCACGTAGACGGCCGGGTGGGAATAGAACCAGAAGATGTTCTGGTAGAGCATTGCGCTGCCGCCGGCGAACGGGTCGAAGAAGCGCCCGCCATAGTTGCGGTCGATGAAGAGCATCACCAGGGCGCTCGTGATGACCGGCGTGGCCATGAGGACGAGGACGCTCGTCACCAGGACCGTCCAGACCATGATCGGCATCCGGAAGAGCGTCATCCCGGGTGCCCGCATCTTGAAGATCGTCACGAGGAAGTTGATCGCGCCGAGGATCGAGCTCGTCCCGATGAGGATCAGCGACACGATCCAGAGGTCCTGGCCGGCGCCGGGCGACTTGAGCGGTCCGTCCGCGGAGAGCGGCGGGTAGCTCGTCCAGCCCGCCGCCGCCGCGCCGCCGGTGAAGAAGCTGGAGACGAGGAGGATGCCGCCGAGCGGCAGCATCCAGAAGGAGAGGGCATTGATTCGCGGAAACGCCATGTCCGGCGCGCCGATCTGGAGCGGCACGATGTAGTTGCCGAGGCCCGCCAGCATCGGGATCACGAACAGGAAGATCATGATCGTGGCGTGCATCGTGAACATCTGGTTGTATACGTTCGCGTCTTTCAGGAATTGCAGCCCAGGCTGCGCCAGCTCCGCACGCACGACCAGCGCGAGGACGCCCGCGATCAGGAAGAAGATGAACGAGTTGATCACGTACATGATCCCGATCTTCTTGTGATCGGTCGTCGTCAGCCACTCGTACAGGACGCCTCGCGAGTACGTCCGGGCGGCAGGGGCTAGAGCGTGAGTCGCCATTCCGCCTTCCTTACTTGACCGTGAGGGTGCCGGTCATGTTCGAGTGGATGGAACAGAAGAACGTGTACTCGCCGGCCGGGAGCGGCTTGTAGACATAATTGGTCTTCGTGCCACCGGCGATCGGCTCCTGGTTCTCGACCACCGTTCCGTTGCTGTCCCGGATGTCGATGTCGTGGCTGATCGCCGCGGCGTCCTGGTTGTCGAAGGCAATCGAGAAGGCGGTGTCCGCGGGGACTTCGAGGGCCGCCGTTCCGAAGGTGACGTTCTTGGCCGTCTCCTCGAGGATCGGCCCGCTGGGCGCAGGGGCGGGCGTGGCGTTCGCCTTCTCGATGAGGGCCTTCAGCCAGGCGTCGTAGTCCGCGGGGGCGAGGGCGATGACGCTGAAGAGCATCGACGCGTGGCCTGCACCACAGAGTTCGGCGCATTGGCCGCGGAAGACCTGACCGGCCTCCTTCTCATCGACGGTGAACTCGAAGATGTTCGTCTGGCCCGGCACGACGTCCCGCTTGAAGAGAAACCGCGGGACGTAGAAGGCGTGGATGACGTCCGGGCTGTCCAGGGTCACCTGGATCCGCTTGCCGACGGGAACGGCCATGCCGCCCACGTTCTTGTCCGCGTCGTAGGCGGGCGTCAGCTGCGTCGCGACCTTGTTGCCGTTCTGGTCGAGGTACTCGAACTGCCAGGCAAACTGGGCGGCGATCGCATGGATCCGGACCTGCGGGTTGGAGCTCACGTAGTCCACGCGGTTCAGGGCCTGCCACGAGATCACGAAGAGGAACAGGACGATGGCCGTCGGGATGACCGTCCAGATGACCTCGACGAGGTTGTTGCCGTGGGTCTGGACCGGGAGTTCCGTGTCGGTGGCTCGCCGCCGGTAGCGCAGGACACTCCAGACGATGAGGCCCTCCACCAGGACGAAGATCGCGATGGCAACGGCGAAGACGATGTCGTAGAGGCCGCGAATCTCGCGTCCTTCGGCGGTCACCGCGCCCGGGGGGTACAGGCTGGAGCCCCAGCCCGCCGCAAAGACGGCGACAACGAGCGCGATCAGGATGGCGACCACGAGGCCCGCGACGAGCACGTCGGGGGCAGGTCGCTTCCTGGGGCTACTCGACATCGGGTGTCCTCGGCTCGGTCAACGGGTGGCAGTGCCGGTGGTGTGGGACGAAGCCGCCGGCGGGACGCGGGTGCAGCCTGCCACGCCCGGCAGGACGGATCGCATGATACCCGAGGCAAAACCGTCGCGCGGCTGCATGGACGCGGCACCGGAGGACCCGTGGAACGATGCAGCCGAGCCAGCAGCGGTCCTCGCCCAGCGTCGCCGCCCTGCGCGGCCAGCAGCGGTCCTCGCCCAGCGTCGCCGCCCTGCGCGGCCAGCAGCGGTCCTCGCCCAGCGTCGCCGCCCTGCGCGGCCAGCAGCGGTCCTCGCCCAGCGTCGCCGCCCTGCGCGCCGCTCTCGCGGTCGCCGTCCTCGCGGTTCCCGTCCTCGCGGTCGTCGTTGGTGGAACTGCGCTGCAGGCGGTCCCGCCCGGCGTGGCCGTGGGCCATGGTGGGGTTCCGTCGGGCCCGCCACCTGCCGCGCTGACCCGGCTGAGTACTCAATCGCGCTGCAATTGAGCGTGCCGGGCGCTCCGCGGCGACAGATTCGGCACCCGGGCGAGCGTGAATCTGTCCCGGTCGAACCCTGAGACGGGTCACGGCTGCGCGGGAGGGCTCCCTCGCGCTGCCCGCAATCGGACACGCGCGGCCTCAGCCGGGATCGGGGCGGCCAGCAGCTCCCGGTAGCGATCCGGGTCCACGTTGCCGCCCGAGACGATGGCGACCACCGTTCCTCGCGTCGCCGGCCCGATCCCCAGCTCGGCCGCGTGGAACCGGGCCGCGGCGATCGACAGTGCCCCGGACGGCTCGACGACGAGCCGAGACCGCTCGGCGGCGAGGCGGACCGCGGCCGCGATCTCGGCCTCGGTCACCGTCACGATCCCGTCGAGCAGGCGCGACAGGTGGGCGAAGGGTCGCCGTCCGATCGACTGCGTCCGAGTCCCGTCGGCGATGGTGCGAGCCGTCAACGCCCCGTCCCAGCGCACGATCCGTCCTTCGCGGAGGGATTCCGCCGCGTCCGCGGCCAGCTCGGGCTCCACGCCGACGATCCGCGCCCGTGGCTGGAGCGCCCTGATCGCGACCGCCGTGCCACTGGCAAGCCCCCCGCCGCCGATCGGCACGAGCACGAGGATGAGGTCAGCCACGTCCTCCCCGATCTCGAGGCCGACACTGCCCTGGCCGGCGATGATCCGGTCGTCGTCGTAGGGCGGCACGAGAACGAGGCCGCGCTCAGCGACGAGCCGGTCCGCCATCGCCTCGCGGGCGCCGCTCTCGACGGCGACCGTCACGATCTCCGCCCCGTCCGCCTCCACGCGCGCCCGCTTGACGGTCGGGGCGTCCTCCGGCATGACGACGACGGCCCGCGTTCCGAGGAGTCGCGCCGCCCGCGCCACGCCCTGGGCGTGGTTGCCGGACGAGTGGGTGACGACCCCCCGCGCCAGCTCGTCCGGCGTCAGCTGGGCGATCGCGTTGTAGGCCCCCCGGATCTTGAACGCGCCGATCGGCTGGAGCGATTCCGGCTTCAGGAGGATCGCCGGCGGCCCCGCGTCGAACGGGACGAGCGGGGTCCGGATGGCGATCCCGCGCAACCGCTCCGCGGCCGCGCGCACGTCGGCGAGCGTGACGAGTGGCGGCTCTGGCCCACCCGGCCCTGGCCCACCCGGCCCTGGCGAGCCCGGCTCTGGCGAGCCCGGCGCCGGCGAGCCCGGCTCTGGCGAGCCCGGCTCTGGCGAGCCCGGCTCTGGCGAGCCCGGCCCTGGCGAGCCCGGCCCTGGCCCACCCGGCTCTGGCGAGCCCGGCCCTGGCCCACCCGGCTCTGGCCCACCCGGCCCGGGCCCCCTCCGCCGGGTCCGGCCCTGCCCGGGCCCGCTCATCGACCGGTTGCGCGGGCGCACTCGATGCAGGTCGCGGCCCACGGGATCGCCTCGAGGCGCTCGGCGCCGACGGGCTTCCCGCAGTCGACGCAGGTCCCGAAGCTGCCGTCCTCGATCCGGTGGAGCGCCTCCTGGACGAGCCGGAGCTGAATTCGCTCGCGATCGCGGAGGGCGAGGTCTCGCTGCTGGGCGAACACCTCGCTGGCCGCCGCGGCCTGGGAGCCGTAGGTCATCTGCCCCGGATTCTCGATCGGCTCGCCGAGCTCCTCCCGGAGGCGGGCGGCCTCGACCTCGAGGGCCGCGCGGGCAGCATGCGCGAGGTGGCCAGCCCTGCCTGCCTCGGGATCGGGAGTGGCGCTCATCTGCGGATCGTACGCGCGCCCGGGATCCGCGCGTCCGGGAGGCTTCCTCCTGCTGCGGACGCTAGCGCCCCGAGATGCCCGACGTATCCGCAGTCAATCGCGAGGCGAGGTAGACGGGGAAGATCGAGAGGAGGAGCACGATCACCGCGGCGACGTTCACGAGCGGCAGCTGGTTCGGCCGCGAGTAATTCGCGAAGATCCAGATGGGCAGCGTCTGGACACCTGGTCCGGCCGTGAAGTTCGTCACGATGATCTCGTCGAAGGAGAGCGCGAAGGCGAGGAGCGCGCCGGCGACGAGCGCCGTGCGGATCGCCGGAATGGTGACCCGGCGGAATGTCGCCCAGGAATCCGCACCGAGATCCATCGACGCCTCCTCCGCCGTGCGGGGCAGCCGTCGAAGGCGGGCGATGACGTTGTTGTAGATCACGACGACGCTGAATGTCGTGTGCCCGACGATGATCGTGAAGAGGCCGAAGTCGAGGTTGAGGGTTCGGAACGCCACGTTCAGGGCGATGCCGGTGACGATGCCGGGCAGAGCGAGCGGCAGGATGACGACGAACGAGAGTGCCTCGCGGCCGAAGAAGCGGTGGCGGTGGACGGCGAGGGCGATGAGCGAGCCGAGAACGAGGGCCAGCGCCGTCGCCCCGATCGCCGCCTGGACCGAGTTGAGGAGCGCCGCCCGGATGCCCTCGTCCTGGAGGGCCTTCCCGTACCAGTCCAGGGTCAGGCCCTGAATCGGCCAGGTCGCGACCTTCGCGGTGTTGAACGAGTACAGGACGATGATCGCGATCGGGATGTAGATGAAGGCGAGCGTCAGCCCCGAAGCGAGGGCGAGGGCGACGCGGACGCGGGGCGAGACCTGCATCAGAGCGCCTCGAACGCGCCGGCCCGTCGGGCGACGAGCAGGTAGACGACCATGACGGTGACCGGGACCATCGCGAATGCGGCGGCCAGGGGCTGATTGCCAGCCACGCCCACGAAGTCGTAGACGACGTTGCCGATGAACCGGGTGTTCGACACGAGGGTCGGCGTGATGTAGTCGCCGAGCGTCAGGCTGAAGGTGAAGATCGAGCCGGCGACGACCGCCGGCAGCGCCAGGGGCAGGATCACCCGGCGGAACGTCTGGCCCGCGCGGCCGCCGAGGTCAGCCGATGCCTCGAGCAGCGATCCAGGGATCCGCTCCAGGGCGGCGTAGATCGGGATGATCATGTACGGCAGCCAGAGGTACGTCTCGACGAGCCAGACGGCGACCTCCCCGTAGCCCGGGCCCTGGAGACCCACCGGCTGGAGCGCCCAGTTCAGGACGCCCCCCTGGCTGAGGATGAGGCGCCAGGCGTAGACCTTGACCAGATAGCCGGACCAGAGCGGCAGCAGGATGGAGACGACCATCGCGCCGCGCAGGCGGGCGGGGGCAAGCCTGGCCATGGTGAAGGCGATCGGGAAGGCGATGACGACGGTCGTGATCGTGACGAGCGTCGCCATCCGGATGGTCCGAAACGCGATCGTCCGGAAGACCTCCTGGGTTCCGATCTGGACGTAGTTGTCCAGCGTCGGCTCGCGGACCAGGTTGCCGCTGAACGAATCAACCCGCCAGAGCGACGTCACGAGGAACAGGGCCAGGGATCCGAGGTAGGCGACGAGGAACCAGCCGAGGGGAGCGGCGAGCAGGCCGGCAAGCTGGGCACGCGGTCGCCGGTGGAGCGCAGCCGCCAGCCGTCGCCGCGACGACGAGGGGGGTGTCCGGGGAATCTGGGGCGTGGTCACGGTGGGGCGGTGGTCACCTTGGCGAGATGGACGACCCCCGGCGCCGGGTCGTGGCCGCCGGGGGTCGATTGGTTGCGAAGGTCGGATCAGCCGCCGGTGACGTCCGTCCACGCCTGCGTCCAGGCGTCGAAGTCGGTGCAGATGTCACCGCGACCGTCGATGCAGGTCTTGGACGGAGTGTTCCAGTACCAGACCTGCTTGAAGTAGGCCTCGTCGTTGGCGTGGAAGGTCGCGCAGTGCCCGGCGCTGAGCTTTTCCGCCTCGGCGCACGCCTTGTCGGAAACCGGCGCCTCGCCGAAGTAGACGGTCGCGTTCGCGTTGGCGACCGGCGAGATGATGTAGTCCATCCACTTGTACATGCAGTTCGGGTTCTTGGCCTTCGATGACAGCATCCACGTGTCCGACCAGCCCGTCGCCCCTTCCTTGGGGAGGACCGTCTCGACTTTGACGGAGCCGCCGGCGGCATTGATCGTGTTCGCCTGGTACTGCCAGGCCGTGCCGATCGCCATGTCGCCGTTCGAGAAGCCGTCGATCTCTTCCTGGGCCGTGCCCCAGTACTTGCCGATGAGCGTCTTCTGCTGCTTGAGCAGGTCCACCGCGGCCTTGAGCTGGTCCTTGTCCAGGGCGTAGGGGTTCGTGATCTTGAGATCCGGCTGCGTCTTCATGAGGTACAGGGCGGCGTCGGCGATGTAGATCGCGTAGTTGTAGGCCGTGACCTTGCCCTTGTAGGGCGAGTCCGCCGCGAAGACGACGCTCCAGCTGTCCGGCGCAGTCGTGACCACGGCCGGGTTGTACATGAGGACATTTGCTCCGCGGCCATGCGGGACCCCGTAGTTGCGGCCGCCGACCGTGTTGTAGGGCGCGTTCTTGAGGCCCTCGAAGACGTCCTTGTAGTTCGGGATGAGGTCGAGGTTGACCGGCGAGACGTCGCCGCCGCTGATGAGCCGGAGCGTGGCGTCGCCCGAGGCGGACACTCCGTCGTACTGGCCGGTCTTCATCAGCTGGACCATCTGCGCGGAGTCGCCGCCGACGGTCACCTTGACCTTGCAGCCGCTGGACTCTTCGAACGGCGTGACCCAGTCATAGCCTTCAACCTGCTCGCCGCCGGTCCCGCCGACCACGTAGCCGGCCCAGGCCACGAGATTCAGCTGGCCCTCGCCGGGCCCCACCGACGTCGGCAGATTCGCGGACGGCGACGCTGACCCGCCACCGCCACAGCCCGTGGCGATGAGTGCCATTGCGGCCCCGACGGCCGCGATCCTGCGAGTACCCATGCTCCTCCTCCAGTTGCCCGGGGTCATTCGTTGACCCGGAGGGCGTGCTTCCGCTTCCAGACCAGCCGCACCGGACGTCCCGATGCCGCGAGGGCCTCCATCGATGAGGTGTCGAGGTTCTGCTGCGTGACCATGAGCTCGGTGGAGTGTTCGAGGCTGACGACGTAGCGAGTGTCCGGCCCGAGGTAGGAGACGGACCGGATCGTGCCGTCCGCCCCGATCTCGTCGTCCCCGACCGCGGCACCCGGCTCCGTCATCCGGATCTTCTCCGGGCGGACGGTGTAGAGGCCCGGCCGGCCGATGAGCCGTTCCGCCGCCTCGCCGCGGATGAGGTTGGAGGTCCCCACGAAGCCGGCGACGAACGCCGTCGATGGGCGCTCGTACAGCTCCGCGGGCGTGCCGAGCTGCTCGATCCGGCCGTGATTGAAGACCGCGAGCCGGTCGCTCATCGTGAGCGCCTCCTCCTGGTCGTGGGTCACGTAGATGAACGTGATGCCGACCTCCTGCTGGATCGCCTTGAGCTCGATCTGCATCTCCTCACGGAGCTTCAGGTCGAGCGCACCGAGCGGCTCGTCGAGGAGCAGGACGCGGGGCCGGTTGACGAGTGCCCGGGCGAGCGCGACCCGCTGCCGCTGGCCACCCGACAGCTGACCGGGCTTCCGGTTGTCGTAGCCCTCCAGGCGGACCATGCGGAGCGCCTCGGCGACGCGTGTCACCCGCTCCGGCCCGGGCACCTTCCGCACGACGAGGCCGTAGGCGACGTTCTCGCCGACGGTCATATGGGGGAACAGGGCGTAGTCCTGGAAGACGGTGTTGACGTCCCGGTCGAAGGGCGGCTTCGTCGTGACATCCTCGCCGTGGAGGAAGATCCGGCCCTCCGACGGCAGCTCGAAGCCGGCGATCATGCGGAGGGTCGTCGTCTTGCCCGAGCCGGACGGCCCGAGCATGGAGAAGAACTCCCCGTCCCGGATCTCGAGGTCCACGCCCGCCACGGCGACGACCTCGTCCCCGGCTTGCCCGGCAATGGTCCTGGCGACCCGCTTGCCCTGCTCCCCGCTGAACCGCTTGACGACGCCGTCCAGCCGGACCGCGGGGACGGCCGGCTGGTCGGTCGTCGAGGTCTGGGGAGCGGAGGCGGTGGCTGTGGCGGGGGCGGTCAAGCGACTCCTTTGTACGGGTCCCGTCGCCGAAACCGCGGCGAGGAACGCGATTCGTGCGCGGCGGCGATCGAATGCGCGCCGATCGCAGGGACGGTGACGCGCGCCGAGCGGCCGGCGGCTGGCCGCACTATCCGGTTGCCGTGGCGGCGGTGTCAAGGAACATCGCCGCCTAGACTGGATGGCACCTTGCTGTTTCGATGCCCCCGGCCACGACGCCGGGTTCTCGCGATTGCCTCGCTGGCGTGGCTCGTCGCCTGCGCGCCCACGCCGTCGCCGGCCTCGTCGCGTGCGCCCGGGACCTCCGACAACCCCCGTCCCGTGCCGCTCGTGACCAGGGACTACACGTACGTGCCGGAGACGCTTGACGTCGTGCCCGGTGAGACCGTCCTCCTGCAGGTCATCAACGGCGGGCTCGTGATCCACGAGGCGGTCATCGGCCCCGACCGCGTCCAGGCAGCATGGGAGGCGGCCGAGGCCCCCACGGCCTCGACGCCGCCCGGCCCGACCGCGGTGGTGTCCGTGGACCCGTCGCTCGCCGGGCTCCGCGTGGTGGTCGGGTCGGGGGTCCGCCGGGACGTCCTCTGGACGGTGCCCCTCAGCGCGCCCGACGACCCCGGCGGCTGGTTCGTGGGCTGCCACATTCCCGGCCACTGGGCGCTCGGAATGGTCATCCCGGTCCGCTTCGTCACGGCTGACGGGTCGCCGTTGCCGACGGCGCGCTGACGGGGTCCAGCGGGTCTCGCGCACGATCCACCGTGCGTGCCGGTGGTACGCTTCCCGACGCCCGATCGGGTGGGCGCTGCGCCACGTCGGAAGAGGAGCCGAGACCAAATGGCCTACGTCATCGCCGAGCCCTGCATCGACGTCCTCGACGTCTCCTGCGTCTCGGTCTGTCCGGTGGACTGCATCCACTACGAAGAAGGCGTGGACCGCAAGCTCTTCATCGACCCGAATGAATGCATCGACTGCGGCGCCTGCGAGCCGGAATGCCCGGTGAACGCGATCTTCCCCGAGGACCAGGTGCCGGCGGAATGGGCCACCTACACCCAGATCGACGCGACGTGGTTCACGGATCGGGCCGCGGCGCGGGCCGCGGTCGACGCCGCGAAGCCCCGCTGACCGCCGCCGCCCCCGCGGCGGCCGTGTCCTGACCCGGGACGACCCCGGCCGTGCCCTTCCGACCCGCCTTCGACTGCCTCTGGTGCGGCGAACACCACGCGACGCGTGCCACCGACGACCTCGAGGGCTGGGCCCACCTCTGCCCCGACTGCGTCGGTCGAGCCGCCGACAACGAGTTCCTTCGCTTCCGGCTCCGCCGCGCGCTGGCCGAGCGATCGACGGCCGCGGCCGCGTCGTCTGCAACATCCGCGACCGCGCCGCCTGCGGCCGGGCCGCCGGCCGGGCAGGAGTGACCGCCCGCCCGGGATGAGCGCCGGCGGGCCGGGATGAGCGGCGGCAGGCCGGGATGAGCGCCGGCGGGGCCGCGGCCGCATGGCATACTCGGCCCATGTCCCCCCTCGCGAAGAAGACGATCGCCACGATCGGCTCGGGCGTCATGGCCGAGGCGATCATCACCGGCGTGCTCCGCGGGCGGCTCGTGGACCCGTCCCAGGTCGTTGCGAGCCACCCGCGACCGGAGCGTCGCGACGAGCTGGCCGCCACGCACGGGATCCGCTCGGTGGCCTCCAATGTCGAGGCGATCGAGGGGGCGGACGTCATCATCCTCGCGATCAAGCCCCAGATGCTGGGGCGGGTCGCGCGCGAGATCGGGCCGCATCTCCGGCCCGGCCAGGTCGTGCTCAGCGTGCTCGCGGGCGCCACGACGAGGGCTCTCACCGCGGCCCTCGGACACGCCCAGGTCATCCGCTCGATGCCGAACACCCCCGCGCGCCTCGGCAAGGGCATGACCGTCTGGTTCGCGACGCCGGAGGTGAGCACCGATCAGCGCGCCCAGGCGGCCGCGCTCCTCGGGGCGCTCGGCAAGGAGCTCGAGGTCGACGACGAGAAGCTCGTCGCGATGGCCACGGCCGTCTCCGGGACCGGCCCGACCTACGTCTTCCTGGTGATGGAGGCCCTCATCGATGCCGCGGTCCACCTCGGGTTCCCGCGCCACATCGCCCATGACCTCGTGATCGAGACGCTCGAGGGCAGCACGCTCTTCGCGAAGCAGTCGGGCATGCATCCGGCGGAGCTCCGGAACATGGTCACGTCGCCGGGCGGCACGAGCGCGGCCGCCCTCCACGAGCTCGAATCCGGCCGCCTCCGGACGGTCCTCTCCGAGGCGGTCTGGGCGGCCTTCCGCCGGACCGTGGAGCTCGGGGACCAGCTCGAAGCCGCGCACGCGCCGGAGGACGGCCGATCGCATTGACCGCCATCGAGCGGCGTCCCGGACGACCATGGACCGCGCGCTGAAGGCGATGCGCCGATGACCGGGATCCGGCGCGCCATCAGCGCGGGGTTCGAGCGGGCGATGCGCTCACTGCTCCTGACGCTGTCGCATCGGCGGTTCATTGGCCGGCTGGCCACCCGGCTGCCGTTCACCCGCCCGCTCGTGGCGCGCTTCGTGGCGGGCGAGTCGCTCGAGGCCGCGCTGCCGGCGATCCGCGCCCTCCGCGAGGCCGGGTTCCGGACGACGGTGGACATCCTCGGCGAATCGGTGACGTCGGTCGCGGCAGCGAACGAAGCGGCCGCCGGCTACGTGGCCGCGATCGCCGCCCTGGAGGCGGCCGGCCTGGACCTCAACGTCAGCCTGAAGCTGTCGCAGATGGGCCTCGGCCTCGGTCGCGAGGTGGCCCGGGAGAACGCTGCCCGGGTGCTCACGGCCGCGGCCGCCCTCGGAGCCTTCGTCCGGATCGACATGGAGGACCACACGACCACGGACGCGACCCTGGACCTGTGGCGCAACCTCCGGCCGCTGATGGCGGGCTCCGGGGACGTCGGCGTGGTACTGCAATCCGCCCTGCGCCGGACCCCGGCGGATGCCGAGGCGCTGATCGCGGAGCGCGCTCGCATTCGCCTCTGCAAGGGGGCCTACAAGGAGCCCGCCGCGGTCGCGTTTCCGGACAAGGCCGACGTCGATGCCGCCTACGTGGCCCTCATGGAGCGGTTGCTCGACGCGGGCGCGTATCCGGCGATCGCGACCCACGACGACCGGATCGCCGACCACGCCGTGGCGTACGCCCGGGACCACGGCATCAAGCCGGAGCGTTTCGAGTTCCAGATGCTCTTCGGCGTCCGGCGCGACCTCCAGGAGCGCCTGCTGCGCGATGGCTGGACCGTCCGGATCTACGTTCCGTGCGGCGAAGAGTGGTACCCGTACTTCATGCGGCGGCTCGCCGAGCGACCGGCGAACGTGGGCTTCCTGGTGGGGAGCCTGTGGCGCGAGCGCCGCGGGCCCTGACCGGAGTCAGTCTCGACCCGGCCGCCCCCGCGGCGCGCTGCCGCGCCCGCTTGTCTGCTCGCGCCTATGCACGTCGGCAGCATAAGAAGCCGACCAGGCGACGCGACGTCCGCAGGCTATGCGAGCGACGTGCAGAGCGGAGGAGTACGGCGCGCCGAGACTCGCGCGAACGCGGAGGGCGACCGCGAACGCGGAAGGCGAGCGCGAACACCAGCGGCGAGACCGCGTGCCTCGATCAGGGCTCGGGCGTCGCGCCCGGAGCGCCCCGGCGCCGCATCGCGGCCACGATTGCGACGGCGACGCCAAGGCCGATCAGCACGTCCCCGATGCTGAAGACGTTGGCCATCGGCATCCATGCCGGGAGCGCGTAGATATCGGTCAGCGGCCGCAGAGCGGGCTCCGCGAGGACCACGCTGTTGGTGTAGTCCCCGGGACCGCTGAAGCCGGCGATCGCCAGGGCTGCCGGATCGGCCGGCATCGCGCCGCCGTTCGCGGTGATCGCCGCCAGGTTGGAGAGCGCCCCGATGGCCACGATCGCCATGCCCGGCATGCGCAGGTTGCGGACGACCGCGACGAACACGGCGGCCGTCGAGGCGGTGTAGATGGCGGGCCCCAGCCCGCCGGCGAGCCGGTCGCCGAACGGCGTGAAGAGCACGACCTGGACGAGCAGCCCGCCGACCGCGAGCGCTGCCCAGCGGAAGTTCAGGTGCGCCAGCCCGTCGAGGCGGCCGCCGGCCAGCAGGCCGACCAGGAGCCCGGCGGGGATCGCCCACAGCATGAACACCGGCGTCAGCTCGCCCGGGAGTCGAGGAGGGATCGGAGCTGCTCGACGTGCTCCTCGACGTGGGTCACCGCGAAGCGCTCGAACAGCGTTGCGACGGTCATGACCCCCAGCCGCGGGTGGAGGCCCTCCCGCGCCGCATCGGCGCCCGAGAGTGCACGCATCCGCGCCGCCGTCCGGGCGCCGTCCGCCTCGATGCGAGCCAGGAGCTCGCGTGGTGGGAGCGTCCGGTCGCGCCCGATGATCCCGATCCGGACCGGGTCGGCGGCCACGCGACCGAACGGCACCGGCGCGTCGCCGGCGCCGTCGAGGATGCGCTCGGCCTCGCCGAGCCCGTAGGGGAGCATCTCCTCGAGGTGGGCGAGCACCTCGGGCGGGCCCCAGCTCGCCTCGTCCTCCGTGCCGTACACCGCGGCGAGTGGCCAGGGCGCGCCGGCCACGACGCGCGGCCCGAGATCGAGGATGCCGCCGACGGCGGCGGCGAGACGATCGGCCGAAGCGTTGAGAGGTCCCATGGGGGCGCAGTGTCGCATGGAAGCGGGCCCGCGCGAGGCGAGAGGTCTACCATGGGCGGCCACTGATCCTCCACGCCACACATCGGAGGAGCGCGTCCATGACCGAGACGCTGTCGCGCGGCGCCGCGAACCAGGCGGGTGCCCACATCAACAAGGACGCCTACGCCCAGGCGAAGGACTTCCTGCCCCTCAACGGCATCGACCACGTCGAGTTCTGGGTCGGCAATGCCCGGCAGGCCTCGGCCTACTTCCGGGCCCTGTGGGGCTTCACGCCCGTGGCCTTCGCGGGGCTCGAGACCGGGGTCCGCGACCGGGCGAGCTACGTCATGCGCCGCAACGACATCACGCTCGTGCTGACGGCGCCGCTCACCCCGGACGGGGAGATCGCGGAGCACGTCCATCGCCACGGCGACGGGGTCAAGGACATCGCCTTCGCCGTCGACGACGCGACGTCGGCCTGGCGCGAGACGACGGCCCGCGGTGCCCGCTCGGCGATCGAGCCGGTGGAGCTGGACGGCGGCGAGGACGGGATCCTGCGCCGGAGCGCGGTCTCCACGTACGGCGACGTCCGCCACTCCTTCATCGACCGCCGCGACTATCACGGCGTCTTCGCCCCGGGCTATCGGAAGATCAAGAAGCCGGCAAAGGCGGCCGAGGGCCTGAGCCTCCTCGAGATCGACCACTGCGTCGGCAACGTCTCGCTCGGCGACATGAACCGGTTCGTGGACTACTACCGCGACGTCTTCGGCTTTGCCCAGCTCATCCACTATGACGACAAGGTCATCCACACCGACTACAGCGCGCTGATGTCGAAGGTCATGACCAACGGCAACGGCCGCGTGAAGTTCCCCATCAACGAGCCCGCCTCGGGCAAGAAGAAGAGCCAGATCCAGGAGTTCCTGGACTGGTACCTCGACGCCGGGACGCAGCACATCGCGCTCCGGACCGAGGACATCGTGGGCACCGTCCGGCAGCTCCGCGCGAACGGCATCGAGTTCCTGGGCATGCCCCACGCCTACTACGAGACGCTGGCCGACCGGGTCGGCGACGTCGGCGTCCCGATCGAGACGCTCGAGGAGCTCGGCATCGAGGCCGACCGCGACGAGGAGGGCTACCTCCTCCAGATCTTCACCCGTCCCATCCAGGACCGCCCGACGTTCTTCTTCGAGATCATCGAGCGGCACGGCTCGCGTGGCTTCGGGGTCGGCAACTTCAAGGCGCTCTTCGAGGCCATCGAGATCGAACAGGCGCGGCGCGGGAACCTCTAGGCGAGGCCCCCGCGCCGCGTGTCCAGTTGCCTACGGGCTGGGTGGCGGCGTTGCCGGATTGCCACTCGCGTCCGGGGGCCCCCAACACGGACCGGCCGGTGAGTCAGCCTTGCAGACCCAGGAGAACGTGTCGATCACCCCCTCTGCAAGGTCGGCTGCCGCACTGAAGGCGGCCTGATCCGGCGACCCATAGACATACACGGTGATGACGACGGTCTGGTTTCCGACGCCGATCGCGTACAGGCGCACGCGGGCACCCCGGCCAATCCCATATCCGTCTCCGAGGCCGCCGCCGCCCGGCGTCGTGACGAGCGGCGCGTTCGCCTTCGCCGCGTCGGCAGCGCATGCCGGGACCCATGCCGGGTTCGTTTCCAGGTCCACGGCCCGCCCGATCGACCCGCCGAGGTTGATCGAGCGCTCATTCGTGACGATCACTCCCGGGTGATTCCTGAGATACGCGACCCAACCCGACACCGAGTTGGCGGCGCCCGGAGCCGCGCCTAGCTCGCACGATGCCGGGCGATCGGCGGGGACCACATTCGACCAGACCATGACGAGATCACCTGGCGTCGCATACACGGAATCCTGCGGCCATAGCGTGAAGAGACCCTGGGTGTCGATCGGGTTGTCCCATCCCGCCGGGGTGCTGTACTCGAAGCCTGGCGTGAAGAGCGAGGTCTGGTGGGCACCCGCCTCGAGCGTGCCCGCACAGCCCTGAATGCCGTCTTCGCAGGCAATCGGCGTCGGCGACGCTCCGGTCGAGGCAGACGGCCCCGGGGTCACGGTGACGCCGGGCGTCGGGCTCGATTGCGCGCCCGCGCCGCTGCGGCCCGGCAGGAGGTTCCAGCCGACCACGGCAAGGACGATAACCGCGGCAGCGGCCGCTGTCAGTTTGACGAGCGAGTTCATGGGGAGCCTCCGAAGGAGGCGCCACGATCGACGCTGGGGCAGGACGCCGATCCGGTCGGCGACGACATCGATGACGCGGTCGGGCATCGTCGATGGGCCGTCGGCCAGCCAGATCTCGAGCGTTCGGTCGATGTCGGAGCGCTGGTTCATGCCGAAGTCCCTCCGACGGCGACCGAGCGGGCGTCCGCCTCGAGGGCGGCGCGCATGGCGCGATGGGCGTGATGAAGCCGGGAACGGATCGTTCCGGCGGGAAGTCCGAGGAGCTCGGCGATCTCGCTGGGCTCGTAGCCCACGTAGTGGCGGAGCACGAGGATCGCCCGTTCGTCGGCGGAAAGCCGACGGAACCCGCGGTCGAGCTGGTCGCGATCGGCCAGGCTCAGGAGATCGTCGGGTGCGGCCGGGTCGTCGAACGGGAGCACGTGGAGGTTCGCGGCCCTCCGGCGCTCCCGCCCGGCGTCGGCGATGCAGACGTTGGTGAGGAGTCGGTGGACCCAGGCGTCGAAGCGGTCCGGATCGCGGAGGCTCGGCAGGTCGCGCCAGGCGATCACCAGCGCGTCCTGCAGGGCATCCTCGGCCCGATCGACATCCCTGAGGATCCGATTCGCGATCGCGTAGAGGCGATCGCCACGCGACCGGACCAGGTCGACGAATGCCGCCTGGTCTCCTCGCTGGGCCGCCTCGACGAGGTCGCGATCCACCGGTTGCTCTCCGGCTTGGACGTCCATCGGGGACGCCGTCCACCTGTATCGGTGGATCCTGCACCCGCAGCGTTGGAAAGTTCGGGACCCCGGTCCCATGACCGGCGGGATGGGCGGCGCCCAGAGTCCGGGTGAAGCGGCCGAGGCGCCGCGTCACAGGAGGCGTCACCATGCCCAGGATCATTCGCAGCGCGCTGCTCGCCGCGTTCGTCCTCGCCGTCACCGCGTCATCGGCGCTCGGCTTCGAATGCATCGTCGTGAACCGATCGGAGACCGGGAACCTCAACGCCACGACGTCGGGACGGTGGATGACGCTGCCCCTCGCGACCCTCTACGAGGAGACCGAGAACTTCGGACTGCCGGACCTGACGGAGGCGCAGGTGACCTACGCGGTCGCGCTCGCCCAGAGCTGGGGCGTGCCGTCGAGCTTCACCTTCCGCAGCGACAAGATCCTCCTCGAGAACGCGAGCGGCTGGGTCAAGGGCGACCATGCGGCCGACGGCAAGGGAATCGACCACTTTGCCGACAGCTACGGGGACCGCCTCTTCGGGGCGCTGTACGAGGCCCTGGCCAAGGCGTGATTCCGGGGCCCGGGAGCCGGATCCCGGGGCGGTACCCTGTGGCGACCTGGAGAGGATCTTGACTTCGCTCCCTCGTCGCCCCCGCCGGACCGGAATCTGGCTCCTGACCCTGGCCGGGATCGCCGCGAGCGCCGCCTTCGTCGCCCGGCGGATCGCCGGTCCGTCCGATCGCGCCCCGGTCCCCTTCTACGCCGACGCCTGGACCGCTGACGGCGTCCACGTGGCGCCGCAGCCCGGCTCCGCCGACGGGCTCCAGCCCGGCGACCTGGTCGTCGGGGTCGCCGGCCGGCCGGTGGCCTCATGGTTCGATCCCGCCATCAGCCCGGCCGAGCGAGCGGCGGCACTCGGCGGCGCCACGGCGGAGTACGCCATCGTCCGAAGCGGCCGCCCGTCGTCGGCGAGCGTCATCCTGGGACCGGGCGACATGGGCAGGACGCTGCTCGACTTCTGGAGCGCGCTCGTCTTCACGCTCATTCTCCAGCTGCTGGCGGCCTACGTGCTGTGGCGCCGTCCGGAGGCGTCGGCGTCCGGCGCCCTGGCCCTCGCCGCGGTCGGGGTGACCGGCAGCACGCTGCCTTGGCTCCTCGGCCTGGAGGTGAGCGACGTGGTCCGCGGGACGCCGTTCCTCCTCTACGGCCTGACCGCAGCCGGCCTGTACATGCTCCTCTGGCCCGCCGGAGCGCTCCACCTGCCGCTCGCCATGACCCACCTGCCAGGCGCGGCGGGCGCGGCGGGCGCGGCCGGTGCGGCCGGTGCGGCCGGCGGTCCGAGTGGCCCCGGGCGGCGGGCCCTCGCGCTTGCCTACGGCCTTCCGCTCGGCGCGTACGGCGTCGGTCTGCTCGCGACCCTGATCGCGACGCCGTCGATGACGGCCTGGGTCGGCACCTGGCCCCTGGTGCAGCTCGCGATCATCGTCCCGACGATCCTCGCCGGCTTCGTGCTGACGGTCCGCGGGTTTCGCGCGGCCGGCCCCGAGGTCCGGCACCAGACCCGCTGGGCCGCCGCCGGCGGCCTCGTCGCGACCATCTCCTCGCTCCTCCTCCTCCTCGGTCCCGAGCTCCTGACGGGCCGTCCGCTCATCCCGTGGAGCGCTGTCGGGATCGTCGCCCTGCCGCTGCCCGTCGGGCTGGCAGCCGCGATCCTGCGCCGGCGCCTCTTCGACATCGACGTCGTGATCAACCGGGCCCTCGTGTACGGCGGCGCGACGGCGGCGATCGTGGCCATCTACGCGGTCACCATCTCGAGCCTGGGGATGCTCCTGCCGTTCAAGGGCGGGTTCCCCGCGTCGCTGCTGGCGACCGGCATCGCGGCGGTCGTGGCGCTGCCGATCCGCGATGCCCTCCAGCGCGGCATCAACCGTCTCATGTACGGCGATCGCGACGATCCGTACCGGGCACTCGCGCGGCTGGGCCTCCGCCTGGAGGCCACGATCGACCCGATCGAGGCGCCGACCGTCATCGTCCGGACAGTGGCCGAATCGCTCCGCCTCCCCTGGGCGGCGCTGCGAATCGGTCCGCCGGGGACGGCCGTGCGGACGATCGAGCACGGGCGGGCGCCGGCTGGCGAGATCCTCGAGGTCCCGCTGGTCGCCGGGGCGGAGACGGTCGGGGCGCTGCTCGTCGGTCCCCGCTCGCCCTCCGAGCCGCTCACCGGCGCGGACCGGCGGTTGCTCGAGGCCCTCGCCCGGCAGGCCGGCGCCGCGGTCCAGGCGATCCGGCTGACCCTGGACCTCGTCGAGTCCCGGGAGCGGCTCGTGGCGGCCCGTGAGGAGGAACGGCGCCGGATCCGGCGCGACCTCCATGACGGCCTCGGCCCGACCCTCGCCGCGATCGGGTTGCGCGCGGAGGTGGCCGCGGACCTGGTTCGTCGCGACCCGGCGGGCGCCGACGCGGCGCTGGCCGCCCTGCGAACCGATGCCTCCGGCGCGCTTGCCGACATCCGGCGCCTCGTCGATGCGCTGCGCCCGCCCGCCCTTGACGAGCTCGGCCTCGTGGGTGCCCTCCAGGCGCAGGGGGCTCGCTTCGGCTCCGCGCCGACCGTGGACGTCGAGGCTGACGGGCCGATCCCGGAGCTGCCCGCGGCCGTGGAGGTCGCCGCGTACCGGATCGCGGTCGAGGCGATGACGAACGCCGCCCGGCACGCGAACGCCCGGTCGTGCCGGGTTCGCGTCGGCGAGCATGCGGGCGGGCTCGATGCCGGTCGCTCCCTCGAGGTCGACATCGCCGACGACGGGGCGGGCCTGCCCGCCGGCATCCGGCCCGGCATCGGCCTCGCCTCGATGCGCGAGCGAGCGGCCGAGGTCGGCGGCACGCTCACGATCGAGACGGAGCCCGGGCGCGGTACGCGAGTGGTTGCCCGCCTGCCGCTCGACGCGCCGTCCGGCGCGAGGTAGGGTGATGGACGCCGACCTCAGCCCGGAGCCGATTCGGATCCTGGTCGCCGACGACCACGACGGCTTCCGGGCCGGCCTCGAAGCACTGCTCGGCACGATCAGCGGCGTCAGCGTCGTGGCCGCCGTCGGCTCCGGCGAGGCCGCCGTCGGGGCCGCCGTCGAGCTCCAGCCGGACGTCGTGATCATGGACCTCAATCTGCCGGGGATCGACGGCGTGGAGGCCACCCGTCGCATCGTCGGCGCCAGCCCGCATATCGCCGTCCTGGTCCTCTCGATGTACGAGGACGACGACCAGGTCTTCGGCGCGCTGCGGGCCGGCGCGCGCGGCTACCTCCTGAAGGGCGCGGACCGGGCCGAGCTCGCCCGGGCGATCCGCGGGGTGACGTCGGGCGAGGCGATCTTCGGACCGGCGATCGCCCGCCGGCTCGTGGCCTTCTTCGTCGAGCGGCCCGCCGTCGACCGGACGGCCTTCCCGGAGCTCACGGCGCGGGAGCGGGAGATCCTCGACCTCGTGGCGCGCGGCCTGAACAACACCCAGATCACCCAGCGCCTCGTGGTCTCCCCGAAGACGGTCCGGAACCACGTCTCGAACATCTTCAGCAAGCTCCAGGTCGCGGACCGCGCCGAGGCGATCGTGCGCGCGCGCCGGGCCGGCCTCGGCGGCGAGCGACGCAGCCCGGGCGAGGGAGACCCCGGCCGGCGTGGCGCCCGGGACGATTCGTGACGGCGGTCCCATGACCGCGGGACCGCGCCCGCGGTATGACCTGCCTGGCGGTCCGCCGGGCCGGCAGGAGGAGTGGGTGGATGGGATCAGCGCTTCGGCAGCTCCATGCGATCGCGGCCTGGGTCTTCGTCGGCACGATCGTGGTGCAGGTCTTCCTGGCCGGCGCGGCGATCGCGAACCTCGGCGGATCCGGCAACTTCGCGACGCATATCGACTTCGGCTACACGGCGGTCGGACTCGCCTCGCTGGCGGTGCTCCTCACGGCGGCTGCGGCTCGGCTGCCGCGGCGCGAGACCGGGATCACCCTCGGGTTGCTCGTGCTCTACATCATCCAGACGGCCCTGCCGGCGTTCCGGTCCTCCGTCCCGATGGCGGCGGCGCTGCACCCAGTGAACGCCATGCTCCTCTTCGGCCTGGCGGTGTGGTATGCCGTCCGGGCGTGGCGAAGGCGCGGCACGGCGCCGGGTGTCCCGACGATGCCTCCGGCGCAGGGCTGAGGGAGCTGGCGATGGACCTCTACACCTGGCTGGTGATCGGCCATGTCGTGGCCGTGATCCTCGCGCTCGCCCTCCACGGCGTCTCGGCATACGCGATGTTCCGCGTCCGGGCCGAGCACGATCGCGCCCGCCTCGGCGCGCTCCTCGACCTGTCCGGGAGTGCGCTGACCGGGGCGGGGATCGGCCTCCTCGTGGCGATCCTCCTCGGAATCTGGGCCTCGATCGTGGGCGGGCACTTCGGCCGGCTCTGGCCATGGGCCTCAATCGGCGTGCTCGTCGTCGTCATCGGCGCGATGACTCCGATGGCCGCAATCCCGATGAACCGCCTCCGCATCGCCCTCGGCATCCAGCGGACGAAGGCCGGCGACCCGGCGCCGCTCCCCGGCTCCGATGCGGACCTGGCCACGGCGCTCGCCGGCATCCGGCCGGTCGCCCCCGCGGCGATCGGCATCGCGGGCATCGCGATCCTGACCTGGCTGATGCGCGTGAAGCCGTTCTGACCGGCCTGGGCGTGATCGGAGCACCGGTCGTCGAGGTCCGCGACCTCGTCAAGGTGTACGGCGGTCATCGCGGCCGGCCGGCCGTCCGGGCGGTCGACGGGATCACCTTCGCGGTCGCCGGCGGCGAGTTCTTCGGCTTCCTCGGCCCGAACGGCGCCGGGAAGACGACGACGATCCGGATCCTCGCCACGCTGACCCGGCCGACGAGCGGCCAGGCGAGGGTCGTGGGCCTGGATGTCGCGGCGGCGCCGGCGCAGGTGCGGGCCCGGATCGGGCTGGCCATGCAGTCACCCGCCATCGAGGGGCTGCTCACCGGCCGCGAGAACCTGGAGCTGATCGGCCGGCTGCGCTGCGTCCCGGAGCCGGAGCTGCGCCGGCGCGTGGCCGAGCTCATCGAGCTCATGAACCTCGGCGCCGCCGCGGACCGCTACGCCGGCACGTACTCGGGCGGGATGAAGCGCCGCCTCGACCTGGCATCGGCCCTCATCCATCGGCCGGAGGTCCTCTTCCTCGACGAGCCGACGGAGGGGCTCGACCCGCAGAGTCGCGCCGCCCTGTGGGAGGAGCTGCTCCGGATCAACGCCGAGGGCACCACGATGTTCCTGACGACGCACTACATGGAAGAGGCGGATCGCCTCTGTGGGCGCCTCGCGATCGTGGACGAGGGCCGGATCGTGGTCGACGGCACGCCGTCGCGGCTGAAGCGCGACGTCGGGGAGGACCGGGTCGAGGTCGCGCTGCAGGTCGTGTCGGACGCGCTCGCGGATGCCCTCGTCGATGGGGGTCCGCAGGACTTCGGCGTCGAGGGCGTGACGGGCCTCGAACGATCGCCGCGCGGTCTCTCGATCGCGGTCGCGGACGCCCGGGGCGCCCTGCCGGCCATCGTCCGCCGCCTCGACGCGGCGGGTGTCGTCGTCAGCGGGATCACGATGCGCGAGCCGACCCTCGACGACGTCTTCCTCCGCCATTGCGGGCGCCACATCCGGGCCGAGGAAGCGGACCGGCCCATCGAGCTGGGCTGGATGTGATGCGTCGCCTGTCCTCGTTCCTGCGCGAGACCCGGCTCCTCGGCTGGCGGGCGCTGAAGCGCTACTACCGGGTCCCGGCGAACCCCGTCTCGACCCTCCTCTTCCCGCTCATGCAGCTGTTCGTGTTCAGCCAGCTCTTCCGCCAGATCGTGTTGGTGCCGGGGTTCAGCCGTGGCGCGAACCCGGGCAGCTACCTCGACTACCTCGCGCCCGGACAGGTCGTCTTCACCGTCTTCTTCGCGACCGCCTGGGCCGGCGGCAACCTGCTCGCGGATTGGCGCAACGGCTACCTCGACAAGCTGCGGGCGAGCCCCATCGACCGGTACGCGATCCTCGGCGGGGAGCTCGTCCTCATCTTCACCGTGTCCGCGGCCATGGCGGCGGCGATCCTCCTGCTGGCGCTCCTGCTCGGGGCGCAGATCGCAACGGGGCTTGCGGGCTTCGCGTCGATCGTCCTGCTGGGCGGTGGCTTCGGCATCGCCTGGGCCGGCACCTCGATGGTGCCGGCGCTCCTGACGCGCAACGAGCAGGCCACGAGCACGCTCGCGATGCTGTTCATGCCGATCGCGTTCATGTCCACGGCCTTCGTGCCCGCGGGCCTGATGCCGGACTGGCTGCGAGTCGTGAACGACTGGAACCCGATCAGCCACGTCATCGAGGCGATGCGATCGCTGATGACCGTGGGCTTCGAACCCGGAGTGCTCCTGCGTGCGCTCCTCGCGATCGGCCTCCTGGCGGCCGTGCTGCAGGGCCTCACGCTCTGGGCCTTCCGGCGCCTGACGAGCTGAGCGCCCGACCCACCGTCGACCCTACACTCGGGGTCATGCGGATCGCCCACGTTCGCGAGCAGCACGCGCCGGCCGGGGCCGGGTGGCGCCTTGCCGCCGCCCTTGGCGGCTCGGCGGCTGGGGAACCCGAGCCCCGGCGCTGGCTGGACCTGGAGGTTGCCCGGCGCCGCGTCGCCGCCGCGAACCCGACCCTCGCCCACGACCGGGTCCTGTTCCGCCAGCCCGTGACGACCCTCGACGACCACCTGGCCCGCGGCCTCCGGGTGGAGGCGCTCGGCGAGATCGTCGACGGTTTCGCCGCGAGGGGCGACGACGACGATGCCGTGCTCGACGCCGCGGACCTCCGGTTCGGGCCGCCGATCCTGCGGCCGCCGGCGTTCCGCGACTTCTACGCGTTCGAACAGCACGTCCGGACGATGTGGGAACGACGCGGCGGCGAGATCCCGGAGCCCTGGTTCCGCCTGCCGGTCTTCTACCTCTCGAACACGTCGGAGATCCGCGGTCCCGGTGATCCCGTGTGGGCGCCGCGGGGATCGCAGGAGCTCGACTTCGAGCTGGAGGTCGGGGCGCTCGTCGACACGCCGGCGTTCGACCTGCCCGAGGAGCGGGCGGAGGACGCGATCGGCGGCTACTTCGTCCTCAACGACTGGTCGGCGCGCGACCTCCAGCGCGAGGAGATGGCCGTCCGGATGGGCCCGGCGAAGGGCAAGGACTTCGCGACGTCGATCGGGCCGTGGCTGGTGACGCCGGACGAGCTGGCGGATCGGCGCGTTGCCGGCACCACCGGGCCCGAGCTCGCGATGCGGTCGGTGGTCCGCGGCGCGGACGGACGGGATGTCCTCGTCAGCGACGGCACGTGGTCCGCGTCGCATTTCTCGTTCGGGCAGATGCTCGCCCGGGCGTCGGCGGACGTCCACGTTCGACCGGGCGAGATCCTCGGCTCGGGCACGGTCGGCACGGGCTGCCTCCTCGAGGTGAAGGACCAGACGCTGGGGCGCTGGCTGGAGCCGGGCGACACGGTGACCCTGTCGATCGATCGCCTCGGCAGCCTCCGGTCGCCGGTCGTGGCACGCCCCGCGACGTGACCGCGGAACCCCTCCTCGCGGGTGTCCTCGCCCAGTTCACGGCTGACCGGCACTGCCGGACATGATTTCGCCCGCCTAGACTGGACACCACTTCGAGGAGGCCAGTCGATCGATGTACTACGTCCGGAATGGCAGCGTCCCGCCCCAGCGCCACATCCAGCACCGGCGGCCGGACGGCGGTCTCTACGCGGAGGAGCTGTTCGGCGTCGAGGGGTTCAGCGGTCGCAGTTCGCTCCTGTATCACCTTGTGCCGCCGACGCAGACGCACAGGATCGAGCCGGTTCGTGAGGTGCGCCTAGAGGCCGCCCAGGAGAAGGTCCACCGGCATCACCTGACGAAGACCGGCGACGTCAAGCCGAAGGGTGACGCGATCTCCGGGCGGCGGCCGCTGTACTTCAACAGCGACGTCGTCTTCGGGATCGTCCGGCCCGCCGAGGCGATGCCTCCGGGGACGTTCTACCGCAACGGAGTCGCGGACGAGATGCTCTACGTCCACGAGGGCACCGGCGTCTGCGAGACGATCTTCGGGCCGCTCCGATACGGGCCGGGCGACTACCTCGTGCTCCCGATCGGGACGACCTGGCGCCTGGAGCCGGATGCGGGCTCGGAGCAGCGGATGCTCTACCTCGAGGCGCCGTCGGAGATCGAGCCACCGAAGCGCTACCGCAACGATTACGGCCAGCTCCTGGAGCACTCGCCGTACTCGCAGCGGGACATCCACCCGCCGGAGGACGTTCCCGCGCGGGACGAGCACGGCGACTTCGTCATCCATGTCCGCTCCACGGACCGGATCACGGCCTACCACTACCGGCACCACCCGTTCGATCTCGTCGGCTGGGACGGCTACCTCTGGCCGTTCCGGTTCAACATCGCCGACTTCCAGCCGATCACCGGCCGCGTCCACCAGCCGCCGCCGGTCCACCAGACGTTCCAGGCGCGCAATTTCGTGGTCTGCTCGTTCGTGCCCCGCAAGTTCGACTACCACCCGCTCGCGATCCCGGCGCCCTACAACCACTCGAACATCAACAGCGACGAGGTCATCTACTACGTGGCCGGCAACTTCATGAGCCGCCGCGGCGTGGAGATCGCGTCGTTCACGCTCCACCCCGCGGGCATCCCGCATGGGCCGCATCCGGGCACGGTCGAGGCCTCGATCGGGCGCGAGGGCACGGAGGAGCTCGCGGTCATGGTGGACACGTTCCACCCGCTCCACCTGACCAAGGAGGCCCTCGAGCTCGACGACGATCGGTACCCGTACTCGTGGCTCCCCTCGGACGACCACGAGAAGGAAGCCTCCGAGCTCGCCGAGCGAGGCCCGGAGGCGTTCCCGGACTGATCCCGTCCCGGACGGAACCAGCCGGCGTCGGTGCCCATCGCGGACTCGTGGCCCGCGGCGCGCGCCGGCGCGGCATGATGCCCGCATGACCGACTCCCCCCGCGACACCATCCGCCGCCGCATCCTCGATGGCGAGACCCTGTTCGGCGCCTGGACCGACATGGCCTCGCCGCTCGCCACCGAGATCACCGGCCGGGCCGGCTTCGACTGGCTCATCGCCGACCTCGAGCACGGCGCCGGCACGGAGGCGGAGCTCCTGCCCGTCCTCCTCGCCGCCGAGGCGTCGGGCGCGGCCGCCTTCGTCCGGCCGCAGTCCGGCGAGCGGCTGCGGATCGGGCGGGCGTTGGACATGGGCGCAGCCGGGATCATGGTCCCGAGGCTGGACACCGCGGCCCAGGCCGCCGAGGCGGTCACGTTCCTGCGGTACCCGCCGGACGGGGTGCGCGGCGTGGCCCTCCGGACGCGTGGGGCGAACTTCGGAACGGTCCCGCATACCGAGGTCGGCGGCCTCAATTCGAGGATCGTCGGCATCGTCCAGATCGAATCGCCTGGTGGGCTGGCGGACGCCGACCCGATCGCCGCCATCGACGGCGTCGATGTCCTCTTCGTCGGACCGACCGACCTGTCCCACTCCCTGGGGATCCCGGGGCAGTTCTCGAACCCGACGTACACCGCTGCCCTCGACGCCGTGGTCGCCGCCTGCCGCCGGCACGGCAAGGCGGCCGGGATTCTCCTCTACGACCCGGCACAGTACGGGCCGCACCTCGAGCGGGGGTTCACGTTCATCGGGCTCGGGTCCGAGGGCTCGTTCATCGCGGGGGCCGCGAAGGCCGCGCTGGACGTGGCGAGGTCGGCTTCGCGGGCCTGACCCTATTCGTCCGCCAGCCGGAGGCCCGAGGCCGGCGCCGCCGACCCGCCCGGGCCGGTCTGGGCGATGACGACGCCGGCCAGGATCATCGCGCCGCCCAGGAGCTGGAGCGGCCCGAGAACCTCGCCGAAGAGCAGGTTCGCGAGGACGATCGTCCAGATCGGCTCCACCGTGCTCACGATCGAGGCGCGCGCCGCCCCGATCCGGTGGGCCCCGGCGTAGAAGGCCTGGACCGCGATGAACGTCGAAACGATTCCGACGCCCGCGATGCCACCCCAGGCAGCCGGCGGGATCTGGGCGGGAAGCACCGGCGCGCACGTGACGAGGGCGCTCGACCAGAGGGCCGCCGCGGTGGCGGTGAGCATCACCGCGCCGGCGGCCGTGGGGTTCGAGCCGCCGTGAGCGTCCTTCCCGACGCCGGACCTGCCCTCGCCGGACAGTCGGGCCGCGAGGACGATCCAGACCGCGTAGATCGCGGGTGATGCCGCCATGAGGAGCAGCCCGGAGATCGGGGGCATCGCATCCGCCTCGATGTTGCCGACCGCGAGCGCGACGCCCGCGAGTGCGAGCGCGAGGGCGCCCCACGCGCGCCGTCCGTGCAGGCGCGTCCCGATCCGGAGTGTGAGGACGGCCACGAGCGCCGGGTAGATGTAGACGATGAGCGCGGCGAGCGAGGCCGGCACGGTCTCGAGGCCGGCGAAGTAGGTCGAGGAGTTGCCGGTGTACAGGACGCCCAGCGCGATCGCGCCGAGGAGCGCGCGGCGGTCCATCGCCCTGAGGCCGCGTCTCGCCGAGCCGCTGGCCGCCACCCCGAGCCAGGCGAACGACGCGCCGAGCAGGAAGCGCCACGCCATGAGGACGTGCCACCCGACCCCGGCCGCGTACACGGGCTTGGCGAAGAGCGCGCCAGACCCGAATGCGAACGCCGACACGATGGTCAGGCCGATGCCGATGGCGACGGAACGTGGCATCGCCGGAGGCTAGCAGGGGCGGGCGCGCGGCGGCAGCGGCGTGGCGGCAGCGGCGCGGCGGCAGCGGCGTGGCGGCAGCGGCGCGGCGGCAGCGGCGCGGCGGCAGCGGCGCGAGTGATCCGGGAGTGAGCCGCCGATGAGCGCCTCGCGTCAGCATCCCGCCGTGAACCTCGTTCGGCTCGGGACGTCGATCCGGGCGCTGCGCCGTCGTCGCGGCTGGCGCCAGCTCGACCTTGCCGCCCAGGCCCGGACGAGCCAGCAGTCGATCTCGATGGCCGAGCGCGGCCTTGCCCGGACCATGTCGCTCGATCGGATCGAGCGCATCCTCGCCGCCCTCGAGGCGGACGCGGAACTGGTCGTCCGCTGGCGCGGTGGGGCCCTCGATCGCGTCGTCGATGCCCGGCACGCGGCCCTCGTGGGCCTTGCGGCCGATCGGCTGTCCCGCCTCGGCCTGTCGGTCGAGCCCGAGGTCACGTACTCGGATTTCGGCGAGCGCGGCTCCATCGACCTGCTCGCCCTGGATCGCGCGCGCCGTCTGGCGATCGTCGTCGAGGTGAAGACGGAGCTGGTCTCGATCGAGGCGACGCTCCGGAAGCACGACGAGAAGGTCCGCCTTGCGCCGAAGATCGCGAGCTCGCGGACGGATGTGGGGCCGTGGGCGGCCTCACGGCTCCTCGTGCTGCCCGACACCGGTGCCGAGCGACGCCGAGTGGCCGCCAACGCGGCGGTGCTCGACCGCGTCTACCCGTTGCGGGGGCCGGCCGCGACTCGATGGCTTCGAGGCGAGGTGGCGGCGGGAGCCAGCGCCCTCCTGTTTCTGCCGCTCACTCTCCCGGCGAGTGGTGGTCGGTCCTCGCGCACCCCGTCGCGCGTCCGGGCGCCGGGACCGCGGCCGGCCACGCACGAACGGACCCAACCGCCGCGCCCGCCGCCGCGTTGAGGCACCCGAACTCCGACCATCACCATCCCAGCGAGTAGGTGGCGGAAACACGCTCAGTCTGGGCGTCGCCGGCCGCGCATGGCGCATGCCCCGGCGTCCAGTCCCGTCCACCGGCGACGAACCCCTGTTTCTGCCGCGCACTCTCCCGGCGAGTGGTGGTTGCTCCGCGAGGACGCCGACGCGCGCCTGGACTGGCACCAGTGCCCGGTCCCCGCACGGGCCAACCCGAGATCCGGGCTCGGTGCCGCGTCGAGCCGCGCGAATCGCTACCAACACCACACGGGCGAGTAGGTGGCGGAAACTCGGGTGGGGCTGGAGCGCAACCGACCCGTGCACCCGACCCCCGCCCCGCGCCCTCCCCGCGCCGCCGCGCCCGGTGGCTCATCCCGCGGAACGCCTTACACTTCGCAACGTGACCGAACTCACCGAGCGCGCCGTCGCGTCGCGCGTTCCCTCGCTGGCCGACGAGAAGCTCCGCGTGCTCGCCCGGCGCGATCCCGTGACCGTCCGTCCGGGCACCAGTCTCGCGGCCTGCCTCGAGCGGGTCCGGGAGACGGGCACCGGCGATTCCGTCTTCGTCACGGACGAGGCGGGCGTCCTCCACGGCGTGCTGACCGAGCGGGACATCTTCGCCCGACTGGTGGGCCACGACGTCGACCTCGACCAGCCGGTCGAGACGCTCATGAAGGCCCATCCGTGGACGCTGCACCTGGACCAGCCCGTCCGCCACGCGATCGACCTCATGCAGACCGGCCGCTACCGGAACGTGCCGCTCGTCGACGACGCGAACGTGCTCGTCGGCGTCATCCGGCCCGTCGATGTCCTGAAGTTCCTCGCCGAGGCCTTCCCGGAGGAGCTCCTCAACCTCCCGCCCCGACCCCACCAGCGCATGAAGTCGACGGAGGGCGCGTGACCACGACCGGGACGCGCACGATCGAGGAGCGGACCCTCGACCGGGTCACGATCCGCTTCGCCGGTGATTCCGGTGACGGGATGCAGCTCACCGGCACGCAATTCACCCGGACCGCCGCGGTCTTCGGCAACGACATCAGCACCTACCCCGACTTCCCGGCCGAGATCCGCGCCCCCGCGGGCTCCCTGCCCGGCGTGCCCGGCTTCCAGCTGAGCTTCAGCTCCTCGGAGATCCACACCCCGGGCGACGAGCCCGACGTCCTCGTCGCGATGAACCCCGCGGCCCTGAAGTCGAATCTCGGCGACCTGCCGGCCGGTGGCGCGCTCGTCGTGAACGAGGATGCGTTCACCACCGCGAACCTGAACAAGGTCGGCTACACGGGCAACCCGCTGACCGACGGCTCGCTCAGCGCCTACAACGTCTTCTCGGTCCCGATCTCGACCCTCAACGCGCGCGCCGCGGAGGGCCTCGAGCTGACGAACAAGCAGGTCGACCTCACGAAGAACTTCTTCGCCCTGGGCCTCATGTTCTGGCTCTACGAACGGGACATGGCCGCCACGCTCGCGTGGATCGACGAGAAGTTCTCGAAGCGCCCGGTCATCGCCGAGGGCAACAAGCGGGCCCTGAAGGCCGGCTACAACTTCGGCGAGACGACCGAGATCTTCCACGAGCGCTACATCGTCCCGCCGGCCCGGCTGCGCCCGGGCAGGTACCGGAACATCACCGGCAACGAGGCGACGGCCCTCGGGTTCGTGGCCGCCTCCCAGCTCGCCGACCGGCCCCTCTTCTACGGGTCCTATCCCATCACGCCCGCCTCGGACATCCTCCACCAGCTCGCGGCCTACAAGAACTTCGGAGTCAAGACGTTCCAGGCGGAGGACGAGATCGCGGCCATCGGTGCCGCCATCGGGGCCAGCTACGGCGGCGCGATGGGCATGACCGGCACCTCCGGGCCCGGCGTCGCCCTCAAGAGCGAGGCGCTGGGCCTCGCGGTCATGGTCGAGCTGCCGCTGGTCCTCATCGACGTCCAGCGAGCCGGACCATCGACCGGCATGCCGACGAAGACCGAGCAGGGCGACCTGCTCCAGGTGCTGTTCGGGCGGAACTCCGACTCGCCCCTCGCGGTGGTCGCTCCCGCGACACCGGGCGAGTGCTTCGGATCCGCGATCGAGGCGTGGCGCCTCGCCCTCAAGTACATGACCCCGGTCGTGCTCCTGAGCGACGCCTTCCTCGCCAACGGCGCCGAGCCGTGGCCCATCCCGGACCCCGCCGACCTGCCCCGGATCGGCGTCCCGAACCGGACGGAGAAGGCTGGCTTCTTCCCGTACCTCCGCGACCCCGAGACGCTGTCCCGGCCCTGGGCCGTGCCCGGGACCCCCGGCCTCGAGCACCGGATCGGTGGCCTCGAGAAGTCGGACATCATGGGCAATGTCAGCTACGACCCGGACAACCACCACCGGATGCAGCTCCTGCGCCAGGCGAAGATTGCCGGCATCGCGAAGGACATCCCGCCGCTCGACGTCTACGGCGGCGACGAGGGCGACCTCCTGATCCTCGGCTGGGGCTCCACGTACGGCGCGATCCGGAGCGCCGTGGAGCGCCTCCGCGCCCGCGGCCTGGCCGTCTCGCACGCCCATCTGCGGCACCTGAACCCGTTCCCGGCGAACACCGGCGAGGTCCTCGGCGCATTCCGGCAGGTCCTCATCCCGGAGCTCAATCTCGGCCAGCTGCTCATGCTGATCCGGTCGCGCTACCTCATCGACGCGATCGGCTACAACCGCGTCCGAGGCAAGCCGTTCCGCATCGGGGAGATCGAGGCGGAGGCCGAGCGCGTCCTCGCCGGCGCGAAGGAGCCCGTGGCATGACCGACGTCAAGGGCGTCGACGCCCTCTCGCTGCCGGTGCTGACCCGGAAGGACTTCGTCTCCGACCAGGAGGTCCGCTGGTGCCCGGGCTGCGGCGACTACTCGATCCTCGCCCAGACCCAGAAGGTGATGCCGGACTTCGGCTACCCGAAGGAGAACATCGTCTTCATCTCCGGGATCGGCTGCTCCGGCCGGCTCCCGTATTACATGAACACGTACGGCTTCCACACGATCCACGGCCGCGCGCCGACGATCGCCACCGGGCTCAAGGCGGCCCGGCCGGACCTCATGGTCTGGGTCATCACGGGCGACGGCGACGCGCTCTCGATCGGCGGCAACCACCTCGTCCACGCGCTCCGCCGGAACGTGGACGTCCGGGTCGTCATGTTCAACAACCGGATCTATGGCCTGACGAAGGGCCAGGCGAGCCCGACCTCGGAGTTCGGCAAGGTCACGAAGTCGTCGCCGTACGGGACCGTCGACTACCCGGTCAGCCCGCTCGCGATCGCCCTGGCTGCCGAGGCGAGCTTCATCGCCCGCTCGGTCGACACGCACACGGAGCACATCCAGTCCACGCTCGATGCCGCCGGGCGGCACCGCGGGTCGGCGTTCGTGGAGGTCCTCCAGAACTGCAACATCTTCAACGACGGCGCGCATCGCGAGTTCACCGACCGCGAGGTCCGCGACGACCGGACGCTGGTCCTCGAGCACGGCAGGCCGATGATCTTCGGCAAGGACCGCGACCGGGGCATCCGGCTCAACGGGCATCAACCCGAGATCGTCGTCCTCGGCGAGAACGGGATGACCGAAGCGGACCTCCTCGTGCATGACGAGACCGACCCGCTCATCGCCTTCATGCTCGCCCACATCTACTGGCCCGAGTTCCCCGTGCCGGTCGGGGTCATCCGGCGGATCAGCCGGCCGACGCACGACCAGCTCATGACCGGCCAGATCGACCAGGCCATCGCCGCCCGCGGCCGGGGCGACCTGGGGCGGCTCCTGGCGGCGGGCGAGACGTGGACGGTCGAGGAGCACGACGAATGACCTGCCCGGTCTGCCAGTGGCAGAACTTCGAGGGCGACGACATCTGCGAGAACTGCGGCGCGGACCTGCGCGCCTCCGACACGCCGGAGCCCGCGACCGGCTTCCACGGGCCCCTGCTGGGCATCCACCTGGCCGAGCTCGGCGCCCCGGAGCCCGTCACCGTGAGCGGCGACGAGGATGTCGCCGAGCTCGTCGAGCGGATGCACCGCGAGAAGATCGACTGCCTCCTCGTCACCGAGAACGGCCGCCTCGCCGGCATCTTCACCGACCGCGATGCGCTGCTCAAGCTCGCCGGCCACGGCCTCGAGCACGGCCCGATCCGCGACTTCATGACGCCGGATCCCGTCGTCCTCCGCCACGACGACACGATCGCCGTCGCGATCAACAAGATGGCCGTCGGCGGTTTCCGCCACGTGCCGATCGTCGAGGGCCGCCGGCCCATCGCCGTGGTCTCGGCCCGCGACGTCTTCCGGCACATCGCCACCCGTCTCGGCTGAGCCGCCCGTGGCGACCGCGCCCGGCAGCGGGCGAGCGGACGGCAGGGCGCCGGTGATCGCGTCCGAGCGATACGCAGAGCGGCTGGATCGCGCCCAGGCCCTAACCGCGGAGCGGGGAATCGGTGCTCTGCTCATCGGGGTCGGGGCCGATCTCCGCTACATCACGGGCTACGCCGCGATGCCGCTCGAGCGGCTGACGATGCTCGTCGTCCCGGCGGCCGGGGCACCCACGCTGGTGGCACCCCGGCTCGAGGCGATGGCGGCGGTCGGCGCCCCGGGCGTCCGTGCGGCGGGAATCGAGGTCGTGCCCTGGGACGAGACCGACGACGCCCACGCGCTCCTCCGCGGGCTCGCCGGCCCGGGCGCGACGAAGGCCGGTGCCCGCATCCTCGTGAGCGACCGGCTCTGGGCGATGCACGTGCTCGGCATCCAGCGCGTCCTGCCCGAGGCCAGGCTGGGCCTGGCGACCGAGATCCTCCGCGTCCTCCGCATGGTCAAGGACCCGGACGAGGTCCAGCTGCTCCGCCTCGCCGCGCATGCCGCCGACCGGGTCGTCGGGCAGATCGCGGCCGGTCGCCTGGTCGGGCGAACCGAGGCGGAGGTGAGCCGCGAGGTCAAGGACCGCCTGATCGCCGAGGGCCACGAGCACGCCGAGTTCGCGATCGTGGCGGCGGGGCCCAACTCGGCGTCGCCGCACCACGATGCCACGGACCGGGAGATCCGGGCGGGCGAGCCGATCGTGCTCGACATCGGCGGGTCCCTCGTCGGCTATGGCTCGGACACGACCCGGACGCTCTGGGTCACCGGCGGCGATCCGGCGGTCGGCCCAACGGACGAGTTCCGGGCCATGTTCGACGTGCTCCAGGATGCCCAGGCGCTCGCCACAGCCGCGGTCCGGCCGGGCGCGAGCTGCGAGTCCATCGACCGGGCGGCGCGTGACCGCATCACGGCGGCCGGCTACGGGCCGCAGTTTCTGCACCGGGTCGGGCACGGGATCGGCCTGGAGGCGCACGAGGAGCCGTACCTCGTGGCCGGCAACGCCGAGCCCCTCGTGGCCGGGGTCGCGTTCTCGGTGGAGCCGGGGATCTACCTCGAGGGCCGGTTCGGGGCGCGGATCGAGGACATCGTCGTGTGCGGTCCCGACGGGCCGGACGTGCTCAACCAATCCGATCGAGGTCTCTGGATCGTCGACGGCTGACGGGCCGTGTCCCGCGCGGCGGGGGTGGCCGCAGCCAGGGCGAGGCGGTTCTCCGGCCGGAGGTCGGCTATGATCGTGCGACCGGGCGGCCCGCCCGATCACCTGCCAGCCGAGCCCGATGTCCTCGACCCTCTCGCGGCGCTCCGGCGCCGCCGCTCCCGGCCGATGAGCCGCCGTTCGCATCACCCCGCGCGCGGTCACGCCCGCCCGGCGCACGCGGAGCCACGGCCGACCCAGGCCGAGAGCCGCTCACCACGGGCCGCTGCTGCCCCGGACCGCACGGCTTCCGTGCCGGACGCTCGAGACGCACGAGCGGCGTCCCGTGCGGTCGAGGCGCCACGGCATTCGCTGCCTGCGGCCCCGCCCGGGAGCGATCACCTCGGAGGCGGGGACCGTCCGGCCAGCCGCGCAGCGGCAGCCCCAGCTCCCGACCTCATGCCGCCACACGAGCCGATACCGGCGCTCGAGTCCGCCCAGCGGCTCGCTCCGCCTCCCGACGCGCCGGCCCTGGCGGACGTCCCGGAGCCGCCGGCCCCTGACGTCGAGACCGCCGCCCCAGAGTTCGCAGCGGCGGTCCCGGAGGGGAGCCGTCCGCCGCTGCCGGGCATCAATGGAGGCGAGGCTGACCGGTCCACCTGTACGGCGCCGCAGCTTCGGCGGTTCATCAAGAGCCGCGCCTACGTTCCGATGCACGAGCTCCGCCGCCGATTCGCGATCGAGGGCGGGGACGACGATGTCACCCCCGTGGAGATGCCCGCATCCGCCCGGATCTACGTCGGCCTGCCGCACCGCGAGGGGCGCCTGCTCGGCGAGCTCCTCCGGAACGGAGAGATCGGGTACGAGCTCTCGATGGATCCGATCACGCCGATCGTCGTGGGGGTCTTCCCGATGCGCCCCGTGCCGCGCGCCTAGAACCGGCCGCCCGGAGGCTGTTGCAACACAGCTGTCACACGGGCGACCGTTGCCATGACGCACCGCTGACGAGGCGTGGGTCGCGGAAGTCCTTGACCTTCGCCAACTCAGGTACGATGCTTCCCCGATAGCCCGAATGGCGACGAAGGGCAGGACCTTCGTACCAGGCTACAAGCGCCCCGGCGTTGCCCCGGCCCCAGGAGGTTCTCTCAGTGACCCGTCGACCCACTTCCCGCGGGGTCAGCCTCGTTGCCTCGACCGCGCTCCTGGCCCTCACGCTCCTCGTCCCGGCCGGCGCCAGCGCGGCGATCCCGGATCTGATCAGGTCTTCCGCTCCCGCGCCCGCCACGATCTCGGCCGGCGGCCGCGGTGCGGTGATCTTCGGCATCTACAACAATGACAAGAGCACCGTGTCGCAGCTCTACCTGGTCAATGTCGCGATCACCGGCGGATCGATCGTCGGGCTGTATCCATCCCAGGGGACCTGCGCGGCCACCTGCAGTCTCGGACAGCTGAAGCCGCGGAAGGCCGCCACGGTCACCGTCGTCTTCGACGCCTCTGCCGGCGCCTCGAGTGTCAACGTCACGGGCATCTTCAACACGACGGGGCTCGGCTCGGGCGGTGGCGACCAGAGCCACGGCGACGACTGGCCCGTTGCCCAGAGCGTCGCGACATCGTCGGATAGCCAGGACTTCGGCGGCCGGTTTGTGGATGCCGCGAACGACGTCGTCGTCCAGAACCTCCAGGCGGTCGGCACGACGAATCCCCAGGCGACGAAGGTCATCGCACCCCAGACGATGGTCGGCGTGTCCGTGGAAGACGGCGGCACGGCCACCTGCCCAGCGACCATCACGTGCTTCGGCGAGGCCTCGGTCATCGAGGTCGCCGGCGGCGCCACGTTCCCGGGCGGCTTCCGGGTGGTCATCACCATGGACAGCAGCGAGCTCCCGTCCGGGGTGAACGCGAAGAACATCAAGATCTACCACGCATGGGACGGCGGGAGCGAGAACATCTTCCTCCGCTGCTCCTTCGCCAATGGCCTCCCCAAGTCCATGCCATGCCTCAACGCGGTCAAGGTCAACGGGAACGATCTGCAGGTCACGATCTGGACGACCCACAACGGGATCATGCGGGGCAACGCGTAGGACCTTCCGATCGCCTCAGGCCGGGGCGAGGACGTCGAGCAGGCTCCTGACCCGCCCGGCGGATACCAGGTCCCCCTTCTCCTCGTAGCGCTCCAGGGCCTCCCGCAAGGGGGGCCCTGCCGATTCCCGGTCGCCGGCATCGAGGTAGACCCGGCCCAGCTCCATGAGCGTGTCGGCGTGCTGGTCGATGTCGAGCGTCCCGCCCGCGATCACGGCCGCCTCACGGGCCGCGGTGATCGCCGCATCCCGGTCGCCGGTGATGAACAGGAGCCGGGCCCGCGTGATCCGCCACGCTGCCTGGGTGTAGGCGTCCTCGCCGTCCGCGAGCTCCGCCGCCAGTGCCGTGAACTGCTCCGCTTCCTCGATCTTGCCCTGTTCCAGCAGGACACCGCCGAGGAGTGCCGCCACCGTCGAGCGGAAGTACCGCTCGCCGAGGGCGTCGAGGGCAACGAAGTCGGCCCGCAGGCCGGCCTCGGCCGCCGCGACGTCGCCGGCGAGGATCTCGACGCGTGACCAGTCGACGGACGTCGATGCCGCCGTGACGCTCGGCCCGAGGTCGGCGAGCATCTCCCGGCCCCGGGCGTACAGCCGGCGCGCCCGGTCGAAGTCGCCCTGCATCGAATGGAGAACGGCGAGCACGCCGAGGATGATCCCCTCGGCCTTCCGGTCGCCCCGGATCTCGTCGGCGAGCGCTTCGCAGCGGGTGATGGCGTCGGCCACGGGGGTTGGCCCGTGGAGCGACGTCGCCGCATAGCCCATCGCGCCGAGGCCGATCTCGCGCTGGTCCCCGGCAATCCGGGCATGCTCGGCCGCCTGAACGGCGGCTTCCGCGGCGAGGTCGAACCGCCCGCTCGTGCCGTGGATGAACATCACGAGGCGCCAGCCGCGGGCCACGCTCGAATGGTCGTCGAGCCGGCCCAGGACCTCGATCGCGGCCTGGACCGACCGCACCGCTTCCCCGGCATCGACCGTCTCGCCCGTGTAGTTCGCGAGGGCCACGCCGGCGAGATGGAGCCGGGCGGAGGCGCGCTCCTCACCCGCTTCGGACGCCAGGGCGGCCCCGGATTCGAGGACCGCCTTCGCCTCGTCGAAGGAGCCGTTCTCGGTCAGGGCATCCACGAAGAGTGGCAGCAGGTCCATCCGAAGCGGGTCCGGCCCGTCGAGGAGCGCGGTCGCGCGCCGGAGGAGGGTGCAGGCCGCGGGCGTGTCGCCGCGGGCGAAGGCCCGCCGCCCGGCGGCGCCGAGCTTGGTCGCGCCGCGCCGCCCGATCTCGCGCGTCTCGTCGTCGACCCGGCCGAGGTCGGCGCGGTAGCGATACGCCTGCTCGAGGTGGTAGCCCAGGATCTCCTCGAACTCCTGCTCCCGGCCGCGCTCGCGGTTGACCCGCTCCGCCCAGGCCACGAACCGCTCGTGCAGCGTCGCCCGCGCCCGCTTCAGGAGCGAGCCGTAGGCCGTGTCGCGGATCAGCAGGTTGGAGAAGCGGTAGGCGCCCTCGTCCTCGCCCGCGTCGGGTCGGACGAAGCGCTTCCTGGAGAGCGTCATCAGGTGGCCGCTGACCGCGCCCCGGAGCATGTCCGGAACGAGCTCGGTGACCGCCGCGGTCGGGAAGACGAGGCCGATGACCGACGCCGGCTCCACGATCGCCCGTTCCTCGCGCCCGAGGTGATCCAGGCGGGCAGCAAGGAGCGCGTTGATCGACGGCGGCACCGCGAGCTCCGAGGCGGCCTCGGTCGAGACCCAGCGATCGCCCTCATGGCGCAGGGCTCCCGACTCGACGAGCATGGACACGAGCTGCTCGATGAAGAGGGGATTGCCCTCCGACGCGCCGACGATCCGCGCCCGCACGCCGGCATCGATCTCCCCGTCCGGAAGGAGCGTCTCGATGACCGTCCCGCTGTCCTCCTCGCCGAGCGGTCGGAGCAGGATCCGGTTCGCCGCCTGGCTGTCCCACCACTCGCCGTGCGCCTCCTGCAGCTCGAGGCGCGCGGACGCCGTGACGAGGATGGGGGCGCCGCGGACCGTCTCGACGAGGTGATCGAGGAACTCGAGGAACGTCGGCTCCGCCGAGTGGATGTCGTCGATCGCCAGGACGAGCGGCCTCGACCGGGCGAGCCCCTCGAGGAGTTTGCGGGCACCCCAGAAGAGCTCCGCGACCGGGAAGCGCGTCGTCGACAGCCCGATCGCCGCGGCGACCCGCTCCGTGATCCCGGGCCCTTCCTCGCCCCCGCGCCCCTCGGCCCCGACGAGCGCCTCGATCTTCGCGATCGCCACCTCGGGGGCGTCGTCCGCCTCGATCGCGGCGGCCTCGCGGACGATCTCGACGAGGGGCCAGAACGTGATCCCGTCGCCGTACGGCAGGCAGCGGCCGCGCAGGATCCGGGCCCGATCACCGACGCGCTCGCGGAACTCGCGGACGAGCCGCGACTTGCCGACGCCGGCGTCCCCGACCACGATCCGGACGCGGCAGGCGCGGAAGTCCTCGACCTCGTCGAGCGCCTCGGCCAGGCGGGCGAGCTCGGCGGCACGGCCGACGAATGGACGAGCGGCCGACCGGCCCGCCCCCGCCGCGTCGCTCGTCCCGGCCGCGGCCCGGACGTCGAGCAGCCGGTAAGCGGGCACCCGCTCCGACTTGCCCTTGAGCTCCAGCGGCTCGACGACCTCGACCTCGACCTGGTCGCGAACGAGCTGGTAGGTCAGCTCGCCGATCAGCACCTCCATGGCCGGGGCGGACTGCTCGAGGCGGGCAGCCACGTTGACCGTGTCGCCGGTCACGATCTGCTGGGTCGCATTCGGGTCGCTGTTGGCGACGACCGGCCCGGTGTTCACGCCGGTCCGGTTGGCGAGCGTGACGCCGTACTCGCGCTCGAGCTCGACGTTCAGGGCGTGGAGCGCCCGCTGCATCCCATGGGCCGCCCGGACCGCCCGCAGGGCGTCGTCCTCCCGGACCTTCGGGAAGCCGAAGACGGCCATGATCGCGTCACCGATGTACTTCTCGAGCGTGCCGCCGTGCTCGAGGAGCGGTGCCCGCATCCGCTCGAAGTAGCGCGCCTCGACCTCGCGGACGGCCTCCGGATCGAGCGCCTCGCCGAGGGCCGTGGAGCCCTTCAGGTCGGAGAAGACGATGGTCACGACCTTGCGGATCTCCTGGGCCGGGAGCTCCGCGACGAGGGACGTGCCGCAGTAGCCGCACAGCCGGAACTTGCCCGGATTCTCCTCCCCGCAGTTCGGACAGACGACCACCTGCATGGCCCGAGTCTAGCGGCGGGCTCGCTCGGCTAGGATGCGGTCGTCGGAAGCAGCCCCGCACCCTTGATCGGAGAGAGCGTGAGCCTCGCGCCGGACCCGTCCGTCGGCCTCGACGCGCTTCGCCGCTGCCCGCTGTTCAAGGGCATCGACGAGGCTCGCCTGGCGCCGGTCGCGGCCTCCCTCCGGACGCGACGCTACCGGACGGGGGAGACGATCTTCCACCAGGACGATCCCGGCGACGCGCTCCACATCGTGTCCAGCGGCGCGGTGCGGATCGTGCTGCCGTCGGCGGATGACGAGGAGCCGGCGATCATCGCCACGCTCGGGCCGGGCGATTTCTTCGGGGCGCTCGCGCTCTTCGACGACGCGCCGCGATCCGCCACGGCGGTGGCGGTCGGGGGGACGGCGACCCTGGTCCTGCGCCGTGAGGGCTTCCTCGCGCTCATCGACGAGGACCGCTCGCTCCGGCACGCCCTGCTGGCGGCGCTCGCCAGCGAGATCCGCTCGATCACCGCCCACGCCCAGGACCTGCATTTCCTGGACCTGCCGAGCCGCCTCAGCCGGAGGATCCTGCGCGAGACCACATCGAAGGCGCCCGAGGCGGACGGCTCCGTGCGCCTCGCCTGGCCGTACACCCAGGCGGAGCTGGCCGGCATGATCGGTGGCTCGCGCCAGTCGGTGAACCGGCTCCTGTCCGACCTCGTGGCCCGCGGCCTCATCCGGCTGGAGCGGGACGCCCTCGTGGTCCCGGATCGGGCGGCCCTCGAGCGATCCATCCCGCGATGAGCGGCGCCACGGACGGCCCGTCGCCGGACCCCGTCCTCGCGGCACTCCGGCAGGTCGCGCCCCGGCTCGCCGCGGCCGCTCGCCTCGAACCCGTGGCCGGCGAGGCGGTCCTCCGTTCGGTGGTGGACGCGGCCGTCGCGCTGATCCGGGCCGAGGCCGCCTCCATCGCGCTCCTCGATCCGGCGATCGGCCGGCTCGTGTTCCGGGTCGCCGCCGGGGAGCGGGGCGCGGGCGTCGTGGGGCTCTCCATCGGCACGGAGGAGGGCGTCGCGGGCTACGTCTTCTCGACCGGCCAGCCGCTCGCGATCGGGGAGGCCGCGGCGGATCCCCGCTTCGAGCGGGCCGCGGCGGAGCAGACCGGCTATGTCCCGCGTTCCCTGATCGCGGTGCCGCTGGGCGACGATGACGGCACGATCGGCGTGCTCGAGGTCCTCGACCGGGCGGATGGCGAGCCCTTCGACCTGCGGGACCTCGACGCGGCGGCGGTCTTCGCGCGCCAGGCGACGATCGCCATCCGCGCCACCCGCCTGGACCGGGACGCGACCGGATTGCTGGCCGGGGCGCTGGCCGCCGTGCTGGCGGACCGCGACGGGGCCGCTCGGGAACCCGTCGACGCCGCGGCGATCGACGCCCTGGTCGCCGAGGTCGCCCGGGACGTGGGAGCGGGCTCGGAGACCTGGGCCCTGGCCGACCTGGTCGCGCGGGTCCGCGACGCGGACCCCTCGCAGGTGGGGCTGGTCCGCGACATCCTCGAGGCGCTGGCCCGGCGCGCGGATCGGCCGGCCGCGGGCCGCTTCCGGGGAGTCCGGCGGTGACCACGGACCGCGTGCTGCCGGCGTGGAGCGAGCCGTTCGCGGCCGATCGCCGGGCGCGGCTGGCGCGGCGACGGCCGTTCGGGACGCTGGATCGCGAGGCCGCGTTCGGGGGCACGGATGGCTCGGGGGTCCGGATCGCCATCGTCGATTCCGGCATCGAGGCCGCCCATCCGGCCGTGGCCGGGCGCGTCGTCGAGAGCGTCCGCATCGAGCAGTCGGGCGACGACACGGCGCTCCTCCAGGACGACGGCCTCGACGTGGTGGGTCACGGGACGGCGAGCGCGGGGATCATCCATGCCATCGCCCCGGGAGCAGATCTCCTGTCGATCCGCGTCCTCGGGCCGGACAACCGGGCCAAGGGCCTGTCGTTCCTGGCGGCGCTGGAGTGGGCGATCGAATCGGGGGCGTCCGTCGTGAACCTGAGCCTGTCATCGCGGAGCGAGGCGCTCTACGCGGACTTCCACGCCCTGGCCGATCGGGCCTACTTCGCGAACGTGCTGCTCGTCGCGGCCGCGAACAACGTCCCGGGCCCCTCGTATCCGTCGCTCTTCGCCGCGGTCGTCTCGGTCGCCGCCCATGACGTCCGGGACCCGGACGTGTGGTTCTACAACCCGGAGCCGCCGGTCGAATTCGGCGCCTACGGCCTCGACGTCGACGTCGCCTGGCGCGGCGGCGGCCGCATGCGGGCGACGGGCAACAGCTTCGCGGCACCGCACATCGCCGGCCGGGCCGCGCTCATCCGGGCCCGCCATCCCGGGATCAGCCCGTTCGAGACGAAGGCGATGCTCGCCGCGACGGCCAACGAACCGGGCTGAATCTCGGGCCTCGAGCTCCGGGTTGCCCGGAGCCCCGCGATCAGCGGTCCTTGTCCTCGGAGAGGTCCACGAGCTCGCCACCGGTCCGCGGCAGGGTCACGATCCCATCGTGGCCGGGGGTCGGCTGGCCGAGCGCGCCGTCCGGCCGGGCCGGGATGTCGCCGAGGCCGTGGCCCTCGACATCCTGCTCGCCGTCGCGCTGCTCACCGGGCCGCGGGTTCTTGAGGAACGATTCGCCGGGTCCGAGCTTCCTGTCCATGGTTCGTCGCTCCTGTTCGGCATCCCGGCCGGATGGCCGCTGGCTCCCTTCGCCCTGCCGTGCCGGGATCCTATCCCGCGCCCGGCCCCAGCGGAAGCCCCATGCCGACCCGCCCGGTGTCGCCTGCGCGACACCGCCGGCCTCAGCCGGGGCCCTGGCCGCCTGCCTCCGGATTCGTCGCCGGCCGCTCCTGGGCGTTCGGTCGGCGGCGTCGGAGGTCCTTCAGGTCGCGCTGGTCCAGGCCGGCGAGCCGGACCATGTCCGCGTTCGACGTCCGGGTCAGGCGCTCCTGAAGCTTCGAGGTGATGAGCGAGTTCATCGCCGGCACGTCCATGAGGCCCTTGAGGGTCGCGGCCGGAACCTCGATGAACTCGGTCGGTTCGTCGGCGACGACATTCGCTGTCCGGGGGCTGCCGGTCAGCGCGGCGATCTCGCCGAAGAAGTCGCCGGCTCCCATGGCCGAGAGCGAGCGCGTGCTGCCGTCCTCGCTCGGGATGCCCGCGACCGCCCGGCCGCCGAGCACGAAGAAGGCCGAGTCCCCCGCGTCGCCGACCTTGACGATCGCCGATCCGGGGTCCGCGGTCCGGACCATGGCCCCGACGAGGAAATCCGTCCGCCGGCTGACGTCCAGGCCACCCAGCTCCGGGACGAGGTCGAGCAACCGATCGAAGTCCATCGCCGTCGCGGCGCGTCCGGCGGCGGCCAGGGGCGCGGCCGTCGCCGTCCGGAGGAGCTGGGCGGCGCGGCGCCACTCGGCCGCCGGCGTCCCGAGGCCCGGCATGAACTGGGTCAGGACGCCTGCGCCGATGAGGATGATCGCCGAGGTGATCACGAGCCCGCGGATCGGCAGGACATCGGCGAGCCCGGCGAGCGCCATGCCCGCCAGGAAGACGACGTCACGGGACACGGAAAAGGCGGAGAAGACCCGGCCGCGCATCTCGCGGGGCGTGTTCTTCTGGAGGATGAGGCGCCGGGCGATGCCGAGCGGGGAGTTCAGGAAGCCGGATCCGACGACCATCGCGATCGCGAACCAGATGTTCGTCGCGAATCCATAGGCGACGCCGAAGATCCCCATCCCGATCGTCGCCACGACCATCCACTGGCCCTCCCGCAGCCGGTCGGCGTACTTGGCCATGAGGAGCGCGCTGGCGACGAAGCCGACCGACGTGAGGCCCTCCTGGAGGCCGTACTCGAACTCCGACGCGCCGAGCTCCGAGATGGCCATCGGGAGGAGGAGCACGTTCCACAGTCCGAACGAGAAGAGCACGGGCAGGTTGACGATGAGGGACGAGCGGAGGAGCGGCGTGCGCCACAGGAACCGGACCCCGGTCTTGAGGTTGTCGATGACCACGCCCACGGTCGTCGAATCCTCGTGGCCCATCTTCGAGATGCGGACGCCGAGGACGATGAGAAAGGACAGGAGGAACGTGAGCGCATCGATGTAGAACGGGAGCTGGATGTCCACGCTGGCGAGGAAGCCCGCGAGGGCGAAGCCCACGGCCGTGCTGCCGAACGAGCTGATCGAGAGGAACGAGTTCGCTGCGGCGAGCTCCTCGTCGCTGGCGATCTCCGGGAGCACGCTCTCCCAGGCGGGATCGAAGAACTGCCGGACGATGGCGGCGAGGAAGAGCAGGACGTAGAGCGAGATCAGCCCGAAGTTCTCGACGCTGAACGGGATCGCGAGGACGATCAGGCCGCGCAGCAGGTCCGAGCCGAGGAGGATCCGCTTCCGGTCGAAGCGGTCGACGAAGACGCCCGCGAAGAGCCCGACGAAGAGGGTCGGGATCGCCGTGACCATGAGCGTCAGGCCCACGTTGAGGGCCGATTCCGTCACCCGGTAGACGAGGATGCCGGCGGCGAGATCCGTGAGGGACGAGCCGATCGTCGAGACGAGCTGGGCCGACCACATGAGCGAGAAGTCGCGTTTGCGGAAGACCGCGAACATCGACCGCGGGGCGGTGGCCGGCATGGTCATGGACGAGTCGCTCCCTGGATCGTCGCGTCCGGGGTCGGGCCCGGGGCAATCGGGCCAGGCGCGGCGGTGCCGCCGAGTCTACCTGCCGCGCCGGGGCGGCGACAGGCGCCGCGGACGCACGATTCCCTCGCGCTGGAGGAGCTCCACCTTGAGGTCCAGGAGCCGCTCGCGCTCGCCCCACCAGCCGCCGCCGTAGCCGCCGAGCGTGCCGTCCGCCGCGATCACCCGGTGGCACGGGACGAGGAACCCGACGGGATTCCGGCCCACCGCGCCGCCGACGGCCCGCGCCGCGCCGGGCCGGCCGACCAGCCGGGCGATGTCGGCATAGGAGCGGGTCTCGCCGCGCGGGATGGCGCGGACCGCGGCGAGGACGGCCCGATCCCAGGCCGGCCGGTCTTCGATGTCCAGAGAGATGGCCCGCATCCGGCGCTCGAGGGCGGCATCGACTGCGGCATCGACGGCGGGCACGGCAACTGCGGGGACGACGAGCAGCTCGGTGACGACGGCTCGGAGTGCGCCGAGGTGGCGGGAGGCCCCACCGCGTTCACCGCCGGTCATCCATCGGATCGGCCGGCGCAGGCGCCGAGCCACGGCCGCTTCGAATGCATCCGTCGTCGTCAGCAGCTCCACGGCCGCGATGCCACGCTCGCCCGCGGCGACGTGGATCGGGCCCCACGGAGCGTCGAGGATCGTCGCGACGACCGGCTGCGGTTGGGAGGGCGGGTCGGGATTCACGGGCATCCGGTCGATCCTCGCACGACCGCGCCCGCCGTACACTCGCGCCGATGCCGAACCCTCAGCCGCCACGCTCCGGGACCGGCCCGGCGCCCCGCGCGCGGGCCGATGTGCCCGCCGACCCGCGCGACCTCGAGGGCGACTTCGCCCACGCCCACTCGATCGAGGTCCGCTTCAACGACACCGACGCGATGGGCCACGTCAACAACGCGGCCTACCTCACCTATGCCGAGATCGGCCGCGCCGCGTACGTCGTCGAGGTGACCGGCGAGCCGTTCCAGATCGGCATTCACGGCGCCGAGGAGGGGATGATCCTCGCCGAGATCCGGATGACCGATCGGAGCGCCGCGCTCTACGGCGAGATCCTGCTCGTCGAGACGCGCGTGGAGCGGATCGGGCGGACGAGCTTCTCGATGGTCCACCGGCTCACGGCCCAGGCGAGTCGCTACGCTCCGGCGCGGCTCATCGCCGTCGCGGACTCCGTGCTGGTCTCGTACGACTACTCGGCCGAGCGGCCGATCCCGGTTCCGGCCTCGCTCGCCGACGCGATCGAGGCCTACGAGGGGCGCCGACTCCGGTCCTGAGGTTGGGGCTTCTCAGCGTTCGTAGCGCCGGAAGATGGCGACGGCGTTCTGGCCCCCGAACCCGAAGCCGTTGATCATCGCCGTGTCCACGCGGAGCTTCCGCTTCACGTTCGGCGTGTAGTCGAGGTCGCACTCGGGATCCGGCTCACGATAGTTGATGGTCGGCGGGATCCAGCCATCGGTGATGGCGCCCACCGCGGCGATGCCCGCGACGGCGCCGGCGGCGCCGAGGAGGTGGCCGACCATCGACTTCGGCGAGGAGATCGGGAGGGACCTGGCGCGCTCGCCAAAGGCGCGCTTGATTGCCTTCGTCTCGGTGGCGTCGTTCAGCGGCGTCGAGGTCCCGTGGGCGACGAGATAGTCGATGTCGGTCGGGCCGATGCCCGCATTCCGCATCGCGCCGGTCATCGCCATCATCGCGCCGCGGCCGGTGGGCTCCGGGGCGGAGATGTGGAAGGCCTCCGCGGTGAGCGCCGCCCCGATCACCTCGGCGAGGATGGTCGCGCCCCGCCCCTCGGCGTGCGCCGCTGACTCGATGACCATGATCCCGGCGCCCTCTCCGAACACGAAGCCGTCGCGGGTCCGGTCGAACGGCCGTGAGGCGCCCTCCGGGTCGTCGTTGCGCTTCGAGAGCGCACCCATGTTCCCGAGCGCAGCGAAGGCCATCGAGAGGAGCGGCGCCTCGGAGCCGCCGGCGATGACGACGTCGCATTCACCCGTGGCGATGAGCCGGAGCGCGTCCTGGAAGGCGATGACGCCCGACGCGCAGGCGGCGACCTGGGTGATGACCGGCCCCATGAGGCCGTACTTCATCGAGACCTGGGCGGCGGCCATGCTGCCCGAGATGGCGGGGATCGCGAACGGGCTCACCTGCCCGGGACCCTTGTCACGGATGGTGTCCGCGCCCTCGATGACCTGCTCCATGCCACCACCGCCGGTGTTGAGGACCACCGCCACGCGGTCCCGCTGCTCGGGCGTCCAGGTCGAGAAGTCGATACCGGACTGTGCGACCGCCTCCGTCGCGGCTGCAACCCCGAAGTGGATGAAGCGGCTCATCCGGCGCGCCATCTTGCGGTCCATGGTCAGCGTCGGGTCGAAGCCCTTGACCTCGCACGCGATCTTCACGTCGTGGCCGGTGGTGTCGAAGGTCGTGATGGGCCCGCCGCCGGGCACACCCGCGAGGAGATTGGACCAGTACGTCGGCGCGTCGTTGCCGATCGGCGTCACGGCGCCCATCGCCGTCACGACGGCGCGGCGCGCGGGATCCTGGCTGGGCACGCTGGTCACCTCGGCGAAAGAATGTGGCGTCGGGATTGTAGCGGGGCTGCCGCGCCCGCCTTCACTCTCGGGCGAGCCCCCTTCGATCCTATGCGCGTTCGAGACATAGCGATGGGATTGGGCGCAGCCCTCTCACGGTCTCCGAGATCGCGCGCCACTCGCCGTTCGAAGGCCCCCGCAAGTCGCGTCGCCACACCTGTCCGTCTATGCACGTTCGAGACATGCGGGCGCAGGACGAGCGGTGCTGCACGGCGTGGTCATGGGTGGGTGAGGCCGAGGTGACCGCCCGATGATCGACCCGTGCTTCCATTGGGCCATGTACCTCGGCGATCCCCGACCGTCCGAGTCGAGGCGTGTCCTGGGTGACCTCCTCCGAACCGCCAGGAAACGGCGCGGCATCACCCAGACACGTCTCGAGGAGTGGTCCGGCGTCGACCAGACCGTGATCTCGCGGATCGAGGCCGGCAAGCCGATCGGGCTGCGGATTCGAACCGTGTTGCGGCTCATGGATGCGCTCGGGATCATCGGCCTCGAAGCAACGTATGCGCGCTTCCACCCGTGGTCCGACCTGCCGCCCTTCGGGCCGGACGAGGAGCGGGCACTCCTGGCCGAGGCGGACAATCGATGCCGACGATGCGCACGTGACCGGCGCCTGACCGGATCATGCCAGCGACGTGCAGAGGGCGGGAAGGCATCGTTTGGCGACCGAGGCTGGCGCGGCCGCCGGCCCGTCCCCGGCCCGGATCATGCCAGCGACGTGCATAGGGCGGGAGGGCATCGTTTGGCGACCGAGGCCGGCGCGGCCGCCGGCCCGTCACCGGCCCGGATCATGCCAGGCGAACGAGCCCGTCAATCGCCGTCGTAGCGCTTGAAGATCACCGCGCCGTTGTGGCCGCCCAGGCCGATGTTGTTCGAGAGGGCGTAGCGGATGGGCCGCTGGATCGTCTCGTCGACGACCCACAGGTCGCAGTCGGGATCGGGGTCGCGGTAGTTGAGGGTCCCTGGGACGGTCTGTTCGTGGACCGACATGACGGTCGCGAAGGCCTCGAACGCTCCGGCCGCGCCCATCATGTGGCCGGTCATCGACTTCGTCCCGCTGATCGCCAGTGACGTCGCCTTGCCGGACGCACGCGCCCCGAAGACCGTCCAGATCGCCTCCGACTCACGGGCGTCGCCGACGGGCGTGGACGTTCCATGGGGGTTGATCAGGTCGACCTCATCGGCGGGCACGCCGCGCCGATCGAGCGCCATCTTCATCGCCCTGGCCGAGCCGGTGCCGCCCTCGATCGGCTGGATCATGTCCCAGCCGTCGGCCGCGGAGCCGTAGCCCACGACCTCGGCGTAGATCTTCGCGCCGCGTGCCTTGGCGAGCTCGAGGTCCTCGAGGAACAGGCCGCCGGCCCCCTCGCCGAGGACGAAGCCGTTGCGCGTCGCGTCGAACGGCCTCGAGACCGTCTCGAGCGGCTCGCCGGGCCGCGGCGACCCGAGGCCCCGCATGTTCCCGAAGCCGGCGTGGGCGACCTCGATGAGCGGCGCCTCGGTGGAGCCGCTGATGACCGCGATGCAGTCGCCGCGGCGGATCGCCTCGGCGCCCTCAGCGACGTTATGCGTCCCGGTCGCACAGGCGGACACGATGCAGACGTTGTGGCCGATGGCGCCGGTCTCGATGGCGATCATCCCGGACGTCGAATCGACGAGCGCATTGGCGATGAACGTCGGGGGGACGCGGTTGGGGCCCTTGTCGAGGAGCGTCCGGAAGCTCTCGATCATGAGGTGCTGGCCGCCCGCGCCCGAGCCGTACACGACCCCGACCTCGGTCCGGTTCGCGTCGGTGATCTCGAAGCCCGAATCGGCGAGCGCCTGCTTGGCCGCGGCCACGCCGAAATGCATCTCGCTCTCGCTGCGGCGGACGGCCTTCGGGTCCATCCACGCGGTGGCGTCGAAGCCCTTCACCTGGCCGCCGGCCTTGTGCTCGTAGCGGGAAACGTCGAACTTCGTGATCTCGCCGAGGCCGGAGACGCCGTTCAGGAGGTTGGCCCACGCGGTCGCGACGTCGTTGCCGACCGGGCTGATGACGCCGAGGCCGGTCACGGCCACGCGTCGGGAGTAATCGGGGGTGCGCAACGGAAGAGCTCTCCTGTTCAGGCGGGGGTGGCGCCGGGACCGGGCAGGTTGATCCCACCCGGTGCCGATGGAAGGTCGAGGGGCAGCGCTTCGGCTGCGGGGTCGATTCGCTTGATGAGGTTCGTCAGGACCCGGCCGGGCCCCACCTCGATGAACGTCCGGACGCCGTCACCGGCCATCCGCTCCACGGCGCCGACCCAGTCGACGCCCGTGGTGAGGTGCTCGACGAGCTCGCGCCGGCAGTCCTCGGCGGTGGTCAGGAGTCGCGCATCCGCGTTCGCGAGGAGCGCAACCTCGGGATCGTCGAAGTCGACGTCCGTGAGGACGTCTCGCATCTCCGAGGCCGCCTCCGCCATGAGCGGGGAATGCGCCGCGACCGACACCGGGAGCACGATGGCGCGCTTCGCGCCGAGGGCCTTCGCGATCTCGGCACCGGCCTCGATCGCCGCCCGCTCGCCCGACACGACCACCTGGCCGGGCGCGTTCCGGTTCGCGACGCCGAACACGCCATGGGCCGACGCCTTGGCGATGAGCTCGGGAAGCGCGGCGTCGTCCAGCCCGATGAGGGCGGCCATGGCACCGTCCCGGCCCGAGCCCGAGGCCTGCATGAGGCGCCCCCGGGTCCGGACCAGTTCGACGCCGTCCTCGAGGGACAGCGCACCGGCCGCGACCATCGCCGAGTACTGGCCCATCGAGTGGCCGGCCATGTACCGGGGCTCCACGCCGTGACCCGTGGCGGCCTCGTGCTCGCGGAGCGCGGCGAGGAAGGCGAGCGAGGCCGTCAGCAGGGCCGGCTGAGCGTTCTCCGTCCGGTTGAGCGTGTCCTCGGGGCCTTCCCAGGCGAGCCGGCTGATCGATTCACCGAGCGCCGAATCGGCTTCGGCAAAGACCTCGGCCGCGGCGGGCGACGCGGCCGCGAGGGCCTGGGCCATGCCGACGGCCTGCGAACCCTGGCCGGGGAAGATGAACGCGACGCTGCTCATGGGCCTCCGGAGGCGCGGTGGATGGGGGGACGCCGGGCCACGACAGCCCGACGCCCACATGGTGCTCTGCCGAGACGCCCGCGAGCGTGAAACGCGTGCACGGGTGCACACGAACGACGCATCCTGCGGTACCCTCCGGCCATGGCCCTGCCCAGTTCCCCACGTCGGCGGCCACGCGCGCCCACGGTTCGCACGATTGCCCGGCGATTCGAGGCGGACCTGTCTGCATCCGTCCTCGGGGCGGGCACCCGGGTTCCCAACGTCCGCCAGATCTCCGAGCGCGTGGCGATGGGCCGGGCCCTGTGGCGGGAGCTCGTCGTGGGGTTCGCGTCGCAGCTCGCCGAGCTGCGGCTCGGGTTCACCCAGCTCGCCGCCCTCTACGTCCTGGCCGATGGCGGCACGACCACCATCGGGGAGCTCGCCGACGTCCTCGGCCGATCGCCGTCAGCGACGAGCCGGCTCGTCGAGGGACTTGTCCGTCGGCGGCTCGTGGATCGCCACGAGGAGGCAGAGGACCGGCGCCAGCGGACGCTGTCGCTGACCCAGCGAGGCCACGCGGTCCTGCGCGTCGTCGACCGGGCGCGGGCCGACCAGTTCCTCACCGCGGTCCGGCCGCTGCCGACCGCGGAGCGGGCGGTGGTGGCGATGGGGGTCGCGGCGCTCGCGACCCGGGCGTTCTCCCGGCGGGGGCGCCTCATCCGGGCACCGGGGGAATAGCCGGCGGAAAGCGGCCGGCGGCCGTGGCACGGCGCCCGGCTCGGGACCCGCGCCCGGTCGGACTCCGTGCCCGATCCGGGGGGAGGCGCCGCGGCTCAGCCGCAGAAGCGCAGGACCGCGTCCCAGAGGACCGGCAGCCCCCACCGCAGCCCCTCGAGCGAGACCCGCTCATCGACGCCGTGGTAGCGGTCGAGGTACGTCTCGGTCGCCTCCAGCCGGAGCGGCGAGAAGCCGTAGGCCGGCACGCCCAGTCGGAGCAGGTGCTTGGCATCGGTCGCGAACGGAGCCATGACCGGGAGCGGAACCCCATCGGGGTCGTGGTCGCGGATCGCCTGGGCGAGGATCTCGTAGAGCGGCGATTCGTGGTCCGCGACGACCGGCGGCGCGGTCGTGACCAGCTCGATCCGGCAGGCGGCGAGCAGCTCCGGCCCCAGGCGCGCCTCGATGTCGGCCCGGATCGCCGGCTCGTCCGTTCCGGGCAGGTGCCGGCAGTCGAGCTCGATGACCGCCTCGCCCGGGATGACGTTGTACTTGACCCCGGCGTGGATCACGTTCGGGGAGATCGTGTCCCGGACGAGGGCCCTCGCGGCCCGGGCATAGACCGGGGCGCAGCGTTGGTCGATCGCAGCCTCGGCCCGCCCCGCGTCGCCGCCGGCCATGGCCCGCAGGAGCGTGGCCGCGTCGCCGGGGAGTGCCTCCGCCGCCGCCTCGAAGAACCGTGCCATCACCGGCGTCAGCCGCGCCGGACCCGGCACCGACAGCCGCCGGATCGCCTCCGCCGCAAGGACCGCCGCGTTGTCCGGCCGGGGCATCGAGCCGTGGCCCCACGTCCCGCGAATCGCGATCCGGTAGACGCAGTAGCCCTTCTCGGCGACCTGGATCGGGTAGAGACGGACGCCGCCGACCTCGAGACTCACCCCGCCCGATTCGTTGATCGCCCCGGCAGCGCGAAGGTGCTCCGGGTGGTGCTCGACGATCCAGCCGATGCCGGCGTGCCCGCCGGCCTCCTCGTCGGCGGTGACGGCGAACAGGATGTCACGCCGGAGTCCGGGGATCGGGTGGAGCGCCGGATCCAGGCCGGCGGCGGCTGCACGCTCGGCGAGCCCGCGGACGACCTCGAGCTCCATCGCCACGAGGTCCTTCATGTCGACCGCGCCGCGGCCGTAGAGGTAGCCGTCCTCGACATCGCCGGCGAATGGATCGTGCGTCCAGCGGTCCGGCGGCGCCGGCACGACGTCCAGGTGCGAGAGGAGGAGCAGGGGGTCGCCGCCGGTCCCGTCGCCGCGGAGCCGGGCGACCACCGAGCCGCGGCCCGGAACGGGTTCGTACACCGTCGCGGGCACGCCGCTCGCCTCGAGGCGAGCGGCGATCGCACGGGCCGCGTCGAGCTCCGGGCCGGGCGGGTCCGGCGGGTTGACCGATGGGATGCGGATCAGCTCGCGAAGCGTCTCGACAAGCCGCTCGTGCGCCCGCGCCCACGCCTCGGCGGAGCGCGCGTCCGAGGGCCGGGACGCCTGGGGCGAGCCCTGCGCCGCCACCCTCAACCGGCCCCGGAGAGCAGGTTCGCGACGATGCCCAGCACGAAGCCGGACAGCACGAGGGCGGCGATCATCAGGAGGAGGAGGCGCCCCAGCCGGCGCTCCTCGGCGCGGCCGGCCGCGGGATCCGGATCGCGGCCACCCGCGATGTACGGCGCCGCGAGACCCCGGCGCCGGGCGTGCTCGTTCCGCTCCGAGTCGTACGCCTCGGGATCCGGAGGCAGCGGTGCCGCCGTGGTCATCGCGTCCCCAGGGCGCGGCCGAGGCGCGCGCCGGTCGTGACCGCGCCCTCGGACGCCGAGGCGACCAGGGCCGCGTACTTGCCCATGACCCCGCCCGCGTAGCGGGGAGCCGGCGGTGACCATGCCGCGCGCCGCCGCTCGAGCTCGGCCGCCTCGACGTGCAGGTCGAGGCGCTTGGCCTCCACGTCGATCACGATCTCGTCACCCTCGCGGACGAGCGCGATCGGGCCGCCGAGGGCCGCCTCGGGTGCGACGTGTCCGATCATCAGCCCGTGCGTCCCGCCGGAGAAGCGGCCGTCGGTCAGGAGGGCGACCTGGTCGCCGAGGCCCTCGCCGACCAGCGCCGCCGTGACGGACAGCATCTCCTGCATCCCGGGTCCCCCGACCGGCCCCTCGTACCGGATCACGACGACGTCGCCGGGCTGGATCCGCCGCTCGCTCACGGCCTGGAAGCAGTCGTTCTCGGAATCGAAGACGCGGGCCGGGCCGCGATGGTGGAGCCGCTCGTGGCCGGCCAGCTTGACGACGCAGCCGTCCGGCGCGAGCGAGCCCCGCAGGATCGTCAGGCCGCCGTTCGGCTTCAGCGGCGACTCGATCGGCACGACGACCTTCTGGCCCGCGGTCTCCGTGGCCGCGGCCGCGATCTTCGCGAGCGTCCGCCCGTCGACGTTGCGCTCCTCGCCGTGGAGCAGGCCCCGCTTCAGGAGCTCGCGCATGACGAGGCCGACGCCGCCCGCGTCGTACATGTCCGCGGCCGTGTAGCGGCCACCGGGCCGCATGTCGGCGACGATCGGGGTCCGGTCGGCGATCTCCCCGAACTCGTCGATCTCGAGGGGGATGCCGAACTCGTGGGCGATCGCGAGAAGATGGAGGACGCCGTTCGTCGAGCCGCCGGTCGCGGCGACCGAGGCAATCGCGTTCTCGAGCGCCCTGCGGGTCACGATCTGCGACGGCCGGATGTCGTGCCGGACGAGGGTCATCGCCAGCTCGCCGACGCGGCGGGCGGCCTCGTCCTTCTTCGGGTCCTCGGCCGGGATGCCGTTGAGGCCGCCCGGCGAGAGGCCCAGGAACTCGAGGGCGCCGCTCATCGTGTTCGCCGTGTACTGGCCGCCGCAGGCGCCCGCGCCGGGGCAGGCCGCGCTCTCGATCTCGTAGAGCTCCTCGATCGAGATCTTCCCGGCCCGATACGCGCCGACGGCCTCGAAGACGGACACGATCGTGAGGTCGCGGCCCTTGTACGTGCCCGGGTAGATCGTCCCGTTGTAGAAGACGAGGCCGGGCACGTCCAGCCGGGCCAGCGCCATCGCCGCGCCCGGGATCGTCTTGTCGCAGCCGACCAGGCAGACCACGCCGTCGAGGAGATGGCCCCGGACGACCAGCTCGATCGAATCGGCGACGACCTCGCGGCTGATCAGGCTCGCCTTCATCCCCTCCGTTCCCATCGAGACGCCGTCCGAGACCGAGACCGTGCTGAACTCCATGGGCGTCCCGCCCGCCTCGCGGATGCCCTGCTTCACGAACTCCGCGAGCCGCCGCTGGTTGAGGTTGCAGGGCATCGTCTCGATCCACGTCGTCGCGACGCCGACCAGCGGCTGGGCGAGGTCGTCGTCGGTGAAGCCGACCGCCTTGAGCATCGCCCGCGCGGGGGCCCGGTCCGGTCCGTCGGTCAGGGTGTGGGAGTGGCGCTTGCCCGGATCGGTGGGTCGGTCATAGGGGAGGCGGGTGTCAGGCATGGGTCCCTCGGGGTCGGCGCCGTGCGCTTCGGTGGCGTGTGTGCGTCGAGGATAGTGCGCCCGTCAGCCCGCCGAGGCGGAGTTGGCCAGTCGCTCGTCCACGACCCGCGCGGCCGCGACTGTGGCGGCCGGGCCGCGGACCGCGGCGATGAACAGGGCGGCATCGAAGGACGTCCCCGTCACGTCGGTGATCGCCGTCACGGTGGCGGTCCGGGGGACCCCTCGGAGCAGCGCGATCTCCCCGATCCCCGAGCCGGGTCCGAGGGTCGCCAGGCGGCGGTCACCATCGGTCACCGCGACCTGTCCCGTGTCGATGACCAGGAAGGCGTCCCCGGGATCGCCCTTGCGCATGAGGACCTCGCCCGCGCCGTAGGCGACGGGCACGGCACCGTTGACGAGGCGCTCGATCCCCGTGAGCGGCAGGACCCGGAAGGCGGGCACGCCCCGCAGCCGCTCGACGAGGTGCCACGGGACGGCCTCGATCGCCGCGGAGCGTCGCAGCGCCAGCCAGATGCCGATGGCGGCGAGCGGGAGAATCGCGCCAGAGACGAGCAGGGTCGAGCGGATGCCGAGGACGGCGATCAGGATGGGCGCGACGGCATAGCCGAGGGCCGCGGACGTCGCCGTCGCTCCCTCGAACAGGGCGAAGATCGAGCCCCGTTCCTCGTTCCGGCAACCGCGCTGGAGCAGGGTGAACCCGACGATGTCGAGGAGCGCATTGGCCAGCCCCGTCGTGACGAAGGCCAGGACCGCTACGACCGGCAGCGGAAGCAGCCCGATGAAGGCGATCGGCAGCCCCCACAGCGCGAGGGCAAGGGCGAACGCCATCGCCGTGCTTCGCTGGGCGGCCAGCCCGGCGACGATGCCGATGATCCCGCCGATTCCCATCGCCGCGCCGAGGATGCCCACGCCGGCCTCGCCGAGCCCGATCAGCTCGACGCTCAGGACGACGGCGAGCGTTCCGAGGAGGCCTCGCACCATCGTCTGGAGCGCGAACCCGGCGATGACGACCCCGATCGCCGGCCGCCGACGGATTGCCGCGACCCCGGCGGCAAGCCCGAGACCGGTGCGGTTCCGGGCCTCGGCCGGGCCCAGCGCGTCGTGCTGGTCCTCGTATTCGACGCTCGAGATCGCGGCGAGTCCGGCGAGGGCAACGAGGAGGAGCACGATCGCTCCGGCCATCGGGGCCCCGGTGGCGATGAAGAACGCGGCCACCAGCGGGCCGCCGAACGTGCCCAGCGCCTCGGCCGCGCTTGTGGCGATGTTGGCGGTGACGAGCTCCTCCGGCGTCGTGGCGAGCGCCGGCAGCAGCGTGCTCTGCGAGGGCCGAAGCACGCCATCCGTCCCGCCGAGAAGGCCGGCGACGACGAGCAGCCACGCGCCATCGGCTCCCGTGACGATGACGGCCGCCGCGATCGCCGCCGCCCCGGCGCGGATCAAGGACAGCAGCACCAGGATCCGGTCGGCCCGCCACCGGGCGAGTGGAGCGGCCGCGAGGATCCCGAAGAGGATCGAGGCGATGACACGGGCCACGCCGATCGCGGCAACCCCCGGCGCCCCGGCCCGGGACCAGGCCGCCACGGCGAGCAGGACCACGAGACCCGAATCGACGCCGAGCGCGCAGAAGAATGAAGCCTGGGCCCGGCGCATGCTGGGCTTCGCGAGCGATGACCGCATGGCCTGCAGGGCTGCGCCGAACGGCGCGAAGACGGATCGCCGCATCTAGGAGCCGCGGGGCGCGGCAGCGGCCGGAGCGGTGGCCGCCGCGCCGGCGGCACGGGCCAGGTGAGCGGCGGCGATTCGCTCCGTGACGGCGGCCGCAGAGGGGCCCGCGATCGCCGCCAGGAAGGTCCCGGCGTCCACTGCGTAGCCCGTGACTGCGGAGATTGCCATGACCGTCGCCGTCCGCGGCGAGCGGCGAAGGAGGGCGATCTCGCCGACCCCGGCGCCCCGACCCAGCCGCTGGATCGGCCGGCCATCCACGACGACCTCCACCTCGCCGGAGGCGACCACGAGGAACCGGTCGCCGGCATCGCCCTGGCGCATGAGGGCGGCTCCGGGCTCGAACTCGACCGGTACGAGGCCCGCGGCCAGCCGCTCGACGGCCGTCAGCGGCAGCTCGGCGAAGGCGGGTACCTCCCGGAGCAGGTGCCCGAGGTCCTCGTCGACGACCGTGACCCGGTCCAGGCGCCCGACCCGGCCGTAGATGACGAGCGCGAGGATCGGGAGGATGGAGCCCGTGATGGCGAGCGCGCCCCGATCGCCGAAGGCGGCGAGGAGGACCGGCGCGAGGAGGCTGCCGGCGATCGAGCCCAGACCGGCGGTGCCCTCGAAGACCGAGAAGACCGGCGCTCGCTCGTCGTTCGTGCAGCCACGCTGGAAGATCGTGAAGAGCGCGACGTCATAGGCGGCGTTGGCGATCCCGATGAGCGCCATGGCCCCGATCGCGACCGCGGGCACCGGGAGGAGCCCGATGACGGCGATCGGGGCGCCCCACCAGGCGAGCGTCACGCACATCGTCCGGATCAGCTGGGACGGGCCGGTGAGCGTGAGCGCGAACATCGCCCCGAAGAGCCCACCGAGGCCCAGCGCCGCGTTCAGGATCCCCACCCCGGGGTCCCCCAGCCCGAGCAGCTCGATCGCCGCGACCACGATCAGGGCGTTGAGCAGCGCCCGGGACATGACCTCGCCGAAGACGCTCACCATCGCCCAGGCCGGGACCGGCCGTCGCCGGAGGGCCCGGAACCCGTCCATGAGCCGGAGCCCGCCGCCCGTGGCCCCGGCGCCACCGGCGGCGTCCTCGGCATGCTCGAAGCGCAGGCCGGCGATGACGATCGCGCTCAGCAGGAACACCGCGGCCGCCACGAGCGCGGCGAGCGCCGGCTGGCCCGCGGCGACGAGCAGGCCGACGACGAGCGGTCCGGCGAACGCCCCGAGACCCTCGCCCGTGCTCCAGGCCATGTTCGCCGCGACGAGCTCGCTCGGGCTCCGGGCGAGGCCGGGCACGAGCGTCGCCTGGACCGGCCGGACGGGAGCCCCCGCGGCGGCAACGACGGCGGCGAGGGCAAAGAGCAGGGCACTGTCGCCATCGAGGGCGATGACGAGGCCGCAGAGGGCGGCGGCAGCCGCCCGGATGAGCCCGATGGCGAGCAGCAGGCGGTCGCCCCGGAACCGCTCGAGGATGCTGCCCGAGAGCATGCCGGCGACGACCGCGGGGAGCATCCGAGTTGCGCCGAGGAGCCCGGTGGCCACGACACCGTCGCGGGCGTAGACGGTGACGAGCAGGATGACGAGGAGCCCGGTGTCGGCGCCGATGCCGAGGCTCCACGCCAGCTCGATCCGGCGGAGCCCGTCGTTCCGCATCGCGGCCCGGACGGCGGACAGTGCGGCCCGGATCGACGCCGCGACCCGGCTCATCCCGTGGCCCGCTTCCCGCCCGCGGCAATCCAGTCGTGGACGAGCCCGGCCAGGGTGACGAGGCCGACGGCCCCGGAACCCAGCACGACGTCATGGAAGGCCCGGATGTCGAAGGCCGCCCCGAGGGCCTGCTCGGCCTCGGCCCGGAGCCGCAGGATCTCGAGCTGGCCGATCTTGTAGCTCAGCGCCTGGGCCGGCCAGGCGATGTAGCGATCGACCTCGTTCTCGATGTTGTTGTGGCCGAGGGCGGTGTGGTCCCGCATGAACGCGATCGCCTCGTCCCGCGTCCAGCCGAGCGCATGCAGGCCCGTGTCGACGACGAGCCGGCTCGCCCGCCAGGCGTCGAAGGAAAGGATCCCGAACCGGTCGAGATCGCCGGAGTAGAGCCCCATCTCATCGCTGAGCCGCTCGGTGTAGAGCGCCCAACCCTCGGCGAAGGCGTTCGACCCGAGGGACCGCTGGAAGGCCGGCAGCCAGTCCAGCTCCTGGGCGATGGCCATCTGGAGGTGATGGCCCGGCACGGCCTCATGGAAGGCGAGGGCCTCGGCCTCATAGCGCGGCCGGGTCGTCGGCGCGTGGAGGTTGATGTGGAAGCGCCCGGGGCGGCTGCCGTCGAGGGCCGGCCAGGCGTAGTAGGCGAGCGTCTGGTGAGCCTCGGACTCGGCGGGGATCGGGACGACGACGCACGGCGCCGCCGGGGTCCGCCCGAACCATGCCGGCACGGCAGCCTCGGCCCGGGCGAGCGTTCGGCGGGCGGACTCGAAGACCTCGTCCGCGGACGCGAAGCGGAGGGCCGGATCGTCCCGGAGCGAGGCGAGCGTGGCCTCGAGGCCGTGGACCCCGAGCACCTTCGCGCCCAGGTCGGCGAAGGCCAGGTCGATCCGCTCGATCTCGGCGAGGCCGATCTCGTGCACCGCCTCGGGGTCGAGGTCGAGGGTGGTGTGCGTCCGGATCAGCGCCCGGTAGGCGGTCTCGCCTTCGGGGACGTGCATGAGCCCGGGCCGATCGGAGGGACGGGCAGCGGGAAGGATCTCGGCCGTGAGCGCCTCGAGGTAGCGCTCGAAGGCCGGGACCGCGACCTCGGCCACGGCCGCGCGGAGGGCCGCCGAGAACGCGTCGACCTCGCCGGGTGCCCAGTCCGGGTGGGGCTCGAAGGCCGGTCGCGCCAGCCGCCACGCATCGGGCGGCGTGGCGAGGAGCCCGCGGACCTCGTCGATGACGCGCTCCACCGGGACGACCGAGGCCACCCGGCCGCTGCCGAGGCCGCGGCGCAGCCCGTCGATGACCTGGTCGAGGTGGCGGCCGATCGCGCGCCAGCGCGCGACGAGCTTCGTCCCGTCCGCCGGGGTCTCGATGGGCTGATAGTCGACGAGGTCCACGAGCCAGACCTGCGGGCCGTCGAGCGCGTTGACGCTCCACTCGTCCACCCCGGACCCGATGGCGGCGAGCTTGCCGCCGACCTCCTCGATGAGCATCGAGCGAGTGACGCGGTCGCGGGCGTCAAGCGCGCCGGGGTCGATCGCCTCGGCCGCCCGCAGCGTCCGGGTCAGCTCGGCGACGTCGGCGGCCCGGGCCGCGGGGGAGAGGTCCTCCAGGCGGTCGTCGAACCGCCGGTCGCCCATCATCGTCGCGAAGACCGGGTGCGAGGTGAGGAATGTCTCCCAGAACGCGTCGGCGAGCGCCAGGAGCTCTGCCCCCGCCGACGTCGTCGTGGCGGCTCCTGGGGTCTGGCTCGTCATCGGGCGATGGTACCCATCAGCGGATGCACGGACCGTCATCGACCGCGGCCGTCCGGCCGATCGACGGCCGGATCGCGACCGCCACCTCCACCGGCGAGAGGGCGTAGCCCACCGTGTCGTCGCTGCGCGATTCCGCAAAGACGAGGCCGCCGACGGTGCCGTCGGTGAGCAGCAGCGGACCGCCGCTGTCGCCGGGATCCACCTGCGCCCGGAGCTCGATGATCTCGCGGCTGACCCGGACCGTGCCCGTGATGTCGAGGCCCTCGGCGGTGTAGGAGCCGGTCACCGCGGCCGGCGTGACGACGGCATTGCCACCGCCCGGGTACCCGAACGTCGCCCCGACGGCGCCCCGGCCGGGCTCCGTGGTCGCGAAGACGAGCGACGAGCCGCCGAGGCCGGGCACGTACAGCAGCGCGACGTCCAGCCGCGGGTCGAAGAAGACGACCTGCGCAGTCCGGCGGTCCGCAGAACCCTCGACCGAGACGGCCCGGGCACCGGCCACGACATGCGCGTTCGTGACCACGTAGTTCGCGGCGACGATGAAGCCCGAGCCCGCGGACCGGTACTCGCAGGCATCGGCGCGGATCCGCAGCACCGAGGCGGCGACCCGTTCGCCGAGGGCGCGGGCGATCGGGTCGGCCGGGAGGTCCACGGGCGCGGCCGGCAGCCGCTCCAGGCCGAGGAAGACGTCCGGCAAGCCGGATTCGTCGAAGGCCTTGCCGAGCTCCAGGACGATCGCGGTCGGCGGCGGGAGGACCGCGGCGAGGCCGCGGATGGCGACAGAACGCTGGGCGAGCCGCCCGAGCGAGGGGACGGCACCGGTCGCCAGGATCCCGCCCGCCAGCCACAGGATGAGCACGGCCTGGCCGGCCCCGACGACGGCACCCGCGACGCGGTCGAGGGCACCCAGGAGCCCGGTGCCGAGCAGGCCCGACGCCCGACGTCCGACCATCCCCCCGAAACTCTCGCCGACGCCGAGGCCCCCGACGAGGACGAACATCACCGCACCCGCGCGGACCGGCGTCGGGACGTCCTCGAGCATGGGCAGCAGCGATGGGAGGATCGCCATGCCGATCACGACACCCAGCCCCGCCCCGATCAGCCCAGCGACCTGTGGCAGCGCCCCGGATCGCCAGCCGAGGAGGACCGCGAGCAGCAGCAGCGCGATGGCGCCGGCGTCGAGGGGATTCACCCCGGGATCGTCGCACAGCGAGGGCGTGGCGGCCTTCGAGCGTGGATGGGCTCCCGGCGAGCCGCTCGCCCGAGTCCATCGCGGCGCCACCGCCGCCGCGATCTCAGTCGATGGTGACGGACTGGGGGGCGATGTCGCCGTTCGCGATCAGGGTGTACGTGCCGGGCTCGAGATCGCCGAGGTCGACGATCGTGCCGCGCAGCATCGCGATGGCCGGGCAGGCGACCTGGCCGCCGGCCTTGGGGTTCGCGCCTTCGAACGGGGTCATCGTGATCGTGGTCCCGTCGCGGACGACCTGGACCGAATCGAGCACGGAGCAGGGCGGCGGACCGCTCCACCAGGCAAGGAGGACGCTCACCCGCCGGCCGGCCACGGAGGGGGTCATCTGGCCCACGTTCGTGGCGGTCGGGTTCAGCTGGCCGGGGACCGGCACCTCGATGGACGGCCTCCCGAGGCCGCCCGGATCTGCGCCACCACCCCCACCGCCCGGGACCGGCATCGGGGCCGGGGCCCAGCCGCCGCCGTTCGGCGGGACGTCATTGCCGATGCTCCCGCCGCCATTCCCGTCGAGCCAGGGGAGCGAGCCGCAGCCTGCCGCGCTCAGGGCGAGGGCCGCGATGGCGAGCGATCGGGTCATTCGGCGAAGGGTGGCCGGCATGGCCGGAGGACGCCGCCGCGCGGGGAGCGGTTCCCTGGCACGGCCGACGCAGGTACAACAACGATCCATTGACCCGTGGCGGAGAATACGCGACAATGACGCGAGCGATACTCCCACGGAGTATTCCACGAGGAGGCTCGATGATCGAATCCTGGGCCGTGGTAGAGGCGGCCGACCCAGCCGAGGGGTCGATGGCCGCCGTCATCGTTGACGGCACCTTCGTTGCGCTCGGGCGGCTTGATGGAAGGCTCGTCGCCTTCGACGAGACGTGTTCGCACCGAGCCTGCCCACTCTCGGAGGGCGTGCTCGCCGACGGCTCGATCACCTGCCCCTGTCACAAGAGTCGCTTCGACCTCCAGACCGGGGCGCCGCTCAACGGACCGGCGGTCGAGCCGATCAGGATCCGCCAGGTCCGCCAGGACGGCGGCAACATCTTCATCGAGCGCTAGGACGCTCCAACAGGAGGGCCAGATGAACCTGAACCTGCAGATCGCTCCACGACCCAATGACTCCCTCATGGCCAGCTACACGTGTCCCTGCGGCTGCAATCCGCGGGTGAGCTATGCGCGGGGCAGCGATGCGCTCACCGATGATTGCTGCTGCGGCAACGTGTTCGCGATCGGCCCGAACGCCGCCGCCGCCCTGCCTCAGACGGCGGACCGACGCGAGCAGGTCACCTTCGACGCCCCATGGGGCGGCCAGCTCGAGGCGGCCTGGAAGCTGGTCATGGTCGGCGAAGCCGAGCACGAGCACGGCCACGACCACGGCCACGGCGAGCACCACCACGATGCCGACAAGCCGACCTCGGCGCTGGATCCCGTCTGCGGGATGACCGTCGACATCGCCACCGCGACATCCCGCGGGCTCGTCAAGGAGCACGAGGGAACGACGTACTACTTCTGCGGCAAGGGCTGCCTGCTCGAGTTCGGTGACGACCCGAGCCGCTTCCTCGACGCATCGTACGTCCCGTCGATGTAGTTCCGGCGCCCGGCTCCCGGGCGCATCCGCCACCGCCTGACCGCGAGAGCGGGTTGCGGCTCTGCAGGTCGGAGCCTGCGGCTGCGCAGCAGAGCGCTTGGGTGGACTGGCGCACCTCGGCCGACACCCCGGACCGGGACGACACCATCGGCGACGGCCCGCCGCCGTCATCCGTCGAGGCGACGTCGTTGCGGTGGGCTTCGAGCCGGTCCCCGGGGCGCTCGTTCGCCTCGGCAGCAGTGCCGGGGCCCACGCCACGGGTCACGCCTCGGCCACGGCGCCCCGCCTCGGCCACGGCGCCCCGCCTCGGCCGAGGTGTGACCCAATGCCACGCACGCGTGGCGGATCTGGCAGCTCAGGTAGCGGGCGACGCGGCTCCGGGGCGGGTGTCGACTCGGCCCGGGTGGCTCACCTCCCAGGCCTCGATGGCGGGCAACTGGTCCAGGACGTAGCCGATCTCGTCGGTGCCCTTGAGGAGCATCAGCTTCGCGAACTGGTCCACGGCGAAGTCGATCGTCGAACCGTCGGGCAGGAGGATGCCCTGCTCGGCGAGGTCGATGCGGAGCTCGGCCTCGGGGTCCGCCTCGACCAGCGCGAAGAGCCGGGCGTGCGTCCCGGCGTCGACCGCGATCGGCAGCACGCCGTTCTTCAGGGCGTTGTTCTGGAAGATGTCCGCGAAGCCGGTCGAGATGACGGCCCGGATTCCCCACGCGTCGAGCGCCCACGGCGCGTGCTCGCGCGAGGAGCCCGTCCCGAAGTTGTCGCCGACGAGGAGGATGCTCCGGCCGGCCATGCCGGGCTGGTCCAGGATGAACGGCGGGTCCTTCAGTGACCCGTCCTCGTTGAACCGCCAGTCGCGGAACAGGACATCGGCGAGCCCGGCCTTGTCCGTGATCTTGAGGTAGCGGGCGGGGACGACCTGGTCCGTGTCCACGTTCTCTGCGGGGAGCGGGACGACCTTGCTGGCGAAGGAGCGGTACGGCTCGGGCATCGTCGTCGCGCCGCCTACCGGCCCCCGACGCCGGCGACGGCCTCGATGCCGGGCAGGAGCCGCGGATCCGCGACCATCCCGGCGACGGCCGACGCCGCGGCGGTGAGGGGCGAGGCGAGGAACGTCCGGCCGCCCTTGCCCTGGCGGCCCTCGAAGTTGCGGTTGCTGGTGCTGACCGCGTACTGCCCCGGCGACAGCTGGTCGCCGTTCATCGCGATGCACATCGAGCAGCCGGCCTCCCGCCACTCGGCGCCGGCGGCGCGGAAGATCTCGTGCAGGCCCTCCGCCTCGGCCTCGCGCTTCACCTCGTCCGAGCCGGGCACGATCATCATCCGGACGTTCGGGGCGACGTGGCGGTCCTTGAGCGCGGCGGCCGCGAGGCGCAGGTCGCTGATCCGGCCGTTCGTGCAGCTGCCGATGAAGACGACATCGACCGGCTGGCCGAGGATCGCCTGGCCCGGGGTCAGGTCCATGTAGGCGAGTGCCTTCTCGAGGGCCCGGGCGTGCGCGGGATCCGCGGCCGCCGCCGGATCCGGGACGCGGCTCGTGATCGGGATGCCCATGCCGGGGTTCGTGCCGTAGGTGACCATCGGCTCGAGGGCCGAGGCGTCGATGACGATCGACTTGTCGAAGGTCGCGCCATCGTCCGAGGGGAGGCGGCGCCAGCGCTCCACCGCAGCGTCCCAGGCCGCGCCCTGCGGGGCGTGCGGGCGGCCCCTCAGGTACTCGAACGTCGTCTCGTCCGGGGCGATGAGGCCGGCCCGGGCGCCGCCCTCGATGCTCATGTTGCAGATCGTCATCCGCTGTTCCATCGTCAGCGCCCGGATCGCCTCACCGCGGTACTCGAAGACGTGGCCGGTGCCGCCGCCGATCCCGATCCGGGCGATCAGCGCGAGGATGATGTCCTTGGCGCTGACCCCGGGGGCGAGCCGTCCGTCGACGCGGACCTCGTAGGTCTTCGGCTTGCGCTGGAGCAGCGTCTGGGTCGCGAGGACCATCTCGACCTCGGACGTCCCGATCCCGAACGCGAGCGCCCCGAAGGCCCCGTGGGTGCTCGTGTGCGAGTCGCCGCAGACGATCGTCATGCCCGGCTGCGTGAGCCCGAGCTGCGGCCCGATGACGTGGACGATGCCCTGGCTGGGATCGCCGATGCCGTGGAGCGGGATGCCGAACTCGCGACAGTTCGTGTCCAGTTGCTGGACCTGGGCGGCGGCCATGGGGTCGAGGAAGGGGAGGCCGCGCGGGGTCGTCGGGACGCTGTGGTCCGCCGTGGCGACCGTGCGCTCCGGGTGACGGACCTTCAACCCGCGCTGGCGGAGGCCGGTGAATGCCTGCGGGCTGGTGACTTCGTGGACCAGGTGGAGGTCCACGGCGAGGATGCTCGGGGCACCCGGCTCCGCTGCGACGACGTGGTCGTCCCAGATCTTCTCGACGAGGGTTCGCGGCCAGGATTCCATGGGCCGGAAAGGCTAGCACGAGGGCCGCGGGAGCCCTCGCCGACGGTGTGCACGCGCCCACCGCCAGCCTGCATTGGTCATCGCCGGCGCGCCGAGCGCGATGCGCCCGCGTCGGCGGCGAGGCGGATGCTCCCATCGACTCGCTCGCGCGCCCACAGGAGCGACGGACCAGGCCACGAGCCCTCGCCGGTCAGCGCCGCGAGCGCCTGGCGTGGGTCTCCGGGCAACGAGGCGGCGAACGTTTCCGCGGCCAGGGCGCCGGCCTCTCGGGTCGCCCGCGTCGACCGGACGACCAGAAGCCGTGAGACGGGGGTCGGACCGCCGGCAGTCCCGAACGGCCAGTCGCGCGCCGATGGGAGCGCCTCCGCCTTGGCGGTCGACCAGCGGAGCAACTGCTCGATTCGGCGGAGCGACGACTCCACCTCGACGGCGACGACCGCCCCGGATTGGGGATCCGCGAGGACGACGTCGATCCAGCCTCGCACCGGACGCCAGACGGGTACCTCCACCGCGGCCCGCCATCGCGCTGCCCTCGATGCCAGCAGTGCCTCGACAATCCGGACCTGGTGCCGATCCCGAATGGACGGGCCGGTCGATGGATAGAGGCGCATCGCGAGATCGGCGCCGAGGGCGAGCGCGAGGCGCGAGTATGTCTCGACCGAACCTCCCGCCTCGCCCGACTCGATCCGCGAGAGATGGCCCTGGCTGATCCCCGCCACGCCAGCGAGCCGACGCTGGCTGAGGCCCGCGTCCTCGCGAAGCACGGTCAGGTCCCGCGCGAGCCCGCGAGCAAGGTCCCGAGCGTGACGCATTCCGGCAATCTCGACCTTGGTCGCCATTGGCTGATTCGAGCACGGAGCCCTTATCCGGGGCTTTGCTGGCGCTGGCGCGACGTGGAGTCGGCGTGCGCGGCCGAGCCGCCCGCCCGCCGTTCACTCCGCCCGCCCGCCCGTCCGCGCGCCGCGCGCCGTCCGCCGTCCGCACGTCCGCACGTCCGCACGTCCGCACCTCCGCCCGCCGCCCGCCATTGCCACCGAGGCGATGTCTCCTGAGCATCGATTCCGGCGCGTGGCGCCCACTGGCCGAGGCAAGAGGCCGCCAACCTCGCATCAGTGGCCGGCTTGATGCCGCCCGCGCATCGATCGGTGCTTCTGCCGGCTCGTGCGGGGTGGGGGTCTCCACATTGATGCCACCCGCGCATCGATCGGTGCTCCTGCCGGCTCGTGCGGGGTGGGGGTCTCCACATTGATGCCGCCCGCGCATCAATTCGCGCTCGATCCGCCCGCCTGGCGGTTCGTGCGGAATAGGGTCTCCACATTGATGCCACCCGAGCATCAATCGGTGCTCCCGGCGCCTCTCGCGGGGTGAGGATCTCCCCATTGATGCCGCTCGCGCATCAATTCGTGCGGATCCGGCCGCCCGGCGATCCGCCCGGCGATGGTGCGGGGCAGCGTCGATGCTGGCAGGGCATCACATCCGCACGGCGGCTTGTGAACTGGGCGGCCCATGCTGAAATCGATGCCCGGGGAGCATCGCTGGGGCATGGACCCGCACGCCGCGCTTCCCGATCGGCGACGCCACGCCCCCCGGCCGCCCTCGCCGATCGAGTCCGGGGTGGTTGCGCATCGAAGGATGGCACCGTAGACTGCGCGAACCTTGCGAACCTCGAACGGGCATGACCGCCGCCGCGTCGCCGTCCTCGTGACGAGCGATGGCCGCCGCGTGCAGATGCCGATCGAGGACGATTCGTTCGAGGTAACCCTCCTCTCCCTTATTCGCTCGCTCCAGGTCGGGCTTGAGAGCCTTCTGGGCCTCATTACCGGCTCCCGGCGGGAGAACCGAGGAACGCGGAGGGACGGGCGCTCGTAGCGCAACAGACCACCGAAGACCGAAGGGACCCTCGCCGGGTGGCGAGGGTCTTCTTGTTTGATGGAGCGCGGACGGGCCAGCAAACGTGAGGGGCGAGCAGCGATGACGATGACGAAGGGAGATTCGGCCAAGCCGCCGAGTCCGGGAGGCGGCGGGACGGACCGGCCGCGCCACGAGGTGACCACGCCCGGCGGCGTCGGCTCGCTGGAGACGGCGGGCGAGGTGTCGACGGCCGGTGCCTCCACCGGCCGGCAGCGCCGGACCCACGTCCCCGCCGCGGGGTCGGACCATGCCGTCGCCATCGAGAAGGCCCAGCGCGAGATGCTCCGCGAGGGCACGTCCGCGCCGTCCGTGCCCGCCGACGCGACGGCCGCTGCCCGCGCGCCGCGGGCCCGCATCGGTGCCGACGTCGTCTGCGAGGCGATCCTCCGCCAGGGCGTCGACGTCTTCTTCAGCTACCCGGGCGGCGTGATCCTGCCGCTCTACGACGTCCTCGGCGACCACCCGGAGCTTCGCCACATCCTGGTCCGCCACGAGCAGGGCGGCGCCCACGCGGCCGACGGCTATGCGCGGGTCAGCGGCAAGGTCGGCGTCTGCGTCGGGACGTCGGGACCCGGCGCCACGAACCTCGTGACGGGCATCGGCACGGCCCAGCTCGATTCGGTTCCGATCGTCGCGATCACCGGCAACGTCCCCTCCGCCCTGATCGGCAAGGACGCCTTCCAGGAGATCGACATCAACGGCATCACCCTGCCGATGACGAAGCACAACTACCTTGTCCGGAACGCGGACGACCTGCCCCGGGTCCTCGCCGAGGCGTTCCACATCGCCCGGACCGGGCGCCCGGGTCCCGTCCACGTCGACATCACGAAGGACGCGCTCCAGCAGGAGACGACCGCGCCCCACCCGACCGAGGCCGAGGTCATCGCCGGCCTGCCGGGCTTTCGCCCCAACCTCGACGGCCACTACCGGCAGCTGAAGACCGCCGCCGCCGAGATCGCCGCGGCGAAGCGGCCGCTGATCCTGGCCGGCCACGGGATCCTCCACGCCAGGGCCGAGGCGGAGCTCCTCGCGTTCGCCGAGAAGACGAGCATCCCGCTCGCCTGGACGCTCCTCGGAATCGGCGCCGTGGACGAGGAGCACCCGCTCGCCTACGGCTACATGGGCATGCACGGCTGGAAGCACGTCAACCGGGCGATCCAGTCGGCGGACCTGCTCATCGCGATCGGGATGCGCTTCGACGACCGCGTGACGGGCAACGTCAGGACGTACGCGCCCTACGCCCGGATCGTCCACGTCGACATCGACCCCGCGGAGATCGGCAAGAACGTCGCCGTCGAGGTCCCGATCGTCGGCGACGCGAAGCGCGTCCTGAAGGCGCTGACCCCGATGGTCGAGGCAACGCCGCTGGAGGCCCGCCGCGAGTACCTCGACCAGCTTGCGGACTGGAAGAAGGATTCGCTCGCCTCGTCGTGGCACGGCTCCGGCGCCTGGCGCGACGGCCTCCTCTCCGCGGACTACGTGGTCCAGCGGATCGGGGAGCTCACGGGCCACGAGGCGGTCTACGTCGCCGACGTCGGCCAGAACCAGATGTGGCTCGCCCGCTACGCCGGCTTCCGCCACCCGAACACCCACGTCAGCTCCGGCGGCCTCGGGACGATGGGCTTCGCGGTCCCCGCGGCCATGGGCGCCGCCCTCGGAGCCCCGGAGCGCGAGGTCTGGGCGGTCGCCGGTGACGGCGGCTTCCAGATGACGAGCCAGGAGCTGATGACCCTCGTCCAGGACCGGATCCCGGTGAAGATCGCGCTCTTCGACAACAAGAAGCTCGGGATGATCCGGCAGTGGCAGGAGATCATCTACGCCGGCAACTACCACTCGGCGCATCTCCTGGGGCCGGACTACCTCAAGCTCGCGGACGCCTACGGGATCCCGGCCGTGAAGGCCACGTCGCCCGGTGAGGTCGATGACGCGATCCGCTTCGCCCAGGGCGTCGACGGCCCGGCGCTCATCTGGTTCGAGATCGCCGGCGAGCAGAACATCTTCCCGATGATGCCGGCCGGCAAGGGCCTGTCCGACCTCATCGAGACGTGGGGCGGGCCGGAGGAATGAGCCCCCAGTCGACCGGCGGCCCCGCCCACTCCGCGCCGCCGCCGCGGGCACTCCCCGGCAGCGGCGACACGAAGGTCCATCGACTCGTGGCGCTCGTCCTCGACAAGCCCGGGGTCCTGAACCGGGTCGCGAGCCTCATGCGGGCCCGCAACTTCAACATCGATTCGCTCGCGGTCAGCCACACCGACCAGGCGGGCCTCTCGCGGATGACGATCACCCTCCACGGCGACGACGTGGCGGTCGAGCAGGCGGCCAAGCAGCTCTACCGGCTGATCGACGTCCTGAAGGTCCAGGATGTCACCTCCGAGCCCACGATCGAGCACGAGCTCGCGCTCGTGAAGGTCCGGACGTCCGACGCGAACCGCGGCGAGCTCCTCAAGCTCGTCGAGCTCAGCAAGGGCCGGGTGGTCGACCTCACCCCCGAATCGGCCATCGTCGAGGTCAGCGGCACGGAGGCCGAGGTCGACGCCTTCGTCGCCCTCGTCCGCACCTACGGCATCAAGGAGCTGGTCCGGACCGGCGCGGTCGTCATGACGCGCGGCGCGGGCTCCATCGAGGAGGCATTGAAGCGATGACGGCACGGATGTACTACGACAACGACGTCGACCCGGCGGCACTTGCCGGCCAGACCGTGGCGATCATCGGCTACGGCAGCCAGGGCCATGCGCATGCCCTGAACCTCCACGAATCCGGGGTCCGGGTCATCGTCGGGCTGGCCGCCGGGTCCAAGAGCCGGGCGCTCGCCGAGGAGGCGGGCCTCGAGGTCCGGACCGTGGCCGAGGCCGTGAAGGCCGCCGACGTGATCATGATCCTCGTCCCGGACACGGCCCAGAAGGCCGTCTACGATGCCGAGATCGAGCCGAACCTCCGGCCGGGCCAGCTCCTGATGTTCGCCCACGGCTTCAACATCCACTTCAGGCGGATCGTCCCGCCCGACTTCGTCGATGTCGGGATGGTCGCGCCCAAGGGCCCCGGTCACCTGGTCCGCAGCGTCTACCAGGCGGGCGGCGGCGTGCCGGCACTCTTCGCCGTCCACCAGGACGCGACCGGCACGGCCAGGGCCAGGGTCTTCGCCTACGCCGGCGGGCTCGGCAACACCCGCGCCGGGATCCTCGAGACCACCTTCAAGGAGGAGACCGAGACGGACCTGTTCGGGGAGCAGGCGCTCCTCTGCGGCGGCGTGTCGGCGCTCGTCAAGGCGGCCTTCGAGACGCTCGTCGAAGCCGGCTACCAGCCGGAGCTTGCCTACTTCGAGACGATGCACGAGCTCAAGCTCATCGTGGACCTGATGTATCGCGGCGGCCTCAACTTCATGCGCTTCAGCGTGTCCGACACCGCCGAGTACGGTGACTACGTGTCCGGGCCGCGGATCGTGGAGGGCGCCAAGGCGACCATGCGCGACGTCCTGGCCGAGATCCAGAACGGGTCCTTCGCGAGCCGCTGGATCCGCGAGAACGAGACCGGCCGCCACGAGTTCGAGCGCCTCCGCGCCCAGGACCGGGACCACCAGATCGAGCAGGTGGGTGCCGAGCTGCGGGCCCAGATGCCGTTCCTGGACCCCGTCGTGGTCCGGGCCGGCGAGGCCCAGGCCGGAGCCGGTCGCGCCGGCGGGTCGCACTGACGTGCCGGCCGCCGTAGCCCGCCCGTCGGGGCCATTCGTCCCGGCGGGCACCGTCCGGATCTTCGACACGACGCTCCGCGACGGCGAGCAGGCGCCGGGCGCCGGGCTGACGGCCGCCGAGAAGCTGGAGGTCGCGCGGCAGCTGGCGCGGCTGAAGGTCGATGTCATCGAGGCCGGCTTCCCGGCCGCGTCCCCCGGCGACTTCGAGGCGGTCCGTCGGATCGCCCAGGAGACGAAGGGCGGGATCGCGGTCGCGGCGCTGGCGCGCTGCCGGGACGGGGATCCGCAGCGGGCGATCGAGGCGATCCGGGTCGCGGAGCGGCCACACCTTCATGTCTTCATCGCCACGAGCGACATCCACCTCAAGCACAAGCTCCGGATCTCGCGCGACGAGGCCCTCGCCGAGGCGGTCCGCTGGGTCCGCCATGGGCGCGAGGCCCTTGGCCGCGACGCCGAGATCGAGTTCTCGGCCGAGGATGCGTCCCGGACCGACACGGACTTCCTGATGCAGGTCTACGAAGCGGTGGTCGAGGCCGGCGCGTCCACGGTCAATGTCCCGGACACTGTGGGCTACGCGATCCCGAGCGAGTTCGGGGCGCTCGTCGAGCGGGCCGTGAAGCTCGTCGGCGGCCATGCGACCGTCAGTGTCCATTGCCACAACGACCTGGGCCTCGCGACCGCGAACACGCTCGCGGCGGTCCAGGCCGGCGCCCGCCAGGTGGAGGTCACGATCAACGGCCTCGGCGAGCGGGCCGGCAACGCGTCGCTCGAGGAGGTCGTCATGGCCCTCCGGACGCGGCCGGGCCAGTTCCCGGGTCTCGCCGGCGGCGTCGCGACCGAACAGCTCACGGCCGCGTCCCGGCTCGTGAGCTATCTCACCGGCTTCGCCGTCCAGCCGAACAAGGCGATCGTCGGCGGCAACGCCTTCGCCCACGAATCGGGGATCCACCAGGACGGCGTGATCAAGCACCCGCTGACCTACGAGATCATGACCCCGCAATCGGTCGGGCTCGCCGGGAGCCAGCTGACGATCGGCAAGCTCTCGGGCCGCCGCGGCCTCCAGGGCAAGCTCCGCGAGCTCGGCCACGACGTGGAGGGCGAGGCGCTCGACGCGATCTACCGCCAGGCGATCGCCCTCGCCGACGCGAAGAAGGACGTGACCGACGCGGACCTCCACGCGCTCGTCGAGCAGCGCGTTGCCGAGGTCCCGCAGGCGGTCCGCCTGGAGGGCTGGAACGTCACCTCGTCGCACGGCGGCAAGGCGACCGGCATGGTCTCGCTCGCCATCGCCGACGACGAACGGGCCGAGGCGGCCATCGGCAACGGTCCGGTCGATGCGCTCTACGCCGCGGTCGATGCCGCGGTCCAGCCGGTCTTCGGCTGGCACCCCGTCCTGGAAAGCTACGAGATCAAGGCCGTGTCGGGCGGGGAGGACGCCCAGGGTCGGGTGCTCGTCCGCTGCCGCCGCTCGAGCGATGAGGGCCCCGGTGCGCTCGTCGTCTCGGGCCACGGCCTGTCCACGAACATCATCGAGGCCTCGGTCGAGGCGTACCTCGTGGCCGTGAACAAGCTGCACGGGGCGGAGATCGGAACGCTCGGCCCAGCGTGGGCCTCGCGACGCGCCGTCGATGGCAACGCGGTCCCGTGACCGCGTTCGTGGACCTGCCGTGATGGGGAGCACACCCGCCACCACGTTCCGAATCGCCGCGATCCCGGGCGATGGCGTCGGGCCGGAGGTCCTCGCCGCCGCGCGGCGGGTCCTCGACGCGACGGGCGCCCAGTTCGGGTTCGGGATCCGCTGGACGGAGATCGTCGCGGGCGGGAGCGGGATCGACGCCTGGGGCGCGGCCATCCGGTCCGAGGACGTCGAGGCCGCACGGGCCGCCGACGCGATCCTCCTCGGCGCGGTCGGCGGCCCGAAGTGGGACGACCCGAACGCGGCCGTCCGCCCCGAGCAGGCGCTCTTCGCCCTTCGCGGCGGGCTGGAGCTGTTCGCCAACCTGCGTCCGGTCACGGTCCACCCGGCGCTCGTGCCGTCCTCGCCGCTCCGGCCGGCGCTGCTCGAGGGCGTGGACCTCCTCATCGTCCGGGAGCTCACGTCGGGGCTCTACTTCGGGCGGCCGTCCGAGGAGCGCGCGACGAGCGACGGTCGCGTCGCGGTGGACACCCTCTGGTACACGGAGGCGGAGATCCGCCGCGTCGTGCGCCTCGCGTTCGAGCTGGCCCGCGGCCGCCGACGGAAGCTGACAAGCGTCGACAAGGCCAACGTCCTCGCGACCTCGAGGCTCTGGCGCAAGGTCGTCGAGGAGGAGCGAGGGCGCTTCACGGATGTGGAGGTCGGCCACCAGCTCGTCGACTCGTGCGCGATGCTCCTGGTGAAGCAGCCCGCGGCCTTCGATGTCCTCGTCACCGAGAACCTGTTCGGCGACATCCTCTCCGACGAGGCGTCCGTCCTTGCGGGCAGCCTCGGGATGCTGCCCTCGGCGTCGCTCGGCGACCGGCGCACGGAGCACGGCCGCTTCGGCCTGTACGAGCCGATCCACGGGTCCGCGCCGGACATCGCGGGCCGGGACGTCGCGAACCCGCTCGGGACGATCCTGTCCGCGGCCATGCTCCTCCGCTGGTCGCTCGGACTGGAGGACGCGGCCCGGATGGTCGAGGCCGCCGTCGCGGAGGCCCTCGACGATGGGCTCCGCACCCGCGACCTCGTCCCGGCCGGTGCCGACGCGGGCACGCTTCAGCTGGTCGGCACGACCGCCATGGCTGACGCCGTCATCGAGCGGCTCGCGATTCGGTGGGCGGCACCGCGGCCGGTCGCCGCCAGTCCCGGCTGATCGACACCCTCGCCCACTTGGAGTCACCGTTTGGAGTCGCCGTTTCCGATGTCACCCGCCGCTGACGCCACGGCCGCACCCTCGGCCCCCGTCATCCTCTACGACACGACCCTCCGTGACGGCACGCAGGGCGAGAACGTCACGCTCTCGCTCGCCGACAAGCTCCGGATCGCCCGGATGCTCGACGAGTACGGCATGCCGTACATCGAGGGCGGCTGGCCCGGTTCGAACCCGAAGGACATCGAGTTCTTCCGCGCCGCCCGGACGATCCAGTGGCGGACCGCGAAGCTCGCCGCGTTCGGGTCCACCCGCCACCGCGCCAACACGGCCGCCACCGACCCCAACCTCCAGGAGCTCGTCCGGGCCGAGACGCCGGTCGTCACGATCTTCGGCAAGAGCTGGCTGCTCCACGTCACGGAGGTGCTCGGCGCGACGCCGGCGGAGAATCTCGACATGGTCGCGGACAGCGTCGCGTTCATCGTCGCGCATGGCCGCGAGCTGGTCTACGACGCGGAGCACTTCTTCGACGGCTACGCGGCGGATCCGGCCTACGCGCTGGCGACGCTGCGCGCGGCCCGCGATGCGGGTGCCCGGACGCTCGTCCTGTGCGACACGAACGGCGGGACGCTGACCGGCAGACTGCTCGAGGTCCTCGCCGCGACGCGCGCCGCGCTGGACGGCGACCCGGGCGGGGCGCCCGTGACCTGGGGCATCCACACCCACAACGACGCGGAGCTGGCGGTCGCCAACGCGATCGCCGCGACGCAGGCCGGGGTCCGCCACGTCCAGGCGACGATCAACGGCTACGGCGAGCGCTGCGGCAACGCGAACATGGTCTCGATCCTGGCGAACCTCGCCCTCAAGACGGACCTCGCGCTCGTGCCGGCCGGCGGCGGCGACCTCACCCGCCTGACCGAGCTGTCCCGCTCGGTGGCCGAGATCGCGAACCTCGCCCCGAACGACTGGCAGCCGTACGTCGGCCGCTCCGCGTTCGCCCACAAGGGCGGCGTCCACGGGGCCGCCGTCGCGAAGGTCGAGCGGAGCTACCAGCACGTGGACCCCGGCGCGGTCGGCAACACCGGCCGGCTCGTCGTCTCGGAGCTTGGCGGCCGGGCGAACACGAAGCTCCGGGCGGAGCAGCTGGGCCACCAGCTCGAGGGCGTCGACCCCCGCGAGCTCTCGGCGCTGATCAAGCAGCTCGAGCACGATGGCCTCTCCTTCGAGGGCGCCGAGGCGTCGTTCGAGCTCCTGATCCGGCGACGGCAGGCCGGCTACACGGCCCCGTTCAAGATCCTCGACTACACGTGCCTCGTGGAGCAGCGCGGCGGCCGCGAGCTCCTTGCCGAGGCGACGGTCAAGGTCGAGGTGGACGGGGAGGTGCTGCACACCGCCGCGGAGGGCAACGGCCCGGTCAACGCGCTCGATGCCGCGCTCCGCAAGGCACTCGGGGCCTTCTATCCCGTGCTCGACGCTGTCCACCTCTACGACTACAAGGTCCGGATCCTCGATTCGGACGCGGCGACGGGCGCGAGGACCCGGGTCACGATCGAATCCGCCGACGGCAGTCGCGAATGGTCCACCATGGGCTCCGACACGAACATCATCGCGGCCTCGGCGATCGCCCTGGCCGACAGCCTCGAATACGCCATCTGGAAGTCCGGGGCGGAGCTCCGGCGCCGCGACGAGCGGCACTTCACGACCATGAATCCCGGGAGGTAGCTGGCATGCCGAACGCCGACGCGCTCCATCTCGCGCGCTGGACGGTGACGTCCGGCAGCAACGCCCGGAGCCGCGGTGCCGTGGTCATCGAGGCGGGGGATCACCATTGGCAGGCCTCGTCCCAGGGGACGGGGGCCGTTGATGCCCTCTTCGGCGCGGTGGACAAGGCGCTCGCCGAGGTCCTCGAGGGCCACCCTCGGCTCGTCTCCTACGACGTGCATGCGCTGGCCGAGGGGCCGGACGCCGAGGGCCTCGTCTCGATCCGGATCCGGCCGCCGGCCGGCGCTTCGGGTGCGCGCGGGGAAGGGGAGTACGCGGGCTCGTCATCGAGCACGAACACGATCGCCGCCTCGATCGAGGCCTACATCGAGGCGCTCAACGCGATGCTGGACGAGACCCACTGGGCGGACGCGCCCGCGACCGCGGCGGCGGACAAGCCCGTCCGCAAGGTCGCCGGCCGCCGCGGCGAGTACGACAAGCAGGAAGCAAAGCCGGCCTCTTCGAATTGGTTTGACCAATAGCCGCGGCGGGGTTGCCGGGTTGACCGCGCCCGTCGCATTCGCCGGCGAGCCCGGGGCGTTCGCCGAGGATGCGGTCATCGCCGCGTTCGGCGACGTCGAGCGGCTCGCCGTCGGCAGCTTCCGGGACGTGTTCACGGCCGTGACGGAGGGGCGAGCGCGCTGCGGCGTCGTACCGATCGAGAACCTCCGCAACGGCACCGTGCGCGAGAACTACGACCTCCTGCTCGAACACGACCTGGAGATCGTCGGCGAGGCGATCGTGCCCGTCCGCCTCTGCCTCGCGGCCTTGCCGGGCCAGCGCCTCGAGGACATCTCGCGGGTCTACTCGCACGTCCAGGCGCTCGGGCAGGCCGAGGCGTTCCTCCGGACGAGATCGTGGGCGACCCTCACGACCTACAACACGGCCGGGGCCGGCAAGCTGATCCGCGACGCCGGCGAGCGGGGCTCCGCGGCCGTGCTCTCGCCGCGGGCGGCCGGGCTGTTCGGCCTCGAGGTCCTGGCCGACGAGATCCAGGGCCCGGCGGACAACCGGACGCGATTCCTTGTCGTCGCCCCGCGCAACGCCGCTCGCGACCCCCGCCTCGATGGAATGGGTCCCCGCCGGACGACGCTCGTCTTCGCCGTCCGCAACGAGCCCGGAACGCTGCTCGCCGCGCTCCGCGCCTTCGCCGATCACGGCGTGAACCTGTCCGCCCTCGAGTCGCGTCCCAGCCGCGACGCGGCGTGGGAATACGTCTTCTGGGCTGACCTCGACGCCGATGCGACGGACCCGTCCTGCGCGGCCGCCCTCGCGGACCTCGAGCGCGTCACGACGATGGCCCGCGTCCTCGGGAGCTACCGCAGCGCCGAGACGCCGCCTGGTTGACGGCTCAGTTGCCTCGGCCGAGAGGCCCGCGATCCAGCTAAATCGCGCTCGCGCAGTGCATGCACTTCGTGGCGTCGAGGGCGTTCAGCTGCCGGCAGAACGGGCAGGTCTTCATCTCCGGCTCCGGCGCGGCGGCCTCTTCCCTGAGGAACATCTTCGAGATCCGCCAGACGATGAAGGCCACGATGACGAAGCCGATGACGGCGTTGAGGAAGGCCCCGTAGCGGATCGCCACCTCGGTCGCGGGGTCGGCGGGATCGGTCGCGGCCTGGAGGACGATCTTCAGCTGGCTGAAGTCCACCTTGCCGAGGAGCTGGCCGATCGGCGGCATGATGATGTCGTTGACGAGCGAGTTGACGACGCTGCCGAGCGCCGCGCCGATGATCACGCCGATTGCGAGCGCAAGCGCGTTCGTCTTCAGCAGGAAGCTCTTGAACTCAGCCCACATCAGCGGTCCTCCCTGTCGTCGGCTGCCCCGGCGAGGCCGGTCGATGGTAGTCCCGGGTGCGACGGCCCGTCGGGGTACGATGGCGAGGCCACGCTGCCCGCACCGGAGCCATCCGCGATGACCCTGACCGCCGCGAAACCCCATCCCATCTACCTCGCCGGTCGCTGGGTGGAATCGGACGACGTCCTGACCGTGCTGAACCCTGCCGACCCGGCCAAGCCTGCCGGCGCGACGTTCCACGCGACGCCGGAGCAGTACGAGGAGGCGGTCGCCGCCGCGGTCCGTGCCTTCGAGGTGACCCGGACCCTGCCCGCCTATGAGCGCGGCCGGATCCTCCGCGAGATCAGTGCCGGGATCAAGGCGCGCCGCGAGGAGCTCGGGAGGCTCATCGCGCTCGAAGCGGGCAAGCCGATCCGGGATGCGCTCATCGAGGTGGACCGGGCGACCCTGACGTTCCGCCTCGGCGCCGAGGAGGCGGAGCGGATGGTCGGCGAGGTCATCCCCCTCGACCTCATGCCCAGCAGCAAGGGCCGGGTCGGCATCACCCGCCGCTTCGCCGCCGGCCCCGTTGCCGCGATCAGCCCGTTCAACTTCCCCCTCAACCTCGCCGCGCACAAGCTCGCGCCGGCGATCGCGGCCGGCTGCTCCATCGTGCTCAAGCCCCCGTCGAAGGACCCCCTGACGATGCTCACCGTGGCGGAGATCGTCGACGCGGCCGGCGTCCCCGAGGGGGCGGTCAGCATCCTGCCGATGAGCCGCGAGCTCGGCGACCGGATGGTGGCCGACGACCGGTTCAAGGTCCTGACGTTCACCGGCAGCCCGTCGGTGGGCTGGCGGATGAAGGAGCGGGCGGGCAAGAAGAAGGTCGTCCTCGAGCTCGGCGGGAACGCCGGGGTCATCGTCGACAAGTCGGCAGACCTCGACTGGGCGGTGAAGCGAATCCTCGTCGGGGCGTTCACCTATTCCGGCCAGGTCTGCATCAGCGTCCAGCGGATGTACCTCCACGAGGACATTCGCGAGGCCTTCATGGACAGGTTCCTCGCCGGCGTCGCGGGGCTTCGCCAGGGCGACCCCCTGGAGCCGGACACGGACATCGGCCCGATGGTCGACGACACGGCCGCCGGCCGGACCCAGCGTTGGGTGGACGAGGCCGTCGCGCTCGGCGGGCGGCTCCTCGCCGGCGGGCGGGCCGACGGGACGTTCTTCCCGCCGACGGTCCTCGAGAACGTCCCCGTCAGCGCCCAGGTCTGCTCCAACGAGGCCTTCGCCCCGCTCGTCGTGGTCTTCGGCTTCACCGACTTCGAGGACGCGATCCGCCAGGTGAACGACAGTGCCTTCGGGCTCCAGACCGGCGTCTTCACGAACGACCTCGCGAACGCCTGGCGAGGCTTCGGCGAGCTCGAGGTCGGGGGCGTCATCGTCAACGACATCCCGACCTACCGGATCGACCACATGCCCTATGGCGGAGTCAAGGATTCCGGCCTCGGTCGGGAAGGCCTGCGCTGGGCGATCGAGGACATGACGGACATCCGGATCATGGTGCTCGCCAGCCCGGGCTGACCGAAAGTACCGCCGGCCGTCCCCGGATGGGGGATGGTGCGGACCCGCACCGGGCTGCCAAGGTACCCGAAGCGCGCTGGCTCATCGCGAGTCCCTCTGGCCACCGTGCCGCGATCGAGGCACCTGCCTCATCGACCGTGGTCAGCTGGATCCGGATTCCGGATCACCTGGAGTACTTCGCGCATGGACTTCAAGCCCCTTCGCCGAGCGACCGCGCGTCGCGCCGGGATCGTCACCGTGCTCGCCGCCAGCGCCGCCCTGACGCTCGGGGCGGGCGCTTCGACGCTCGCGATCTTCACGGACACCTCGAGCGCCTCGGCCGCCTTCAGCACCGGGACGATCGACCTCACGGCATCGCCCGCCACGGTGTTCACCGCAACCGCCGTGTTCCCCGGTGACAGCGGCAGCCAGACGATGACGATCGCAAACGCCGGCACGGGCGCGCTCCGGTACGCCCTCTCGACGTCGGCGACGAATGCCGACGGGCTCGGCCTCGGCGCCGCGCTGCGCCTGGCGATCACCGCCGGGACGTGCCCCGGCAGCGGCACGCCGCTGTACGCGACGGCGGCCCTCGGTTCCGCGGCCTTCGGCAGTGCCACGCAGGGCGCAGACCCGGGCGACCGCACGCTTGCCGGCGGCGCGAGTGAATTCATCTGCTTCGCGTGGTCACTGCCGTCGACGGCCGGCAACGTGCTCCAGGGCGCGACCACGACCGCGACGTTCACCTTCGCCGCCGAGCAGACGTCGAGCAACCCGTAACGACCGCAGGCTGGCCGGGCCGGAGACGTCCCGGCCAGCCTGATTTCGTCGCCGTCCGCGCGCGACCTGCTCGTGCGCACCACCGGGGGTCCACACCATGACGTCGCGCGTCGTCATGGCTCGCCTGGTCCGCAGGCTCCGCCATGGCCTCGACCTCGCCTTCCTCATCCTCGCAGCAGTCGTCCTCGCGACGCTCGTCGCGGGCCGGGTCGTCCCGCTCACGGGTCGATCCACCTTCGTGGTGAGCGGGCCGTCCATGGAGCCGGCCATCCACATCGGCTCGGCCATCGTCACCGAGCCCGCGGCCGCCGATTCCCTCCGGGTCGGAGACATCGTGTCGGTCCAGGTCGGGCCCGCCCAGGCGATCTTCACCCACCGGGTCACGCGCCTGATTCCACGCGCCGATGGACTGTGGATCGAGACGAAGGGGGACGCCAATGCCGAAGCCGACCCGGTGATCCTGCCCGTCTCCGCCGTGATCGGGCGGGTGACGCTCGTCTTGCCGGGCATGGGCTACGCGATCGCTGCCCTGGCGTCGACGAGCGGGCTCGGCCTGCTCAGCGGCCTGTCCGGCCTCCTCCTCGTCGGGCTCCTGCTGCTCGAGGACGCCGAGCGCCAGCTGCTCCGGGCCCGCAGGCCGGCGGAACCGGCTTCGCTGGACGGTGAAGTCGCGCCGGCGCCGACGCTGGAGGGCGCTTGACGGCCGGGCCGCCGGTCCACCTCCTGCGAGCCGCTGCCATGGCAGCGGCATACGCCGCCGGCATCGTCTCGACGTCGGCGGTGGGGGGGCCGCTCCCGCCACGAACCGCCGCGCTCTTCAACGACGCGGCCGCGGCGACCTCCTCGGTCACTGCGGATCGCCTCGACGCCCCGACCCTTGTGGTCGCGACGGGTGGGGCCACCGCGGCCCTTGGCTGGACACCCACCGTCGACGCCTATGCGGCCGGGTATCGGGTCTACCGGTCGACCTCGAGCGGCGGGTCCTACGCCCAGGTCGGGACGGTCACGCCGGTCGCCGCGACCGGCGGTTTCGACGCCCCCACCGTGGACGGGACGTACTGGTACACGGTCCGGGCCTACTCGACGACATGGGAGAGCGCCGACAGCGCGGCCGTGTCCGCCGCGGTGAGGATGGGGCTCACCGGGTTCCGGCCATGCACCGCACAGGCACCGGACACGGGTGGAGACGCGAACGGCTTCGAGTCGTCCGCGGCGAGCGGCTGCGCGGTGGACGGGTCCGTCGCCACCGACCTCAACTCCGGGACGGGCACGGGTACGAGCTGCACCGGGAGCGGCAAGGACCGTCACCGCTTCCAAGGGTTCGGGCTCGGCGTGCCGGCGTCGCCGACCGCGATCCTCGGGATCGCCGTCCGGGTGAAGCTCGGCCTCGACCTGCTGAGCGGCACGAACAAGGTGTGCGGCCAGCTCTCGTGGGACGCCGGCACGACATGGACCACCGCAGCCGAGTCGGCGATCACGGCCACGGCGCTCACGACCTACACGCTCGGCGGCGCCGCGTCTCTCTGGGGCCGGACATGGACGGGGACTCAGCTCTCCGACGCCAACTTCCGGGTCCGGCTCATCGACGTCTCGAACAACAACGCGCGGGACTTCACCCTCGACGGCGTCGAGGTCCAGGTGACCTACACGCCCTGAGCTCCGGCGTGCCACGGCGGCACGGCCTGGCCCTCCAGCCAGGCTTCCGGCTCGATCCGCCGCCGGATGAGGGCCGCCTCACCGTCGAGGATCGCGATCTCCGGCGGCACCGGGTGCGACAGGAAGAGCGGCATCGATTCCGTGAACCCGTAGGCGCCGACATCGAGGACGGCAACGAGGTCCCCGACGCCGGGCGGCGCCATCACCGCCTGCGCGACGAGGATGTCGAGGCCCGAGCAGAGCGGCCCCGCGATCGTCACCGGGAACGCCTTTGGCCCGCCTGCGCCGAGCACCCGGATCCGGTGCTCCTGGCCGACGAGGGCCGGCCGGAGGACGTGGTGGATCCCGCCGTCGAGGATCACGACGTGGGTCCCGTCCACGACCTTCCGATCGACGACACGGGCGACGTACGCCCCCGCCGAACCGAGGAGGAATCGACCCGGCTCCATGAGGACGCGCGTGGCCCGCGTGGCCGGGCTGCGGGCAAGCCTGGCTCCCGCTGCCGCGAGGCGTGCCTCCAGCGCGGTCAGGTCCAGCGCCCGATCGTCGGGCTCGTAGGGAATGCCGAGGCCGCCGCCGACGTCGATGAGCCGCAGGTCGAAGCCGACCCGCGCGGCGAGTCGGCAGGCCGCCTCGATCGTCCGGTCCACGTGATCGCCGAGGACGTCCGCATCGACGACGTTCGACGCCCCGAAGGCGTGGATGCCCAGCAGGTCCAGGTGTGGCGACCGGTCCGCGATTGCGGCGGCCACCTCGAGATCCGTGGCGTCCATCCCGAACTTGCCCGCCCCGTCGTCGCCGACGAGCCGGACACGCTCCAGGCCAACGGCCGCGGGCACCGCGGCACGGAGCAGGACCGGGACCACGGCGCCGGCCTCTGCCGCGAGCCCCTCCAGGCGGGCCAGCTCCCCGCGTGACTCCACGGTGACCGCCCGGATGCCGGACCGGACGGCCGCGGCCAGCTCGGTATCCCGCTTGCCGGGGCCGGTCATGACGATCTCGGCCGGCGGCATGCCGGCCCGGATCGCGAGGGCCAGCTCCCCGCCCGACGCCACGTCCGCCCCGAGGCCGAGACCGGCCAGGTGGTTCACCACCGCGAGCGCCGGATTCGCCTTGACGGCGTAGGCGAGCTCGAATGCCGGAGGGAGGATGCCCCGGAGCTCGTTCACCTGGCCGGTCACGACGCCGAAGTCGTAGGCATAGAACGGCGTGCCGAAGCGCCCGGCGAGGTGCTCGGGCTCGAGGCCGCCGATCCGCCCGTTGCGGACGATCTCGTTGCGGGCCGGCGGGCGACCGCGCCGCGGCTGGTCCCGGCGGGTGCCGCCGCGCTCGTCAGGCGCCGCGGCCGGCGGGCGGACGATGGATGGCTCCGCCGTCATCGGAGCGCGCCTTCGAGGGCGGCACGGGCATCGGTCCGGGCATCGCGGTCCTTGACGAGGATGGCCGTGGCAAGCCCCAGCCCGTGGTCGCGCCCGAACCCCGACGCGACGGCGCGCGTGCCGGGAACGACGACGGCCCCGGCCGGGATGCCGAGCGGGGCCTCCCTGGTCCCCTCGATCACGACCTCCCGGACCGCGTCGTACAGCCGCGACGTGCCGGTCAGGACGACGCCGGCCCCGAGGACGGCGCCCCGGCCCACGAGCACCCCCTCGTAGAGGCCGCAGCCGCCGCCGATGAATGCGTCGTCCTCGACGATCACGGGTCGCGCGCCGGCGGGCTCCAGGACGCCGCCGATGATCGTGCCGGCGGCGAGGTGCACCCCGGCCCCGACCTGCGCGCAGGAGCCGACGAGGACGTGCGAATCGACCATCGTCCCGGCTCCGATCCACGCCCCGACGTTCACGAACGACGGCGGCATGACGATGACGCCGGGCTCCAGGTGCGCGCCGGAGCGGATGCTCGTTCCGCCGGGGACGATCCGCCACGGCCGACCCGCGGCCGTGGCTGCCGTCGCGTCCTCGCTCGCGACGAGGTCCTTCGGGGGCATGGCGGCCCGATCGCTGAAGCCGAGCGGCCCGGCCTGCCAGGTGGCGAGGGCCGGCACGCGAAAGCACGCGAGGATCGCCTCCTTGACCCCCGGCTCGATCCGCCAGCCGTCGGGCGCCGCCGGGTCGGGCAGCGCGGCGCGCAGCCGGCCGGACTCGAGGTCGTCGAGGATTGACGGCCGGTGATCCGGGCCGCCGCGGGAGAGTCCCGGGCTCGCCGTCGCCGAGGCGCTCATGCCGCGCTCCCAGTGCGTGCCGCGGGCCGGGCGCCGAAGCGGCCGCCCGCGTCCGTGAGTCCGACCTGGCGCAGGACGGACTCGAGGGCCACCCGGTCAGCCTCGGCGAGCTCGAGGAGCGGCATTCGGACCGCCGCGGATCGGAGGATTCCCATCGCCACGAGCGCAGCCTTGGCCGGCACCGGGTTCGGGCCGCCCCGGAAGTTCGCCTGGAAGAGCGGCAGCCACCGGGCGTGGATGCGGCGAGCGGCATCCCAGTCCCCGGCGCGGGCCGCCGCGCAGAGCGAGGCCATCTCGCCGGGGATCTCGTTGCTCGCCACGGAGATCACGCCGTCGCCGCCCATCGCCAGGACGGCGAGGGTCCACGCGTCGTCACCGGCGAGGACGGCGACGTCCCGCGGCCGGTCCCGGCAGATGAGCGCGATCTGGTCGAGGTTTCCGGACGCCTCCTTCACGGCCACGATCCGGGGGTGCTCGGCAAGGCGCAGGAAGGTGTCTGCCGGGACGTTCGTGGCGGTCCGGGACGGGACGTTGTAGACGACGACCGGCAGATCGCCCTCGTCCGCGACAGCCCGGAAGTGGGCCTCCAGCATCCGGCCGTCGGGCCGGTTGTAGTACGGCGCGACGACCAATGCGGCGTCGGCGCCGATCGCCGCGGCCCGGCGCGTGGCGGCGATGGTCGAGGCCGTGTCGTTGCTGCCGGTGCCGGCGATCACGGAGATCCGTTCGCGCGACGGGCGCTCCGCGACCGTTTCGACGGTCAGGGCGATGACGCGATCGCGTTCATCGGCCGTCATCGTCGGCGCCTCGCCGGTCGTGCCGCACGGAACGAGTCCGTCGATTCCGGCGAGGACCTGGAGGCGGACGAATTCGCGGAGGGACGGTTCATCGAGGGTGCCGTCGGGGGCGAACGGGGTGACGAGCGCGGTGAACGCGCCCCGGAGGGCTGGCCGGGTTGCGGCGGGATCGGTCCTGGGGGTCATGTGGGCGCTCCTGTCGGTGGTGTCTGGTCGGGATGGGCGACGGGCCCCGGTCGTCGGGACCCGGGATGGGTTCCGGGGCAGGAGAGGCGGTCAGCCGGCGAGTGCGGCCACCGCCCGGCGCTTGCCGGGATCGGCGAAATCGGCGGGCAGCAGGTCATCGACGACCGCATCGAAGGCGTGCAGCCCAGCGGCTCGCTGGGCCCGCCCAAGCCAGGCGGCGGCCGCGAGTGCCCCGGCGGCGTAGGCACTCCGATCACGCGCCGTGAGGCGCAGCTCCACGGTCTCCCCCGGGCCGTCGAAGCCCACGAGGTGCATGCCGGGCGCGGATCCGGCCCGCACGGAGACCACCTCGAGCGCGTCACGGCTCGCCGGGCCGCCGACGGGCTGAGCGATCCGCGTGCGGTCCGGGTCGCCCGCGAGCAGGCGCCGCGCGATCTCCCGGGCGGTGCCCGAGGGCCGGTCCGCCTTGCCCCGCCGATGCAGCTCGACGACGAACGGGTCGACGTCCTCGAGGGCCCCGAAGAGCCGGGCGGCCGTTTCCACGACGCGGAGGAACGCGGCCACCCCGAGGCTGAAGTTGGGCGCGGCCACCGCCGCGGCGCCGTGATCGATCAGGGCGCGTTCAACCGCGCTGCGGTCCTGCTCCCAGCCCGTCGTCCCGATGATGAACGCCCGGCAGCCGGCCCCGAGGGCCGCGGCGACGTTGCCGGCGACGGCGTCGCCGCGGGAGGCCTCGAACGCGAGCTGGCAGCCCGCGAGGCTCGCCTGCCGGTGCCCCGCGCCATCGGGCCGGCCGAGGACTCGCGGCGCCGGAGCGCCGGACGCCGCGATCGCCGCGGCGATCGCCTGACCCAGGTGGCCGTTTCCGAAGATGACCGTGTGCATGGTTGTCGTCCCTCGCCGTTCGTGGGTGGCGGAGGACTTCGCGCAAACAAAAAGGCCGCGGTCCCTCCCGGGTGTCCGCGGCCCTTGCGAAGCCTCCGCGCTGGTGGCTCCGCAGGTGGTCGTGTCAGGACGCGCCTCAGAGCCCCGGCGCCCGTGCCTCTCGACAGGACCGCCAGGGCTTCTTCTTCATCTCGATCGAAGGAAGGCTCGTGCGCATCAGGTCCGGAACCCTAGCCGATGCGCCGCGGATCGCGCAACCATTACAGCGCGTTGACCCCGAATTGGAACCGTCGGGGCGTCCAGCGGCAACCTGACGGGTCCGCCGAAAGGGTTGCCGCGTCGCGAGGCGATGCTCTATCGTGGCGGCAATGGTCAGCCATCGCATCTCCCGGGACATGTGTACGCGCGGCGGTCCCGCCGTGCGGAGGACGCGAATCACCGCCTGACGCCGGGCCCAGGCCCAGCGCCGGTGACATTCGCCGGTTCCTGTCCCGCCATCAACGCCGATGGCCCAGACCCTCCTCCGGATCCACCACGCGGGAGACCGCTGCCCGACGATCTGTGTCCCGTCGTCGAACCATCCGTCCCGGAGGAACCCACGTGACCACCCTGACCACCGCCCCAGAGACCGAGCGGGCACTCGCCGAGAGCGAGCGGCACGCCGCCACGTTCGACCGGCCCAACCTGGAGCTGCCGCCCAGCCGCAAGCTCGCCGTGCTGGCGTGCATGGACGCACGCCTCACCGTCGAGCAGGTCCTGGGCCTGCGGACCGGCGAGGCCCACATCATCCGCAATGCCGGCGGGCTCGCGACCGAGGACGCCATTCGGTCGATCGTCATCAGCCAGCGCCTGCTCGGGACCGAGGAGGTCCTCGTCATCGAGCACACGGGCTGCGGGATGCTGACGTTCGACGACGACGAGGTCCGCGCCTCGATCACCGAATCGACGGGCGTCGAGGTGGACCTGCCGCTCCACGCGTTCCCGGACCTGGAAGCGAACCTCAGCGCGCAGGTGGACCGGATCCGCGCCCATCCGTGGGTGCGGGACGTGCCCGTGACCGGCGTGATCTACGAGGTCGAGACGGGCCGTCTGCGCCGCGTCGCCTGAGCGCTACCGACGACACGCCCCGGGTGACGGCTGAGGCCGCCACCCGGGGGACTGCGGTGAGCGCCACCGGGCCTCAGCGGACCGGCTGCGACACGCGGGCGTGCTGGGCGAGCAGGTCACCGAGGGTGACGGACTCGCCCCGTTCGCCGAGGCGGGCCATGCCGCACTCGGTGGCGACGGCGTACCTGCGCCCCGCCGAATCGGCGGCCCGGACGAGCTCGTCGATCCGGGCACTGTCGTTCTCGTAGTCGATGACCCCGAGCGACAGCTCGGCGTCGCCGGCCTGGAGGTCCCGGAGTGGAGCGAAGTACTCGCTCGTCCGCCCGTTCTCGCGATCGACCGGCAGGTGCAGGAAGTCGAGGTCCGTGCGCAGCGCCACCGCGTTCGCGAGCCGGACGACGAGGGCGAGATCGGCCGGCGCCACGAAGTGCCGGTGCTTGTAGTCGCCGTAGCAGAGGTGCAGGCCGCGTTCGGCCGGCCGGGCGACGACCTCGAGGCAGGCGACGAGCTCGTCGACGATCCGGTCCAGGGTCCGCAGCTCCGGGATCGGCGAGAAGACGCCCTCCAGGGCGCCGATCTCCACCGCGACGTCCCACTGGATCGCGAGATCCCCGAGCGGGATGGATTCCTGGATCGTCCGGACCTCGTCGAACAGCGCCGCCCGGAACGGGGTCCAGAGGTTCGCCTGCGACGCCGGGCCGGCCCAGGCCACGACCACCGCGTAGGGGGTGGGGATGCTGACCTGGAAGCGGACCCCCGCCGGGATCGTGCCCGCGGCGCGGAGTCGCACGAATTCCGCGTAGGAATCGATCGCCGCGTCCGCGTAGCCGAGTCCGCCGGCGGGGATGCGGATGCCCGCCTCGACATCGAGCCCCGGGAAGACCGAGTAGTCCGGATTGCCCGTCTCCGGGTTGACCTGGGGCGCACCCATCCGGATTCCCGGGACGGCGACGAGCTTGTCGATCTGCCACCAGATCCACTGGCTTCGCGGGCCGGTCTCGCCGTCCGTCAGCCTCGATACGTGCCTGCCGAGGGCGCGGGCCGTAATCGCCATCGCCTCCCGGGCGGTCGGGGCGGCCAGGCTGCCGACGAGGTGTGCGCCGTGCGCGAGGGTCATGTCCAAGCCTCCTTGCGAGCATCGGGACCGGACATGAACAGACCCCTCCGATCTCGGAAGGGTCCTGCAGCGTGCGCTTCCCTTATCTCGCAGGCGGAGGGCCTGCCCGGAATTGGCACCTTGCCGACGCTGGGTCGGCAGGTTGTCGTGGCATCGACGGGCCGGTCCCTCCGCCACTCTTGATAAGTCGCTCTTCAGTTGTCCGGGAATCCTAGCCCAGCCGGGGAGCCCGCGGCAACCATTACCTCGCGAGCCACCTCCCGGCGGCCGCCTGCCCGCCGCCTCCCGTGACAAACTCTCGGCATGACGACTCCTCCGCGCCCGGCGCGAACCGCCGCCGACATCCTGGTCGAAGGCCTCGTCGCGGAACGCTGCGACTACGTCTTCTCCGTGCCCGGCGAGGAGACGATGGATGTCCTCGACGCCCTGTCGCGCACCGATCGCGTGCGGCACATCACGACCCGTCACGAGCAGGGCGCCGCGTTCATGGCGGACGTCCATGGCCGCCTGACCGGCCGAGCCGCCGTGGCGATGGCAACTCTCGGGCCAGGGGCCACGAACCTCATCACGGGCGTCGCCGACGCCTTCCTCGACCGGGCGCCGATGGTCGCGATCACGGGCCAGGCGAGCTCCGACAAGCTCCACAAGGAGGCCCACCAGGTCGTCGACATCGTGGGCATGCTCCGCCCGGTCACGAAGTGGAACACCCGGGTGGAGCGGGTCGACGCCGTCCCCGAGATCGTCCGCAAGGCGTTCCGCGTCGCGACCCTGGAGAAGCCCGGCCCGACCCACATCGAGCTGCCGGAGAACCTGGCCGCCATGGCGCCCGAGTCGGGCGCCCCGACCCGGCCGATCGCTCCCGGGCGGACCTACTTCCCGGAGCCCACGGACGAGGCGATCGACCATGCGGCGCGCCTGATCGCGGCGAGCGAGCGGCCGATCATCCTGGCCGGCAACGGCGTCCTCCGGCGACGCGCCTCGGGGCCCCTTCGCGCGCTCGCCAAGGGCCTTCACGTCCCGGTCGCGGCGACGTTCATGGGCAAGGGCGCCATCGACGACCGCTCGCACCTGTCGCTCATGGCCGTGGGGCTCCAGGCCCGCGACCACGTCCTGTCCGGCTTCGACCGGGCGGACCTCGTGATCTGCGTCGGCTATGACCTGGTCGAGTTCGCCCCGGGACGGTGGAATCCCGAGGGGACCAAGCACATCGTCCACATCGACACGCAGCCGGCCGAGGTCGATGCCGCGTACAACCCGGCGATCGAGCTCGTCGGCGACATCGATGGAGCCCTCGAGCGGCTCCTCGCGGCGCTCCTGCCGCTCGGGATCGGCGGCCGGACCGCCGCCGAGCGGCATGCCTCCAAGGAGATCCTCGTCAACGCCGATCTCCGGACCGCGCTCCTCGAGGACCTCCGCGCCTGCGAGGCAGACCAGGGCTTCCCGATCAAGCCCCAGCGCGCGCTCCTGGAGCTGCGCCGCGCCCTCGGGCCGCACGACATCGTCGTCAGCGACGTCGGTGCCCACAAGGTCTGGGTGGCCCGCCTCTACCAGGCCTACGAGCCGAACACGGTGATCATCTCCAACGGGTTCGCGGCAATGGGCATCTCGCTGCCCGGCGCCATCGCGGCCAAGCTCGTCCACCCGGACCGCAGGGTCGTCGCGCTCTGCGGCGACGGCGGGTTCCTCATGAACTCGCAGGAGCTCGAGACCGCGAAGCGGATCGGCGCGAATATCGTCGTCGTGGTCTGGCGCGACGACGGCTACGGGCTCATCGACTGGAAGCAGCGGAACGAGTTCGGACGGCCGTTCGGGGTCGAGTTCGGCAACCCGGACTTCGTCGACTACGCCCGGTCGTTCGGGATCGCCGGCTTCCGGCCGACCTCGGCGGACGACCTCTACCCGACCCTGATGAAGGCGCTCGAGGTGGACGGGCCGGCCCTCGTGGAGGTCCCGATCGACTACCGCGAGAACCTCCGGCTGACGGAGCGCCTGGGCGCGCTGTCGGGGATGGCCTAGGACTTCCTGCGAGCCCCACAGGTACCAGATTCTCTCCTCTGGACGACCGCCCACCACGCTGCACTGATACCTTGCCTGGGCGCAGCGCTGTCGCGTAGCTGACAACGATTCCGACAACCTGATACTTGCGTCTGCTGGTGCGTGGGCGCACAGTGCGGACCTCACGGCGCCCGGCGAGCCAGCCTCGTCCGGTCGAAGGCGACCGTGGCGCTGCACCGCACGAGACGCACGGGCCCGGGGGCAAGGCCGGGGACTCGTGGTGCGACATCCCGGGGGAGGGGAGGTCGAGCGCGCGAGTGCCGATGTTCTGGGTCCCTGGAGGGGCGGGCCCATCGAGTCTGCCGTCCCCTTCGTCAGTTCCGAATGCGAGACGCTCGCTTCCCGTATCAACGCGGGCTGCCTGCTGCTTCGCGATCCCGAGAGGGCATCCATCGCGTGAATCTTCGAACACCTGGAGAGGGTTGGGACAAATGATCAGTCGACGAATCACCAAGAAGAGGACCGGGCGCAAGCTCTTCACCGGCATCGCCATCCTGGCATTGGTCGGTGGCGTCCTGGGCGTCTATGCCACGGCGCTGGCCGTCCACGACACGGGCGTCTTCGAGCTCGACCGAAACGCCCTCAACGACTCGGGTGCAGGCGAGGACTGGAACCTGGTGTGTCCGACGTCCACCCCGGTCGGCATCGCTCCTGGCTGTCTGGGTGGCACCACCGCCACTGTCAGCAGCTTCATCACCGATCCCGACGGCGCCACCATCTTCACGGGCGGCGGGTCGAAGGATGACCTGGACATCTCGAACTGGCGGCACACCAATGGCTCCGTCCCCGACAAGGACGAGCTCCATCAGGGGATGGCGGCCCGTTACGACACCGCCGACCAGTCGCTCCTCTACTTCGCGGCCGACCGAAACGCCGCTAATGGCGATGCCCAGATGGCGGTCTGGTTCTTCCAGAGCGCTGTCGGTCCGGTCACTGGCGGCACGTTCAGCGGCGCCCATCAGGACGGCGACATTCTCGTTCTGAGTGACTTCACCAAGGGTGGCGGCCTGCCGACGGTCCGCGTGTTCCAGTGGAATGGACCTGGCGGCGACATCGCTGGCAGTGGCGCCATCAACGGCACCCTTGACATCCTCTACGGCACGACGGCTACCCCGCAGGACTGCGTTGCGACGGTGTTGACCGAGGACCCTGCGTGCGCCACGGTGAACGCCGCGAACACCAATTCGCCGTGGGCATTCCAGGCCAAGTCGGCCAAGGCCCCAGCCAACGTCTTCATTCCGGGCACGTTCTACGAGGGCGGGATTGACCTGACCTTCCTGGGCCTGGGCGACGAGTGCTTCTCGAGTTTCCTGATCGAGACTCGCTCCTCGCAGTCCGTTGATGCCGTCCTCAAGGACTTCGTTGGCGGCTCCTTCCAGTCCTGTGGCGCGGGGCTGGCGACACAGGTCTCGGATGACGAGTTCGAGATCGGCGGGTCGGTCATGGATGACGCAACGGTCACCGTGATCGGTGGTCCCAACCCGCCCGCCCCGACCGGGGACGTCACCTTCACGGTGAGCTACAACGGCGGGACCCCGGAGGCCGTGTCCGTTGAAGCGCTCTCCGGCGCCGTCAGGAACGGCAACGCGTACACGGTCACGTCGGATAGCTACACGCCGACGGCTGCCGGCGACTACTGCTTCTCGGCCACCTGGCCAGGAGATACGAACTACACGGGTTCCTTCGCAGACGACGGCACAAACGAGTGCTTCACCGTCACGCCGAAGCAGCCCGGCATCACGACGACAGTCAACGACGCCGGACCCATTGATCCGGGCACGGAGCTCTGGGATACCGCCGAGCTGACGGGCACGGCCGATCCGTCCAACGGGGTGGGCGGCACGATCACGTTTGTGGCGTACCTCGCCGATAGACCGGACACGTGCGAGAACGACGTGTACACGAGCACGGTTAGTGTGACCGGCGACGGCTCGTACGACTCCCGTGACGGCGACGGGGGTGTCTTCGCCCCAATTGACCCAGGGAACTACAACTGGATCGCGACCTACACCCCGGATGCAGGCGACGTCAACAACCTGCCGATCGCCGGCATCTGTGGCGACGAAGGCGAGGGCAGCGTCGTTCAGCAGTTCAACCCGACACTGACGACCGCCCAGACCTGGACCGTTTCTGACACGGTCACGATCGACCCGGTTGGCGGCGGGGACCTCGAGGGCACGGTCTACTTCGAGCTCCGTCGGAACTCCTGCGACGGCACCCTGATCTCCTCTGAGAGCATCGCCGTCACCGGTGGCGCCACGACGGCCAGCTCGACGGCCCAGGTCTTCACGGACGACGTGACCCTCTGGTGGGTCGTCTGGTACTCGAGCGAAAACCCCGCACAGACCGACATCGCGACGAGCTGCAAGGAGAACTCCGTCCTCGAGGTCAACAACTAGCCTCGCAGGCCCAGTCAATGGGCAACGAACAGGAGGCCCCGGCCAGTCGGCCGGGGCCTACCCGTTCACGGTGCGACGATTGAGGTGCGGCTTAGGAGCCGACGCTGAAGTTGAGGGTCGCGAGGGTCGTGGTGCGCGTCCCATCCTTCGTGGAGTAGAGGCGCGCCGTGCAGCTGGCGCTGCCGCCCGTCCAGGCGCTGGACGAGAGGGTCGTGTTCTTGGTCCACGGGTAGCTCGCGAAGAAGCCCGCGGACGCCGTCAGGACCCAGGTGGAACCCTGATAGCAGTTGACGCTGACAAACGGGCTGGCGGTCGCCGTGGTCGACACGTTGAAGGTGATGGTGTCGCGCCAGTTCGGGGCACCATTGCCGTTCGCATCCGCGACCATGACCAGCGCGAGCGAGCCACCGCCGCCACCCTTGCCCCCGCCGCCGCCACCCTTGGCGGCGAGTGCCGTTCCGGCGACGAGGCCGACGATCAGGAGGGCGATCAGTCCGGCCTCGGCGAACGCCAGGGCGGTATGGGACGTGAAAGCGCGAAGTTTCCTCAAGGTGCTACCTCCGGCCTCGGCGGACGCGAACGTGGGGTCCGACGAGCTTGGCAACCCGGCTGACTGTCGACCCCGCCCGCCAGTCCCGTGGCTTTGCGTCCCCGGGTCACCCCGGGTTTGCCCTTTTCATAGGTCGGCGGAGTCTCGATGAGCGCCGACGCGGCGGAGGCGTGGATCCGGACGGATCGCGCCATGGCTGCTTCGCAAACGTAGGCTCCAAGGGGTTCCAGATGGAATGGCCTGATGGTACCGGGATCTGTGCTCCGCACCTTGCAGGTCCATATCGAACCGCACCGGTCCGCCCGAGGGCTGTTGCTTCCGCGAACTTCCCGGCCGTCAGCGCGGCGCGAAGGGGCTCGGCGCGCCGGAGGCGATGATCGAGGCGGCAGTGTGGGCCACGGGTGCCGGGCGGGGAGCGAGCCTCGCTGCAACTTCGAAGGACGCGCCGTTGGCGCCAGGTCGGGGCGGGCTGGGCGCGACTGACGGATCGCCGGGCGGGCCACCGCCGACCTCCCCAGCGAGCGTCACGAGGTCAAGGGTCGGGAGATCCACGATGACCCCCGGCCGGCCGAGCAGGTAGCCCTGTCCGGCATCGACGTCCAGCTGGCGGATCATCTGGAGCTGGGCGGGGGTCTCGACGCCCTCGGCGATCGTCAGGGCACCCCAGCGCCGGGCGAGCCCCACGAGCGAGGTCAGGACGGAGAGCGTCTGGTCCGTGCTCGCGCCGCCCTGGACGAGCGAGAGATCGATCTTCACGACGTCGAACCGGAACTGGCTGAGCAGCCGGAGGCCCGCATTCCCCGCGCCGACGTCATCGGCGGCCACGCGGATTCCCGCCTCCTGCAGCTGCAGGATCGTCGCGCGGAGGCGGTCAGGATCCCGGATCGCGTCGCGCTCGGTCAGCTCCAGGATCACCCGGTCCGGCATCACGCCGTGGCGACGGAGGATGGCGAGGAAGACCGTGGCGTTGAACTCGGGGGCCTCGAAGCTGCGCGGGGAAACGTTGAGGGACAGCAGCGTGTCGTCCGCGATCCCCCGGGCGCCGCGAAGGACGACGTCGAGCGCCGCGCGGTCGAGGTCGAGGACCCGGCCGGCGATCTCCGCCGCATCGAAGAGCGCCCCCGTGTGCGGGAAGCCGCGCTCCGGCGAGACCCGGACGAGGCCCTCGTAGCCGAGGATCCGCCCGGTCGGCAGGTGGACGATGGGCTGGTAGACGGGGGTCATTGCGTTCGCCTCAATGACGACGGAGATGGCCGCCGACAGCTCGGACCGCATGCCCTCGTCCACGTGGCCTCGATCCTGGGCCGGATCGAACACGGTGACGACGGTCCGCCCGCCGCGCTTGCCCCGGTAGAGGGCGGCGTCCGCCTGTGCCGTGAGCTCCAGCCGGGTGTCGCCAAAGGCCGGGCAGGCGGTGACCCCGGCGGAGAAGGAGATGGGGCCCGTGTAGCGCCCGCCTGACCGATCCTCGAGGCCGCGGCTCAGGAGCCGCCTGGTCAGAACCTCGGCCCCGGCGACATCCGTGCTCGGCAGGAGCAGGGCGAATTCGTCGCCACCGATGCGGTAGCCGGCATCCGCGATGCGGACCGTGGAGCGGATGAGGTCCCCGACCTCGCAGAGCAGCTCGTCGCCCGTGGCATGGCCGCGGGTGTCGTTGATCCGCTTGAACTCGTCGATGTCGAACAGCACCAGCGAGAAGGGGGTGTGGTACCGGCGCGCCTGGTCGACCATCCGGGCCACCGCTTCCTGGAATGCCCGGTGGTTGCCGAGGCCGGTGAGGTTGTCGCGCAGCGCCGCTGCACGGGCCGTCTCGTACAGGTCGTGGAGGTTGGCCCGCTGCGCCTCCAGCTCCGCCGCGGGCCGGATGATCTGCCGGCCCATCCACCAGATGACGCCGACGAGCACCAGCAGGAGCCCGACGAGGGCTGCGAGGGCCGGGAACGGAATCGACGTGACGGGCAGCGGAGCGGAGGCCGCCACCTGCCAGCCTTCGAGACCCGGGATGGCGATCGCGGCATTTGCCGTGGACGTCTGGGCCGTGTCGGTGGCGAGCTCGAGGACCGCTCCCGGCAGGTTCGGGCCAGGGGTGTTCCCGAGCGTCGCCAGCTGCTCGCCACCCGTGCCGAGGAGCTCGACGGTACGTCCGGCATCGGAACCCGCGATCGCCCATGCGGTCAGCGCTCCGAGGGGTACCAGGGCCACGGCGCTGCCCCCGGGCTTGCCCGGAGCCGGGCCGGTGATGGGCACCGAGATCACGAGGGCGGCGGGGGCGCCGGGCGCGCCGTCGCGCACGACGGTGAACGAGGCCCCATCTGCGCGCAGCGGGGTCACGGCGACCACGGAGATCGATGGGTCGCCCACGCCGGCGCGCAGGTCGCCGGCGACGCCGAGGATTGCCGCGCCGGCCACCGACGCAGATGGGCGCCGCAGGAGCTCGCCGAGCTGGTCCGCGACCGCCGCGACGCTCGGCCCGTCGGCTGGACCCTGGACGGCAGCAAGGGCGGCCTTGCTCGTGGCCACGGCGGTGAGGACGTCGCGGACGCCGGTCAGCTCGCGCCGGATCTCCGCTGCGGCGTGATCCGCATCGGAGGCCAGGCGTGCAGCGAGGGCGCTCCGGGTGTCGTCGAGGACCGCCCGGGCGAGCGGGGCGACGGCGGCGATCGGCAGGATCGCCACGGCGACCAGCGTCAGGGCGAGCCGAAGCTTGACGAGACGCAGGCTGTCGCGCCCATGCGCCTCGCCCGAACCGCTGGGAGATGCTTCGTCGCCGAGCCTGGAGTGCATCGAGTCCTTCGGGGCGGAAAACGGCCAGATGGGTATCGCAGGTCGCGTTGCCCGTGGGCAGACACCCATTGGTCCCATGGCCCCCGGACCATCGGCTCGGGGCCGGCCAGCCCGGCCTCGCGAGGACGCCTCAGATCCGGATCGTGCCGCCGGGCTCGGGCGCGTGGACCTCGACGTCGCCGAGGCCGCGTCCCGCGAGCGCCTCGCGCAGCTGGCCGGGCGTGCCTGCGAGGGCGGGGAACGTCCCGTAGTGGATCGGCATGACCTGCCGGACGCCGAGCAGCTCCGCGGCGATCGCGGCTGCCGTGGGATCCATCGTGTAGTGCCCGCCGATCGGGAGCAGCGCGACATCCGGCCGGAACAGCTCGCCGATGTAGCGCATGTCGCCGAAGACCGCCGTGTCGCCGGCGTGGTAGACGCGGGTCCCATTCTCCATCTCGATGACGAAGCCGACCGGCTCGCCGAGGTAGGCCGTCGTCTCGCCGCCGGCGTTCCAGGTCCCGGCCGAATGGTCCGCGCCGGTCATCGAGATCCGCAGGCCGGCTGCCTCAACCGTCCCGCCCTTGTTCATCCCGATCACGCGGTCGGCACCGGCGTAGTTCCGCCTCAGCCAGAGCTCCAGCTCGTGGATGGCGGGCCAGGCCGGGCGCGTCCGCGACGCGATCTGGAGCGCATCGCCCAGGTGGTCGTCATGGCCGTGGGTGACGAGGAGGACGTCGCAGCGATCCACCGCCTCCGGCGGCCGCGGGCTCCGCGGATTGCCGAACCACGGGTCGATGAGGACGGTCCGGCCGCCCGGTGTCGCGATCTCCACGCATGCGTGGCCGTACCAGGTGATCGCCGTCGCATCGCCGTCAGACATCGTTCAACCTCCCGCCGGAATCGTCGTCCGGCCCGGCCCCGCCGTTGCAATGCCCGCCACCGCCGAGTCGTGGCACAATCGCATCTGATCGCGGGCTCGTCGCATATCAGCAGCGTGACGATCCGGTCGCATCGTCCCCGCCGATCATCCCCAGCAACCCCCGCAGCCGCGCCCGGGCATCGATGTGTCCGGCGCCACGCGGGCCATCCATACGCTGCCTCCGGCTCACCCGGAGGCTCCTGGTAGAAAGGAGCTCGGGCTGCGCTCCGGCGTGCCCGCAACCTCGCATGCGCAATGTACAGCGCTCGTTCCTGGCGGCCGTGGCAGCCGCCCTCATCCTGCCCTCGATCGCCCTGGCCTCGTGGCCCGTGGCGACCACCTCCTCCTACGTCAGCCAGTGGTTTCGCGGCAGTCACTACGGGCTGGACATCGCGGCTGCCGCCGGCACCCGCGTCGTGCCCATGCGGAGTGGCACGGTGGTCTTCGCCGGCTGGCGGAACAACTGCGGCGGCTACCAGGTCTGGGTCTCGCACGGCAATGGCCTCTACTCCGCCTACTACCATCTCGGCTCCGAGACCTCGTACCGGGGAAAGCCGGTGTACGGCCAGAAGACCACCCTCGGCTACGTGGGCCGGAGCGGCTGCGTGACCGGCAACCACGTCCACATGGAGGTCTGGCGGGGCTATCCGTGGGCCCGCGGCTCCTACCGGGTGAATCCCTGGAACTACGTCGCCAGCGGCAGCTACCTCCCCTACCGCTACCGCTGACCGCCGCCCGGGACGGCCGAGTCCGGCGGCCGTCCCGGAGGCCCGCGCTACACTCGCGAGCGTGCCGGCCACCCAGATCGCAGCCAACCTCGCGTTCATCAACTGGACGGTCCTGACCGGCCTCGCGATCGGTTCCTTCGGGGCCGTGGTCGTGGGGCTCCTGCGGACCTCCGCGACGAGGGGCTATCTCGGCTTCGTGGCCTTCACGGCCTCGATCTTCGCGGGCCTCGCCTGGCTCTCCGAGGGCGGCCTCCCGAACCCGGCCGTGTCCGACAGCATGGGCATCTGGGACCCCGCCTGGTCGGGGCCGCGCGCGATCGGCCTCGGCATCTTCGCGATCCTCGCGCTCGGCACGTCGATCGCGATCTTCCGCGGAGCCCGCTCGGTTCGGGCCGCGGCCCCGGCCGCGGCGGGGGCCGGGTTCGTGCTCGTCGCCGCCTCGGCGTCGTGGGGCGGCTCGACACCGGGTTCGCTCCTCCTCTTCGTCCAGCTCGCGCTCCTCGCGGCCGCCACTGGCGGCGTCTGGGCGGCGATGATCCTCGGCCACTGGTACCTCGTGACCCCGAAGCTCCCCGAGGCACCGCTCGTCCTCTTCAGCCGCCTGCTCATGGCCGTGGTGGCGGTCCAGCTCGTCCTGTTCGTGGCGTGGGTCGCGACGGGGGCGGGTCCCGCCGGCCTGGCCGGGCTCGGGGCGCTGTCGGGAAGCTGGGCGCTGTTCGTCTGGCTGCGACTCGTGGTCGGCATCGTCTTCCCGCTCATCGTCAGCTGGGCCGCGGTCCAGACGGCGCGCTCGCGGTCGATGGAATCGGCGACCGGGCTGCTCTACATCAATGTCGGCACCATCGCGGCCGGCACGATCCTCGCGGCCGGCCTCTACTTCGGCGCCGGCCTGCTGGTCTAGGAGGTCCCGGTGAAAGCGGATCGCAACTGGCTCCCCGACGCGACCGACGTCGACTGGATCGAATCCCTGGGCCGGCCGGTCCACCCGGCGCTCGCCGCGCTCGAGGCGGCCGCGGCGCCCGGCCATGTCCCGATCGTCGATCGCGAATCCGGCCGCGTCCTCGGCGTCCTCGCCGCCGGGCGGCGGCACATCGTGGAGGTGGGCACGGCCATCGGCTACTCGACCCTCTGGATGGCGCTGGGGCAACCCGCCGACGGGCGGATCGTGACGATCGACCCGGACCGCAGCCGGACCGACGTCGCCCGGGCCGCGTGGCGGCAGGCCGGCATTCCCGACGACCAGGTTGCGGTCGTCAACGCGCCGGCGCTGGATGCGTTTGCGGCAGGGCTCCCGGAACTCGCCGGCCCGTTCGACCTGGCCTTCATCGACGCGCTCAAGGAGGAGTACGGCGCCTACCTCGACGCCATCCTGCCGCGCCTGGAGCCTGGCGCCCTGCTCGTCGCCGACAACATCCTCTGGAGCGGCCGGACCTCGGGGAGCCGGCCCTCGCGGCCGGGTGACGGCTCCGACGAGCTGCGGGCGTTCAGCGCCCGGGTTCTCGCCGACGAGCGCTTCTCGGGCACGATTCTGCCCCTTGGCGACGGGCTCCTCGTGGCGACGTACCGGCCGTGACCGCCGGCGGGCGGGCACGCGTCCGGGTCCGGGTGCGCCTCTTCGCGATCCAGCGGGAGCTCGCGGGCACCCGGGAGGCGCTCGTGGAGCTCTCGGCTCCCGCCGCGGTCGATGACGCGTGGGCGGCCCTCGTCGCCGCGTACCCCGTCCTCGCGCCGGGCCGGTCCTCCGTCCGCTTCGCCGTGAACGGCGTCTACGCGGATCCTGACACGCCCCTCGCGGACGGCGACGAGGTCGCGATGATCCCGCCGGTGAGCGGTGGTACCGGGCCCGGTGAGCGGAGGGTCCTGCGGCTCCAGGCGGCGCCCTTCGAGCCCGGGATCCTCGATGCCCTCGCGGCCGAGCTCGCCTCGCCCGAGGACGGGGCCGTGGTCGGATTCCTCGGCGTGACGCGCCGTTCGCCCGGGACCCCGGCGCCGGGGCAGGAGGCCGCCGCGGCCAGCCACGCGGATCGCGCGGTCCTCGCCCTGGAATACGAGGCGCTCGAGCCGATGGCCGTCCGCATCCTCGCTGACATCGCCGCCGAGATCGCGTCCCGCTTCGATGTGCACCGCCTCGCGATCGTTCATCGGACCGGCGATGTGCCGCTGGGCGAGGCGTCGGTCGCGATCGTCGCCTGCGCCCCCCACCGGCGCGCGGCCTTCGAGGCCGCCGCCTACGCGATCGACGAGACGAAGGCCCGGGCCCCGATCTGGAAGGCCGAACGCTTCGAGGACGGCCATGTCTGGATCGGCGAGCCGCCGCGCGACGGCCCGCCCCCGGGCGCCTGAGCCCGGCCCGGCCGAGTCCTGAATCCCGCGGCCCGTCCTCCCGTCGCCCCGGGACCGTATGCTCTCGGGCATGGCACCGACGATCGCCACGGGGGAGCTCGTCGCGGACCTCGACCGACTCCGCGAGCGGGCTGACGCGCTCGCCGCGAGCCTCGGCACCGCCGCGGCGGCATCGCGGACGCTGGGTCGGGAGCGGGCCGTACTTCGCCTCCTCGGCATCACGGGCATCGACCGGGAGGGCCGCCCCCTCGCCGCGGAGGTCGTCGATCGCTACGTCAGCGGCCGCCGCGACCGCCTCGCGAGCGGCGTGGCGCTCCCGTTCGCGATCGCCCTCCTCGAGTACGACGCGGGCCCACAGCAGATGGCGCTCGACATCGCGGGCGGAGCCGTGGACCTCGCCCTCGAGGCGCAGCTGCTTGCCGATCCCCCGCGACGGGCGGCGGCCACCGTCCACCTCGAGCGGCTCGTCGCCGCGGCCGTGGATCGGATCGACGCCAACCGGACGGCCCGTCGCGACCTCATCGCGGTCCTCGGCGACCGCGGTGCTCCGTGGATCGGGACCACGCTCATCGAGCCTTCCGCGCTGGGGGCGGCCTCGGAGGCCGCCGAGCTCGTCCGCGCCGGGGCAGACGTGGTTCGCGTCGAGGTTCCCGTCGGGCGTGAGCTCGCGGCACGACTCGGCGAGATCGGCCAGCCCATCGCCGCATGGCGCCCCGGCGACGACCACGAGGCGGACCCGGCGCCTTCCGGGAGCCAGCGCGGCCTGACCCGTCTCCGGGACGCCCTGGACCGCGCCGCCGCCGAGCGCGGCGCCTACGTCCGCCTGGCGACGGCGCCGGCCCCGCTCGCCGGGCCCGAAGGGGCGATCGTCGCGGCCTTCGAGCGGGTGGACCTCCTGGAGCTGGACCCGATGGCCGAGATCGTCGCGACCGGCGTGGACGCGGACCGGGCGCTGTCTGACTTCGCCTTCGCCGCCCGTGTCGTGCGGCGGGGCGGCACGTCGATCCTTCTGGGCGCCGGGCCGCTCGTGGTGGCTCCGGACCTCGATGCGGGCGTCAACTCGGACCCGGCGACCCGTGCCGGCCGGGGCCTCGCGCTCCAGGCGCTCGGCGTCGCCCTCGCCATTCGCCACGGCCTGGATGCGTCCGCGGTCCTGGTCGGGGCGCTGCCGGCATGGATCGGCGACGAGCCGGACAGTGCGGCGCGGGCAGCGGGGGAGGTGGCACTCCGGCGCCACCTCTTCGCCGGCCACGACCTCGCGTTCCTGGAGCCCGCGTCACCCGGATCGGCGAGCCGCTGGTCGGCGATCTCATCGGCCGTGCTCCCGGGCAGCGGCACCGGGCTGATCCTCCGCCGCCCCGCTCCCGCGGCCGGCTTCGGGCCGATCGCGGACAGCGCTCGCGCCGCCGCCGAGGTCGCAGCGGCGCTTGGCGGTTCCCTCGAAGATCGGGCCATCGCCGGTGTGGCGCTCGAGCACGCCATGGCGGCGGTCGCCACCGCGATCGGGACCCTGGAGCGGCTGGACGGCGAGGGCTGGGCGTCCGTCGTCGGCCGGTCCGTGGACGGTTCCCAAGGCGGCCGGCTGGGCGGCGACGCGGTGGTACCGGCGGCGACGGTGTCCGATCCCGTGGAGGTCGCCTTCGGCTGAGCCGCCCGGCACATCTCCGGCGACGCATGGTGACGCTGTCGCCCACGCGCAAGCCGCAGCCGCGGATTCGGGTGTGGCTTGCGACGGGCCATCACCGACGCTGGATGGACCGCGCCCGCCGGCGTCCCCGGTGCCCGGCCGAGCGGGCGCGGTGATTCCCGTGCCAGGGACGAAGGCGCTACCCGATGAGGACGAAGGCGCTACCCGATGAGGGCGAAGCGGCTACCCGATGAGCGCGGGCTCCTTCTCGTGCGTCGGCGCCACGTCGCCGTTCCCGGGCGCCGTCGCCGCCCCCTCGACGTCGAGGAGGTAGCCGATGCCCTGGAAGGTCCGGATCCGGCCGGGCTCGCCCGGCAGCGCGCCGAGCTTGCGACGGACGCGGCTCACCCACACGCGCAGGTACTGGAGGTCGTCCCGATACTCGGGCCCCCAGACCTTCGTGAGCAGCTCCGTGTGGAGGACGACCTTGCCGGCGTTCGCGGCCAGGTGCTGGAGCAGGAGCCACTCGGTGCGGGAGAGCTGGACGAGCTCGCCGCCGCGGGTGACCATCCGCCGCTCCAGGTCGATCTCGACGTCGTCGAAGCGGATGACCCCGGCGCCGGGCTCGGCGCCACCCGAGCGGCGGATGACCGCGCGAACCCGGGCCGCCAGCTCGTCCGGGTGGAACGGCTTCGCGATGTAGTCGTCGGCGCCGAGGTCAAGGCCCTTGGCCTTGTCCGCGGTCGAGCCCTTGGCGGTCAGGAGGATGACCGGCACGGGGCGGCGCTCACGGAGCTGGCGCATGACCTCGATCCCGTCCAGGTCCGGCATGACGATGTCCAGCAGGACGATGTCGGGCCGGATCTCCTCTGCCTTCGCGAGCGCCTGCTCGCCGCCATTGGCCGTGACGACCCGGAAGCCCTCCTCGGACAGGGCGATCGCGACCAGCTTCGTGATCCTCGGCTCGTCATCGGCGACCAGCACGAGCGGCTGTGTCGACATGGATGCCTCCTCGATGCGTGTGCGCACCAGCAGTGTGCGCGTCCCCGGAAGATCGGTCGATGGGTGGCCGGTTTCGACCGGCGTGGCGGTGCCATCCTGCCGTCGGCGGGCTGCCGTCAATGGGCGCCGGACCTTGCATCTCCGTTGCAGGCGCATAACAAGATTCGTCGGTCGCGGGCCGCCCGGTGTCCGGCGCGAGCACACCGTCATGCACGTGTGATGGCATCGACGGGTCGCGGCTACCGGCCGCGACGGCGCGCTCCCCATGCTGGGTCTACGCTGGATGCCACGTCCGGACCCGGGGCGGCCCGGTCGCAGCACGGCACCCGCGGAAGGAGGCACCACCGTGGGATTCGACGATTCGAGGCGCGGCCCGGCGGATCGACCGCAGGACCGGTACGCAGGCAGCGAGGAGCCCGCACACGCGAACGAGGCCGGCACCGAGATGCTCGGCGGCGCCGCCGGCGCGATGACCGGCGCCGTCGCCGGTGCCGTGGTGGCCGGACCGGCCGGCGCCCTCGTCGGTGGCGTCATGGGCGCCGCCGTCGGGGCCGCGGCCGGGGAGGCGACGGAGGGACGAGACGTCGTCGGCGCGGCCGGCGGGGGTGCGGTCGGCGCGGCGATCGGCGCCGTGGTGGGCGGCATCGCCGGTCCGCTCGGGGCGGCCGTGGGCGGTGGCCTCGGTGCCGCCGGCGGCGCAGCCCTCGGGGAGGGGTTCGAGAACGGCCTCCGGGGCTCGGCCTCGCCCACCGGCGCGCGGCCGGATTACGCGGGCCTCGCGACGCCGGAGCGCTCGACGCCCCCACCGATCTCGAGCAACTCCTGGCAGGTCGATCCGGACGCGGACGGAGGGAGCGAGGCCCGATGAGCGCAGCCCCGCGTCATCTCCGGATTGCCCAGGTCGCACCGCCCCTGGAGCGGGTCCCCCCGATCGCCTACGGCGGCACGGAGCGGGTCGTCTTCGGCCTGACGACCGAGCTCGTCCGGCGCGGCCACGACGTGACCGTCTTCGCCAGCGGAGACTCGGACGTTCCCGCTACCCTCGCGCCCACGGTTCCCAAGGCGCTCCGGCCGGCCGGGTTCGGTGGCGATCCGAGCCCCCAGTTCCTCGAGACGATCGAGGCGATTCTCGATCGGGCTGGTGAGTTCGACGTCATCCACAGTCACCTCGAGTGGTGGAGCGTCGCCCTCGCGCGCCTCCTGCCGGTCCCGGTCGTCTCGACCTTTCATGGCCGCCTGGACGTCCCGTGGTCGCGGCGGCTGTTCGCCAGCCGGCCGCGCGGCCTCGTCGCGATCAGTCGCAGCCAGGCCTCGGTCCATCCGGATCTCGACTGGACGATCATCCACAACGGCCTGGACCTCGAGTCCATGCCGACGGCGATGCGCCGCGGCGATTCGTTCTGCTTCGTCGGCCGGGTCGAGGCGGCGAAGGGCATCCTCGAGGCGATCGAGATCGCGCAGTTCACCGGGCGGCCGCTCCGGATCGCGGCCAAGATCGGGACGCTTCCGGTCCAGGTCGAGTACTTCGAGTCGGTGGTCAAGCCGGCCATCGCCGCGGCCGGTTCAGCTGTCGAATTCCTCGGCGAGCTTGGCGGCGAGGAGCGGGACCGGCTCTTCGCGGAGAGCTATGCGACCCTGATGCCGGGTGCCTGGCCGGAGCCGTTCGGGCTCGTCGCGATCGAGTCCCTCGCCTGTGGCACGCCCGTGCTCGCCCGGCGCGTCGGTGCGCTGCCGGAGATCATCCGCGAGGGAGTGGATGGGTTGTTCGGGGACGACGCCATGCACCTCGCGTTCCTGTCGGAGGCTGTCGCCGACCTGGATCGAGCGGCCATCCGCGAGCGCGTGGTGGAGCGCTTCTCCGCCGCCCGGATGACGGACCGGTACGAGGAGCTCTACATCCGGGAAATCGAGAGCCGGCGCACGATCGATGCCCCGCTCGGGGGTCCGGTGCGGGTCGACGGCGACGAGCCGGGCACCGCGACCGCCGGGCCCGACGGGGCGAACCGCTCCACCGGGCCGGCCGTGAGCCTGCCGCCGCGACGTCCATCGCCGACCGCGCCGGCCAGCGGCCCGGTGACCGGGGCCACGATCGTCGACGGCCGTGGCCGGAGCGGCGGGCCCCGCCCCGCCGACGGCCCGTTGACGCCGGTCGGGCCGGGCCGCAACCCCGCCTGATCGAAGCACCGGCGCCAGCCTTCCCCCGCCGCGACATGGCCCCCGCTGCCGGAATGCCCCGGGCCCTCGCGCTTCCGCCCGGCGGCCTGCGCCACTCGACCGACCGGCGGCCCGGCATCACGCGGCGGCGGGCGGGCCGTGGCTGGAGCTACCGCGATCCGGCCGGGGAGCGCCTGACGGACCCGGCGACACTCGACCGCATTCGAGCCCTGGCCGTCCCGCCGGCCTGGACGGAGGTCTGGATCTCGCCGAGCCCGGCCGGCCACCTCCAGGCGACGGGGCGTGACGATCGCGGCCGCAAGCAGTACCGCTATCACCCGGCCTACCGGCGCCGGCGGGACGACGAGAAGTACTCCCGGCTCCTGCGCTTCGCGGAGCGGCTGCCGCGGATTCGTGCGGCCGTGGAGCGGGATCTCGCCCGTCCCGGCCTGCCCCGCGAGAAGGTCCTCGCAGCGGTCATCCGCCTCCTCGAGCTGACGTTCATCCGGGTCGGCAACGACGAGTACGCCCGCCTCTATCGCTCGTTCGGCCTCACCACGCTCCGGAACCGGCATGCGAAGGTCGAGGGATCGCGGATCCGCTTCCGGTTCCGGGGCAAGGCCGGCCGCGAGCACGACATCTCGCTCCGCGACCGGCGCCTCGCCCCGGTGGTCCGGCGCTGCCGGGACCTGCCGGGGCAGGAGCTGTTCGGCTACATCGACGAGGCCGGCGAGGTGCGGGACGTGACCTCGGACGACGTCAACGCCTACATCCGCGAGGCGGCGGGCACCGAGGCGACCGCGAAGGACTTCCGGACCTGGGCGGGGACGGTTCTCGCGTTCCGGGCGCTCCGCGCGGTGGCGCCCGCCGAGCGTCCGGCCGAGGCGCGCCGCCGTGTCGTGGAGGCGGTCCGGGAGACGGCGGACCAGCTCGGCAACACGCCCGCGGTCGCGAGGGCGAGCTACGTCCACCCCGCGATCCTGGACGGCTACCTCGATGACGGGCTCCGACGCGCGCTCGTCCGGACAGCGCCGGCGCCCAGCCGGGCCACGGACGAGGACGAGGCCGCGGTCCTTGCGCTGCTCCGCCGGGAGGCCCGCCGGGCGGCAGGTCGGGAGGCGCGCCGGGCGGCCCGGCCGCGCGCCGGACGCTCCGCCTGATGGCGCGGCCTCGTGCCGGGCGCGGAGGCCGCCACCGCCCCCCCCCGCCGGGCGGCGCACCGGGGAGCTCCGCCCGGCCGCCGGGCGGCGCACCGGGG
>JACPOU010000034.1 GCA_016191345.1 Chloroflexota bacterium
CGCCGCGCGTCCGGGGTCACCGGGCGCAGCGCGGCCGTGGTCACCGGGCGCAGCGCGGCCGTGGTCACCGGGCGCAGCGCGGCCGTGGTCACCGGGCGCAGCGCGGCCGTGGTCACCAGCCGCAGCGCGGCCGTGGTCACCGGGCGCACCAGCCCCAGCCCCAGCCCTAGCCGTTCGCGCCGCCCAGGGTGCCCACCGAGAGGACCGGCAGCGTCGGCGCGGTCGCGTTCGGGAGCGGCTCCAGCGTCAATGCCACGATCGCACCCGGTTCCGCGAGGCCCGTCGTCGCGGTGAACGTGCCGGTGCCCGCCGAGCCCACCTGGAACCCGCCGATCGGCACCGGCGCCGCGTCGCCCACGATGACCCACGCCTCGTAGACCTCCGCGCCGGTGGTCGGCTTGAGGCCGCGCATCGCGAGGACGAGCCTGCCCTCGGGCGAGACCGCGGCCACGCCGCTTGCCGTGACGGACGGGTCGGAGCCGCTCATGAAGGCCGTCTGGCCGCCGGGCTGGCTCGCGATGGCAAGCGCGGACATGACCGCGTCCTGGTAGGCACGCGCCGTGGCGAGGTCGCCCTCGAGGTTCCCGAGCCGCGATTGCAACTGGACGTTCCACGCACCGAGGACCGCGATCGCGAGCGCGGCCGCGATCCGGACGAGCCACGTCCCGGCGCCCGCGGGCGACGCGGCGGTCCGGTCCGCGCGAACGGTGCGCTCCGCGGCACTCGGAAATGGGATCGGCGCAGCTGCCGGCGGAGCGGCCGCGGGCGCGGGCGGGATCGCAGCGGACTGCGGGGCGGCTCGGCGCTCCCCGCCCACACCCCTCGGCTCCGCGGCCGCGGCCGCGAGCAGCCGCGCCCGAAGCTCGGCCGGCGGCTCCACCGGCTCCAGCGATTCGGCGAGGTACGGGACCACGCTGCCGAGCGACTCGAACTCCGGGTGCGCCTCGGGACACGACGCGAGGTGCTCCCGGACCGCGGCATCGTCCGCGGGGGTCAGCGCACCCAGCACGAACCCGGCCGCGCGCTCGATGACGTCGCCGTGGCTGAGGGTCATGGCAATCCCACCCCGTCGGTCGTGGCCACGGCATCGTCCCCGGCGAGGGCCCGCCGAAGCGCGAGCAGCCCGAGCCGCATCCGGCTCTTCACCGTCCCGAGCGGCGTCGCCGTGCGCTCCGCGATCTCGGTCTGGCTCAGGCCGCCGAAGTAGGCGAGCTCGATGGCCTCGCGCTGGACGTCGGACAGGGTCGCCAGGGCGGCCCGGACCTCGGCGGCATCGAGACGTCCGGCGACCTCCGGCCACAGGTCGGCCGCCACGAGCTGGGGCGGCGGGGGGAGCTCGGGATCCGGGAGCTCCACGGCCGGCCGGCGCCGGCGGACCGCGTCGATGGCCCGGTGATGGACGATCGACAGGAGCCAGGTCTTCACGCTGCCGCGCCCCTCGACGTAGCGATCGGCATGGCGCCACGCCCCCATGAAGGCGTCCTGGACGACGTCCTCGGCGAGGGTCCGGTCGGCGGTGATGCGGAGGGCGATTGCGAAGGCCATGGCTCGGTATCGATCGTAGAGGGCTTCCAGTGCGTCGAGACGTCCCGCGACGAGGTCGAGGAGGACCTGCCGGTCGGCATCATCCTCCGCCGACGCGATGCGGAGCGGGCCGGTCGACGGTTCGCCGGTCATCGATCCATGCGCAGCGGCGGCACGAGTGGTTCACCGACGGCGGCGTGCGCGGCCTCGATGACCTGCTCGAACACGGCCTCGATGCCCAGCTGGGCATCGATCACGACGAACCGGCCCGGCTCCCCTGCCGCAAGGTCGAGGAAGCCGGCGCGGACGCGCCGGTGGAAGTCGAGGTCGAACCCGGCCTCGAACCGGGTGTGATCGTCCGGCGCCTTGCGCCGCAACCCGACCTCGGGGGGCACGTCGAGCAGGATCGTCAGGTCCGGCCGGATCCCGCCGGTGGCCGCCTCCGCCATCGCCCGCAGCGTCTCGATGGCCACCCCCGCCCCGTAGCCCTGGTAGGCGAGGGTCGAATCCGCGAAGCGCGTGCAGATGACGACCCGGCCCGCCTCGATGGCCGGCCGGACCACCTCGGCGATGAGCTGCGCCCGCGCGGCGTTGAAGAGGAGCGCGTCCGCGAGCGGCTCGATCGCGACCGAGGACCGCTCGAGGAGCAGGTCGCGAAGACGCTCGCCCAGGCGCGTGCCCCCAGGTTCGCGCGTGAGGACGACGTCGTGGCCGTCGGCCCGCAGCGCGTCGGCGAGCCGGGCCGCCTGGAGCGTCTTGCCCGCGCCCTCGGGGCCTTCCAGCGTCAGGAATCGGCCGCGCGGCCGCTCGGGCGAGGTCACCGGCCGAGTGTAGCCGACGCTCGGAGCTGGACCGCGGCGGCGATCCGGCGCCGGGAGCGCGCCCGTACCCTCCCGTTCCTGCCTCCAGGCGATAGGGCGTTCGACGGAGGGACGCACGACCGATCCCCTGCTACGCTCCGCCTCCCCGATGCGAGACCTGACTGACCGCGCGCTCGACACGGCCTCCGGCCTCGGCGCCAGCTATGCCGACGTGCGCGTCGTCCGGCGCCTCGACGAGTCGATCGCCGTGAAGTCCGGGCGGCTCGAGGGCGTTGCCGCGGGCGAATCGGAGGGCTTCGGGGTCCGCGTCCTCGTCGACGGCGCGTGGGGCTTCGCGTCCTCCCATCGCCTCGACCTCGCCGAGGCGGATCGCATCGCCGGCCTCGCCGTCCGCATCGCGAAGGCATCCGCCACCGCGCTTCGGGATCGCGTCCGGCTGGACGACCGCCCGCCGGCGCACGGCACGTTCGAGATCCCCGTCGCCGAGGACCCCTTCGACCTCCCGATCGAGCGGAAGATCGCCGACCTCCTCGCCGCCGACCGCGCCGCGAGCGGCACGAAGGGCGTCGCCTTCACCGAATCGAGCTTCGGCGCGCAGCGCGAGTGGAAGACCTTCGCCGCGACTGACGGCAGCTTCACCGAGCAGGTGATCACCCATGTCGGGGCGGCCGTCGAGGCGAACGCGATCGAGGGCGACGAGCACCAGCGCCGGAGCTATCCCGATGCCGGGGGCGGCTGGGGCGCCGGCGGCTACGAGCTCATCCGGGGGCTGGACCTGCTCGGCAACGCGGAGCGCGTCGCGGCCGAGGCGGTGGAGCTCCTGAGCGCCCCCCAGTGCCCGGCCGGCCGGACGACGGTGATCCTGGACCCGGGCCAGCTCTACAACCAGGTCCACGAGAGCTGCGGCCACCCGACCGAGCTGGATCGGGTCTATGGGACCGAGGCGTCCTACGCCGGCACGAGCTTCCTCACGACGGACAGGCTCGACGAGGGCTTCCGCTACGGCTCCGACCTCGTCACGATCGTCGCCGACGCGACCGCGCCGCTGGGCATGGGCACATTCGGCTGGGACGACGAGGGCGTCGCCGCGCAGTCCGTCCCCCTCGTCCAGAACGGGGTCTTCGTGGGCTACCAGACATCGCGCGAGACCGCGCCGCGGATCGGCCGCTCCTCGGGGGGCGCGATGCGGGCGGACGGCTGGAACCGGATCCCGCTCATCCGGATGACGAACATCAACCTCCTGCCGGTCGACGGGATGAGCCTCGACGACATCATCGCCGACACCGACGACGGCCTGTACCTCGGGACGAACCGGAGCTGGTCGATCGACGATCGGCGCCTCAACTTCCAGTTCGCGACCGAGTACGCCTACGAGATCAAGGGCGGCAAGCGCGGCCGCCTCGTCAAGAACCCCACGTACACCGGCATCACCTACGAGTTCTGGCGAGGCTGCGACGCGATCGGCGACGCCAGCAGCTACGTCATGCTCGGGACCCCGAACTGCGGCAAGGGCGAGCCGAGCCAGGGCGCGCACGTCGGGCACGGCGTGTCCGGCGCCCGGTTCCGGAATGTCCAGGTCGGCGTGGGCAAGTGGTGAGCGACACGTCACCCCTCGAGGGCCTGGCCCTCGCCGAGGACGTGGTCCGGCGTGCCGTCGCGGCCGGCGCCACCGAGGCCGAGGCCCTCGTCACGACCGAGGACGCGGCGCTCACCCGCTTCGCCAACAGCGAGATCCACCAGAACGTCGCGGAATCGAACGTCGGGGTGAACCTCCGGTTCATCATCGGGAAACGCATCGCGGTGATGTCCACGGGGCGGACCGACGACGAGGGCCTCCGGGCGCTCGTCGAGCGGGCGGCGGCAACGGCCCGGATCGTCGAGGAGCTCGAGGACTGGGGCGGCCTCCCGGCCCCCGACGGACCGGGCGTCCTGGACGGCCTCGAAGCCGGCTGCGCGACGGGCACGGCGGAGGCGAGCCCCGAATTCCGCGCCGACGGCGCGCGGGCGGTGATCGCGGCCGCCGACGCGCAGGGCGTCCTCGCGTACGGGTCCTTCGCCATCTCGACCGAGGGCATGGCGGTCGCGAACACGTCGGGGATTCGCGCGAACCAGCTTCGAACGAGCTCGCAGCTCCTGACCGTCCACATGTCGCCGGACGGCGGCACCGGCTACGCCGAGGCGGTCGCCGCGGACGCGACGACCATCGACGCGGCCGCCCTTGGACGCGAGGCGGCGGCCAAGGCCCGGGCCACGGAGCAGGCCGTCTCCCTGCCGGCCGGGGACTACCCGGTCGTGCTCGAGGAGTACGCCGTCCTCGACATCGCCGACATGCTCGGCTATCTCGGGTTCTCCGCGCTCGCCGTGCAGGAGGGCCGCTCGTTCGCCGAGCCGGGCCGCCGGATCGGGCCGGAAACCATCTCGATCTGGGATGACGGCGCCGACCCGGCCGGGCTCCCCATGGCCTTCGATTACGAGGGAGTCCGCAAGCAGCGCGTGACGCTCGTCGAGAACGGCCTTTGCCGGGACGTCGTCTACGACGCCCAGACCGCGTCCCGCGACGGCCGCCGCTCCACCGGCCACGGCCTCCCGGCCCCGAACCCGTACGGCCCGTTCCCGATCAACATGGTCATGGCCGCCGGCCACACGAGCCGCGAAGACCTCGTCGCGGGGCTGGAGCGCGGCCTCCTCGTGACGCGCTTCCACTACACGAACCCGGTCCACCCCAAGCTCGCGATCGTGACCGGGATGACCCGCGACGGGACGTTCCTCGTCGAGGACGGGAAGATCGTCGGGCCGGTCCGGAACCTCCGCTACACGCAGTCGTACCTCGACGCGCTGGCGGGCGTGAGCGCCGTCGGGCGAGAGCGCAAGACGCTCCGCGGCTTCCTCGGCAGCGCGGTCGTGCCGGCCCTCCGGATCGACGCCTGGACCTTCACCGGCACCACGGAGCACTGACGCCCGGGTTGCCTTCTACCGTGGCGATGGTAGAGTTCCACCATGAGCCTCAACATCAAGAACGCGGAGACCTACCGGCTCGTCAAGGAGCTGGCCGAGGCGACCGGCGAATCCATGACGACGGCCGTTACCGAGGCGGTCCGGGAGCGACTGGGGCGGATCCGCGCGGAGCGCGGCGTCGATCACGAGGCCCGCGTCCAGCGGATCCTCGACATGGCGGCGGCGATGCGGGAGCGCGCGCCGGCTGGGTACTTCGACCAGGACTTCGATGCGCTGCTGTACGACGAGCGAGGCCTCCCGAAGTGATCGTCGACACGTCCGCGATCGTTGCCGTCCTTCGCGGTGAGCAGGGCGCGAGAGCCTACTCCTCGATGATCGAGTCGGCTCCGATTGCCCGGATTTCGGCGGCCACCTATGTCGAGCTCGGGATTGTCATCGATGGCCTGAAGGACCCGGTCCTGTCCGGCTCGCTCGACGCATTCCTGGTCACGATGGCCGTGGTGGTCGAGCCGTTCACGACCACCCAGGCGCGGATCGCGCGCTCCGCCTACCAGCGCTTCGGCAAGGGCAGCGGGCACCCGGCTCGCCTGAACATGGGCGACTGCTTTGCCTACGCCCTCGCGCGCGAGCTCGAGGAGCCGCTCCTGTTCAAGGGCGACGACTTCAAGCTGACGGACATCGAGGTCGTGATCGAGCCCACGAAGCACAAGCGCCTCAGCGAGGTCATCGCCAACTACGGATCGCCCCTGCCGTAGGCCGCCGCGGCCGGCGGGACCGCGCAGGCCGTCTCGAGGCGCAGGGCGCGGCTGATCGCCCGCCGGTTCCGGGCCACGAGCGCGTAGCCGACACCGATCGCCCACGCCGCCGGCGGCAGGCGCCCGAGCAGCGCCGGCACGCGACCGCCCGGCAGCCGCGCGACGATCTCGAGGACCGCCGCACCGCCGCTCACCACCCGGCCCGAGGCCGGGTCGAGGACGTGAAGCTCGTCATGGAGCGGGTGACCCGCCGCGGTGTCGTGCACCAGGGGCCGGTCGTCGAGCGCGGCCTGCTGGAGGGACAGCAGCTCGAGCCGCCCCGCCCGATCCCAGCGCCGCAGCTGCCGCGCGGTCAGCGTGCAGATCCCGCAGTCGGCATCGAAGAGGACGAGGAGTCGCGGTGTCATCGCCGGAGGTTCCTTCGGATGGCCACCGGACCGGGCGCGGCCGTCCAGAACGGGACGACGACTTCGTGGTCGGCGCACTCGATGACGATGTGCCCCTGGCGAAGGCCCGGGCGCGGCGACCGCGCCGGGCCTTGCCGCTTCACCGCCAGGCGCTCTTCGCGGCGTCGGGGTAGAGGCGAACCCGGCGGTAGGGCTCCCGGCCGCGCGAGCGCGAGACGAGGTTCGCCCGCTCCGCCATCTGGTGCTGGAGGCGCCGGATGTACGCGTTCTGGGGCGCGAGCTCCACTGGCTCGGAGCGCTGGAGGACCATCCCGATCGCCTCCTCGGTCTCCCGGAGCGCCGCGTCCCGCGGGTCCAGCTCCAGGGCGAAGATCGAGGTCAGCGATGCCTGCATCTGGAGGACGGAGTTCTCCTTCAGGACGTAGATCGGGAGGGCCCGCTCCTCGGCCTCGCGGAGCGTCGGGGTCTTCTGTCTGTAGTCGGTGCGGACCGTCATGACGACGTCCGCCTCGTCCACCTCGTGGGCGATGAGGACCGGCAGCTGGAGCTCCTTGATCGCCTGCTCCAGGCGCTTCCGGCTGATGCCCTGGGGCAGGACGCGGAGCGTCGGCAGCGCCTCGGCACCCGCCACGTGGAGGGCGCTCTCGTCGTCACCGTCCGGGCCGCTGCGACCGTTGACCGCGTCGCCGGGTGCCGCCGGGCCGGCCGCTGCCCCCGGCTCCGGTGCGACCGCGTTGACCGGTGCCGTGCCCTCGTCCGCCCGCAGCGCCCCGATCGCCCGCGTCGCGGCGTCGCGCCACTCACGCTGCCGGGACAGCTCTCTCGCGTCCCTGGCCCGAGTGTCCGGCGGCGGCAGGGTCCCTCGCTCGAGCGGCCCGCGGTCGGCGATCTCGCCGGCCACGAACGGCGCATCGAGGCTGGCCGCCGGCGCCCCACCCGGCCCGCCGTCGCCGGGCCGGCCCTGGCCGGCGCGCGACGGACGCCACGACCCCGAGGCACCCGGCCGGTATCCGGGCCGCGCGCCGGCTCCGCGATCCGCGCCGGGGAAGGCGACCGGTCCGCCGTAGCCGGTCCGGTACGTCGACTCGCCGCGCCAGCCGGGCTCCATGCGCCACGACGAGCCCGAGCCGACGAGGCCGGAGAACCGCCCGTCGCCGAGCTGCTCCCGGGGTGACGGCCGCGGCCGCGACTGGGAGCGATGGACCCCCTCCTCGTCCCGCCAGCGCAGCTCCGGCGCGACCGGGTCGCCGCGGAGCATCGCATCCACCGTCTCGGCCACGTCGCCGTGGGCGAGCACCCGCTCGCGGTCCTGGATCTCGACGATGACGTCGAACGTCGGCGGCGCCTTGCGCTCCAGCACGCTCTTCTGGGTCCGCCGGCGGCGGGCCTCCTCGTCGCCGAGGGTCACGCTCTGGATCCCGCCGATGAGGTCGGACAGGGTCGGGTTGAGCATCAGGTTGTCGAGGTTGTTGCCGTGGGCCGTCCCGATCAGCTGGACACCCCGTTCGGCGATCGTCCGGGCGGCCTGCGCCTCGAGCTCGGTTCCGATCTCGTCGATGACGATGACCTGGGGCATGTGGTTCTCGACGGCCTCGATCATGACCTCGTGCTGCATCGAGGGCGTCCGGACCTGCATCCGGCGGGCCTTGCCGATCGCCGGGTGCGGGATGTCGCCGTCGCCGGCGATCTCGTTCGAGGTGTCGACCACCACGACGCGCTTGCCGAAGTCGTCGGCGAGCACCCGGGCCGCCTCGCGGAGCATCGTCGTCTTGCCGATTCCCGGCCGGCCCATGATGAGGATCGACTTCCCCGTCTCGACGAAGTCGGCGATGATCTCGATCGTCCCGTAGACCGCCCGTCCGATCCGGCACGTCAGCCCGACGATCTTGCCGTTCCGGTTCCGGATCGCCGAGATCCGGTGGAGCGTCCGCTCGATCCCCGCCCGGTTGTCGTCGCCGAACGACCCGATGTGCTCGACCACGTGGTTGATGTCGGTCTCGTCGATCTCGCGGTCGAGGAGGAGGACCTCCGAATCCGGGAACCGCGCCTCCGGGCGGCGGCCCAGGTCGAGGACGACCTCGATGATCGACTCGCGGTCGGGCAGCGCGTTGATCGCGGCCACGATCTCGGGCGGCAGGGCGGAGAAGAGCGCGTCGAGGTCGTCGATCGTCTCGCGGCGGTCGGGTCGTTCCTCAGGAGCCACGCGTGACCTCCAGTGAATGGACGCGGCCCGGGACCAGCGCCGGTTCGGCGACACGGACCAGGGTCTCCTTCATGAGCAGAGTGACGGTCGAGATCGCGGTGAAGCCGGCGTCCTCCAGCCGGCGGTCGATCGGTGATTCGTAGGTTCGCACCGGGGCGATGACGCCGTGCTCGCCGCCGGCGCCCCGGCCTTTCGACGTCCTCGCGCGGATGTCGCCGAGCCCGAAGTCGATGAGCCCGCCGAGGTCCACCTCGGCCCGGCCCATGACCCGCAGGTAGTGGGGCTGGGCCTCGTCGGCCACCCCGATCTGGATGAATCCGGCGAGGTCCGTTCCGGTGGCCCCCTCGAGGACGTAGGCCTCGATGTCGGCGAAGCGCAGCAGCGGCGCGAGGCTGCTCCGCGGCACGCGCCACTGGCTGCCCTGCCGCTCCCAGTCCGGGATCCGGAAGCCCTCCAGGCGGCGGACCGGGCTGGGCGTCACGGCCGTGTAGAGCTGCATGAGCGCGATCGCATCGGCCGGGCGGGCCGGGCGGATGCCCGCGGCCGCTGCGCGCTCGTCGCTCCAGGGCTCCGGCAGCGGGGCGGCGGCCGATCGATGGAGCACCGATTCCTCGCCGTATCGCGCGAAGCCCGCCTGCATGAACAGCTCGACGTTGCCGCCCTCGTCGACGCAGGCGACGTGGAAGCGCGCCGCCCCGCGCTTCTGCCCCTCGCGGAGGACCTGCTGGACGAGCCGGAAGCGGATGTCGCCCGCGCTCGCGGTCGCGAGACCGGCCATCCCGTCCAGCTCGACGATCGTCCAGTCGTCACGATGGCTCTCGCGCTCGACGCGGACGAGGCCGGCGACACGGCCCTCATCCTCGTAGACGTACAGGAGATCGTGCGGCCGGAACGCCCCGAGCGGCAGCCGGAAGAGGCTGAAGACGCCGATCCGCGGCCCGTCCACCGGCAGGCCCAGCGAACGGCCGCCGGCCGCGTCATCCTCGCACATCCGCGACAGCTCGCCGAGTGCGGCGAGGTCGGTTAGGCGCGCGGCGCGGACCTTGCCGGAGGGTTTGCCGGGGCGCAGGTGCGTCATCGGGCGAGGCCGGTCCGACGGGTCGGGTGGTGCCGGCGCCCGGATCCCTCGCCGGGATCGTCGTGCTCAGCCGCCATCGTGGCGACGAGGCGATGGAAGCGCGTCTCGCCGGCGAGCTCGGGGTGGAACGCAGTCGCGATCACGTTGCGCTGGCGGACCGCAACGACGCGACCGTCCTCCAGCCGCGCCAGCACGTCCACGTCCGGGCCGGTGCGCTCCACGGCCGGGGCGCGGATGAAGACGGCGTGGACGGGCTGGTGGCCGAGCATCGGAACGTCGAGCTCGGTCTCGAACGAGTCGAGCTGGCGCCCGAAGGCGTTCCGCCGGATGCCGACATCGAGGAGCGGGAAGACGGGCTCGTCGCCGTCGAGGATCTCGCGGGACAGGAGGATCATCCCGGCGCAGGTGCCGTAGAGCGGCGCGCCGGAGCGGGCGAGGTCGAGGATCGGCTCGCGCAGGCCCCAGCGGTCGACGAGCCGGCGCTGGGCGGTGGATTCCCCGCCGGGCAGGATCAGGCCGCTCAGGCCCTCCAGGTCGGCGGGCACGCGGACGGCAACGCCCTCGACGCCGATGGCGCCGAGGGTCGAGAGGTGTTCGGCGAACGCCCCCTGGACCGCGAGGACGCCGATGCGCATCGGCCGGGCCCCGCCGTCGCCGGCGCGGGTCCCTACCAACCCCGCGTGGCCAGCCGATCCGCCGGAGCAAGCTGCTCCATGGCGATGCCCCGCATCGGGGCGCCGAGGCCCTTGCTCACGTCGGCGAGGATCTTCGGGTCGTCGAAGTGGGTCGTCGCCTGGACGATCGCGTTCGCCATCCGGGCCGGATCCTCGCTCTTGAAGATGCCGGAGCCGACGAAGACGCCCTCGGCGCCGAGCTGCATGACGAGCGCGGCATCGGCCGGGGTGGAGATGCCACCGGCGACGAAGTTCACGACCGGCAGCCTGCCGTCCTTCGCGATCTGCTTCACCAGCTCGTACGGGGCCTGGAGCTCCTTGGCCGCGACGAACAGCTCATCGTCGCGCATGCCCTGGAGGCGGCGGATCTCGGCGAGCACGTCGCGGAGCTGGCGGACGGCCTCGACGACATTGCCCGTGCCAGCCTCGCCCTTGGTCCGCATCATCGCCGCGCCCTCGTTGATCCGCCGGAGCGCCTCGCCGAGATTCCGGCAGCCGCACACGAACGGGACCTTGAAGGCGTGCTTGTCGATGTGGTTCGCCTCGTCGGCCGGGGTGAGGACCTCGGATTCGTCGATGTAGTCCACGCCGAGCGCCTCGAGGATCTGGGCCTCGACGAAGTGGCCGATCCGGGCCTTCGCCATCACCGGGATCGTGACGGCGGCCATGATCCCCTCGATCATCGAGGGATCGGACATGCGGGCGACGCCGCCCGCGGCGCGGATATCGGAGGGGACGCGCTCGAGGGCCATGACGGCCACGGCGCCGGCATCCTCGGCGATCTTCGCCTGGTCAGCGGTGACGACGTCCATGATGACGCCGCCCTTGAGCATCTGGGCGAGACCCTTCTTCGTCGTCCAGGTGGACGTCTCGACGGTCATGGTGGGACTGCTTCCTCAGGTCGGGCTGCGGGTCCGCCGGTTTGCCTGCCTCGGGGTCCTCGCCCGTTCGGGCCGTCCCGGGTCGCCGCAACGCGGCGCGATTATCGCACGAGGACGCGAGGATCCCGGGGAGGCGTGTGGCCGACGGCCGCGGGTGGCCGCGCGTGGCCGCGCGTGGCCGCCCGTGGCCGACGATGGCCCCACGTGGCCGCCCGTTGCCGACGATGGCCCCTCGTGGCCGACGATGGCCGCCCAGGTCCGCGCGTTCCGCCCATGTCCGCGCGTTCCGCCCATGTCCGCGCGTTCCGCCCCACGGAAGCATCTCGTCCGTACGAGGGACTGGCGAGCGCGGACATCGTCCGCGTTCCGCCCCACGGAAGCGTTTCCGCCCCACGGATGAAACTGACGCCCGCGGTCGCGATCGTTCCGTGGGGCGGTAGAAACGCGCTGCTCATGGCTCCTTGCCGCGCGCCGCGTCGTCCTCCTTTCGTCGGGCGGAAGCAATCCGACGGTTACCGGTGAGGCGGGCTGCCAGATGCCGGTTTGTTTCGTGGGACGGAAGGGGCGGCGGTCCCCGCGACGCCGCGGAACGGCGCACCGCGCGCCTCGCGCCGAGCGACTCCGCGGGACGCCGCGTGCCGCCGAGCCCCGGACCCTACCGGCCGACCGTCCGGATGACCCCCGACATCAGCTTCGTGGCCCGCCTGGCGGCAGTCGGCGAGAGGTGGCTGAGCGTCTCGACGAGATCCAGGACGTCGTCGTCGGGGAGGCCGTCGAGCAGCTTCACCAGCCGCAGGACGGTGTCGTCCGGGACCTCGCCGAGGAGTCGAAGCGCGCGCTCCAGCTCGCGCGGCTCGAGGCGGGGCACGAGGCCCACGGCCCGGTCGAACAGCCGCACGAACCCGATGAACGTCGTCAACCAGTCGCAGAGGTGGCCGAGATCGCGATCGTCGGGATGCGCCGCGGCCGCGGCGGCCACCTCGGTCGCGGTCGACTCGAGGACCTGGAGGATCGGGTCGCCCTCGCGGACCTTCCGCTCGGCAACCACGCGCCCGAGCCACTGCCAGTGGTCCCCGATCGCCTGGTACGCGGCGCCCGCCGGTCCGCGGCGCCCCACCCGCCGTGGCTCCGCGACCCGCTCCACGAGACCCCAGGCCTCGGCATCGGCGAGGGCGAGGCTCGCGGCGCGGTGGGACAGGCCCAGTGCCTCGCGAACCTCGCGCTCCGTGAGGGGCGCCTGTCGGGTCATGAGGTACGCATGGACGCGGGCGATCGCCGGCGCCACGCCCCACGCCGCGCCCATCGCGCCCCACGCGTCGGCGAGCCGGATCCGGATGGCCTCGGCAACGGGCGAGGACGGGTCGGTGACCTGGAGCCGCACGGGACCGCGCTCGACATTCATAACTTGCTAAGCGACAGTAGCAGATGGGGCGGTACGGGCAGGTTCGCCCGGACCACCCCGGCCTACGGCCCCGGCGGCGCGGGCAGCGCCACGAACCCGTCCAGCACGCCCGCCACGGCCCGGAAGAGCGGATGATTCGGGTCAACCTCGGTCGTGCACGACTCGATCCGCTCCAGGCCATGGCTCGTCGTGAACTCGTAGACGACCTCCTGGCCGTCGAAGGCGACGGGGCACGTGCCGGTGAACGGCGTTGCCCGGATCGCCGCGAAGTCGGCTGCCTCGATGACCCTGGTGAGCCCCTCGACGTCGACCATCGAGACCGTCCCGAGGTCGTTCGGCGGCTTGGTCGCCGCGTAGACACGGCCGTCGGTGTCGAGGGTCACGGTCGAGTCGCACGTGCCGCCGACGCACAGCCCGCCCCGCAGCTGGACGGAGACGAGTGGCCCGGGCGGCGCCGCCGTGGCGGATGGCGCGGGAATCGAGGTCGGCCGAGGGCTGGGCCCCGCGAAGACGGAACACCCGGTCCCGACCAGCGCGAAGACTGCAGCGACGAGGACGATGGCCGGACCGGGCTGGGACCTGGGACGCGCCGGAGCGGAGCGGTGAGGCAAGGTCATGCCGCCGGGGACGGCACGGGTCGCGGTCAGGTTCCCCGAGGCGTGCCACGTGCGGGCCCGATCCGTCAGGACGCCCGGCCTACACTTCGGGCCATGCCCGTCCTGCGCAGCCGGCTCGATCCCGCCAGCCCGGAGGCTGTGGCCAGCGTGGCCTCGATGCAGGCGCTCGTGGCGGAGCTCCGGGCGAGGACCGCTGCCGTGAGCCAGCGGGGGGCCGGCGGCGACGAGCGAGCCATCGCCCGCCACCGCGAGCGGGGCAAGATCCCGGTCCGCGAGCGGATCGACCGGATCCTCGATCCCGGCGCGCCGTTCCTGGAGCTCAGCGCGCTCGCCGCGAACGGGATGTACGACGACGACGCCCCATCCGCGGGCATCGTCACGGGCATCGGCCGGATCGAGGGCACGCTCTGCGTCATCGTCGCAAACGACGCAACCGTCAAGGGCGGCACGTACTACCCGATGACCGTGAAGAAGCACCTCCGGGCCCAGGAGATCGCCCTGGAGAACCGGCTCCCGTGCGTCTACCTCGTGGACAGCGGCGGCGCGTTCCTGCCGCTCCAGGCCGAGGTCTTCCCCGATCGCGAGCACTTCGGCCGGATCTTCTACAACCAGGCCCGGATGTCGGGCGAGGGGATCCCCCAGGTCGCGCTCGTCATGGGCTCGTCCACCGCCGGCGGCGCCTACGTCCCGGCCAGGAGCGACGAGACGGTCATCGTCCGGGGGACCGGCACGATCGTCCTCGGCGGCCCGCCGCTCGTGAAGGCGGCCACGGGCGAGGACGTCGATGCCGAGACCCTCGGCGGGGCCGAGGTCCACGCCCGGCGCTCCGGCGTCGCCGACCACGAGGCCCTCGACGACGAGCACGCCCTGGCCCTCGGCCGCTCGATCGTCCGGCACCTCGAGCGCCGCGCCCCGGCGACCCCCTGGGAGCGCCGCGTCCCGGAGGGCCCGGCAGTGGCCCCGGACGGCCGCGACGGCGGCGCCCACCTCTACGCCGCCATCTCCGCCGACGCGCGCCGCGCGGTGCCGGTCCGCGAGCTCATCGCCCGGCTCGTCGATGGCAGCCGCTTCCACGACTTCAAGCCCCTCTACGGCGAGACGCTGGTCTGCGGCTTCGCCCACCTCGACGGCTGGCCGGTGGCCATCCTCGCCAACGACGGGATCCTCTTCAGCCAGTCGGCCCTCAAGGGCGCCCACTTCATCGAGCTGGCCTGCCAGCGCCGAATCCCGCTGGTCTTCCTCCAGAACATCACCGGCTTCATGGTCGGGCGGGAATACGAGGCGGGCGGGATCGCCAAGGACGGGGCCAAGCTCGTGACGGCGGTCGCCTCCGCGGCCGTGCCCAAGCTCACCGTCCTCATCGGCGGGAGCTTCGGGGCCGGCAACTACGCGATGGCCGGCCGGGCCTACTCGCCGCGCTTCCTCTGGACATGGCCCAACTCACGGATCAGCGTCATGGGCGGCGCGCAGGCGGCGCGGGTCCTCTCGACGGTCCGCGGCGACTTCCCGGACGAGGCCGCCCGCGACGCCTTCGAGGCACCGATCCTCGAGGCCTACGAGCGCGAGGGCAACCCCTACTTCGCCACCGCCCGGCTCTGGGACGACGGGGTCATCGACCCGCTCGACACGCGGCGGGTCCTCTCGATGGGCATCGAGGCCGCCGTGCACGCACCGATCCCCGAGACCCGATTCGGGGTGTTCCGGATGTAGGGAGACCGCCGCTGCGACCGGCAGGAGGCGCGCGGCAGGCAATCACGGCAACCCTGGAGATCGAGAGCCTCAGGCAGGGGTCCGCGGCCCGCGACGGGACCAACCTGAGCTCCCGGGCGAGGATCGAGAGCCGGCCCGCCGGTGCTCAGCCGCCTTCGCGCATCCCCCACGGTGAGCCGTACGCATTGAGCAGGTCCAGGAACGGGACGGCGTCGAACGCCTCTGGTCCCAGGACGCCGGTCGCGGACCATGTCCCACGGGCGAGGAGCTCCAGGGCGACGACCGGGTTGACCGCGGTCTGCCAGACGACGGCCTGGGAGCCGTACTCGCGCATCGACCACGCGTTGTCGACCACGTGGTAGAGGTAGACCTCGCGCGGCAGCCCGTCCGGGCCGCGCCCCTTGATCCAGGTCCCGGCGCACGTCTTCCCGTGCATCCGGTCACCGAGCGTGGCCGGATCCGGCAGGCAGGCGGCGACGACGTCCCGCGGCGAGACCTCCACGCCCCCGACTCGCACGCGCGCGGTCGAATCGAGGCCGAGCTTGTGGAGCGTCTTCAGGACGCCGATGAACTCGTCGCCGAGGCCGTATTTGAAGGTGACCCGCCGCGCCTTGACCCAGCGGGGGACGAGCAGGACCTCCTCGTGCTCGACGTTGACGCACTCCACCGGTCCGATCCCATCGGGGAAGTCGAAGACCTCCGGCTCGCTGAACGGCGGCGTCGTATACCAGCCGCGGTCCGCTTCCCAGATGACGGGCGGGTTGAGGCATTCCTCGATCGTCGTCCAGATCGAGAACGACGGGGCGAAGTCGTAGCCGTCCACGGTGAGGTTGGCGCCGTCGCGGATCCCGATCTCGTCGATCTCGCTGAAGAGGTGACCCGCCGCATAGCGGGCGAAGACGTCCGACAGCCCCGGCTCCACGCCGATGCCGACGAGGGCCAGCCGTCCGGCCGCCTCCCACTCACCGGCTTTCGCGAACTGCTCGTCGCCGAGCTTGAGCCCGGATTCCTCGTACGGGCGGTCGGGATGCGGCGTTGAGAGCGACATCGCCATGTCGAGGTAGGCGGCGTTCGCGGCCGCACAACCGTCAAAGATCGGCATCACGAAGCGCGGATCGACGGCGTTGAGGACGTGGGTCGCGCCGGACCGAGCGATCAGCGCGGCCACGGCCTCCTCGCTCGAGGCGTCCACCTGCGCCGCCGAGACCCGCGGATCGGCGGCCCGGGCCGCGACCGCCTCCGCCCGCCGGAGGTCGTAGTCGGCCACCACGAGGTGCTCGAAGAAGTCGCGGCGGAGGGCGGTCGGGACAAACGCGCTGCCGACGCCTCCGGCGCCGATGACGAGGATCCGCATGGCGAAACGACCCCTTGCACTTCGATACGTGGACGCGGCGTCCAGTGTGGCTCAGGGCGGGGCCAAGGCGGCGGGCCGGCGCGTACGATGCGACCGTGACGAACAGCGTGCGCGTGGAGCGGACCGGCCCGAACGGCAGCGTCAACCTCGCCCGCCCGGATGTCCACAACGCCTTCGATGCCTCCGTCATCGCCGAGCTCGCGGCGACCTTTGCCGGCTTCGATCGCGAGGCTCCCACGGCGCTCCGGGCCGTCGTGCTCGCCGGCGACGGCCCGTCGTTCTGCGCCGGGGCGGACATCGCCTGGATGCGGGCGGCGATGCAGCTGGACGTCGAGGGCAACGAGCAGGACGCGATGGCGATGGCCGAGATGTTCGAGACCATCGATACCTGCGCCGTCCCGGTCGTCGCCCGGGTCCAGGGCGCCGCGCTCGGCGGCGGCATGGGCCTGTGCGCGGTGGCGGACGTGGTCATCGCCGAATCGGGGGCGCGCTTCGGCTTCACCGAGACGCGGCTGGGGATCCTGCCGGCAGTGATCGCCCCGTTCGTCATCGCGAAGATCGGGGAGACGCACGCGCGGGCCCTGTTCCCGGGCGGACGCCGGTTTGACGCGGCGCGGGCACAGCGGATCGGGCTCGTCCACGAGCTCGTCGAGGGCGAGCCGGCCCTCGATGCCGCCGTGGAGGCCGCGGTCGCCGACATCCTCGCCGCGGGGCCGACGGCCGCGCGCGCCGCGAAGGCGATCGTCCGCGAGGTCCGGGGCCTGGGGCACGGCTCCACGAAGTGGCACACCGCCCGCGTCATCGCCCGGCAGCGCACGAGCCCGGAGGCCCAGGAGGGCTTCCGCGCCTTCGCCGAGAAGCGGCCCCCCGCCTGGCTGCCCGACGGCGAGGCCTGATCCCCGGGCAGGCTTGCGCAGTCAGCGCACGGACGCGACAATCGCGCCGCGATGGCTGACGAACTGAGCCCGAGCGAGGCTGCGAGGCAGATCGGAGCATCGACGCGCTCGGTCCAGCGGTGGATATCGGCTGGGACTCTCCCCGCACGGCGAGTTGGTGGTCGCTGGCGTGTCGCATCTGGCGCGTTAGACGCGTTTACACGGTCCGGCTCATCTCCGGACGCTGCAGCTACCCCTCCCTCGACTGCGATCCGGCACCTCTTCATCGCCAATCGTGGCGAGATCGCACGCCGCATCCGTCGGACGACGGACCGGCTCGGGATCCGCGCGACCGTGCCGGCCACGACGGGCCAGGCGGCGCTGGACCTCCTCGACATCGAGGCCGTGGTCGCGGCGGCGCGCGACGCCGGGGCCGACGCAGTCCATCCCGGGTTCGGGTTCCTCGCCGAGAACGCCGCGTTCGCCCAGGCCGTCATCGACGCGGGACTCGCCTGGGTCGGGCCGCCGCCCGCGGCGATCCGGGCGATGGGCGACAAGGCCGCCGCCCGGCGGCTCGCCGCCGGGCTCGGCGTCCCCACCGTCCCGGGCTACGACGGCGCGACGCAGTCCGACGCCGCGCTCGGGCGGGCGGCCGCCGCCATCGGCTATCCGCTCCTCGTCAAGCCGGCATCCGGGGGCGGCGGCAAGGGCATGCGGACCGTCCGTGATGCGTCCGCGCTCGGCGATGCGCTCGCCTCGGCGCGCCGCGAGGCCGCCGCGTCGTTCGGCGACGACCGGCTCGTCCTGGAACGGCTGATCGAGGGACCGCGGCACGTCGAGGTCCAGGTGCTGTTCGACCGGCACGGTGCCGGGATCCACCTCGGCGAGCGTGACTGCTCGGTCCAGCGCCGGCACCAGAAGGTCCTCGAGGAGACGCCGTCGCCCGCGGTCGATCCGCGGATCCGGGCCGGCCTCACCGATGCCGCACTCCGCCTTGCCGCCGCCGTCGGCTACGAGAGTGCCGGCACGTGCGAGTTCCTCCTCACCGACCGCGGCGAGTGGTACTTCCTCGAGATGAACACCCGGCTCCAGGTGGAGCACCCGGTCACGGAGCTCGTCACCGGGCGCGACCTCGTCGCCGACCAGCTCCGGATCGCTGCCGGCGAGTCGCTCGACACGACCCAGGCCGAGGTGGACGCCACGCGCGAGGTCGGCGGCCACGCCATCGAGGTCCGCCTCTACGCCGAGGATGCCGAGGACGGGTTCCTGCCCGCGACCGGGCAGGTCGTGCGGCTTCGCTGGCCGCGCGGCGAGGGCATCCGGATCGACGCCGGGATCGACGAGGGTGACGCGGTGACCGGCCGCTTCGATCCGATGCTCGCCAAGCTGATCGCCCACGGTCCGGACCGCGCCACGGCCCTCGCCCGACTTGCGGGCGCCCTCGATGAGACCGTCGTCCTCGGGCTCGTGACGAATCTCCGCTTCCTGCGCTGGCTCGTCCGCGAGCCGGCGGTCATCGACGGCCTCTTCCGGATCGACACGCTCGACCGGATCTGGCCCCCCGACGACTGGGCGGACCGGGTGGCGATCCCGGATGGCGCGTGGCGCGCGGTCGGCCGGGCGATCGGCAGGGGCGGCTGGCGGCTCAACGCGCCGGCCCGGCTTCGGCTCGTCGCCGACGATGGCACGGAGCGGACGGTCGAGGCCGACCCGCGGGTCGCCGATGTCGATGCCGGTGGTGATGCCGGTGGCGATGCCGCTGACACGTCCGCCGGCGCCTCACTGCCCGTGACCGCGCCTGCCGCGGAAGGAGCCGCCCTCGTCGACGTCGACGGACGGAGTGTCCTGATCCGCCTCGCGCCGCCACCCGACGTCGATCGGGCGGCTCGTGCGGCCGCCACCCAGCATGGCTCGGGCCCCGCCGAGGTCACCGCGCCGATGCCCGGGAACGTGCTGCGCATCCACGTCCGGCCGGGCGATGCCGTCGCCGCCGGCGACCCGATCGCGACCCTCGAGGCGATGAAGATGGAGCACGTCGTCGCCACGCCCATCGCAGGCAGGGTCGCGGAGCTCCGGGCGCGGGCGACCGACCAGGTCGTCCGGGGCCAGCTGCTCGCGATCGTCGAGCCGTAGGGGTACCCTCTCGGGACCGACGCCCGCCCACCCGACCCTGCACGCCCGGGAGCGAACTCGACCGATGGCCCACGGATCCAGCACCGACCAGGCGCCCCTCCCCGGCACGCGCGCCGAGCTCCTGGTCCTCCACCAGGCGGCCCGCCGCCGCCGCGACGCCGCGCCCCTCCTGAGCGAGGAGCGGGCCGAGGCGACGAAGGAGATCGCCCGGATCGAGGTCCACATCGCCGCGATCGAGCGGGCGATGGACCCGCCGCTCGTCTGACGAGCGAGCCGCCGGCCCCGAGCGCCGCCTCGACCGCCCGTGGCTGACCGCGTCCGGATCTACGAGGTCGGGCCGCGCGACGGGCTCCAGAACGAATCCGTCGCCGTCACGCTCGAGGCGAAGGTCGAATTCATCGAGCGGCTCGTGGCCGCCGGCCTCCGCGAGATCGAGGCCACGAGCTTCGTCTCGCCGAAGGCGATCCCGCAGCTCGCCGACGCCGACGAGCTGCTGCCCCGCCTCCCGGCCGTCCCCGGCGTCCGCTACCCCGTCCTCGTCCCGAACGAGCGCGGCATGGACCGCGCCGAGGCCGCGGGCGCGGGGGCCCTCGCCGTCTTCACCGCGGCGACGGACGCCTTCACCGAGCGGAACATCGGGATGACGATCGCGGGCTCGCTCGAGGCCGCTCGGCCCGTCCTGGCCCGGGCCGGCGCGCTCGGCTGGTGGCGGCGCGGGTACGTCTCGACCGCGTTCGGCTGCCCGTTCACCGGCGCCGTGGCGCCGGGCCGGGCCGTGGACGTGGCGCTGGCGCTCCTCGACCTCGGCGTCGACGAGGTCTGCTACGGCGACACGATCGGGGTGGGCGTCCCGAACCAGGTCCAGGCGCTCGTCGACGCCTCGACGGCGGCCGGGGTGCCCCTCGACCGGATCGCCTTCCACTTCCACGACACCCGGGGCACCGCGCTCGCGAACGTCCTGGCGGGGCTGGCGGCCGGGATCCGCTGCTTCGATGCCTCGGCGGGGGGCACGGGCGGCTGCCCCTACGCGCCCGGCGCGGCCGGCAATCTCGCCACGGAGGACCTCGTCTACCTCCTCGATGCCTCCGGCTACGAGCACGGCGTCCGCCTCGACGGCGTCCTCGAGGCGGCGCGATTCGCGGCGGCGGCGCTCGGCCGGCCCCTCGCCTCGAAGGTCGGCCAGGCCGGCGGCTGGGACCCGACCACCGGCGCCGCGACGGGGCGAAGGATGGGCCTCGGCACGCCGACCGGCAGCCCATGATCACGACTGGACGCGCGAAGCCCGGCGGCGCGAAGCCCGGCGGCGCGAAGCCCGGCAGCGCGAAGCCCGGCAGCGCGAAGCCCGCGACCGCGCAGCGCGAGCGGTGAGCAGACACGCCATCCCCGTCACCCTGGAGGCCGGCGACGTCCGGCTGACGATCGCCCCGCACGAGGGCGGACGGCTCGCGTCCCTCGCGATCGCGGGCGACGAGATCCTCGTCACGGGCTCGCCCGCGGGGCCGATGTACTGGGGCTGCTACCCGATGGCACCCTGGGCCGGGCGAATCCGTCACGGCCGCTTCCGGTTCCGGGGCCAGGAGGTGCAGCTCCCGCTGGGCTCGCCGCCACATGCCATCCACGGCATCACCTACGACCGGCCCTGGGCCGTGGTCGATGACCGGACGCTGGCCACCAGGCTCGGCGCGTCATGGCCGTTCCGTGGTGAGCTCGTCCAGCAGGTCACGCTGCTGCCCGGCGGACTCGAGGTGTCCCTGGAGCTTCGCGCGCTCGACGCGATGCCGGCCGTCATCGGCTGGCACCCGTGGTTTCGCCGGTCGATCGCCGGCGTTCCGGTCGAGATCTCCCTCGAGGCCAGGGCGATGCTGCGCCGGGACGCGGAGGGGCTTCCCGCGGGCGAGCTCGTCGCGCCCACGCCTGGCCCGTGGGACGATGCCTTCACCGGGGTCGAGCGCGCGCCCCGGTTGACATGGCCGGGTCGGGTGCGCCTCGAGATGGAATCGACCTGCCGCTGGTGGGTCGCCTACACCGAGCGTCCGGATGCGGTCTGCATCGAGCCCCAGAGCGGACCACCGGATGCGGTGAACCTCGCCGGACGGAGCTCACACGGCCTCGACCTCGGGCCGGCCATGCTCGAGCCGGGCGAGACGCTGCGCCACACGATGACGTGGCGGTGGGCGAGTCTGCGCGGCACCGCATCACCGGCCCGAGCGTGAGCGCGCGTCCGGCGCTAGCATCCCGCGCATGAATGGCGTCGTGCTCGTGCTGAACCAGGACTACGAGCCCTTGAACGTCACGAACCTGCCCCGGGCGTTCCGGCTCGTCTTCGGCGAGAAGGCCGAGGTCCTCGAGTACGACCACCAGATGATCCGGACACCGCGGACCGAGTTCCGCGCGCCGTCGGTCATCCGGCTCCAGCATCACATCCGGCGGCCCCGGCCGAGGGTCAAGCTCTCGCGCCGGGAGATCTTCGTCCGCGACCGGCACACCTGCCAGTACTGCGGCCGCATCGCCCACGACCTGACGCTCGATCACATCGTGCCGCGCCATCGCGGCGGCGCCCATGCCTGGGACAACCTCGTCGCCGCCTGCAAGCAGTGCAACCATCGGAAGGGCAGCAAGACGCTCGAGGAGGCGCGGATGCGGCTGGTCCGGCCGCCCTTCGAGCCGCGCAGCGACCTCTACTCGCTCTTCACGCCGTACCTCGTCGACGAGCGCAACGAGGCCTGGCGCCTGTACCTGTTCCTCGGCCGGAACTGACCGGCGCGGAGCCGGTCCGGTGAACGGCGCGCAATCCCACCCCGAGATCAGGCCGCCGGCCGACGTCCTCGCGATCCTGGATCGGCTGTGGGCCGCCGGTCACGCGGCGTACATCGTCGGCGGCTCGCTCCGCGACCTGCTCCTCGGCCGGGAAGCGAAGGACTGGGATCTCGCGACGAGCGCCCGGCCGGAGGAGGTCCAGGCGCTCTTCCCGGGGTCGCTCTATGAAAACGCGTTCGGGACGGTGGCCGTGGGCCGGGATGGGCTCGGGGCCGCCGTTGCCGGAGCGCGGCCGGAGCCCGTGCAGATCACGACCTTCCGCTCCGACCACGACTACGCCGACTTCCGGCGGCCGCACAGGATCGAGTTCGCGGATCGCGTGGCGGACGACCTCGCCAGGCGCGACTTCACGATCAACGCGCTCGCCTGGGGCGCCGATCGCGCCGGGGAGTCGCCGCGACTCATCGATCCGCATGGCGGCCTGGAGGACCTCGGGCCGCGGACGCTCCGGGCCGTCGGGGACCCCCGAGCCCGATTCGGCGAGGACGCGCTTCGGATGCTCCGGGCCGTGCGGCTGGCCGCGACGCTCGATGGCGGGATCGAGGCCGGGACGCTCGCCGCGATCCAGGCCAGGGCGCATCTCGTGGCCCACCTCTCGGGGGAGCGCATCGGGGCGGAGATGGAGCGGCTGCTCGGGGCTCCGCGGCCGTCCATCGGCCTGGAGCTCATGGCCTCGACCGGCCTCCTGGCGGTGATCTCGCCCGAGCTCACCGCGCAGCGCGGGATCGCCCAGAACAAGGTCCCCGGCGACGACCTCTGGGACCACACCGTCAAGGCCGTCGATGCCGTGCCGGCCGGCCGGCCGGCGGTGCGGCTCGCGGCGCTCCTCCACGACATCGGCAAGCCCGCGACGATCGACGAGGGCCCGTTCCGCGGCCACGACGCCGTGGGTGCGGACCTCGCGGCGGCGCTCCTCGAGCGGCTCCGGACCCCGCGGGCGACGGCCGAGCGGGTCGTCGCGCTCGTCCGCCATCACATGTTCACCTACGACCCGACCTGGGGGGATGCGGGGGTCCGGCGCTTCATCCGGCGCATCGGGCGGGACCTGCTGGAGCCGCTGTTCGCGCTTCGCGAGGCGGACAACCTCGCCAGCGGCCAGGCCGCCGATGCGCACGGGCTCGACGAGCTGCGACGGCGCGTCCGCGAGCAGCTGGCGGGCCACGTCGTCCTGGAGCGCGGCGACCTTGCGGTCGATGGGGAGGACGTGATGGCGTACCTCGAACTCCCTCCCGGGCCCCGGCTGGGCCGGATTCTCGACGAGCTGCTGGAACGCGCGATCGCCGATCCGGCGGTCAACGAGCGAGGCACACTCCTCGCGATCGCCCGCTCGCTGCTGGAGAACGCCCCGTGATCGAGCTTCTGCTCGCCGCCGATCGGCTGCTCGCGGACGGGGCGATCGAGCCGGCGGAGCACCTGTACCAGCAGGTCGTCGAGGCGGATCGCAGGAACGCGATCGCGGTCATGGGGCTCGCCCGGGTGGCGCTCGCGCGCGGTGACATCGTCGGCGCCGAGGCCGCCGCGCGCCGGGCGCTCGAGATCGACCCGGAGAACGTGGCCGCGCGCCGGCTGCTTCACGGGGAGGGAGCGGCCGCGGGGATGGCCGACGCCGGGGCCGAGCCCGAGCCCGAAACGGCGCCCGAGCCCGAAACGGCGCCCGAGCCCGGGACGGCGCCCGAGCCCGAGCCCGGGACAGCGCCCGAGCCCGGGGCGGCTCCCCGCGAGTCGTGGCTCCGTCGCCTGCTCCGCCGCCTGTTCGGCTGACCGCCCCGTATCCTTCGGCGATGCACATCCTCGTCACCGGCGGCGCCGGCTACGTCGGTTCGGTGTCGGTGGAACGCCTGGTGGACGCCGGCCACCGAGTCACCGTCCTCGACGACCTCTCGAAGGGCCATCACGGAGCGGTCGTCGAGGGCGCGACATTCGTCAAGGGTTCGTTCGGCGATCGTGAGCTGGTGGACCGTCTGCTGCGGGACGGCGGCATCGAGGTCGTGCTCCACTGCGCCGCCCGCTCCCTGGTCGGCGAATCGATGCGGGACCCCGGCGCCTACTACGCGACGAACGTCGCCGGCGGCCTCTCGCTCCTCCAGGCGATGCGCGAGACGCGAGTTCGGCGGATCGTCCTGTCCTCCACCGCTGCCGTCTACGGCGTCCCGGAATCGACGCCGATCCGGGAGGACGCCGTCCTCCGGCCGATCAATCCCTACGGCGAGACGAAGCGGGCATTCGAGGGCGCGATGGCCTGGTTCGGGCGCGCCTACGGGCTGCGCAGCGCGAGCCTCCGGTACTTCAACGTCGCGGGAGCCTCGGAGCGCAACGGCGAGGATCACGACCCCTAGACGCACCTCGTCCCGAACGTCCTCACCGCCCTTGCCGGTGGCGAGCCACTGACGCTGTTCGGCGAGGACTACCCCACACCCGACGGCACCCCGGTCCGCGACTACATCCACGTCCTCGATCTCGCCGACGCCCACCTGGCCGCGATCGAGGCCACCGCACCGGGCGATCCGCGCACGGACGAGCCGCTCGTGGCCAACCTCGGCAGCGGCGGCGGGTTCAGCGTTCGCGAAGTGCTCGCGGCGGCCGAGCGCGTCGTCGGGCGACCCGTGCCGCACACCGTCGGGCCGCGGCGGGCCGGCGATCCGCCCGTGCTCGTGGCGGCCATCGACCGCGCACGCGACGTGCTCGGCTGGGAGCCTCGGCGTTCGACCCTCGACGCGATGATCGGCTCCGCGTGGGCGTGGCGGCAGGCGCACCCACGGGGCTTCGAGGGACGACCCGAGCCATCGGCCCGCCAGGGCTGAGCGTCCGACGCGCGGCTCGCCGAGGCTCGTCACCCGGCCGCGACCCGTCTCAGTGGTCAAGTCGCGGCCAATTGAGCGTGCCACCGGCGCGAATCCGTCGGATCGGCGAGGGCGACGAGCACGAATGCTCGCGAATTGACCCGCCACGCGGGTCCGCGAGGCTCGGGCAGGCGCAGCTTGTCCGCGGGGCTCGGGCAGGCGGAGCGGCGCACTCGCGGCTCGCAGCGCGGACGCGGCCGCATGACGATCCCCTACGCGGCTCCGGGGGGCGGGCGCGGTCCCCGCCGGGCCGCTACCCGTCTCAGCACTCAGTTCGCCGACAATTGAGCGTGCCACCCGCACGAATCCGTCGGACCGGCGAGGGCGACGAGCACGAATGCTCGCGATTTGACCCGCCACGCGGGTCCGCGGGGCTCGGGCGGGCGCAGCTTGTCCGCGGGCTCGGGCAGGCGCAGCGGCGCACTCGCGGCGGAGCCGCGCACTCGCGGCGGAGCCGCGCACTCGCGGCGGAGCCGCGCACTCGGGCAGGCGGAGCCGCGCACTCGCGGCGGAGCCGCGCACTCGCGGCGCGGCGGCGCAATCGCGGGCGGACGCGGCCGGACGACGATCCCTACCGCGGCCCCAACGGCGCGGACGCCGGGGACAGGCGATCCGGCGGCGGCGCGGCCCGCTCGTCGACATCGAGCTCGCCGGAGCCGGTCCAGCGGTCCGACACCGGCCGGATCAGCCACGCCCCGACCAGCATCGCCACGAGGAGGCTCAGGACGGCGACCTGGTAGGCGCCGTTGCCGAGCGTGTCGAACGTCCACAACAGGATCAAGCCGTACAGCAGCTGCCCGATGACCTGCGATCCCTTCCCCACGAGGCCGTACAGCCCGAAGAACTCGCCGAGCCGCTCGGGCGGCGCGAGGCGGAGCATGAAGACCCGGTCCGCGACCTGGACCCCGCCGAGGCCGCTGCCCAGGATCCCGCCCGCGACGAGGAAGATCGCGATCCCCGCCGGCTCGCCGAGCCCGATCGAGATGCCACCGAGCACGAGCCCCACGGCCCATGACCAGAGGACGGCCATGAGCGTCCGCTTCGGGCCCCAGCGATCCACCAGCCGGCCCCACCCGAAGCTCGCCGCCACCGCCACCACGGTGAGTCCGAGGAGAATCAGGTTCGCGACCGTCTGGGTCATGCCCATCGCCCGGACCGTCACGACGCTCATGACGACGATGACCGTGTTGACGGCGTCCGAATAGAAGAACCGGCCGACGAGGAACCGCCCGAGGCCCGGCACGCCCCGGGCGTGCTCGATCGTCCGGAACACCTGCGAGAACGAGCCGGCGATGTCCCCGCGGCGGATCGATTCGCCGGTGGACGTCTCCTTGACGATCAGGAAGATCGGCACCGCGAAGATCGCGAACATGATCGCGGAGAGCCGGAAGCGGTCCTCGACCGGAACGTCGAGGAAGAAGATCGCGAGGCCCACCGCGATCGTCCCGAGGTACCCGACGGCGACGCCGATCCCGGAGAGCCTGCCGCGGGTCTGCGGCATCGAGACCGTGCGAAGCGTCGCGTCGTAGTAGATGAGCGCCGCCTGGTAGGCGAAGTTCGCGATCACGAAGAGCACCAGCCCGACGGTGGGCCCGGCCGCGGCAATGAAGGCCGTCGCAGCGATGCAGAGCGACGTGAACACGAGCAGAAACGGCAGCCGCCGGCCGCCGCGATCGCTGAGCGCGCCGAGGATCGGCGAGACGATGGCGTTGAAGCCGACGCTGACAACGATCGCGAGGCTCAGCAGGAAGTTGCCGTCGCGCTCGCCGAACTGGGCGTCCTCGGTCAGCCAGATGCCGATGGCCCCGGACACGACCGCGAAGCTGAAGATCGTGTTCGCGAAGTCGTACAGCGCCCACGCAACGGGAATGCGCGCCTTGCCGGACGGGGTGAGGGACGCGAGGGCCTGCATGGCGTGCTCCCTGGTCGTTGGGGCCGATCGGGCCGGGCGGAGCGGAGGGCTCCACCGCCGGATCATAGAGACGGGCGATGCGCCCGCGCGCCGGATTTTCGGCGACCGCGCCACGCGGGCGTCGCCGGCTGCACCCGCTGGATCGAGCGCGGTACGATCCACTTCGATGGCCACCGTCGCCCGCCCCGAGACGCCGCGGCAGCTCCGGCTCATGCCGTATGGCCGGACCTCCACGCGACAGGTGCGGGACGGAATCTGGGAGCCGCTCTGGGGCGGCCGACGGGCGCTCGTCGAGGTCATGGGCCGCCACGTGTCGTTCCGCGACGAGCACGACGTCACGCTCGACGGCTTTGACAACCTGCGCGAGGCGATCGTCGACTGCGCCCGGGCCGAGGAGCTCGTCCTCGACGGCTACCTGCTGCCGGCGCCGCTGCGCGACTCGAGCGACGCCGAGTCGCCGATCGGGCTCGATGCCGCCATGACCGCCGGCCAGGTCGGCAAGCAGATGCTCCTCGGCGGCGGCATCGGCAACGAGCACAGGGACGAACTGGCGGCCGCGAGCGCCCGCCGCGTCCGGCTCCACGCCACCTCCCCGACCGCGTTCGTGGCCGTGGACCTGCTCTGGCTCGACGGCGAGCCGCTCGTGGACCTGCCGCTCCAAGAGCGCAAGCGGCTCCTCGAATCCGTGCTCCTCGACCACGAGCTGGTCCGGCGCACGATGGCCGTCCGGCCGCCGGTCGAGACGTGGTTCGCCCAGTGGCGCGCGCTCGGGTTCCGGGAGATGGCGGTCAAGGGCGCGAACAGCCGCTACACGCCCGGCCACCCGAATGGCGAATGGGCGATCTCGATGATCCCGAGGCGCTGACGCGCGGCCGCGACGGGGCGGCGAGCGCCAGGCACGGCGTCGGCGCGCCCCGACCTGCAAGCCGCCTGCGACGCCGCGGATCGTTGTGGGTGGTACGGTGAGGTCGTGCCCGAGACCGTGCTGACGCCGGCCATCCGCGACGAGATCGCCCGACTGGGCAAAGCGGACATCATGGTCGGGATTCCGAGCTTCAAGAATGCGGCGACGATCGGCTACGTCGTGCGCGCGTCCCAGGCCGGGCTCGTCCAGTACTTCCCCGACCTCCGGCCCGTCGTCGTGAATTCCGATGCCGGCTCGCCCGACGGGACGGGCCGCGTCGTCGTCGAGACCGAGCCGCCGGACTACGTGGAGCGGATCCTCCTCGTCCGCGCCAGGAACAAGCTGAGCCGCGTCTCGCTGACCTACCCCGAGATCGACGGCAGCGGCGGCAAGGGCGCCGCGCTCCGCACGATCTTCGAGATCGCGGCGGCCCTCGAGGTGCAGGCCCTCGTCGTCGTGGATTCCGACCTCCGGAGCATCCTGCCGGAGTGGATCGAGCTCCTGGCGGGCCCCATCCTCAAGGGCGGCTACGACTTCGTCGCGCCGCTCTACAGCCGCCACAAGCACGACGGCACGATCACGAACACCGTCACCTACCCGCTGACCCGGGCGCTGTACGGGCTCCGGATCCGCCAGCCGATCGGCGGCGACTTCGGCGTCTCCGGTGACCTCGTCCGGCGCTACCTCGAGGCGCCCGGCTGGACGCCCGACGTTTCGAAGTTCGGGATCGACGTCTGGATGACGACGACGGCCCTCGCCGGCGGGTTTGCCGTCTGCCAGGCGCGCCTCGGGGCGAAGGTCCACGACCCGAAGGACCCCGGCGCGGACCTCGGGCCGATGTTCCGCCAGGTCGTCGGCACGATCCTCCGGATGGCGGTCGCGAACCCGGAGCACTGGCTCGGCGTCCGCGGCAGCCACGACGTCCCGGCCTACGGCTTCGAGCGGCACGCGGATCCGCCGCCGCTCGAGATCAACGTCCTCCGCCTGCTGTCCGAGTTCCACGCCGGCTCGCTGACGATGACCGAGACGTGGCGATCGATGCTGGCGTCGGGGACGGCGGACGAGATCATGGCCCTCGCCGGCGAGGCCGGCCGCGTCGCCGGAGTCGTGCGCGACCGGTTCGGCATGGACCGGCCCAGCGGCGAGACGGCCTCGACCGCCGCGATGGCCGAGGCCGCGGCCGCGTTCCACTTCCCCGACGACCTCTGGGCCCGGGTCGTGTACGACCTCGTGATCGCCGCGCGCGAGAAGCCCGAGGCCGTCGATGCCCGCGTCGCCTCGCTCGTGCCGGTCTACTTCGGTCGCGTCGCGTCGCTGGTCATCGAGAACCGAGAGCTCACCACGGAGCGCGCCGAGGACCACGTCGAGCGGCAGGCCCGCGAGTTCGAGCGGCTGAAGCCGTACCTCGTCGAACGCTGGTCGAAGGGCGCCGGCGCGTGAACCTGCCCCTCCCCTCCCGGGTCGTCATTCCCGTCGCGAACCCAGCGACCGCGGAGGAGCTCATCCGCTTCGGCTCGGACCTCCTCGACCCCCGGACCGGCGAGCTGAGCGCGCTCGGGATCGTGGAGGTCCCGGAGGGCATGCCCCTGTCCGAGGGCGCCACGCGGGCCCGCCACGCCCGGCGGCTCCTCCAGAAGGTCCTCGACTTCGTGCCGGAGGGGACGCGGATCCACCCCATCGTCCGGATCGGCCGGCATGCCGCGGAGGGCATCGTCGAGGCGGCCGCGGAGCTCGGTGCCGACCTCATCGTCTTCGGCTGGGGTGGCAAGTCGCCCGGTTCCCACGGCGGCCCCGGTGGCATCGCCATGCATGGCGGACCGGGCGCGAACGGCAGCTCGCCCTTTTCCCCGACGATCGACGAGGTCGTCCGCGAATCGCCCTGCGACGTCGCGGTCGTCAAGCAGCGCGGGGCGCGGGAGATCCGGCGGGTCATGGTCCCCGTCCGCGGCGGACCGCACGCGGAGCTCGCGCTCCGCTTCGCCGATGCGATCGCCCGCCGTCACGACGCGGAGCTCGTCGCCCTCCACGTCGTCCCGCCCGGGATCACGATCGCGGTCCGGGCCCAGGCGGAGCGGGCGCTCGCCACGTTCGTGCGCCAGCACGCCACCTCCGCGCGGGTCGAGCTGATCGTCCGCGAGGCCGCCAACGTCCGGAACGCGATCCTCCGGGAGGCGGACCGGGCCGATCTCGTGCTCATGGGCGCCGCCGCCGCGCCGACTTCCGGGGCCGCCTCGGCCAGCCTGTTCGGCGCCATGCCGGAGGCGATCGCGACCCGCAGCCACACCTCCGTCATCGTCGTCAAGACGCGCGAGCCGATCGGCCGCCAGACGTTCGAGCAGCTCGCGTCTCGCGCCGAGACGCTCGCCGCCGCGGACCGGGCCGCCGAGGAGGCACGCGCCGTGCCGAGCCGGGTCGAGCGCTGGTTCGGCGAATCGAACTTCCACCACGGCGAGTTCGGGGACCTGCGGCGGCTCACGCAGCTCAAGGAGAAGCAGGGCGTCACGATCAGCCTCGTCCTGCCGACCCTGAACGAGGAGGAGACGATCGGGCCGATCGTCCGCCGGGCGATCCGCGAGATGGTCGGCCGCGTGCCGCTCCTCGACGAGGTCCTCGTCATCGATTCGTCGTCAACGGATCGGACCCGCGAGATCGCCGAGGCGGAGGGCGCCCGCGTCGTCCAGCATCCCGACGTCCTGTCCCGCTACGGCTCGTTCCGGGGCAAGGGCGAGGCCCTCTGGAAGTCGCTCTACGAGACCTCGGGCGACATCGTCGTCTGGGCCGACACCGACGTCCGGAACTGGCACCCGCGGATGGTCTACGGGACGCTGGGCCCGCTCCTCCACGAGCCGCGCCTCCAGTACGTGAAGGGCTACTACCAGCGCCCGATCGTCGAGGGCGGGGTCCTTCGCGAGGGCGGCGGCGGACGGGTCACCGAGCTTGTCGCACGGCCGCTCATCAACCTCTTCTACCCGGAGCTCTCGGGGTTCATCCAGCCGCTGGCCGGGGAGTACGCCGGGCGCCGGGCGATCCTCGAGCAGATCCCGTTCTTCACGGGCTACGCGGTCGAGATCGGGCACCTCATCGACGTCGCCGAACGGACCGGCATCGAAGGCCTCGGCCAGGTGGACCTCGAGCGGCGGGTCCACCGGAACCAGGAGCTCGAGGGGCTGTCGAGGATGTCGTTCGTCATCCTCCAGGCGGTCATGAAGCGGCTCGAGGAGCGGCGGAAGGCGCGGCTGTTCGCGGAGCTCGGCTCCACGATGAAGCTTCCGCGCTCCGGCCGCGGCCGGCTCTCGCTCGAGGTCATCGAGCTCGCCGACCTGGAGCGGCCGCCGATGATCCGGATCCCGGAGTACCTGGAGCGGCGACAGGGCGTCCTCGACGTCACCGCGGCGCGCTGAGCCGGGCGTCTGCCTGATGCGGGTCCTGTTCGCGCCCGATTCGTTCAAGGGGTCGCTGAGCTCCGTCGAGGTGGCGCGCGCGCTGGCCGCCGGATGGCAGCGGGCCAGGCCCGCGGATGAGGTCCTCCTCGCGCCGCTCGCCGACGGCGGGGAGGGGACGCTCGCGGCCATCGAGGCCGCGGGCGGCTGGTCCCGGGAGGTCACGCCGGCCCGGGATCCGCTGGGCCGGTGGATCGAGGCGCCGTGGTTGCTGGAGCGCGCGGGCAGGCGGGCCGTCGTCGAGCTGGCGACGGCGTCCGGGCTGTCGCGGCTGGCGGTCGAGGAGCTGGATCCGGTCGGGGCGACGACGCATGGGACGGGCGACTTGTTGCTGGCCGCGGTCGCCGCCGGCGCGCGGCACGTGGTGCTGGGCATCGGGGGGAGTGCCACGACCGATGGCGGCCGGGGGATCGTCGAGGCGCTCGGCGGGACGGTTGCGGAGGAGGGGGTGGGCGGTGCCTGGTTCGTGGACCTGGGCGGACTTGACGGCCGGCTCCGGGAGGTCACGGTCGAGGTCGCCTGCGACGTCACGAATCCGCTCCTCGGCGAGACGGGCGCGGCCGCGACCTACGGGCCGCAGAAGGGGGCGACGCCCGAGCAGGTCGCGTGGCTGGACTCGCGGAATGGTGCCTGGGCCGACGCCCTGGAAGCGGCGACGAGCTCCCGGCACCGCGACGATCCGGGCGCTGGAGCGGCGGGCGGCGTCGGGTTCGCGCTGCTGTGCCTCGGTGGGTCGTTCGCCGCGTTCGCGCTCCGGCCGGGGATCGAGCTCGTCATGGAGAGTGTCGGGTTCGCGGAGCGGCTCGCCGCCGCGGACCTCGTGGTGACCGGGGAGGGGCGGATCGACGCCCAGACGGCGTTCGGGAAGACCGCGCTCGGGGTTGCGAGGCTCGCACGCGAAGCCCGCGTCCGATGCCTCGCCGTGGGTGGCGGGGTGGAGCCGGAGGGTCGCGAGGCGCTCGCCCGCCTCGGGTGCGAGGCGGTGCCGGTCTGGGAGCGGCCCGTGCCGCTGGCGCAGGCCATGGCCGCCGGGGCCGCGCCGCTCGTCGAATGCGGCGCGAGAATGGCCGCCATGCAGGACGATCCCTCGCCGGCCACGCGTTCGTGAGTCCGGCCCCACCCCCGCGTTCGTGACCGCGGCCGCCGCGCGCGCTGCCCACGCCACCGGTCCAGGCACGGCCACGCCGTCGAAGCCGAGCCCGAAGCCCGCCCGGCCCGCGAAGAAGAGCCGCCGCAAGCCCGATCCGATCAAGCTCTGGACCGGACGCCTCGCCCGGCAGCGGCCCGGGCTCGTCCGCTTCACGCTCGAAGCACTGGCGGAGCGCTACGGCCACCAGCCGTGGGTCCGCCGCCTCGATCCCACGAGCGAGTTGATCCTCACGATCCTCACCCAGAACAGCGCCGACACGAACGCGGAGAAGGCGTTCGAGGCGCTCCGGGCCGCCTACCCGTCCGGCCTCCCGGTGGAGCGGCACAACCCCGGTCCCGGCTGGGGCGGCGATGGGCTCGCCGATGGCGCCCCGACCGACTGGATGGCCGTGGAGATCGCCCCGTTCGAGGAGCTCGTCGAGGTCATCCGCCCCGGTGGCCTGCCGAACCAGAAGGCGAAGGGGATCCTCGCCACGCTCCGCCTCATCCGCGAGCGGCGCGGCGACCACTCGCTGGAGTTCCTCGGCGAGATGCCGGCCCTCGAAGCTCGCGACTGGCTGACGAGCATCCCGGGCATCGGCAAGAAGACGGCCTCGGTCCTGCTCGCGTTCTCGTTCGGGCTGCCACTCATGGCCGTGGATCGGCATGTCGATCGCGTCGCGCACCGGGTCGGCCTCCTGCCCGCGAAGGCCTCCGCCGACGACGCCCACGATTACTTCCTCGCGATGCTCGAGCCGGACGAGATGTACGAGGCCCACGTCAACCTGATCCGCCACGGCCGCGTCATCTGCCACGCCCGCAACCCCGAGCACGAACGCTGCCCCCTCATCGACCGCTGCCGCTTCGTGAACCCAAAGGCGCCCTGAGACCGGGGCCCGGGGCGAGCCCAGCGCCCGGCGCGCCTCGGGCGCGTGCCCAGCGCGCCAGCGCTCCGCCCCGAGCCCCAGTGCGCCAGCGCTCCACCGCGAGCCCCAGGGCGCCAGCGCTCCACAGCGAGCCCCAGGGCGCCAGCGCTGCGCCGCGAGCCCAGTGCGCCAGCGCTCCGCCCCGTGCCGTTGACCCGTCTCAGTGCTCAGATCGGCGGCATTCACGCTCGCCACCCCGCCGAAATCGACGGTTCGGGAGCGGGGGCACGCACGAATCCCCTTCAATTGACCCGCCAGCCGGTTCATCGGGTGGCGGGGCGGCCGCCACCGCCGCGAGCCCCAGGGCGCCAGCGCTCCGCCCCGTGCCGTTGACCCGTCTCAGTGCTCAGATCGGCGGCATTCACGCTCGCCACCCCGCCGAAATCGACGGTTCGGGAGCGGGGGCACGCACGGATCCCCTTCAATTGACCCGCCAGCCGGTTCATCGGGCGGCGGGGCGGCCGCCTCCACCGCGAGCCCGGGCTCGAGCCGTCCGCATGAAGTCGGCGTAGTCCGCGTACGCGGCCTTCGAGCGGCGGCCATCGATCCCCAGCGGCCGGCACCATGCTCGCTCGCGCGAGGTGGGATCGACCATCGCCACGGCGCGTCCGGCCCTCTCAGGCTGCTCCGACCGGCGGATGATCCCGTCCAGGGCGCGGGATCGCAACGGGAATCCGAGGTCCATCGCCGAACGGTTCGCCGCGAGACGAGCGTCGTTCGCCTCAGTTGCGAGCAGCAGGAGCACGCCGACGACGCGGCTGGGGCGCCATCCGAACCGCCCCGCGGCGGTCCGCGCCTCCCGTTCGTACCAGCCGAGACTTCGCTCGATCTGGCCGAGGTCGTGGATCTCCGTCTTGAGCTCGATGACGAGCAGCACGCGCGAGGCCGGATGAGACGCGAGGATGTCGATCCATCCCCTGGACCGATCGCCACCGATTTCGACCTCGGCCCTGACATCCCACCCCGACCGCCGCAGGCGCTGGATGGTCGATGCCGCGAGCCGGACATGGGCCGCGTCCCGTTGTCGAGCACGGTCACCGAGGAACGGCGCATCCACGGACACGACCAGGCGGGCGCCCATTGCCCGGAGCAGCGAGCTCGCCGCGGCGAATGTCAGAACGGGCCGCGCTGCAAGCTCGACCGCGGAGACGGTGGTCTGCGAGGAACCGGCGCGTCGAGCCAGCTCGCGTTGCGACCACCCGAGCGCCTGCCGGAGCGACCGGATCGCGGCGGCCGTCGCAAGCAGGCCGTGCCCCCTGGAGTGGTGGACTTTGAGCGATCCGTCGTGATCCGCAGCGACAGTATCGGCGGCGTCGGTCAGGACGCCAGCAGCAGGCTCTTGCCTTCGTCCACCTCCTTGGTCGGTCCATCATCGCTGGCCCGGTC
>JACPOU010000055.1 GCA_016191345.1 Chloroflexota bacterium
AGCTGACCGAGTCGCCGGGGTCGTTCACCGCCCGCAGGAAGCTGACCAGGAGGCGCACCTCCGGCTGGCGGTAGAGCCCCGCCGTGCCGGCGAAGCGCCACGGCACACGGGCCATGTTCAGCGATCGGAGGATCGGGTCGGCATCGCGGTTGGTCCGCACCAGGACGGCGTGATCGCCGGCCCGCCGGCCGGCACGCAGCGAGGCGGCGATCCGCTCCGCCACGGCGTCCGCCTCGTCCGAGCCGGTGTCGAAGGCGAGCAGCGTGATCGGGTCGTCCTGGCGCTTCTCCTCCCGTGGGTGCGCCCGCGCCACGAGCCGCTTGTCGATCCCCTCGCGTGATTCGAGCCGGTCCGGGTCGTTGTGCCGGATGAGACGATACGCGGCGTCGAGGATCGGCTGGCGGTTGCGGAAGTTGTCGGTCAGGACCACGCCGGCGGCGCCCGGGAAGGCGGCGCGGAAGCCGAGGATGTTCGAGAGGGCCGCTCCACGGAAGCGATAGATGCTCTGGTCGTCGTCCCCGACCACCGTCAGGTTGGCGGTCGGCGCGCCCGCCAGCAGCTTGACCAGCTCGAACTGCGCGTGGTTCGTGTCCTGGAACTCGTCGACCAGGATGTACCGATACCGCTGCTGCTCCGCGGCGAGGATGGCGGGGTGGTCGCGTAGCAGGTCGAGCGTCAGGCCCACCTGGTCGCCGAAGTCGATCCGATCGGTGCGCCGCATCAGCTCCTGGTAGGCGGCGTAGCAGGCCGACAGTTCGACGTGCCCCGCAGCGGCCTCGGCGAGCGCGGCGTCGCCCGGCGCGGCCGCCGAGGCCCGGGCAAGGGCATCGGCCCACGTGCGGTAGGTGGCCGGAGCGACGTCCTCGTCGCGCGCGCGGCTGATCAGCGTCACCATCGCCTGGAGGAAACGGGTCGGGTCGCCGAGCGGGCGGTATCGGTCCAGCGGCAGCTCGAAGAGGTGCTCGCGCAGGAAGATGACCTGCTCGGCGCGCGAGAGCACGGTCGACCGATCCGAGAGGCCCGCCTCCAGGGCGTGGTCGCGCAGGAGCCGATCCCCCCAGGCGTGGAAGGTGCTGATCACCGTGTCGGTGTAGCCGTAGGGGACGAGGCGGTCCACCCGCTCCGTCATCTCGAGGGCCGCGCGGTCCGTGAAGGTGAGGGCCAGGATCTCCGAGGGCCTGGCGCGCTTCTCCGCGATCAGCCAGGCGATGCGACGCGTGATGACCGTGGTCTTGCCGGTCCCCGCGCCGGCGACGATGAGCAGCGGCCCGTCGCCGTGGGTCACCGCCTTGCGCTGGCGTGGGGTCAGGTCGGCGAGGAGCGGTGGCTGGACTCGCAGGTGTGGACGGGGCGCCGGCCGCGGCGGAGCGACCAGCTCCTCGAAGATCGGGATCTGGTTCGGGGAGGGCACCACCGCTGGCATCTCCCCGATGGTAGCCGAGGTGCCATTCACCGGACGGTTATCGCCCGCTTACTCGACACCTCGGCTGTCGCGGTCCGCGACGTGCCGGCGCAGGATCGCCTCCGCGTGGCGGCGGGTGGCCCCCAGTCCGTCGCGGACGCGTCGCACGGAGAGTGGCGCCTCGGCCGCGAGCCGGTCGAGCGCGGCGGCGACGCCCGCCCACGTTGCCCGCGGGTAGTCGATCCGCGGTGCGACGGCGATCAGCTCACCAGCGGCCCGCAGCTGATCGACGAGGGCCGGGGGGATCCCGAGTCGGGCCGCCGCCGGTTCGGCAGGCGGCGGCATCACCCCGCCCGCACGCAGGACCCCGATGAGCTGATCCACCCGCTCGCGCATGATCGGGTCGAGCGCCGGTTCGCGCCCCGGCAGGCTGACGCGGTGCCCTTTCCGATGCAGCGCACCTGACGCGACCAGGCCGTCGACGACGGCGTGCAGATCGCCATCCGAGAGGGTCAGCCGGTGCCGACCGCGATGTGAGCTCGGCTTCGTCGGATCCGCGGCGCGGGCCGCGGCGATCAGCGGGTCCACCCGAACGTCGCTGCGCAGCGGCTCACGTCGAAGCAGGCGCCGCAGGGCCTCGACGAGGCGGCGCTCGGCGAGGCGCCGCTGGGCGGGATCGATCGGGCCCTCGAGCGCCAACGAGCTACCCGACCGGCGGGATCGGTTTCGCGCCCTCGACCGCGATCCTGATCGCCTGTGCCTCTTCGTCGGAGAGCGTGTGCTTCGACTCGCCGCCCTCGACCGGCTTGGCGAAGACGCGGGTCTGGCCGCGACCGTGGAGGCTGCTCAGCACGATCCCGTCGCGCCGGTCGTCGAGCAGGGCGATGGCGAAGCTCTGGTCGGAGCCGGTGTCCTCGAACGGGTTGAACCGCACCAGGCCGACGTGCTGGAGGCTCCCTCGCGAGCGCACCTCCAGGTACTCGTGCAGCTGGGAGAGGCGCTCGAGCTGCGCCCCGACCTCGACCACCTTGCCGAGGTGCGCGTCGAGCGTCTGCTGGAGCGATCCGCCCTGGCCGTCGCTGACGAGGCTGCGGTAGGCGTCGGTGACCTTCCGCAGGCGTCGCGCCTGGACGTAGGCAACGGCCGCCAGGCCGATGATGAGGGCCCCGAACAGGCCGACGACCAGCGCCAGGTTGTCCACGAGGGCACGATTCAGGTCGGACACGGGCGCTGGTATCATACCCGCCCCGATTCGCCCGCCAGCAGCTCACCACGGAGGTCTCATGGCCCGACGAGGCGGCAAGGCGGCCAACCGCCGCGAGCGCAGCCGACGCGCGCAGCGCAAGGCGCCGCTGCGCCCCGCCGTCCCGCAGCGCCCGACCGGCGACGCCGTGTCGGACGCCGTGGAGGCTGCTGCGGAGCGACGCGCCGAGGCCGCGCCGGCCCGTCCCGCCCCCACTCCGGCGCTCACCCGGGGGGCTCGCTCGGACCCGCGCTTCGCCGTCGCCGGCCCCTCGCGCCTCTCCGAGCGCGCCGCCGGCGAGTACCACTACGTGCTGCGCGACCTCCGCAACATCGGTGTGCTGGTGGTCGTGATGGCGATCCTCCTCGCCGCTGCGGCGATCGGCTTTTCCGCGCTGGGGATCGGTCCGAACTGAGGTCCTCGGGGCCTGCGCAAGAATCCATTGCATCCGTGACGGTCGCTGGCTAGACTCCGTGATGCCGCCTTCACGACCCGCAAGGTCGTAATCAGGGGGCGGACGGTAAGGAGTCCCGCGGTGACGATTCTGTCGCTCACCCCGAGCCTCCGCCGGGTGCAGGTATGTAGGAGGCGGGGATAAGCTCCCGCCCCAGAGCGCGGCAGGCAGGCTGCCTCCGCCCAGGCGATGCGATCGAGCCGCAAGCTCGATCGCGAAGTCGCCGGGGACGTTACGGAGGAGGGCGTCAGCCACGTGAAGGTGACGATCGGGACCGGCCGCGCGACCTTCGGGGAGCGTCAGAAATCCGATCGGGCCAGCCTACGGCTCCAGGTTCAGTGGCGTGGGAACCACTGGGCGGCTCTGCAAACGAGGAGTCGCGAAACCCAGCCTGACCGGCACTGGGTGCCAGAGGTCCGAACCGCTTGAGCGGGCCCGAGGTTCCAGCCCCCGTAGGTCAGGCGAGGCGTCCGAGGTCCGTTCGTCGCCGCCGGCTTACCACCGAACGCTGATGTGCGAACCGAGAGGGTCTGAGGGTCCGTGCGAGATAGGGACCTTCGGACCCTCACGTCGTTCCTGGGCGTCCTCGCTTCGCCTCCAGGCGCTGCCTGCGCAGCCGCTGCAGGCGCTCCCCGATCTGGGTCTCGAGGCCCTGGTCGCTCGGCTCGTAGAAGACGCGCCCCGCCAGCGCGTCGGGCAGGTACTGCTGATCGACATCGGCGTCGTCGAAGTCGTGCGGGTAGAGATAGCCCTTGCCGTAGCCGTGCTCCTTGGCAAGGCGGCGGTGCGAGGACGGGCGCAGGTGGAGGGGGACAGGCAGACGACCCTTCTCCTCGACCTCGGCCAGGGCCGCGAAGTACGCAGCTCCCGCGCGGTTCGACTTCGGGGCCGATGCGACATAGGCGGCCGCCTGGGCCAGGGCGTACTGCGCCTCCGGGAGGCCGATCATCTCGACCGCCTGCATCGCGGCCACCGCCACCTGGAGCGCCCGCGGATCCGCGTTGCCGACGTCCTCGCTGGCGGCGATCACGATCCGCCGCGCGATGAAGGTCGGGTCCTCCCCCGCCGCGACCATGCTGGCGCACCAGTAGAGGGCGGCGTCCGGGTCGTTGCCGCGCATGCTCTTGATGAAGGCCGATGCCGCCTCGTAGTGCTGGTCCCCGACCCGGTCGTAGGCCAGCAGCCGCTGCTGCGCCGCCTCGGCGATCGCCTCTCGGCTGAGCGGGCCGGACTCCCCCGCCACGGCTGCGGCGGCCTCCAGGATGTTCAGCGCCTGGCGGGCGTCCCCGCTCGACAGCTCCAGCAGGGCATCCATCCCCTCCTCGTCCACCGCGACCCGGCCGGCCAGCCCCCGCTGGTCGGTGAGCGCCCGCACCACGATCTCGCGCACCTCGTCGGGCCCGAGCGGCTCGAGGCGGTAGACCCGCAGCCGCGAGAGGAGCGGCGAGTTGATCTCGTAGTACGGGTTCTCGGTCGTGGCTCCGATCAGCACGATCGTGCCGTCCTCGACGTGCGGCAGCAGGGCGTCCTGCTGGCTCTTGTTGAACCGATGCAGCTCGTCGATGAAGACCACCGTCCTGCCCCCCGCCTGGCGCAGCGCCTTCGCGTCGGCGACGAGCGCCCGGATGTCGGCCACGCCGCTGGTGACCGCGGAGATCGGGCGCCAGGTCCCACCGGAGCGATCGGCGAGGAGCCGGGCGAGCGTCGTCTTGCCCGATCCGGGCGGGCCCCACAGGACCATGCTCGGGGCGTAGCCGGGCTGCACGACGCGGGTGAGGGCGCCATCGGGGCCGACCAGGTGGTCCTGCCCCACGAACTCCTCCAGGTTGCGTGGTCGCATCCGGGCCGCGAGCGGGGCGCCGACCTCGGGAGGATCGACGAAGAGCGGCTCGGTGACGCTCGGCGGCTTACGCGGCATCGGTCCTCCTCATCGGCCGATTATGATGCCCGCCATGGATCAGAACCTGCGCGTCCCCGGGCCGACGCCGCTGCCGCTCGAGGTGCGCGAGGCGCAGTCGGCGCCGATGATCAACCACCGCGGGACGGAGTTCGGCGAGCTGCTGCGCGAGATCAGCGCCGGCATCGCCGGGCTGATCGGGACGCGCGAGGAGGTGCTGCTGCTGACCGGCTCCGGGACGGGCGCGATGGAGGCCGCGGTCGTCAACACCCTCTCGCCGGGGGACCGGGTGCTGTCGGTCACGATGGGCGCCTTCGGGGATCGCTTCGCGAAGATCGCGACGGCCTTCGGGGCCGCCGTGGAGCGCGTCGAGGTCCCCTGGGGGCAGGCTGCGGACCCGGCTGCGCTCGCCGTTCACCTGGCCGCGAATCCCGCCTACCGGGTGGTGCTGGTCACCCACAACGAGACCTCGACCGGCGTCACCAACCCGCTTCACGAGCTGGCCGGCGTCGTGCGCGCCGCGACTGGCGAACCGCTCCTGGTGGTGGACGGCATCAGCGGCCTCGGCGCGATGCCCTTCGAGATGGACGCGTGGGGGATCGACCTCGTCATCAGCGCCAGCCAGAAAGCCTTCATGGCGTCGCCCGGGATCGCCATCGCGGCGCTCAGCCGGCGCGCGCGGGATGCCGCCGAGGCCGCGCGCATGCCGCGCGCCTACTGGGATCTGCGCGAGGCACGCGCCTGGGCCGCCAAGGGCCAGACGCCGTGGACGCCGGCGGTCAGCGTGCTCTTCGGGCTGCGGGTGGGAGTTCGCCGGCTGGTCTCGGAGGGACGTGAGCGCACCTGGGCGCGACACGCGGCCATCGCCCTGGCGGTGCAGGCCGGCCTCGAGCGGCTCGGCCTGCGGATCGTCGCCGCCCCCGAGGTGCGCTCGCATACCGTGACCGCCGCCTGGCTCCCCGACGGCCTCGACTGGCCATCCTTCAACGCCGCCATGCGCGCCAAAGGGGTGATCGTGGCGGGCGGGCAGGGAGCCTTTGCGGGGCGCGTCCTGCGCCTCGGTCACATGGGGGCGGTGGGGATCGACGAGCTGCGCGACGCGGTGCGGCTGATGGGTGAGACGCTGGCCGAGTTGGGCCGCGCGACCGACGCGACGGCGGCGCTGGGCGCGATGGACGAGGTCTACCGGGCGGGGCTCGCACCGGTCGGCTGACCGGTGCGCCGATCGGTCAGGCGCGATCCCCGCGCAGGAGGGATCGCAGGCGGCTTCGCAGCGCCAGCCACAGCATCGGCAGCTGGAGCCTGCCCCACGCCCGCTCGAGCCGCGCGATCAGCTCCGACGAGATCGAGTGGCCGGAGTAGCTCTGGAGGACCTTCCCGTCAGCGATCTGGTGGATCTCGAGGCGGCGCTGCGGCAGCTGCTCCTCGAGCCAGGAGGCGTACTCGTAGAAGGTCTCGGCCGGTCGCTGGGCGATCCCCGCCCGGTCCGCTGCGAAGGCGAGGCGTTGCCACTGTCGGTCGCCCGGCGCAAGGAACCGATATCGGTGCCGGATCCGCAACAGGCGCCAGATGATCAGGAGCACAAGCAGGACAAGGATGGCGACCAACACGGTCGCGTTGCCGATGCGTGACTCGTCGGCCGGGCGCTGGCCGCCCGCCCCGAAGCCGCCGGGGACCGGCTCGAAGGACGAAAGCCCGTTGATGGTGCCGAGGTCCTTGCCCTCGAAGTCCGGCTTCGTGGGGTCGCCGCCGCTGGTCGGTGCGACCGGGGGCACGCTCCCCGCACCGGGCTGGCGCGTGACCGCCGCGATCGACTTGGTCGCTTCGAAGATCTGCCACCCGTAGCCGGGGAAGAAGACCTCGGCCCAGGCGTGGGCATTGCGCTCCCGGACCTCGTACACCCCGGGGGCGATCCGCTCGCCGGGTGCATAGCCGACCGCCACGCGCGTCGGCAGGCCGAGTGAGCGCGCCATCGCGGCCATGGCGCTGGCGTAGTACTCGCAATACCCGATCTGGCCGTTGGGGTCGAACAGGAAGAAGTCGACCAGGTCGCGACTGGGGTCGGACGGGAGCGTGGCCTTGGTCGCGTACGTGAAGCGCGGATCGGTCCGCAGGTAATCGGCCAGCGCCTTGGCCTGGTGGTAGGGATCGGTCGCGCCAGCTGCCTCGACGACCTGGCGGGCGAGGTCAGCGGTGCGCTGGGTCACGCCATCGGTCGACAGGTAGGTGGCGGTGATCTCGGCCGGATAGTTCGTCCCTGCGCCGGCGAGCATCGCCTCGGTCGCCGTCGAGATGTCGACTGTGATCTGGTAGCCCTTCCCGACGTCCAGCGTCACCCCGGATTGCAGCGCGCCGAGCAGCGGCAGGCCCCCGGGCTGTTGGAGCAGCAACGGGAGGAAGGCGGTCGTCGGGTAGCCGGGCGTGAAGATATTGCGGCCGATGCTGCGCTGGATCTCGACGGTGACCGTCTCGACCCGGAACGAGTCGGCCGAGAGCGGGCGCTCCGGGGTGTAGCCGGGGAAGATCCGGTCGCCCGCGGCAACCCGTCGCTCGGAGCCCGGGCTGCTCTTCCAGCCATTCCCCGTGTACACGTCATAGGTGACGGTTCGCATGTAGTAGGGCGACTGCGAGGCGACCGTCATGACCTCGCCGTCCGAGCTGTTCCATTCGCCGCGGACCCGGAAGGACGCGCCGAAGAAGGCGCCCTGGATGCGCGAGTTGGCACCGCTCAGGCCGCCGACGGCGCCCTCGAACTGGTTGCGCACGTTGGACCAGAGCCCGTCGAGGTTGTTCCAGACCCCGGTCAGCGGCGCGGCCACGGCGACCGAGGTCAGGATCCAGGCCAGCGCGATGCTGCCGAAGATGAAGCCGACGCCGCTCCGCATGATCTGCCCGGGGACGTCCATCGTCTCGGTCACGCGTCGCGTGCGCCAGCCCTCCTCGCGGCTGATCAGGGCGACGCGCAGCCAGAGCAGGAGGGCGGCAACCGAGTAGAGGACCAGGAAGCCGAAGAGCTCGGCGAAGGTGGCGGACATGTTGGCGATGAGCGCCACGCCGACGAGCAGGATGCTGTCGAGGACCCGATGGTGGCGGAAGAGCGCAAAGGCGGCCATGAAGGCGGTGACCCACATCAGGGCGCCGAGGCCGAGCGCATACGGCGAGAGCTCCGGCGCGAAGCCGCCCCGGAAGACGATCCGGAACCAGTCGAGCCCCTCCCCGCGAAGGACGAGCAGCCGGCTCAGCTGATCCAGGGCCGGGAAGAACTCCGCGCCGACCGTGGAGAGCACCGCCCAGGTCCCCAACAGGGCGCTCAGCGGCAGCACGACGACGACCGAGAAGCGGGTCAGTCCCAGCAGGGCACCGGCGAGCACGCCGAGGAACGCCACCGGCGCGACGAAGCCGATGAGGTCGAACCACCCGGCGCGCTCCACCGACCACGCCAGCGCCAGGACCATGACCAGCACCAGGCTCATGCTCAGCCAGCCTTCGCGCGGTCGCAGGAAGCGACGCAGGGGCTCAGGCACGGGATCGCTCCCTGATGGCGGGGGTCCGCGCGCCGGTGGCGCGCCGGCCGAGCACGCTCGGCAGATCGTCCCCGGCGCGGACGAGGTGGTGCGCGACGTCGTGCTCCGCCAGCGCATGGCGCACCGCCGCCAGCTCGGCGCGGCTCTCATCGTCGTCGCGCCCCTCGAAGCTGAAGCGATCGATCAGCACCACGATCACGCCGATCCCCCGCCGCCGCAGCGAGGCCAGGGCCCGGACCCACTCGCGCTCGGTCGACCCGGTGACGATGCAGAGGGTCATGCCGCGCCGCAGCTGGGGGAGGGTGGTGACCACCATCTCGGCCAGCGGCTGTACCCCGTCGGCCTGCACGTTGGCCAGCAGGTTGAGGATCTTCTGCTCGACCCGCGTCCCGCGGTCCGGCGTGAGGTGCTGCTGCCGGCGCGACGAGACGGTGATGCCGACGGCACGGTTCTCGCCAAGGGTGTGGACCGCGATCGACGCGGCGGCGCTGATCGCCGTCTCGACGGAGGCGGCCTCCGCCGGACCCGCCTGGGTGGCCCGCTCGAGGTCGAGCAGCAGCCACAGGTCGGCGGCCTGCTCCAGGTCGAACTCCTTCACGTACAGCTCCCCGTGTCGCACCGAGCTGAGCCAGTGGATGCGGTTGATCGCATCGCCATGCACGTACGGACGCACGGTGCTCACCAACGGTGTCGCCGCCTCGTAGCGACGGCGGGAGGGAGTGGTCCCGTCGACCGGCGACGGCGGCAGGCGCCAGTGCGGGAGCGGGTGCACCCTGGGGTAGACGACGATCCAGCTCGGCCGGCCGACCACCATCTCGCTGGTGAAGAGTCCGAAGGGGTCGCCGGTCCGCACGCGCAGCGCGCCGAGCCGATAGCTGCCGCGGTGGAGCAGCGTCACCCTGGCGAGCCACTGGCGGCGGTTCTTGGCGCCGACCCCGACCACGCGCCCGGGGAGCGGGGCCGGCAGCGTCGACTCGTTCGCGACCTCGACCCACGGCTTGCTCCACGCACTGTCGTTCTCGACCCGGTAGATGGCCTCGAGGCGCTCGCCCACCTGGGCGCGGGGGTTGAGCACGGTGTACCCCGCCCGCAGGCCACGCAGCCCGCACCGCGCGTACCAGCGTGACGCGAGGAGCAGGATCGCCAGCAGGTAGACCAGGAAGAAGAGGAAGCTGATCCCCGTGCTGAAGGCGGCGACCACCAGCGCGGTTCCGAAGAAGACGACCCTCAACTGCCGCGAGAGGCCCATCACGAGTGGCCTAGTGCGCGCCGGTCGTCGCGCTGCTGCTCGGCTCGGCGATCGGGACCTGGGCGAGGACCTCGCGCACGATGCCGTCGGGGTCGACCTCCCGCAGCGACGCCTGGCTCTTGACGATCAGCCGATGTCCGAGGACGGCGACGGCGAGCTGCTTGATGTCGTCGGGAATGACGAAGTCCCGGCCGTCGAGCGATGCCAGTGCCTGCCCCGCGCGATACAGGTTGAGCGAGCCGCGCGGTGACGCGCCGAGGTAGACGTCGGCGTGCTCGCGAGTGGCGGTCACCAGCCGCACAATGTACTCGGCCACCGCCTGGTCGACGTAGATCTCCTTGACCGCCGCCTGCATCTGGCGCAGCTCGTCGAGGTCGAGCACCTGGTGCAGCTCGTCGATCGGGTGCCTCCGCTTCTGCTCGTCGAGGATCACGATCTCCTCAACCGCCTTGGGGTAGCCGAGCCGCAGGCGGAGCATGAACCGATCGAGCTGGGCCTCGGGCAGCGCGAAGGTGCCCTCGTATTCGATCGGGTTCTGCGTGGCGATCACCAGGAACGGCGACGGCACCGGGTGGCTGACGCCGTCGATCGTGGCCTGCCGCTCCTCCATGCACTCGAGCAGCGCGCTCTGGGTCTTGGGCGTGGCCCGGTTGATCTCATCGGCCAGGACCACCTGCGCCATGATCGGTCCCGGGCGGAACTCGAACTCCTGCGTCTTCTGGTTGAAGATCGAGAGGCCGGTGACGTCGGAGGGGAGCAGGTCGGGGGTGAACTGGATGCGCCGGAAGGAGCAGCCGATGCTCCGGCTGAGCGCCTTGGCCAGCATCGTCTTGCCGACGCCGGGCACGTCCTCGATCAGGATGTGGCCCTCGCACAGCAGCGCCACCAGCGCCATCCGCACCTCGACGTGCTTGCCGACGATCACCCGCTCGACGTTGGCGATGACGCGCTCGGAGGATTCCTGGACACTCTTCACGCGGAAGCTCCCCTGCTGCTCGGGTGGCGGACGTGGCACCGCCTTCACCGAACAATACCCCAGCCGGTTACGGTGCGGTTCAGCGACCTTCGGTCATCCCCCGGCGCTGAGCTTCAGCCATTCCGCCATCACGCTGCCGCCGATGGGCGCCGCGTGCCCCGCGCCGGTCCCGCCGCCCTCCACGATGACCGCGATCGCGATCGTCGGCACCGCCCCGTCCTGGGCCGGCACGAAGCCGATGAACCAGGAGTGCGGCGCCAGCCCCGGCCCGCGCTCGGCGGTCCCGGTCTTGCCGGCCGTCTGCACGCCGGTCACGCCGTAGCGCGAGACGGCCCCCGCCCCCGCGTAGCGGCGCCCGAGCGGGCCCTCCACCGCATCGATCATGGCCGAGCGGACCTGCGCCGCCGCCTGCGACGAGATGGCGCGGCTCCCGGCCCCGCCGCCGTAGGTCTCGAGCACGGTGGCGGTCGGCCCGTCGAGCGGCGTCGCGGCGTGGGTGCGCAGGTCCCGCACGGCGTAGGGCTGCGGGACGACGCCGCCGTTCGCCACCGTGGCCGCGACGAGCGCCATCTGGAGCGGCGTGACCGAGGCGCGGGCCTGCCCGAAGGCGGCGCTCGCCAGTTCGACGTCGTCGACGAAGGGTGCGCAGCCGCTCGCCGCCCTGGTCGAGACGTACGACGCGTCGACCGGCAGGCCGCGCTGGTCGCTCCCGATCCGCAGCCCGGCGCAGAAGCCGAAGCGACGGGCGTAGTCGAGGTAGCGGCTCGCCCCCACTTCGAGGCCGACGTGCGCGAAGAAGATGTTGCTGCTGACCTGGAGCGCCTGGGAGAGCGGCCACAGCTCCGGCTTGAGCGACCCGAGGTCGTGCTCGCGGATCGTGAAGCCGGAGACCACGAAGCCGTCGGTCTCCTGCTGCGGCTGGTCGGGGAAGGTGGTCTCCGGCGTGATCGCGCCGGAGTCGAGGGCGGCCGACGCGGTCAGCACCTTCATGATCGAGCCGGGGACGTATCGGCCCTGGCGGCCGCGGTCCAGGAACGGGTTGCCGGCCTGCGCCGCGACCGCGTCGAAGGCGGCCTGCGCCGTATCGGGGTTGCCGGAGAAGCCGGTGGCGTCGTAGGTCGGCGACGAGACCATGGCCAGGATCGCGCCCGTGCGCGGGTCGATCGCGACCACCGCCCCCACGTTCGAGCCGAGCTGCGCCGCCGCGAAATCCTGGAGCCGCTGGTCGATGGTGAGGGTCAGGTCCTGCGGATCGGGCTGGCGAGCGAGGATGTCGTTCAGCACGCCGCGCAGCGGGTTCGGATCGGTGCGCCCGGTGAGCAGGTCGTCCCAGGCCCCCTCCACCGCGGTTGCCCCGAAACGCAGGCTGGCATAGCCGATCACGTGGGTGAAGGCGGGGTCGGTGTAGGTCCGCGTGCTCACCCCGTCGACCACCTGGCTCGAGGCGAGCAGCCGACCGCCCGCGTCGAAGATCGAGCCGCGCGGCAGGCTGCGGCGGGCGGCGATGACCTGGGGGTTGTCTGGGCGCGTGGCCAGCCGCTGCGCGTCGAGGATCTGCCACCAGCTCAGGGTGCCCGAGACGCTCGCAAAGGCGAGCACCAGGTAGACCGAGAGGCGGCGGATGTTGGTGGCGATCACGGGCCGCGCCCCTCCGCCGCCGCATCGACTGCGGACCGATGGCTGATCGCCAGCAGCAGCCCAACCACCACGAAGCTGGCGAGCAGGCTCGAGCCGCCGTAGCTCACGAACGGGAAGGTGATCCCGGTGAGCGGCACCAGCTTCACGTTGCCGGCGGCGATGATCAGCGTCTGAAGGCCCAGGCTGACGGTGAGGCCGACCGCCAGCATCGAGCTGAAGTCGTCGCGTGCCAGCACCGCCGTGCGCAGGCCGCGAAAGACGAGGACCATCACCAGCGCCAGCAGCGCGACCGCGCCGATCAGCCCCAGCTCCTCGGCCACCGCGGCGAAGATGAAGTCGGTAGGCAGGGCGGGGATCGGCAGGCGCCCGGAGATCGTCGGCAGGCCCTGCCCCAGCCCCTCGCCAAAGAGCCCGCCACGCCCGAAGGCGTAGAGGGCCTGCACCGTCTGGTAGCCCGAGCCGCTCGGGTCGACGAACGGGTCGATCCAGTTGTCGACGCGGATCCGGACATGGCCGAAGACCTGGTAGGCGACGAACGAGCCGGCGATGAAGAGGAGGATCCCGACCAGGACGTAGCTGCGCCGCCCGGTCGCCACGAAGAGCATGGTCAGGAAGATCCCCATGAAGAGGAGGGCCGTGCCGAGGTCCCGGCTGATGATCACGACCAGCATCACGATCACGAAGATCGCGATCATCGGCAGGAGGTACGGCACGGGCGGGATCCTGATCGGGCCCACCCGGGCGCTGGCGCCCGCCAGCAGCGTCCGCTTCTCGGCCAGGTAGCCGGCGATGAAGATGACCAGCACGATCTTGATCGCCTCACCAGGCTGGAAGCCGATCGGCCCCAGGAAGATCCAGAGTCGCGCCCCGTTCACCTCCTTGCCGAACAGGAAGGTGATGACCAGCAACAGCGTGCCGGCCAGGGCCCAGGTGTACTTGAAATGCCGCAGCACGCTGTCGTCCCGGAAGCGGGCGGCGATCAGCAGCATGGCGCCGATGCCGATCCCGAACCAGAGCAGCTGGGTGGTCGCCATCCCGAGCCGGATGCCGAGGAGGTCGGTCCCGAACAGGTTCTGCGGGAGGCGGTTGAGCATCACGATCCCGACCCCGCCGATCGTCGCCACCACCGGCAGCAGCATCTGGTCGCCCCGGCTGCCGGTGAGCCGCAGGACCAGGTGGGCGGCCAGCATCAGCCCGACGTAGCCGATCGCGATCCCCAGCGGACCCGGATCCAGCGTGCCGGTCTTGGCGATGTTGGTCACCGCGAAGCCGAGCGGGACCAGGATCAGCAGCGGCAGGAGCAGGCGCAGCTCGACGGGGCGCGGGACCGCGCGCATCAGCGCTCCAGCCGCATCCGCACGCGCCCGATCGTCAGCTCGTCGCCGAACGAGAGCGCGACCGCCCGATCGATCAGGTGGCCGTTGACGTAGGTCCCGTTGGTGCTCCCCTGGTCCTCGATGAACCAGCTCCGCCCCCGAAAGGTGAGCATCGCGTGGCCGCTGCTCACGAAGTCGTCGTCGATGAAGATCGTGCTGTTCACGTTGCGGCCGAGGGAGTTGATCGGCCCCAGGGCGATCGAGGCACCGACCGCCGGCTCATCGACGGGTGACTCCATCACGGAGAGCCGCCCGATCCCCGACTGGCTCGCCAGCTGGGTCACCTCGGCGCTCCGCAGGTCGCGCAGCAGGGACCGCGAGAAGCCGAAGAGGATCAGGTACAGCAGGCCGACGAAGGCGAGCTGGAAGACGAGCAGGAGGAGGCGGAGGATCTCGCCGGTCATCCGCGCACCTGGAACAGGATCTCGGTGCTGCCGATCTGGATCGCGTCGCCCGGCCCCAGCGCCACCTCGCTCACCTGCTGTCCGTTGACCCACGAGCCGTTGCGGCTGCCCAGGTCGGCGAAGCTGTAGGCGCCGTGCTGGAGCTTCAGCTGGCAGTGGTGCCGGCTCACCTCCGGATCGTCGACGATCACGTCGTTGTCGCTGGCCCGCCCGATGCTGATCAGCGCCCCGCCCAGGTCGAACCGCACCTGGGCGGCCCGATCGGTTCGAACCAGGAGGAACGCTCGCGTGGCGGAGTCAGGCGGCGCCACCTCGTATCCCGGTCGTGCCAGCACCATCGTCTGCGCCGAGGGCGGCTCGAGCACCTGCTGCGGGACCCGATCGCCGGCGTCATCCACCACGTTGGCCGCGACCCGCACGTCGCCCCGTGGAACGGCGGGATCGGCCACCAGGTGGACGCTGGCCCGCGCCACCAGGTGGTAGCGCTCGCGTCGGGCGCGCGTCGCCGCGCCATGGGCCAGGTCGTCCTCGAGTGACCCGCGGTACGACGCGAAGGCCGCGAAGTCAGCCGGGTGCAGGTGCAGGTCGTAGCGGTTCGGGACGATGATCCCTGCCGCCTCAAAGGTCTTGCCGCTGTCCATGGCGCGCTCGATCCGCTTGGTCAGCAGCACCGGCTGCAGCGTCGCACCCAGGCGACCCGCCGGCGCCTCGAAGAGCCGCTCGAGGAACGACTCGAGCCGCGCGAAGATGCCCACCCGCCGATCGTAGCACGGGGCGTCGCCGCCTCCCCCGGGAGGACGAGCGGGGTACCAACGGCGCCCGCCAAGGTACCAATGCGCCTGTGGGGAGACCTGGAGGTGGCTCGGTATACTCCTGCTCCCTGAAGCCTCTTCCTCGAGAACCGGGTGCCAACCGACCGATGCCAGACGCGCTGACCGAATCCTATTGCGAGCGGTGCGGGACTCGATACGAGTTCGCCGCCCCGGCGAAGATGACGCCCTTGCGCCGCACCCGCGGCCTCCTCTCGGGCTTCAAGAACTACGTCCTGAGCCAGGATTCGCTCTCCGATTCGCTCGCCGACGCCGCGCGCATGCAGGAAGAGGTGCTGGCCTCCAAGCAGCTCGACGCCTTCCACTCGTCGTTCAACTTCTGCATCGACTGCCGCCAGTACACCTGCACGAACTGCTGGAACGAGGCGGCCGGTCGCTGCCAGAGCTGCCAGCCGCTGCCGGCGACCGAGCCGCTGGCGGATCGGTTCGCGGCCACCATGGGCGAGGTGAAGCCGGACTACTCCCTGCAGTTCCCGCTCGACGGCGAAGCCGCCTGGCCCGCCCTCGATCTGACGGAGCCCGCCCCCGAGCCGGCCTGGCCCGCGCCGGTGCCCCAGATCGCGGAGGTGGAGCCCGAACCTGAACCGATCTGGGTGCCGGAGCTCGAGCTGGAGCCCGTGCTGGCGGAGGCCGAGCCCGAGCCGGAGCCCGTCCCCGAGCCGATCTGGGTGCCCGAGCCCGAGCCGGTGCTCGCTGCGGCCGAGGCCGAGCCGGAGCCGCTCGTCGAGCCGGAGCCCGAACCCGTGCTGGTGGAGGCCGAGCCGGAGCCGATCGTCGAGCCGGTCCTCGCCGCGGAAGAGGCTGCGCCGGAGATCGAGCCCGAGCCGATGCCGACGCCGATGTCCGAGCCCGAGCAGCTGCCGCATCGCCCGCTGCGCCCGATCACGGACACGTTCCTGCACTACCCGCGGGCCGCCGGAACCGACGCCGAGGTGCCCGCCGTGGCGGCGGCCGCGTCTGCCGCGGAACTGGAGACCCTGGCCGCTCGCCGCGCCCAGCTCGACCTGCTCGGGCTCGGCGACACCGGACAGGGGCCGGTCGGAAGGCCGGAGCGGGTGGTGCTCCCCTACCGCTCGAGCGGCGCGGCGCCACGCGAGGTCGGGCGGCACGCTGCGGCGGCCGGGGTGCCGGCGGCCGGCGGCGCCTTCTGGGATGCCTCGGCGCGCGAGGTCGCAGGGGCGATCAGCCAGATCGGCGTGCGGACCTGCGGGCACTGCGAGCTGTCACTCTCCGCATCGGCGCGCTTCTGCCGCCGCTGCGGAACGCCCCAGTCCCAGTCGGCCTAGTCGCCACCGCTCGAGCCCTTCGCGGCGTCCGCGGCGCTCGACGACGGCCCCGTCCCCTTGGCGCTCGAGCCGCCCTCGGTCGACGGTGTGGTCGAGCCGGAATCCGCCGATGTCGGCGTCGTGCTCCGGCTTCCGCCGGCCACGCTTCCCGACGACGAGGATCGCGAGTCGGTCTTGTAGAAGCCGCTCCCCTTGAAGATGATCCCCGTCGGATGGACGACGCGGCGCAGCTGCCCGCCGCAGCGCTCACACTCGCTCGGCCCGTCCTCGAGCATCGAGTGGATCACCTCGCTGATGACGCCGCAGCTGCGGCACTGGTAGTCGTAGGTCGGCACGGCACGCGCTCCGCGGGGCGGCGGAGCCTCCCTGGATCAGTCGGAATGTGAACGCGCGGACCGGGTGGTCCGCGCGGGCATGATGGCAGGGGTGCCGCAACGGCGCAACGACGCCGGGGCGAGGCTCAGACGCTGGAGAGGCGGGCCGCCAGGGTGGCCCACCAGGGCCGGGACTTCTCCGTCTGCACCGCGGTCGGCTCACGGGTGAGCAGCCGCGCCACGTTGTGCAGGTCGGCGCTCATTCGATCCCCGGGGAACTTGGTGATCATCGGCATCCCCTCGTTCGCGGCCGCGACCGCCTTCGGTCCGTTGGAAACGATCATGGCGCTCACCGGCTTGCCGAGCGTCTCGGCGATGTCGTCCATGCTCACGCCGTGGTTGGAGCGGTTGACGATCACCTTGACGACGTCGCCGAGGCCGACCTCCCGCGCCACCTCCAGGAACTGGGCGGCGTTCCGCAGTGGTCCCACCTCGGGGGTCACCACCAGGAAGATCTCGCCGGAGATGGCGAGCATGGCCATGGTGCGGTCGTCGTAGCTGGGATGGTTGTCGATGACGACGTACGAGTAGTGGGCGCGCGCCCAGCGGACCGCCGCCAGGAGCAGGTCGACCTTGATCCGCTCGGACTCGGCGGGATCATTGCCCCAGGTCAGGACGTTTACGCCGCTCGCCCCGTGCACGCAGACGGCCTGCTGGAAGGCTGCGTCCGTCCACTCCTCCGGCGTGGAGTCGGCCAGGTCGGCGAGCCCCATCCGGTACGGCACGTCGAGGATGCTGGTGACGTTCCCGACGCCCACGTCGGCATCGAGGAGCAGGACCTGCGCCCGTGTCTGCTCGCGGAGCGCCACCGACAGGTTGACGGCGATGGTGGTCTTGCCAACGCCGCCCTTCGGCGCGAAGACGCTCACCACGTGGCCCTCTCCGATCGTTGCCGCTTCCGACCCGGACGCGTCGTCCCAGCCGCCGGCATCGACGCGTGCGCCGCGGTTGTATCGGATCTGGAGCGCCTGGAGCCGATACACGAGGGCATCGGCGGGGAGCGGCTTGAGCGCGTACTCGTCGCGGGTAGCCTGGGTGTTGCTCCCGATCGCCCACGCGGGGGGCTCGTCGGAGAAGACCAGGATGGTCGGGACTGGGGTGGTCCCGTGGAGCTCGGCGTACACCGTCGAGGCGTCGTGGATGTCGCAATCGAGCACCGCGAGGTCCACGCCGCGGCGGTTGGCGAGCAGGTCGGGGACGACCGACGGGTCCGTCAGGACGTCAAAGCCGGCGACCTGCAGGGCATCGACATACGGGGTCGCGTAGCCCTGCAGCGCGAGCAGGACGGTCGGTCGCTCCAAGGCTCTTCCTTCCGTGGTGGTGCGGTGGCGTGTGCACCACTATCGGTCGCTCCGGGGGCGAGCGGCAATGGGACTGCAGCCTACCCGGGACGGGCCAAAGGTACCGCCTGGAGCGGTCAGCCCCGCATGCGCATTCCGCACTTGGGGCAGTAGAAGGCGCCGGTCCCCGACTCGAATCCACAGTGCTGGCAGATGGCGCCGCCGCGCTCGCTGATCGAGGTGGCGCGCGCCGAGGTCGCGGCACCGAGGCTGTGGCCGGTGGCACGCACCTGCTGGTAGAGCGCGCTGAGGAGACGGTTCCCATGGCGTTCCGTGTCGCCACGCTGCCCCCTGCCTCCCCACCCGACCACGGCCCGCACGATCAGGTCGCCCGAGAGCTCGTCCCAGTGACTCGCCAGGCCCCCGACGATGGCGTTGTAATCGGGGTAGCCGGAGGTATCGGTCTGGCCGTGGAGCAGGGCGCTGACGAGGGTGTCGACGGTCATGTCGACCGCGTCGGTCGACTCGAGGACGTACAGCGTGTGGTGGGCGATGGGGCTTGCCGTGGATCGGACGGTGATCCACTGCTGGAGTTCGGGCAGGCGGTCGATGTTGGGCGCCGCGTTCGCCAGCTCGTGGCTGACCGGCTCGAGGACCTCGACCGGAGCGAGGGCGAGGGGCTCCACGATCCCCGGCAGCATCGACTGCATGCGCGGGTCGGCCGGCAGGCGCAACCCGTCGCTGCTGCGCGCCAGGAAGGCGAGCTTGAGGCTGAACTGCTGGGCGGTGACCTCCTCCTGGACGGGAGTCGGCGGAGGCGGAGGCTCCTCCTCCTTCTTGCGGCTGCGCCTGAGGAATGACATGCGGCCGATTCTAGCAGCGCACTCGCGGGGCTCGGGATGGGCCCGCGGGTTGTGCGCGGTGCAGTTCAGCCACCGGTGAGAAGCCGCAGCTGGGACTCCAGCTCCGCCAGCCGAGCCCGTTCACGCGCGACCACCTCCGCTGGGGCGCGGGTCGCGAACTCGCCTGCCAGGAGGGCTCTGACCCGATCGATCCCGCCTCGCAGGTGCGCCTCTGCGGCGGCACGACGACCGACGACGTCGCCCGATTCGGGCGCTGCGCCAGCCAGCCAGGCCGCGGCATCGCCGGTCGAGGCGACGAGCTCCGGGCGCCCGTGGTCATCGCCGGGGTCGCGCAGCTCGATCGGCCGCACGTGGGCCAGCGCGCCGAGGTAGTCGAGCCCCCGCGCGAGGGCGGCGCGTCCCGCGGCTTCCGACGGCACGACCGTCAGCGGAAGCCACGCGGAGGCGCCGGATCCGGACTCGGTGCGCAGGTTCCGCACGCCGCGGATGAGGTCCATCAGCACGGCCATCTCGTCCTCGGCCTGCCGGTCGCGCGGCCCGGGCGACGGCCACGCGGAGGCAATGAGGAGCGGCTCCCGGCGATCGCCATCCGGCAGCGCCGCGCTGAGGGCGGTCCAGATCTCCTCGGTCACGAACGGCACGATCGGGTGCAGCAGGCGGAGCATCCCGCTCAGGGCATGCGCGGCCGACAGCCAGGCGCGGGCTCGTTCGCCTTCGCCGGCGTCGGGGCGGCGCAGATCGACCTTTGCCATCTCCAGGTACCAATCGCAGAAGTCGCCCCATGCGAACTCGTGGGCCGATGCGGCGTAGGCCGACAGGTCGAGCTCGTCGAGCTGGCGGGTCGCCCGCTCGGTGGCCTCCGACAGGCGCGAGGCGATCCAGCGCTCGGCGAGCGTCGGCTCGCCGTCGGGTGCGGCGAGCGGCTCCGGCCGCACCCCGAGCACGAAGCGGGCCGCATTCCAGAGCTTGTTGGTGAAGTTGCGAGCGCCGTCGAGCTTGCCGGCGGTCAGCCGCTGATCGGCGCCCGGGGTCGTCCCGACGGTCAGCGCGAAGCGCAGCGCATCGGCCCCGATCTCGTCCATCACCTCGAGCGGATCGACCGTGTTGCCCTTGGTCTTGCCCATCTTCACGCCGCCGTCGGCGCGCACCAGGCCGTGCAGGTAGACGGTGTGGAACGGCTCGGTGTCGGTCAGGTAGAGGCCGAGCATCATCATCCGCGCGACCCAGAAGAAGATGATGTCGTACCCGGTCTCCATCACCGATGTCGGGTAGAAGCGGGCCATGTCCGCGCTCTCCTCGGGCCAGCCCAGGGTGCTGAACGGCCAGAGGCCGCTGCTGAACCAGGTGTCGAAGATGTCGGTCTCCTGCGTCAACTCGGAGGCGGGGCGACCGCAGGTGGAGCAGGCGTCGGGGCCGGCCTCGGCATCGGTGACCGTGATGTGGCCGTCCGGGCAGTACCAGGCCGGAATGCGATGGCCCCACCACAGCTGCCGTCCCACCGCCCAGTCGCGGATCTTCTCCATCCAGTGGGCGTAGACCCTGGTGAAGTGCTCCGGCACGATGCGGGTCCGCCCCTCGCGCACCGAGGCGAGCGCGCGCTCGGCGAGCGGCTTCGTGCGCACGAACCACTGCACCGAGAGCCGCGGCTCGATCACCGTCCCGCACCGGTCGCAGTGGCCGACCACCATCGCGTGCGGCCGCTCCCCCTCCAGGTCCCCCATCGCGCGAAGCTCGTCGACGATCCGCGTCCGCGCCTCGTAGCGGTCCAGGCCGGCGAACGGACCGCCCTCCTCGTTGATGCGCGCCTCCTCGTCGAGCACGCTGATCGCCGGCAGCCCGTGGCGGCGGCCGGTCTCGTAGTCGTCGGGATCGTGGGCGGGCGTGATCTTGACCGCCCCGGTGCCGAACTCCCGCTCCACCACCGCGTCGGCGATGATCGGCAGGCGTCGGCCGAGGAAGGGCAGGATCGCCTCTCGGCCCACCAGCTCGCGGTAGCGCTCGTCGTCGGGGTTGACCGCCACCGCCACGTCACCCAGCACCGTCTCCGGGCGAGTCGTGGCGACTGCGATCCACTGCTCCGGATCCGGGGTGCCATCGGCTCGCGCCAGGTGGTAGCGGACCGTCCACAGCGTGCCGGTCTCCTCGCGCGGCACCTTCTCCAGGTCGCTGAGCGTGGTCCCGCAGCGCGGGCACCAGTTGACGAGCGCCTCGCCACGGTAGACCAGGCCACCGTCATGCAGCCGCTTGAAGGCGGTGCGGACGGCGCGCGCGCTCATCGGGTCCATGGTGAAGCGGTTGCGGGTCCAGTCGGCGGATGCGCCCAGCCGACGCATCTGGAGCCCGATGACGTCGCGTGTCTCGTCCATGAAGCGCCACATCCGCTCCAGGTAGCGGTCGCGGCCGAGCGACTCACGCGTCTCGCCCTCCTCCGCGATGATCTTGTCGAGCACGAACTGCGCCGCGATGCTGGCGTGGTCGACGCCCGGCAGCCAGAGCGTGTCGTCGCCGCGCATGCGGTGGTAGCGGGTCAGGAGGTCCTCGAGCGTCACGAACAGCGCATGCCCGACGTGCAGGGAGCCGGTCACGTTGGGCGGCGGCATCGTGATCACGAAGCGCTCGGCACCCGGGCGCGGCTCGACGGACGGCGTGAAGGCGCCGCTCGCCAGCCAGCGCTCGTAGATCGCCGGCTCGACCTCGGCCGCGACGTAGCGCGGCGCCAGCTCGGGTCGCTCCGTCATCGGTCTGCCTCCGTGCCCAATGCAAAACCCGTTCGCCGAAGGACGAACGGGTCGTGGTACCACCTTCGTTCGGCGCCATCGGTCCAGAGCCGATGGAGCCCTCGTTGCCGCGCTATCGGGCGGACCCGGCCGGCTCGCGTGCGACCTTCTCCCTCTCGTGCCGGGGCGGGCTTGCAGCCTGCGACCCGCCGTCTCTCGCGGTCGGTGGAGGGGTACTCCTCACGGTCAGCGCCGTGGGCGGGAGTCTAGCACCCGCCCCGCGCTGCGTCAGCCGGCCTTGGGGTTAGGAGATAAGAGAGGGGAAATGTCGCACCCTGGCGTTGGGTACAGCGAGGGGGGTCCTAGCGCTTCCTCAGGCCGCGGTGTCAGAGCTCGTCGCTTGATTCCTCGTCGTGAAGTCGCTGCAACTCCGCTCGAGTACTGTTCGTGCTCCTAGCTTGAGTCCAGGTGAATTCTTCCAGGCGGTTTTGATCCAGCATCTCATGGGCAAGCAGAATGCGTCGAGCTTCCTCGAAGCTCGACGCGGCCCCAGCCACGTTTCCTGCCGACCAGCGGTCGTGGGCACTTCGCAGGAGCGGGGCGGCTTCACCTTGGGCTTGCGCTGATCGCCTTATGGACACGACGAACTCACCGATCGCTGGTCCAGTCGGGAAGCCGGGTTTCACCGGTGCCGACTTTGCTCTTGTTCGAATCTCCTCATCCGTCCACTCGGCCATGAGGCTTTCACCGACCTGCGCCGCCTTGCCTACCTTGGCTGACAACAATGCGAGGTAGCGTTCAACCCGCCGCTGATTCGACGCCCGCACGCGCCGCAAGTCGGTCGGCGGCCCGGCCTGGGGTGTGGAGAGGGCGTCGGGGGCAGATCGTCGGCCGGCATCCGCGAGCGGTGGAGTCATCGCCTCACTCGTCTGACTATTGGAGCGACCCTCGAGACCAATGCGAGCTAGATCCTCCTGAAAGCCGTGGAGAAAACTCAGAAGAACCACGACAGGTGGAGATGCGAACGCGACATCTACCACATGCGACGTGCCACGGAGAACCGTGAAGCGGACGAACTCTTCAAACGCCGGGTGCCAGACGAAGTACTCCTTCGCTCGGAGCCCGCCGCGCTTCTCCACGCGGCATCGTGCTGCTTCAGCCAGGTCCAGCAGCCGCGTGAGCTGCAAACGACCCCTGAGCTCATCGCGAAGCCCAATGGTGTCGAATCCTCGGTTCTCCTGCAGCAACCGAGCGGCGCGCTCATATTCGAAAACCATCGCCGAGAAAGCCTCGAAGGCGGGATCGCTCCATGTGAGATGCGGAGGATCGCTGTCGATGCGAGCGAGGGTGATCCCATTCCGCGCAAGTATCTGCGCGCCGGTTTGAGGGTCCGCAACGATCTTCACGCCTGCAGACTCAAGCGCAGCGAACACCTCGGGCGGCAATCGCAGAGGCTGGCGGTGCGCCTGGGGTGTGGGGAGGTCCCCAAAACCTGTCGCTCGGGAAGCTTCGATCGGCCCCGGGTCTGGGCTAGCCTTCTGCGCGGCGTCCGCCTCGAGAATCTCCTCCTTCGTGATGCCGAGATAGGTCAGGCACCCGATCGTGGAGTCCACCTCCAAGCGGTACGCGTCAACTAACGACGTCGGATCTTCGTGGGCTTGCCCGATCAACTTCCCAACCGCCCAGAGGGCCAAGGCAACGTCACCGCGTTCAGGCGCCGGAAGTCTGTCAAGGACAGGGCGAAAGGCATCGAGCGGCGCGGCCAGATTCGACCGCGACACACGCTGCACGATCCATGGGAATCTCAGGAGCTCCCCGGCAGCCTCCCTAACAAGTGGCGTCCGGGCGGACTGACGGACCACCGAGGGCAACTGCGGGAGGGCGTCGATTTCCTCCGGGTTAACGTCGCCGTCGGCTTTCGCCACCATTAGCGCGACCGCCACGCAGGCCTCGGCCAGTCGAAGCTCGTCGGTGTCCGCCGGTGCGGTCGGGCCATAGCCTGCGATTGACCAGCCGCTGTCGGAGGCGTCCTCCTGGTGATTCTTGGTCTTATCCCACTTGTGGCTGCCCACGACCTGTCTCCGCCTTGGGGACCTGACGTCAGATTGACCTGTGGCAGAGTCTAGTCGCCCCGGGGCGACGTGCGACTTGGGCTCCCAAGTACGATCTCGAGGTTGGTCGAGAGAAACCTGCTTCTGGTCCTGGGCGCCGGTGTATCCGCAGACCTATTCCCGACACCTTCAGTCACTAACTCGGCGACCCCCACCCTCTGGACGCGTTTCTCGCGTCGGGGCAGTAGGTCGGCGGGCCGATGAGCGCGCGATGAGTCGTGGAATTAGCGCCGGGTTACCTCGTCGGTGTCATCCGATCACATTGAGATGAGCGGCCTCCCGATGCTCCGTTTGACCTGCCGAAGCGAGAATGGGTAAACCGTGGTATTGCCGGGGTGACGCCAGCAACAAGGATTCAAGAGATGTTGGAGGCGGAACCGATGAAGCAGGAGCGCGAACGAGTAGCTGACCAGATGAGGAAAGAGGACCGTGCGGCACTGGACCCAGGCAATGGGTAGCGAGCCTGAGGGGCTGACGCTAAAGGGCGCGGATGACTCCGTAGTTCCGGAGGAGTTGCGCGTCTGGATCCTCCAATTCGAGGAGCAGTTCCGGGGTGCTCTTGAAGAGACGTATGGAGAAATGCCGTCAGAGTTCCGAGACTACGTTCTGCCACATCTGCCAGTGGCTCAGTGGAATCTGCCCGCATTTGCTGAATCGTACGTAGCCGGTGGGTGGCCTCCCGAGCGTCTGGGCAAGGTCATGGCGATGCTCATGGACATTAAGCTCGAGCTCTACTACCTAATAGAGGTGGACCTCGGCTTGTACAACCGGCTGTACCACGGCCCGATCAACGCAGATCCGGGCAGAGCTGAATCACCGCGCCTCCGCCTGGTACGCCAGTCAATTGATCAGTCCGTAATTGGAAAGGTCCGAATCCTTTGGGAGAGGATCATGCGATTCATCTACTACTTCGAGTTCGGTCGAGAACCCGAAGGGAAGTCAGTTCAGCGCCGGTTCTTCCGGGACATACCTGAGTCGAATCCTCGCTGGGGCTGGATGGCTCCGTATCGCGCCATGATCGAGCGGTATGACGAGGACTTCCGAACCCCGGAATTCCACCAGGGCTCGAAGCTGCGGACGGAGCTCCACGGAAGTCCCCGTCTTGACGCGAACGACCTAATGGCGCCACTCAACCATGCTGTGAACACTATCTGGCATAACGCGATGGAGAACGTCAAGCACGGAACCTCGTTCGTCTTCGGAGGCTTGCATGAGCCGTGGGAGAAATGGTCGCAGTGGGTTGATCAGGTAAGGTCAGGCGAGCCTGCGGACGGAACTCGGGAGGCGGATCACTAGCCGATTTGCCGGGGGTGCGACATTTCCCCCTCCTTATCTCCTATCCCGTCAGCCGGCCTTGGCTGCCTTGCCGACCTTGACGCGCAGGGTCCCGTTGTCGCGCTCGATCTCCACACCCTCGCCCTCGATGGCGCGGATGGCGCGGCCGAGGTCGAAGGCGGGCGCGTGGGTGGCGGTGTACACGAACTCGCCGCCCGGGCCCAGGCCGAGCGTCACGCTGCGGATCCCGTCGACCTTCTCGAGTGACTGCTTGAAGGAGGTGATGGCGCCGAAGCTGCCCAGCCCGTGGACCTGGATCGAGGTCGCCTGATCGGCAACCGGCTCGGCGACAACAGGCTCAGCCGGCACCACGTCGGCGCTGGACGCGTCGGTCGCCGAGGCGACGCCGTTGCGCTCTGCGGCGGGGGCACCGTCGACCGGGCCGGCGACCGGCTTGGCCGGCTCGGCGGCCTCGGGCTTGGCGGGCTCGGCGGTCGGAGCCTGGGCGGTCGGCTTGGCGGCCACCGGCTCAGCGGCCGCTTCGGCTGCGGGAGCCTCGGCGGTCGGAGCCTCGGCTGCGGGAGCCTCGGCAGTCGGAGCCTCGGTGACGGACTCGACCATGGGCTCGGCGGTCGGAGCCTCGGCGACGGACTCGACCATCGGCTCGGCGGTCGGCTCGGCTGGCTGCGCCTCAGCGGGGGCAGCGGCAGCCATTCGCGGTGCGGCCAGGGCCGGCGGCGCCTTTGCGGCCCACGGCGAGGGCATGCGTCGCGCGGCCGCGGCGAAGGCGGCGGGATCCTGGATCCCCTCCAGCCCCTCGATGAAGTCCGCGACCTGGCGCTCGTAGGCGTCCGCTCGCGCGGCGAGGGCGGCGTGCTCGGCGGTGTTGGCGGCGGCCAGCTCGGCGAGCTCCTGGTCCAGCTGTCCACCACGGGCCTGGACCTTGCGGAGGGCCTCGGCGCGGATCCGCTCGATCTCGGCGCGCTCCCAGGAGCCGACGCCGGTGATCTCCGCCTCGGCGTGCTGACGCAGCGCGGCCTCGCGGGCGGCGCGGGCCATGTCCAGCTGACCGGCCTCGGTCTCGACCGCCTCGCGCATCTCCGCGAGGGTCCGGTCGCGCGTCGCCTCAACGACCCGGCGCATGGCGTCCACCAGGCTGCGCAGGAAGTCGCTTGGCGCCTGGTCGGGGGTCGGCTCCGGAGGGTTCGAACTCATCGCGTTGGTGGTTCCTTGCGGTGGCGTCTGGGTGGTTTGGCTCGGGAGTCATGCTAGCGCGGGGTTGGTGCGTCAACGCCCCGACCGAAAGTACCTTGACGACCGGGCCACTGGTACCGGCGCGCGGATCGCGGAAGGGCTAGGCGGACTCTTCCACGCGCTCGATCGCGCGCTCCTTGGCGGTGCTCCGACGGCGGGGCTCGGGCTCGTCGGTCTCGGTCAGCAGGATCGGCGGCTGACCGCGCTCGATCGTCTCGCCGGTGATCACCACCTTCTTGATGTCGGTCCGCTCGGGGATGTCGTACATCACCTCGAGCAGCGCCTCCTCGACGATGGTGCGCAGGGCCCGCGCCCCTGTCTTGCGGTCGAGCGCGAGGCGTGCGGTCGCCTCGAGCGCCTCGGGGGTGAAGACAAGCTCGACGCGGTCGAGGGAGAGGAACTTGGCGAATTGGCGGGTGACCGCGTTCTTCGGCTCGGTGAGCACCTTGATCAGGTCGTCCTTGACCAGCGCCGAGAGCCCCACCACGACCGGCAGGCGGCCGACGAACTCGGGGATCAGCCCGTACTTGAGGAGGTCCTCCGGCATCAGCTGATCCATCAGCCGGCGGCGCTCCTCGCGGGATTTCTGGGCCTGCGAGCCGAAGCCGATCCCCCGCTTGCCAACCCGCTCCTCGACGATCTTCTCGAGCCCCTCGAAGGCGCCGCCGCAGATGAACAGGACGTTGGTCGTGTCGATCTGGATGAAGTCCTGGTGCGGGTGCTTGCGCCCACCCTGCGGCGGCACGTTGGCGACGGTCCCCTCCAGGATCTTGAGGAGCGCCTGCTGGACCCCCTCGCCGGACACGTCGCGGGTGATCGAGGGGTTATCGGTCTTGCGCGCGATCTTGTCGATCTCGTCGATGTAGATGATCCCGCGCTGCGCCCGCTGCACGTCGAAGTCGGCGGCCTGGATGAGGCGCAGGAGGATGTTCTCGACGTCCTCGCCGACGTAGCCGGCCTCCGTCAGGCTCGTCGCATCGGCGATGCAGAAGGGCACGTCGAGCACCTTGGCGAGGGTCTGGGCCAGGAGCGTCTTGCCCGAGCCCGTCGGCCCGACCAGCAGGACATTGCTCTTCCCGAGCTCCACGTCGTCGACCGCGGTCCCGGCGTTCACGCGCTTGTAGTGGTTGTAGACCGCGACGGAGAGGACCTTCTTGGCCGCGTCCTGGCTGATGACGTAGGAGTCGAGCTTCTCCTTGATGCGGCGCGGCGACGGGAGAGCGGCGGGCGTGCTCTTGGCGCGGGGCGCCTCCGCCATCTCCTCCTCGATGATCTCCTGGCAGAGGTTGATGCACTCGTCGCAGATGTAGACGCCCTGGCCCGCGATCAGCTTGCGGACCTGCTCCTGGCTCTTGCCGCAGAAGGAGCAGCGATACGGGACCTTGGTCTTGCCGGTCATCGGTCCGAGGATAGCACGCGCTTGGCAGCCTTCCGGCTATCAACCGATGGTCCCGGCTGGCATTAACCGGTGCCTCCTGTCATCGCCCAGGCGCCGATGGAGTCCCCGATCGGCCGGCTGTGGGTCGCCGTCTCGCCCCGCGGCCTCGTCTCCATCGCGCGCGGCGACCTCCCGGAGGATGCGCCGTCAGCCGTCGACCTCGACGCGGTGGCGCCCGCCATCGCGGAGCTAGAGGCATATTTCGCGGGACGGCTGCGCGCCTTCTCTGTGCCCCTCGACCTGCGCGACGCCGGGGCGTTCGACGTGGCCGTATGGATGGCTGCGCGGCAGATCCCCTACGGCGAGACCGTCTCGTACGGCGACCTGGCCGCGATGGCCGGGTACGCCCGCGCGGCGCGAGCCACTGGCGGCGCCATGTCCCGCTGTCCTCTCTCGCCGGTGGTGCCATGCCATCGGGTCATCCATGCGGACGGCTCGATCCGCGGGTGGGGCTCCGACCTCTGGATCAAGCGCTGGCTCCTGGACCTCGAACGGAGCGGCGCAACCCTGGTGTGACCTGGTCTTCCATAAGCCTGGCTGCTGCTCGTGCACTGAATCGCCGGCTGTGGCGCCGCCTCATAAGCCCCAGTGATCACATGGCACCCGAACCGTGCGATCGGTGCACGAGCAGTAGTGGGACTGCTTGCCACGCAGGCACCCAGGATGGTGGCAAGCGCCAGCGGTCCCGGGTCCGGCCCACGCCTACTTCTTGGGCTTGCCCTCGGCCTTGCTCTCCGCCGCGGCGGCCTCCTTGGCGGTCGGAACGGTACCGCCCGCGGCCTGGGTCATGCTGATCAGCGACTCGCCGGCGCCGACGAAGACCTCGTCGATGATGCCGTACGCCTTCGCCTCATCGGCGCTCATGTAGAAGTCGCGATCGGAATCGGCCTTCACCTTCTCGGGTGGCTGGCCCGTATGCCCCGCCAGGATCCGGGTGAGCCGATCGGTCAGGTGCATCACTTCGCGCATCTGGATCTCGACATCGGGCGTGTTGCCGCGGAACCCCGCCGACCCCTGGTGGATCATGATCCGGCTGTTCGGCAGGGCGAAGCGCTTGCCTTTGGCCCCGGCCGCCAGCAGGACTGATGCCATGCTGGCCGCCATGCCGATGCAGATGGTGCTCACCGGCGCCTTCAGATACTGCATCGTGTCGTAGATGGCGAGGCCGCTCGTCACCACGCCGCCGGGCGAGTTGACGTAGAGGCTGATGTCCTTGGTCGGGTCCTCGCTCTCCAGGAAAAGGAGCTGGGCGATCACCAGGTTGGCGATGTGGTCCTCGATCGGCTCGCCCAGGAAGATGATCCGCTCCTTGAGCAGCCGCGAGTAGATGTCGAAGGCCCGCTCGCCGCGAGCGCTCGACTCGATGACCATCGGGACCAGCATGCGTTACTCCGTCGTCTCGTCGGTTGGGGTGGCCGGCAGGGCGCGCTCGATCAGCGTGTCGACCAGTGTACGGTTGCGCAGCGTCATGCGCAGGTACGAGCGGCCGCGGCGCGAAGTCAGGTACTCGCGCAGCCGCGGTTCGTCGGGATAGCGTGCCAGCTGGTCGGAGACCTCGGCGTCGATCTGCTCGGGGGAGGCATCGATCCCCTCCTTCTCGGCGATCGCCGACAGAACGAGGAGCGACTTCACCCGGCGGCTGGCCGGCTCGCGCAGCTCTGCCGCCAGCTCCTCGGGCGACTGGCGCGCCATCTCCAGGTACCGCTCCATCCCGATCTGCTGGGCCGCGAGGCGGTTCCGCAGCTCGTCGCGCATGATCTCGATCTCGTTGGCGATCATCACCTCGGGCAGGTCGACGCCCGCATTGGCGGTGGCGAAGTCGATGATCCGATCGGCGAAATGGTGGCGCGCCTCGTCCGCGCCGCGACGGGCAAGGGCGTCGCGCACCTCGGCGCGCAGTTCGTCGACCGTGTCCACCTCGGCGACGCTCTTCGCGAAGGCGTCATCGACCTCGGGCAGGATCCGCTCGCGGAGGTCCAGGAGCGTCACCACGAAGTGGGCGCGCCTGCCGCGCAGCTTCTCGACCCGATAGTCGTCGGGGAAGGTCAGGTCGAAGCCCTTCGTCTGGTCGATCGTCATGCCCACCAGCTGCTCCTCCCAGCCGGGGATCATCCGATCCTCGCCGATCACCAGCGGCAGTCGATCGGCCGAGCCGCCATCGAACGGCTCCCCGTCGATGGTGCCGGCGAACTTGACGGCCGCGATGTCGCCGTTGGCGGCGCCCCGCCCGTCGACCGGGCGCAGGATCGCCTGCTGCTCGCGCAGGTCGGTCATCACCGCCTCGACCTGCTCATCGGTCACCTCGGCCGGCTCCAGGCTGAACGGGTAGTCGGTGTACGCGCCGAGCGTCACCTCCGGCCGGACGGCCACCGTCGCGGTGAAGCGCACCGTCGCCCCTTCGACCACGGTCGCGCTGTCGAGGTCGAGCTCCGGCTGGTCGATCGGGACGATGGCGACCTGGTCGAGGGCCGCGTCGTAGCTCTCGTTGACGAGGTGGTCGACGGCCTCCGCGACGACGGAGGCACGTCCCACAAACCGATCGATCACGTGCCGCGGCGCCTTGCCGGGACGGAAGCCGGGGACCCTGGTCCGCTCGGCCAGGTGTCGGTAGGCGGTGGCGAAGTGGCGATCGACGTCGGTCGGCGAGACCTCGATCTCCAGGGCGACCCTGGAGCCTGGCGCGGGGCGGGTGGAGACGGTGACCAAGGCTGCTCCTGTAGTTGGGCGTGGTGGGCGAGGCGAGATTCGAACTCGCACGTCTTGCGACACCGGCTCCTAAAGCCGGCGCGTCTGCCGTTCCGCCACTCGCCCATCGACGCGTGGACGGCGGATGCCGTCGAGGGAGTCTAGCGCGACGACCAGCCGCTGTACTCGCCCGGCTCCGGTTGCCTGGCCTCGCCTGCCGGCTTCGCCTGATCGCTCGGGGTTGACGCTGGCGTCGTCGCGTCAATGGGCCGCTTGCCGGCGGGCTCGTTCGTCAGGAAGCGCGCCACCGCCTTGCGGGCGAGCGCCGCCGCGATGAGCGTCAGCGCCGTCTCGGCGACATTCCAGGCGGTTCGCTGCGGTCCCGGCGGACCCTCGACCATCTGGCGTGCCAGCTCCCTGCGCGCCTTGCGGTCCTTGATCGGGTCGCGTCGCCAGCGCCGCAGCTCCTCGACCACCTCGTCGCGCGCCACGCGTGCCCTGGGGCCGGCCTCCCCGGCGAGCGCGTCGACCCAGGCCCGCATCGTCTCCGGCAGCGCGTCGTACGCCTCCTCGGCGGCGTGCGGCGCCATCGTCCCGCGCAGGAGGCGGGCCAGCCGCCGCGGTCCACCCACGACCAGGAAGGCGGTGGCGGCGCCGATCCCGATCACGACCGCGGGGTTCTCCCGCACCCGCTTGCGCAGGTCGAGGGCGTCGCGCAGCCGGGCCGCGGTGGCCTCCAGCTCGGCCCGCTGGGCCGCGATCTCTACCCGCGTCTGATCAATCGTTTCGCCCACGCGACCTCCTCCCTGACCGATGCCATCGTCTCCTCGGGCGGCCCGAACTTGACCTTGCGAACCCCGCGCCAGCCGAGGAACCCGGCAATCCCCAGCAGCAGGAAGGTCACGATCAGCGACACCAGCCAGCCGGGCCAGCCCAGGAGCGCGGCGATGAGAAGGATGAAGAAGACGGTGAACGAGATCAGTGCCGCGAAGACGAGCCCCAGCGCGATGCCGAACAGGAGCATCGCCCCACGCGCCTGGGCGAGCATCCCGCCGACCTCCTGGAGGCCGTGCTGCACCTCGAGCCTGGCCAGCGCAACGAGCCCTGACACCAGCCGGCGAGCGAGCGCAAAGGCGCTCAGCCGCGGCTCATCGGTCTCCTGGGCGGACATCTCCCCTCGATTCTAGCAAGGGCGGTCGGCTGGACCCTCTCGCCCGGCCCACCCGCCGCTCCGCTATCCTTCGCCGCCGATGGCCAAGCGACGCACCTCCGGCATCCAGCGCCGATCCCGCGCCACCGACGAGGCGATGACCCGGCGGCTCGGCAGCGGGCGGGGGCTCGCGCTCGACTGGCGGCTGCTCTCGATCGCGGCGATCCTGGTGCTGGGATCGGTCATCCTGCTGCTCGTCTTCCTCTTCGGCCGCGGGGGCGAGACCGGCGGCGGGAATGCCGGCACGCGGCAGATCGACGATGGCGCCAGCCATATCGCCGCGGGGACCGCGGGTGGCCCGTATCACTCCGTTCCGGCCACATCGGGATCGCACTGGGCATCGGCCGATACGCCCGGCCCATGGGGGGTCTACGACAGCGCCCAGCGCGAGGAGCGGATGCTCCACAACATGGAGCACGGCGGGATCATCGTCTGGTATCAGCCCGCCAAGCTCGACGTGGCGGGCCTTGCCGCACTCGAGACCTGGGTCCGCCAGCAGACCACGACGGTGCAGTTCAAGGTGATCCTGACCCCCTGGGCTGGCGCCGACTTCGGCCACCCGATCGCGGTCACCGCCTGGAACTGGCTCCTTTATCTGGACAAGGCGGACACCGACGCCGTTCGCGGCTTCCTGGACGCGCACTACGGCGACGCGCCGGAGCCGGCCGGCGGACCCGCCCAGCCGGGAACCTGACGGCGTTCCACGGCGCACGTCGCCCGCGGCTCGCCTGGTGACACCGTGTCGGACCCAGGCTCCCGCCCGGTGTCACCGCGCTTACACTTCCCCTCCCCTGACCCCCGATTTGGGTTCGCGCGGCGCCACCAAACCAGGCCTTAGGCCGGGAAGGGTGTCATCACACGACCCACGGTTTCCTGGGGCCCCTTCCCAGCCTCCCGGTTGACCCCTCCCCCGCCCTCCGCCATCATTCCCGCGGGCGGCTAGCTCAACGGCAGAGCAAGTGACTCTTAATCACTAGGTTCAGGGTTCGAATCCCTGGCCGCTCACCATTCAAGCCTCGGAGAACCCAGACGCCGGGGGGTTCGGCCGGCCGGTCCGTCAGCCGACGATCACCAGCGGCTCCAGGCCGGACAGGGGGCCGTCAGGCCTGGGCATCGCCAGCTCCGGCTCGGGGCCGCGGTCCGCCTCGCGGGCGGCGAGCGCGGCGTCCAGCTGGGCGATGAGCGCCGGGACGCCCGACCGGAGGGCTGCGCCGTAGGCCGGTCCGATCTCCTGCATGAGCACCTTCTCCCGCCGGCTCTTCGGCGCTGCGAACCGGAGGTGGACCGTGGTGCCCGCCGCGGTCGGCTCAAGCTCGATGGTGTGGAGCACCTTCACCGGTCCTCGCGCCGTGTCGAGGATCGTGCGATCCGTGACGTAGTCGTACGGACGCCAATCGAGGATCTGCTCGATGACGGCGTCCCTGCCGTGCACGCAGTGGTTGGCCGACCCGGGGCCGCGTCGGCCGCCGGTGGCCCCCTTGATCGTGACCTCCGTCACCCAGGGCTGCCAGGTCATCCGCTGCCCAGGCCTGGTGAGGAACTCCCAGGCCACCTGCGGCGGCACGGTCGTGGCCACCGAGACGGTGAGGATCGATGCCTCCGGGATCACGAAGACGCGCCCGCGCGCCTCCTCCTCCTGCCATCGGCGCTCCAGGTCATGAGCCCAGCCGGGCACGTCGCCGATCCGGTCGTAGGTCTCGGTGTGCTCGCGCATGCCGAGCGCGGCCGGGTCGATCTCGGTGACATCGATGCATCGCTGGGTGAGGAGCGCGTAGGCGCTCATCCCCAGCTTCTCGACGACCTCGTTCTTCAGCAGCCGGTGAGCGACGATCACGTCCGACCCCAGGAGCTCCTGCCGGCCCGCGACCTTCTGGAGGATGGCCGCGCCGTGGTGGACGACGAACTTGAGGTCGAGATCGGGGATCTGGACGCATGCGTTGCACTCGCACGAGGTCGCCTGGCGGACGTCGCGGCGTCGCCGGCGGAACCCGAAGTAGCAGCGCTCGATGGTGTCGAGGAGCATCGACCCATCCAGCTTCTCGGCCGTGGCGAACATGAAGGCGGCATCGCCTTCCAGCTTGGCCAGCCGGAAGTTCGGCCGGAGCGCGGTGACGACGGCGCCGATGAGATCGGCGAGGATGTCCTGCGCGTGATCCAGCTCGACCTCGGCAAGGTAGCCGGTGTACCCCGAGATGTCGGCGATCAGGAAGCAGGTGGGTTGCGCGGCGAAGGGCATCGTTCCTCGGTCGGGAAGGTCAGTGGCCACGTCCACCACTATACGGTCGAGCGCCTATCCTTCCGGCATGGCCCTGTTTCAGTCGGACCGGCCGGTCTCGCTCAACGCGCCGATCCTGGTGGCGGCCTTCGAGGGTTGGGTCGACGCCGGCAGCGCCGGGACCCTGGCGGCCGGGCAGCTCATTTACGGCAGCCAGGTGGTCGGGCGCTTCGATGCGGACCGGCTCTTCGACTACCGGGCTCGCCGGCCGACGCTCGACGTCGTGGATGGGCACCTGCAATCGCTGGAATGGCCGGAGCTGCTCCTGCGCAGCAACCGAGTCGGAGAGCGCGACCTGCTGATTCTCACCGGCCCCGAGCCGGACTTCCGCTGGCAGGCACTGGCGGCGGAGGTGACGCGACTGGCGCAGGAGCTCCAGGTGGCCAGCTGGATCAGCCTGGGGGCGATCCCGGTCGCCGCTCCGCACACCCGACCGGTCACCGTGCTCGCCACCGCGTCGCGGCCCGGCCTGTTGCCGCCGGGCGTCAGCCAGGGCCCGGCCGGCCACCTGCGCGTTCCATCGGCGGTCCTGTCGGTGCTTGAGCTGGGGGTCTCGGCGGCCGGGATCCCGGCGATCGGCTTCTTCGCGCAGGTCCCCCACTACGTGTCGGCCGCGTACCCCGGAGCGGCGATCGAGCTGCTCCGCCAGGTGGGACGCTTTCTCGGCGAAGAGCTGCCGGTCGGCGACCTCCCCGGCCGCGCGCTCGAGACGCGTCGCCTCCTCGACGCGGCGACCGCCGGCGACGAGCGGACCACCGCGTACGTGCGGCAGCTCGAGGAGGCGACCGATCAGGCCCGTCTGCCGGAGGGCGATGACCTCATCTCCGACATCGAGCGCTTCCTGCGGGGGGACGACGGCAAGCCGGGCGACGACGGTGGGCGGCTCCTGAACTAGGCCCGGCGCAGGTTGACGCGAATGCGGCCGGTCCCGGAGACTGGGCTCGGTGAGATCCATCGTTGCGGGCCTCCTCGGCCTCGTCGTCCCGGGCGTCGGCCACGCGTACATCGGTCGCAGGCGCCTCGCCCTGCTGTTCGCCGTCCCGGTCGTGCTGCTGGCGGCCGCCTGGGTGCTCCTCTTCCTGCTCAGCGGGCGCACGAGCCTGATCGGCTTCCTCCTCACCCCGGGGGTGCTGCCGGCGCTCGCTGTCGTCAACGTCGCGCTTGCCGCCTGGCGCATCGCTGCCGGGGTTGACGCCGCGCGCAGGGTGCGACCGTCTCGCGCCGCCATCGGCGTACTGTCGGTCGCCACGCTGGCCCTGGTCCTGGCGCCGCAGCTCCTGCTCGGCTCAGTCATCGTCTCGGCCAACGACTTCCTCGACTCGATGTTCGCCAGCGCCGACGGCTCGACCGCGCCGGAGCCGGCCAGCTCTGACATGCCGACCAACTCCGATGGCGGATTCATCGTGCCGGAGGACCTCCGGGACGGCTGGGAGGGCGGGGACGTCCCGTCGGCTGCCGAGCCGACGCCGACGCCGAATGCAGTCCCCGTGGCTCGTGGCCCGATGGGGCCGGGCGTGGGAACCCTGCCATCGCTGGGCGCCGCCGTGCCGTGGGCCCGCGCCGGGGAGATCCCCTGGGGCAGCGACGGTCGCTTCGACCTGCTCCTGCTCGGCTCCGACGCCGGCATCGATCGCTGGAGCCGGCGGATGGACGTCATGCTGTTGATCGAGGTCGACGTGGCCACCGGCAAGGTGGCGATGATCGGCCTGCCCCGCAATCTGATCAACGCGCCGTTTCCGCCGGGCCCGGCCCGGGACGCCGTGAAGTGCGGCTGCCTGACCGGCCTGCTGAACGAGATGTACGTCGAGGCGACGGTCCGGAATCCCGCTCGCTGGCCGGGGACGGGCGCGGTGAAGGGGATCGGGGCCGTCCGGTCGATGATCATGGAGCTCACCGGCCGGCCGGTCGATGGCGTCGTGGTGGCCGACCTGTGGGGCGTGATCAAGGTCGTGGACGCGCTGGGCGGGATCGACATCAACGTCCCCGCCCCGGTGTACGACGCCCGCTACCCGGACCCGGTCTACGGCAACATCGTGCTCAGGATCCCTGCGGGACAGCAGCACCTCGACGGCCGGATGGCGCTGGCGTACGCCCGCAGCCGCCACCAGGACTCCGACTACGGACGGATGGCGCGCCAGCAGACGCTCCTCCTCGCCATGCGCAGGCAGATCGGTCCCGCGACGATCTTGAATGCCACGGCGCTCTTCGACGCGGCCAGGGGCTTCGCCTGGACCGATCTCCCCCGCGAGGCGCTGCCGGCGCTCGGTGACCTGTTCGACAGGGCGGCGCGCGCATCGGTCGTGCAGCTCCGGATCGTGCCGAGGACGTACTCCACCATCCTGACGCCGGGCGAGGTCACCCGTATCCGGGCCGATATCGCCGCGTTGCTCGGCGTTGCCCCGCCACCGACGCCTTCGCCCACGCCGACCGCATCCACGGTCCCGACGGCCGTGCCGACTGACGCGCCGATCCCGACCCCGTCCCCGACACCCGCCCCATCGGCCGCGGGCAGCCCCTCCGCTTCGCCGTGAGCAAGGGCCGCATCGAGGCGTTCAGCGACGGCGTCATCGCCATCATCATCACCATCATGGTCCTCGAGCTGCGCCCGCCCGACGGCACCACGCTCGAGAGCCTGCGGCCGCTGGTCCCGACCTTCCTGAGCTACCTGCTCAGCTTCGCGCTGCTCGGGACCTACTGGAACAACCATCACCACCTGCTCCAGGCGGCCAAGGTGATCGACGCGAGGGTCCTCTGGGCGAACCTGGACCTGCTCTTCTGGCTGTCGCTCTTCCCGTTCGGGACCGCCTGGGTCGGCAGGTCCGATTTCGCGCCGATGCCGGTGGCCGTCTACGGAGGTCTGCTCCTGGTGGCGGCGCTGGCCTATTACCTCCTGGTCCGGATGCTGATCGCCGCGCATGGGCAGCCGGCCGCCCTGGCCGAGGCGGTCGGCCGCGACGTCAAGGGCAAGGTCTCGCCCGTCCTTTTCGCGGTCGCCATCCCGATCGCGGTCGTGGCGCCGGCCGTCTCGATGGTCGTCTACGCCGGGGTGGTCCTGCTGTGGCTCGTCCCGGATCGGCGCATGGAGCGCGTGATCAGGGGCTAGGCGCCTCGTCGACGCCGCAGCCAGGCGACCAGGTTGAGTGCCACACCGACGATGAGGGCGCTCCCTCCGACCACCGGAATGCGCCGGCTCACGCGATCGGGCAGGAAGATATCGGTCACCGATCCATCGCGCGCCCCGAGCTGCTCGGCCAGGGGCGTGAGCGGGCAGACCTGGTTGTTGCTGGCGTAGACCGCCGACTCGCCGAGCGCGATGGCGAACGCGAGGCCGGTGCGCCTTCGGGGTCGTTGGCGAAGCCCATCCCAGACGATCAGCCCGATCTGCGCCGCGATCCCGAAGAAGATCGCAGTGTGGATCGCCTTGATGGCGCCCAGGACGGCGGGACGGGCCGCGGCCGGCGTCCCACGCGCCATCCGTGTCGAGATGCCACCGCTCCATGCTGGAGCGCGGCGGGGGCTGGCGGTGTCCGACGGCATCGATGCTCATGTTGGTGGGCAACGGGGCGATCCGCCAGGCGCATGTGGCCCGATTACATCGGGCCATTTGGACGACCACCGGCATCCGGCCGGCCCGTGGTAGCCTTCGGCCGCCTTGCCACACGTCCCGATTGATCGCCATCTCCTTCCGAACGGGCTGCGCGTCATCCTGTCGCGAGACGACCGTGCGCCGATCGTGGCGGTGAACCTGTGGTACGACGTCGGCAGCCGCCACGAGAAGCCGGGCAAGACCGGATTCGCGCACCTCTTCGAGCACCTGATGTTCGAGGGCTCGGCCCACGTGGCGAAGGGCGAGCACTTCTCCCTCCTCCAGTCGATCGGCGGGTCGCTGAACGCCACCACCTGGCTCGATCGGACCAACTACTTCGAGACGGTCCCCAGCCACGAGCTGGAGCTGGCTCTCTGGCTCGAGTCGGATCGGCTCGCCAGCCTCCTCGCGGCGATGACCCAGGAGAAGCTCGACAACCAGCGCGAGGTGGTCAAGAACGAGCGGCGCTGGTCGGTCGACAACCAGCCCTACGGGACCTGGGACGAGAAGCTCCAGGAGCTCGCCTACCCGGCGAGCCACCCCTACCACCACTCGACCATCGGCTCCATGGCGGACCTCGACGCTGCCTCCCTCGCCGATGTGAGCGAGTTCTTCGCCTCGTACTACGCCCCCAACAACGCGGTCCTGACGATCGCCGGCGACTTCGACCCGCCCGCCGCGCTGGCCCTGGTCGAGCAGCACTTCGGGCCGATCAGCCCCAACCCTGCCATCCCGCCCGCGCCGTCGGCGGAGATCGACCCGATCATCGGCGCCGAGGTGCGCGAGATCGTGCCGGACCGCGTCCCGCTGCCGCGGGTCTACGCCACCTACCGGATGCCCACCTTCGGGACCGATGGCTTCGACGCGCTCGAGGTCGCGGTCGACCTGCTCGGCACCGGGCGCGCCTCGCGCCTCTACCGGACCCTGGTCCGCGAGCGGCAACTGGCGCAGGAGGTGACCGTCTTCGCCTTCCCGTTCGTGGGTGGCGCGACGATGTTCACGATGTGGGTCACGGCCCGGCCCGGGGTCGGGCACGAGGCGCTCGAGACGGCGCTCTTCGCCGAGCTGGATCGCCTCGTGGCCGAGGGCCCCAGCGACGACGAGCTCGAGCGAGTCCGCAACCTTCACGCTGCGAACGTCGAGTCGAGCCTGGAGCGAATCGGCGAGCGGGCGGATCGGCTCTCGATGTACGCCTGCCTCTTCGACCAGCCGGAGCGCGTCAACACCGAGGTGAGCCGCTACCAGGCGGTCGACGCCGCGCGGGTCCGCGAGGCGATGGCGGCCAGCATCCGCCCGGACAACCGCGTCGTGCTCACCTACATCCCCGCCGAAGCGCCGGAGGGCACGGCATGACCGCCACCACCAACCCGATGCGGCCGCCGGCCGGCGTGCCGCGCGGCTACCGCTTCCCGCCCTTCACGCGCCGCCAGCTGGCGAACGGCCTGAGTGTCTGGCTGGTGCCGGTCAGCGGGTCGAGCCTCGTCAACGCCCACCTGCTGCTCGACGCCGGCGCGGCCGCCGAGGACGAGGCGCACGGCGGCGTCGCCGCCCTGACCGCGCAGCTGATGGTGACCGGCACGCGGCGCCTCGACGCCTCCGCCTTCGCCGAGGCGACCGAGCGGCTCGGGATCGAGGTCAGCAGCGAGTCGAGCTGGGACAGTGCGCGGGCGGCGTTCCAGGCGCTGCCGCAATACCTGGACGCGGGCCTCGCCCTGCTCGGCGAGATGATCCAGGAGCCGCGCTTCGACCCCGGCGAGTTCGAGCGGCTCAAGGCCGAGCGGCTGGCCGACATCCTCCAGGCGCGGGCCGAGCCGGGCCGCCTCGCCGACGAGCACTTCCTGCGCCACGCCTATGACGCCGAAACGCCGTACCGCCGCCTCGCGGCGGGGACGCCGGAGACGGTCGGGTCGCTCGTCCGTGACGACGTGGTCGGCTTCCACGCCGCGCAGTACCGCCCCGGCTCGGCGCACCTGGTGGTCGCCGGCTCGTTCGACCCCGACGCGGTGATCGCGTCGGCGGAGCGGCACCTCGGGGGCTGGGCCGGGGAGGGCCCCGGCCACCGCACCTTTGCGCCTCGCGCCACGGGCGGGCGCCGCGTGGTGATCGTCGATCGCCCCGGATCGGTGCAGAGCGAGCTGCGGGTCGGGCACGTGGGGATCGACCGCTACGACCCGCGCTACTTCGACGCGATCACGATGTCGATGGCCCTGGGCGGGCTCTTCTGGTCGCGCGTCAACCGCCGCCTGCGCGAGGAGCTCGGCTATACCTACGGCGCGCGCTGCGGCTTCGACCCGCGCCGCGCCGCCGGCCCGTTCATGGCGGCCACCGCGGTGCAGACCGAGGTGACCGCGCCGGCCATCCGCGAGCTGGTCGGGCTGCTCGAGGCTGCGCGCCAGGCTCCCTTCGACGAGAGCGAGCTGCGGGAGGCGCGCGACTTCCTGGTCGGCGTCTTCCCGCTGCGCTTCGAGACGACCGGCGGGATCGCGGCCGCCATCGAGCCGATCGCCGTCTACGGCCTGGCGGACGACTTCTGGCAGACGTACCGCAGCCGGATCGAGGCGGTCGGGACGGCGGAGGCCCATGCCGCCGCGGTCGAGCTGATCCGGCCCGAGCAGCTGCTGATCCTGGCGGCCGGTGACGCGAGCGCGATTCGCGGCGAGGTGGAGGCGCTCGGGCTGGGACCGGTCGAGGTGGTCGAGGCCTCCTAGGCCCCCGCGCGGGACCGGGCCCGTGCCAGGCGTGCGCTCGCAGCCGCGATGCGACGGGCCGGATCGGCGCGCAGCCGACGTCGGTTGAGCGCCTCGGGGTGGTCGCCGCGGGCGATCTCGGCGAGCAGGGCGGAGGCGCGATCCAGCTGTCCGCCCTCGGTCAGCAGCTGGACGAGGCTGAACCAGCGCGCCGGCTCGGTGATCGGCGCCGCCACGGCACGCTCCAGCAGCTCGGCGGCGCGCCCGGCGTGCCCGGCGCGCAGGTGGGCCGTGATCGCGGCGCGCACGTCGGCGAAGGCGAGGGGCATCTCCAGCGCCTCGAGGTAGTTGAGCAGCAGCTCCGCCGCCTCGGCGCGGTCCTCCGGCCGGCCACGTCGCACGCGGGCGTCGCGATACTCCGCCAGCAGCGCGCGCAGCTCGCGGTCGACCCAGCTGCGCTGCGGGCTGCCGGCCGCGTAGCGCACGGCGACGCCGCGCAGGAAGCCAGTCCCGCGCAGGTACTCCTGCGCGGACACGTAGGCGTGGCGCAGGCCGGCGCGGACGAGCGTCTCGTGGGTGCCGTCCAGCTCGACCAGCTTCTCCACCGACCCGAGCCAATCGTCGGTGCGGCCGCGGTCGCGGTAGTGCGTGGCGGCGAAGCGCAGCCAGTACCGCTCCCGGTGGTCGCGCCAGTCCTCCCCGTCGATATGGTTGGCGACGATCCAGGCGTGCTGGGCGGCCGGGCCGGCCAGGAAGACCCCGGCCGGGATGCGGAAGCCATGGACGCTGCGGAACTCGGGCGTGTGCCAGCGCGTGCGTGCCGGCCGCGCCGCGGCCCGCCGCTGCCGCGCTGGCGATGGAGCCTCATCGACCCGGAGCGGCCAGTCGAGCGTGGCCGCGTTGCCGCGCTCCAGGTCGCGGTCGTAGTGCATCCGGCGCAGCGGATCGCGCAGCTCGCCCCAGGCGCGGTTGAGGACGGAGGTGCGACGCGTCGCCAGCGCGTCGTCCCCGCTCCGGTCGGGATGGTGGCGCAGCACCGACTCGCGAAAGGCCGCTCGCAGCTCCGCGACCGTGGCCGAGGGCTCGGCCCCCAGCACGGCATAGAAGTCGCGCGGCTCGGTGCGGAACTCGGTGCGCGGCTCGGTGCGGGCCGCATCGGCCTCCGTTCGGGTGGACATCCGATCGAGTCTAGCGATGGTTCGCTATGCTGCCGGGCACCATGGCCCAACCCTCTCGCCCGGGCGCTGCCCGCCCCGGTCACCTGCTGATCATCGGCGGCGCAGAGGAGAAGCTCCGACAGCGGCAGATCCTGTCGCGCTTCGCGTCGCTCGCCGGCGGGAGCGAGGGGCGGGTCGCGGTCGTCTCGACCGCGTCGTCGCTGGCGGACGAGGCCACCGACCTGTATCGGTCCCTCTTCATGCAGCTCGGCATCCGCGAGGTGATCGGCCTGCGACCGATCACCCGCGAGGAGGCGAACGACCCCGCGCTCGCCGCCCAGCTGCGCGAGGTGACCGGCATCTTCATGACCGGCGGCAACCAGCTGCGCCTGTCGAGCGTGATCGGCGGGACGGCGCTGGGGCGGATGATCGTCGATCGCCACCGCCACGGCGTCATCGTGGCCGGGACGAGCGCCGGCGCCTCGGCGATCAGCAGCCACATGGTCGCCTTCGGCACCAGTGGCACGACCCCGAAGCAGCGGATGACCCAGATGAGCGCCGGCCTGGGGCTGCTACCCGGCGTGATCATCGACCAGCACTTCGAGCAGCGGAACCGGATCGGTCGACTGCTGGCCCTCATCGCCCAGTCGCCGGCCCTGCTCGGGATGGGCGTCGACGAGGACACCGCCGCGCTGGTCAGCCCATCGGGCCTGCTGGAGGTGATCGGCAGGGGCTCGGTCACCATCCTCGACCCCGCTAGGCTCGAGACCGATGCCTACGAGGCCAAGCGCCACCGCCCGATCATGATCAGCGGCGTCGTCCTCCACTCCCTGCCGGCCGGCTACCGCTTCGACCTGCGCAAACGGCGGTTGCTGACCCAGCTGCGTGCCGTGCCGCTCACCGATCGCGAGGAGGCGAAGCTGGTCGCGGCGAGCGCCCAGACCCGGCGCCTCATCCGCCGCGTGGCCGCGGAGGGGGCCGACGACACCGCCGTCGAGCGGGCCCGCAAGCGAGCGTTGCGCGCCCATCGCGACGAGGAGGCGAGCGAGTGAGCGGGGCCGGCGCAGCGCGGCGCAGCGCGCCCGCCCGACGCCCCGCCACCCCCCGGCGAGCCGCTGCGCCATCGGTCGCCGCCGGAACGACAGTCGGCCGGAAGGCCGCCAGTGAGGAGCCGGCCAGGGGGAAGCCGGCCAGCGGGAAGGCCGCGAAGCCGCGCGGGACGCTGAGGATCATCGAGACCCTGGTCTACCGCGGTCCCAACTACTGGAGCTACGAGCCCGCCGTCAAGCTGGTCGTCGACCTGGGCGTGCTGGAGGCGTTCCCGACCAACACGATCCCCGGCTTCACCGCGCGGCTGCTCGACCTGCTGCCGGGCGTCGGCCAGCACTCCTGCTCCACGGGGCGGGCCGGCGGCTTCGCCCGGCGGCTGCGGGACGGGACCTGGGCCGGGCACGTGGCGGAGCACGTCGCCCTCCAGCTCCAGCGCGACGCCGGGACCGAGGTCGGGCGCGGCAAGACGCGCAGCACCGGGACGCCGGGGCGCTACCACGTCGTCTTCTCGTACGCGGAGGAGTCGGTCGGGATCGCGGCCGGCAAGCTGGCCGTGCGGCTCGTCAACCATCTCGTCCAGCGCGAGCGCGGCTTCGACTTCGCGGCCGAGTTCGAGCAGCTTGTGCTCCTCGCCGAGCGGGCGGCCTTCGGCCCCTCCACCCAGGCGCTCCTCGACGAAGCGGGCCTGCGCGACATCCCCTGGATCCGCCTCAACGAGGCGTCGCTGGTGCAGCTCGGCCACGGGGTCCACCAGCAGCGGATCCGCGCCACCATGACCTCGAACACCAGCTCGCTGGGCGTTGACATCGCCTCCGATAAGAAACTCACCAACCAGCTGCTGGCGGGGACCGGCGTGCCGGTGCCGCGGGCCGAGGTGGTCCGCGACCCCGACGAGGCGGTGGCGGCGGCGGAGCGGATCCACTACCCGGTGGCCGTCAAGCCGCTCGACGGCAACCACGGACGGGGCGTGGTCCTCAATCTCGCCGACGCCGATGCGGTCCGCGCCGGCTACGCGGCCGCGCGAGCCGAGTCGCGCCAGGGCGGGGTCGTGGTGGAAAGCTTCATCACCGGCAACGACTACCGCTGCCTGGTGATCGGCGGGGTGCTGCGAGCGGTGGCGCAGCGCATCCCGGCCCACGTCGACGGAGACGGAACGCACACCGTGGTCCAGCTGGTCGAGATCACGAACGCCGATCCCCGGCGCGGGATCGGCCACGAGAAGGTGCTGACCCGGATCGGCATCGACGACGAGTCGATTGGCTACGCGCGCGAGCAGGGCTTCGCGATGACCGACGTGCCGCCGGCCGGCACCCGCGTCTTCCTGAAGCGGACCGGCAACATGAGCACCGGCGGGATCAGCATCGACCGCACCGAGGAGATCCACCCCGAGAACGCGGAGATCGCCGAGCTGGCGGCGCGCGTGGTCGGCCTCGACATCGCGGGGATCGACTTCATCTGCCCCGACATCAGCGTCCCGGTGCGCGAGACCGGCGGCGGGATCGTCGAGGTCAACGCCGCGCCCGGCTTCCGCATGCACACGCACCCGACCGAGGGCGAGCCGCAGTACGTGGCCAAACCGGTGATCGACATGCTCTTCCCGCCCGGCTCCCCCTCCCGCATCCCGATCGTGGCGGTCACCGGCAGCAACGGGAAGACGACCACGGCCCGGATGATCAGCCACATCTTCAAGGGGATGGGGCGCAAGGTCGGGATGACCAGCACCGATGGGATCCTGGTCGACGGCCGCCTCATCCGCCGCGGCGACATGAGCGGCCCCAAGTCCGCCTCGACCGTCCTCCAGAACCCGAACGTGGAGCTGGCCGTCCTCGAGGTCGCCCGCGGCGGGATCCTGCGCGAGGGGCTCGGCTACGACCGCAACGACGTCGCGGTCGTGCTCAACGTGACCGGCGATCACCTGGGGCTGGGCGGCATCACCTCGATCCGCCAGCTCGCCGCCGTGAAGCAGGTGCTGGTCGAGGCGGTCCCGCGCGACGGGACGGCCGTGCTCAACGCCGATGATCCGCTGGTGGCGGCGATGGCCGGCCACTGTTCCGGATCGGTCATCTACTTCAGCATGGACGCGGGCAATGACACGATCCGCCGGCAGGCGTCCCGCGGCCGCCGCGCGGTGACGATCGAGCCGGGGCGCAACGGCGAGATGATCGTGCTGCGTCACGGCCGCAAGAGCCTGCCGCTGGTCTGGACCCACCTCCTCCCCGCGACCTTCGAGGGGCGGGCGCGGATGAACGTCCAGAACGCCCTGGCCGCCGCTGGCGCGGCGTGGGCCGCCGGAGCGCACCTGCACGACATCCGGCAGGGGCTGCGCACCTTCACGACCAGCTATTTCATGGCCCCGGGGCGCCTCAACATGTTCGAGCTGGACGGCTACCGGGTGATCGTCGACTACGCGCACAACCCCCCGGCCGTGGCCGCCCTGGGGGAGTTCGTGGACCGACTCGGCGAGCCGTCGCCCGGCGGACGTCGGGCGCTGGTGAGCGGCCAGCGAATCGGGGTGATGGCCACCGCCGGCGACCGGCGCGACGAGGACATCGTCGAGCTGGGGCGGATCGCCGCCGACCACTTCGACCGGATCATCGTGCGCGAGGACGCCAACACCCGCGGCCGCCACCGGGGCGAGACGGCCGCCCTGGTCGATCGCGGCGTGCGGGCCGGCATGGAGAACGGCGCCCGCTGCACGAGCGTGGAGACGGTCCTCAACGAGCTGGAGGCGACCCGCTACGCGCTCGACATGGGCCACGAGGGCGACGTGATCGTCGTCTGCGTCGACCACGCCAACGACGTCTGGAAGGAGCTCCAGCGCCGCCAACACGGGGGCGCAGCAGTGAGCGCCGCCATGGACGGCATTGACGAGATGGTCCTGCTCGAGGTCGACGGCTAGACGCCGACCATCTCCCGCAGCCGATGCAGATCGACCGGCCGGTACCCCGCTCCCTCGAGCCAGGCAACGATCTCGGCCCGCTCGACGTGGCTCATCACGGCCATCACGTCGCCCCGCCGCGCGCGGGAGAGCAGCGCCTGGAGCGACTCGAGCTCGGTCGGCAGGGCCGGCACCTCCCCGGCGTACCCACCCTCAGCGATCCCCGCGCGCAGGATCGCGTTCATCTGATCCAGATCCCGGCCACGCAGGTAGTGACGCTTCTCGGTGATCACCACCTCGTCGGCGCCGCCGGCCAGCACGCCCAGGTTGTGGAGGATCTCATCGGTCCGGTCGCCGGCGGTCCCGACCGCGAGGCGCACCTGCCCCCGCACCTTGCCGCGCACCCGCCGGCCGGGGGCCGATGCCAGGGCGCGGCAGACCTCCAGCAGCCCCGCCAGCCCGGCCTCGTTGTGCGCGAAGTCGACCAGCACCCCGATCCCGTTGCGCTCGTACAGGTTCAGGCGGCCCGGGTTGTCGGCGCTGTCGAGCGCGAAGCTGCGGAGGCCGGCGGCGATCTGATCGGGCCCGATCCCGATGGCGTCCGCGGCCGCGGCCGCCGCCAGCGCGTTGGCGACGTTGACCTGCGACAGGCCGGCGAAGGTGACCGGCAGGTCCACGACCCGAGCCAGCCTCCGGGGCGGGCGGCCGGCGGCGAGCAGCACCAGCCAGCCGCGCTGGAGGACGGCGGCGCGCCCGCCGCGATCGAGCGCCGCGTCGATCTGCGAAGCCTCCGGATCGGTGCTGAACGGATACCAGCGCGCCCGGGTCTGGCGGCGCATGGCCCACACCAGCGGATCGGCTGCGTTCAGCACCGCCCAGCCGGATCGCTTCGTGATGCGGACCACCGCCGCCTTGACGTCCGCCAGCTCGTCGAGGGTGTCGATCCCCTGGAGGCCCAGGTGGTCGGCGCTGACGTTCGTGACCACCGCCACGTCGTTGGCGGGGTAGCCGATCCCGCGCAGCAGGATCCCACCGCGCGCCGTCTCGAGCACCGCCAGGTCCAGCTCCGCCTCGGCCAGCACCCGACCCGCCCCGCCGAAGCCTGTCCAGTCCCCCGCCTCCACGAGCTGCTCGCGCAGGTAGATGCCGTCCGAGTTGGTCATCCCCGTGCGCCGGCCGGCGGACTCCGCGATGTGGGCGATCAGGCGGGTGGTGGTGCTCTTCCCGTTCGTCCCGGTGATGGCGACGATCGGCACCCGAGGGCGCGGCAGCTCCGGGCGCGGCCCGGGGGCGAGCGTCTGGAGCGCTCGGATCTCGCGGCGCTCGGTCGACTGGCCGAGCGCCATGCGCGCCGCCGCCGCACCGATCGCCTGGCCGCGCGCCCGGCGCCGCCACGGAAAGACGAGGGAGGCCCGGCGCCGGTCGGCCGAGGGTCGAAGCACGACCCGCGGCACCGGCAGGTCCAGCGCGACGTGGAGGCGGCGCACCGCCAGCCCGGCGGTGGCGGCCGCGTCGGAGGCGGGACCGGGCGACTCCGCGCCGAAGTCGAGCTTGACGGCGGGACGCGTGAAGAAGCGGTTGGGGCCGTCGAGCACGCGCAGCTCGAGCAGCTCGACCGCGGCCGATGACTGCGCGTCGTCCGGCATGGCCGGGAGTATACGATCGGGGCCGGAGCGCCCCGCGGCGGGCAGCCGCTAGACTCGCCGGCGATGCCGACGGTCGATCTCGCCGCCCTCCGTGCCGCCGTGGAGGCACGCCACCCGCGCTACCTGGCCGAGCTGGAGCTGCTCGTCAACATCGACTGCGGCTCGTACACGCCCGCCGGCGTGAACCAGGTCGCGGACTTCGTCGGCGAGGCGCTCGCCGAGCTCGGCGCGACGATCGAGCGGACGCCGCATGGCGCGGGCACGGAGGACGTCGCGCTCGGCGACCTGGTGGTGGGGCGGATCAAGGGAGGCGGCCCGCGGCTGCTGCTGATCGGGCACATGGACACCGTCTTCCCGGAGGGGACGAGCGCGACTCGCCCGTTCCGGATCGACGGCGACCGGGCCTTCGGCCCCGGGACGAGCGACATGAAGGGCGGCCTGCTGGCCGGGCTGCACGCCGTCGCGGCGCTCTGCGCGACCGGCGCCGAGCCGAACGTCACCTTCATGGCCAACCCCGACGAGGAGATCGGCTCGCCCTTCTCCACGCCGCACATCCGCGCGCTGGTCGCCAGCCACGACGTCGCCCTCGTGCTCGAGTGCGCCCGGGCCAACGGGGAGATCGTCAGCGCCCGCAAGGGGATCGCCGACTTCGAGATCACCGTCACCGGCCGCGCCTCGCACGCCGGCGTCGAGCCGGAGAAGGGGCGCAGCGCCATCCTGGAGGCGGCCCGGCAGGTGGTCGCGCTGCACCGGCTGAACGGGCGCTGGCCGGGCGTGACGCTGAACGCCGGCGTGATCGAGGGCGGCACCCGGCCCAACGTGGTGGCGGAGTCGTGCCGGGTCGAGCTCGACCTGCGCGCGGCCACGGCCCAGTCGTTCGAGATCGCCGCGGCCGAGGTGAGCCGCCTCGTCGGGCATCCCACCATCGAGGGCGTCACGACCCGGCTGAGGCGCGTCGCCCACCACCCGCCGATGGAGCGCACGCCCGCCGCCGCCCGCCTCGCCGCCCTCGCCGCCACGATCGCCGCCGAGCTCGGCTTCGCGCTCCACGATGCCGCCACGGGCGGCGCCAGCGACGCCAACACCACCTCGGCCGCCGGCCTGCCCAGCCTCGACGGGCTCGGTCCGATCGGCGGGGACGATCACTCGGTCGACGAGTGGCTGGACCTCGCGAGCGTGGTGCCGCGGACCACCCTGCTGGCCGCGCTCATGGCCCGCATCGCCGAAGCCCTCTGAGCCGCCACGCGAGTGGCCCGTTGTAGAATCCCGTTCCCGTGACCGACGACTATCGCCATCGCACGCGCCTCGACGTCCGCCTCGGCGACCTCGACCCGTTTGGCCACGTCAACAACGCGGTGATCGCCACCTACGTCGAGCAGGGGCGCGTGCTCTACCTCCGCGACGTGCTGGGCACCGGCGCCGACCCGGTCAGCATGCCCTTCATCCTGGCACGCCTGGAGATCGACTACCTGGCCCAGACGATGTTCAGCGACCCGGTCGAGGTGCTGACCCGGGTCGACTGGGTCGGCCGCACCAGCGTGCACATGTCGCACCTGCTGACCGGCTACGAGGGGCGCGAGCTGGCCCGCTCGGAGGCGGTGCTGGTCGCCTTCGACTACGCGATCGAGAAGCCGATGCCGGTGCCGGACCACTGGCGCGAGACGATGGCCGCCTTCGAGGGGCACGCGATGGATCGTCCGGTGGCGCCCCAATGAGCGAGGCGCAGCAGTTCGACCTGCTGATCCTGGGCGGCGGGATGAGCTATGTCGGCGCCATCCGGGCCGCGCAGCTGGGCCTGAAGGTCGGGCTGGTGGAGCGTGACCGGCTCGGCGGGACCTGCCTGAACCGCGGCTGCATCCCGACCAAGGCGATGCTCGAGACCGCCGACCTCCTGCACCGGGTCAGCGTGCAGGGCGCCGAGTTCGGCCTCGCCGGCTCAGACGGCGTGACGCTCGACTATCCCGCCCTCGGCCGGCGCCGCGACGCCGTCGTCGAGAAGCACGTCAAGGGGGTCGAGTTCCTGATGAAGAAGAACGGCGTGACCGTCCTGCGCGGGAACGGCACGCTGACCGGCCCGACCAGCGTCCACGTCTCGGGCGGCGAGGCGGGCGAGGTGGACGCCACCGGCACCGACCTGCTGCTGGCGACCGGGTCCGCGCCGCGCAGCCTCCCCGGCCTCAATGTTGACGGCCAGAAGATCATCACCAGCGACGAGGCGCTCACCCGCGAGGCGGTGCCGGGGCGGGTTGCGATCGTGGGCGCCGGCGCCATCGGCGTCGAGTGGGCGAGCCTCTACGGCGACCTGGGCGCGGAGGTCCACCTGGTCGAGTACCTCGACCGCATCGTCCCGCTCGAGGACGCCGACGTCAGCAAGGAGCTGACCCGCATCTTCAAGAAGCGCGGCATGAAGATCTACCCCTCCTCGACGATCAACCCGGCCAGCATCGAGATGACGAAGTCGGGCGTCCACTTCGCCATCGAGGGACGCGATGGCGCGTCGCGCACCGAGCTGGAGACGGACACGATCCTGGTGGCGGTCGGGCGACGGCCGCTCACCGACGGCATCGGGCTCGAACAGATCCCCGGCATCACGCTGGAGCGCGGCTTCGTGAAGGTCGACGGCTTCATGCGGACCGGCGTCGAGCACCTCTACGCGATGGGCGACATCGTGCCCGGCTACGCCCTCGCGCACGTGGCCAGCCACGAGGCGGTAGTGGCGGTCGAGACGATCGCCGGCCGCGACCCGGAGCCGGTGCGGATGGAGCTGATGCCGCGCGTCACGTTCTGCCGCCCCGAGATCGCCTCGGTCGGCATGACGGAGGCCCAGGCGACCGATGCCGGCCACACCGTCAGGGTCGGCTCCTTCCCGTTCCGCGCGCTCGGCAAGGCGACGATCGTGGGCGAGATCGACGGCTTCGCCAAGCTGGTGGCCGATGCGCGGAGCGGCCTGCTGCTCGGGGCGCACCTCATCGGCCCGCACGCCGGCGACCTGCTGGCCGAGCCGACGCTTGCCCTCCTGGTCGAGGGGACCGCCGCCGAGATCGCCATGTCGGTGCACGCCCACCCGACCCTGACCGAGGTGCTGGCGGAGGCGGCGCTGGCGGTCGACGGCGCCGCGATTCATGTCTGAGCCGGGCGCACGGACGGCCGACTCGCCGCACGTGACCGAGCTGAAGCACCGCGAGGCCGGCCTCTCCGACGACGACGTGCTCGGCATGTATCGCCAGATGCTCCTCGCCCGCGCCGTGGACGAGCGGATGTGGCTCATGCAGCGGGCCGGCAAGATCGCCTTCGTCATCAGCGGGCAGGGCCACGAGGCGGCCCAGGTCGGCACCGCCTGGCCGATGCGCCGCAACCAGGACTGGATGGCCCCCTTCTACCGCTCGATCGCCTCCGTGCTCACCTTCGGGATGACCCCGGAGGACATCGTCTCGGCCCACCTGGCCAAGGGCGACGACGTCAGCTCCGGCGGTCGGCAGATGCCCGGTCACTATGGGGCGAAGCGCTACAACATCGTCTCGCTCAGCTCCCCGGTCGGGACCCAGGTCCTGCACGCGGTCGGGATCGCGATGGGCGCCTGGGTCCGCGGCGAGGACGTGGTGGCGATCACGTCGTTCGGCGAGGGGACCTCCAACCAGGGCGAGGTCCACGAGGCGATGAACTTCGCCGGCGTGCACAGGCTGCCGGTCATCTTCGTCTGCGAGAACAACGGCTACGCCATCAGCGTGCCGCTCGACCGGCAGGTGGGCGGCCTTTCGGTCTCTGCCCGCGCGCACGGCTACGGCTTCCCAGGCGTGACCGTCGACGGCAGCGACCCGATCGCCTGCTACGTGGCGGCGAAGGAGGCGCACGACCGGGCGCAGCGGGGCGAGGGGCCGAGCCTGATCGAGACTCGCGTCGTCCGCCTGACGAGCCACTCCTCCGACGACGACCAGCGCCGCTACCGCGACCCCGCCGAGGTCGAGGTGCTGCGCGAGCACGACCCGATCATGCTCTTCGGCAACCGCCTGGCAGCCGCCGGCCTGCTGACCGAGGTGAACGACAACGCCCTCCGGGCCGAGGTCAAGGCCGAGGTCAACGCCGCATCGGTCCACGCCGAGGCGCGCCCCGACCCCGATCCCGCCACCGCCGAGCGCTGGGTCTATGCCGAGGGGGCGGACTGATGGCCGAGCTGAACATCCTCGAGGCGATCCGGGGCGCCATGGACGAGGAGCTGGAGCGCGACCCGAACGTGATGGTCCTGGGCGAGGACGTCGGCAAGAAGGGCGGCGTCTTCGGCGCCACCGAGGGGCTGTGGGCCAAGTACGGCGACAGGCGCGTCCTCGACACGCCGCTCACCGAGGCGATGATCGCCGGCGCGGCGGCGGGCGCTGCGATCTACGGCCTGCGCCCGATCGCCGAGATGCAGTTCGCCGACTTCAGCTACCCCGCCTTCAACCAGATCGTGTCGGAGATCAGCCGCATGCGGTATCGGTCCAACAACGCCTTCGGCCTGCCGATGGTGATCCGGATGCCGTACGGCGGCGGGGTGCACGGCGCCCTGTACCACAGCCAGAGCAACGAGACCTACTTCACCTCCACGGTCGGCCTCAAGGTCGTCGCGCCCGGCACCCCGGCCGACGCCAAGGGGCTGCTCAAGGCCTCGGTCCGCGACCCGGACCCGGTGCTGTTCTTCGAGCACAAGAAGACCTACCGCCTCTTCAAGGCCGATGTGCCCGATGGCGACCACCTGGTGCCGATCGGGGTGGCCGACGTGGCCCGCCCCGGCAAGCACCTCTCCATCTTCTGCTACGGCTACATGCGCTTCTGCGCCCTCGAGGCCGCGGAGACGCTCGCGCGCGAGGACGGGATCGAGGCCGAGGTGGTCGACCTGCGCACCCTGCGCCCGCTCGACACCGCCGCGGTGCTGGCATCGGTGGCCAGCACCGGTCGTGCGCTGGTCGTCCATGAGGCGAACCGGTTCGGCGGCTTCGGGGCCGAGGTGGCGGCGACGATCGCGGAGCAGGGCTTCGAGAGCCTGGACGCGCCGGTCACCCGCCTCGCCGGCCCGGAGGTCCCCGGGGTGCCGTTCCACCACCGCCTGGAAGACTGGTTCATGCTCAACCCGGCCAAGATCGTCGAGGCCGCGCGTGTGCTGGCCGCCTACTGATCCGATGCCGGGCTCGTCGCCCATCGCCTCGCTGGAGCCGATCATGTCGCCGGATCGCAACGGTGTTCGCCGTACGGGCGCTGAAAGGCCGTGGCATCGCCAAATCGCAACCACATCGCCGTTAGGCGGGTTTCACCTCGTCGCGGCGGCTGCTATCGGCCCCATTCACGCTCAGTCGCGTCAGGCCGGCGGCGCGCACGCATCCTCAAGAGCGGCTAAGGTCAACCAGGCTGCGATTTGGCGACATGGGGCGGGCAGCTGCGCGACCAGTGGCTTGCGCCGGCAGTCCCTTGAGGAGAGCATGAGCAGCACCAGCGCGCCGGCGAGCGGCGCGCAAGCCTAGGAGCGAGGATCAATGGCAACCACCATCAAGATGCCGCAGCTCGGCGAATCCGTCACGGAGGGGACGATCGAGCGGTGGCTGGTCAAGGAGGGCGACAGGGTCGAGCAGTACGACCCGCTCTTCGAGGTGGTGACCGACAAGGTCAACGCCGAGGTTCCCGCCGAGGTGGCTGGGACGGTGACGAAGATCCTGGTGCCCGACGGGACGACCGTGAAGGTCGGGACGCCGCTGGCCGAGATCGAGTCCGGCGCAGCGCAGCCGGAAGCCGCCGCGCCTGCGCCAGCCCCCGCACCGGAGGTGGCAGCCGCGCCGGCTCCTGCCCCCACGCCCGAGCCGGAGCCCGTTGCCGCGGCGCCAGTGCCCGAGCCCGTGGCCGTCGCCCTCGCTCCCGAGCCGGCGGTGCCAGCTCCCGCTCCCGCTCCCGAAGCCGAACCTGTCGCCTCGGCGACCGACGGCAGCATGCGCATGACGCCCGCGGTGCGACGCCTCGTCCGGGAGCACGGGATCGACGTCGCCCAGCTGCACGGCAGCGGCGCCGGGGGGCGCGTCACCCGCGAGGACGTGCTGGCGTTCGTTGGGGCTGGTCCGGCAGCCGCGCCGGCGCCGGCCGCGGCTGAGGCCCAGGTCCCCACGCCCATGCCCGAGCCCGCGGCTCCGCCCGCCATCACCCCCGTGCCGCTGCCGGCACCCAGCCCCGAGCCCGCCGCTCCCCCGCCGATGGCCCCTCCCCCGCCCGCGGCGGCGGCTCCGGTCGCGGCTCCCACCCCGGCTCCCGCCCCATCAGCCCCGATCCCCGCCCCCATCGGCGGCGACGTGGAAGTCGCCCTGAGCCAGATGCGCAAGGGGATCGCGGCCAAGATGGCCCGGGTCAAGCAGACCGTCCCGCACGCCTACACCGTCATCGAAGTCGACATGCACAACGTCGTGCACTGGCGCGAGACGAACCAGGCCGCCTACAAGGCCCGCGAGGGGATCGGCATCAGCTACGTCGCGGCCGTCATCAAGGCCGTGACCGAGACGCTCCGCCTGCACCCGACCCTCAACAGCCAGTACGCGGACGATCGGATCATCCTCAAGCAGGCCATGAACATCGGGATCGCGGTCGCGGTCGAGAACGGGCTGCTGGTCCCCGTCATCGCCAACGCCGACCAGCTCTCGATCAGCGGCGTCAACCACCGCATCCAGGACCTCGCCGCGCGAGCCCGCACCAACAAGCTGAAGCTCGACGAGATCCAGGGCGGCACCTTCACGGTCAACAACACCGGCTGGTTCGGATCGGTCTCATCCATGCCGATCATCAACTCACCCGAGGTCGCCATCCTGTCGATGGAGGCGATCGTCAAGCGCCCGGTGGTGGTCACCGTGGAGGGCGAGGACGTCATCACCATTCGACCGATGATGAACATGACCTGCTCGTTCGACCACCGCGTGCTCGACGGCGCCCAGGTCGGCAACTTCCTGGCCGATGTGCGCCGGCGGCTCGAGGGCTGGGACCCCGCGACGCCCCTCGGCTGACCATTCCGACCCGCCGGTGGCGTGGGTCGCTGTCGTCCGCCCCGTCGCTGCCTAATGCTCGCTGGCGGAGAAGAACGCCGGCGGGAAGCATCGATGGGAGCCCTTCCCTCGTTGGTCCACGCTCAAGGTCGGCGCTTTCCGGGCGAGGATGGGCCCAGCCAGGGCATCGGCGTGGCATAAGCCTCCGCCCATGAGAAGGAGACCGATGAACGCCTGCTGGCGGGCTCCCCGAGCATGGTCCGCGCGGGCCTCAGGCGGGTCGACGGCGGGCGCGCTGCCGGCGGCGCCGACCAGCGTCATCGTCGTCGCCCATCCGGCGCACGGCGGGGATCCAGGCCAGGGCACCCACCGCCTGGAGGCCCACGAACAGGATCACGAGCAGGCCGGGGACGCCGACCGCCGCCCCGGGGACGACCCACTCGAAGGGGCTGTCCAGCAGCGTCAGCACGTCCACCCCCACCCCGAGACCATTGGTGACACCACCGTCATCGCCGCCAAGCGGCGCCACCTGGATCGCCGGGGGACCGGCGGACGAGCTCGGTGAGGCCGACGGAGGAGCTGCCGAAGGCCGTCTCGAGGCCGAGGGGTCGCGGCCGGCGGATGTGAACGTGGTAATCGAAGGTGTAACTACCAGCGGTCGTGGCCAACGCGCTGACCGTGAAGGTGACCGACTGGCCGGTGCTCAGCCGGTTGCCGGCCTTGTCGGCTTTCGCCACCACCCACTGGCCGCTGAGGCTCGCCGACCACGCGAGGCCGTTGCTCGCCGACGGCGTGCCGAGTCCGGAGATCGAGAATTCGTCGGGGAAGAGGACCTCCGCGCAGCGGACAGGCTGGGTGTCCAGGTTCGTGAAGGTGAAGCTGAAGTCGGTGACGTCGCCCTGGGCCACGACCAGCGGGGTGGCGACCATGGTATAGACCAGCGCCTGGGCCATCGCCGGCAGGCCCGCGGCCAGCAGGCTGGCGGCCAGGGCGATCCGCCAGCGGCGCACGTCACGCCACCTTGAGGGTCGGGACCCAGAGCCCCGTCTGCGGCTCTCCGGGCAGCGGGGCGTCGGCGGCCGTCTCGATCCCCTCGATGAAGATGGTGACCAGCTCCTCCTGGAGCTGCGTGCCGGCCGAGTCGCCCAGCCGCTTGAGGGCTTCGGTGATGTCCATCGCCTTGCGGTAGGGGCGGGTGGTCGTCATCGCCGAGAAGGCATCGGCCACGGCCAGGATCCGGCCCAGCAGCGGGATCTCGTCGCGCTCCAGCCCCTCCAGGTAGCCTCGCCCGTCCCAGCGCTCGTGGTGGTGTCGAATCCCGGAGCGCACCATCTCCACGTCGGGGACGTCGCGCACGATCGCGTCGCCCAGCGCGACGTGCTGCTTGAAGATGTCGAACTCCTGCGCGGTGAGGCGGCTCGGCTTGCGCAGCAGCGTGTCCGGGATGCCGATCTTGCCGATGTCGTGCAGCAGGCCGGCGAGGTGGATCGTCCCCAGCTGCTCAGGATCGATCCCCATCCGCCGCGCCAGGAAGACCGCGTAGCGGGCGACGTCCTCGGAATGGCGCTTGGTGTATCGGTCCTTCGTGTCGACCGCGATGACGAGCCCCTGGAGGACGTCGAATGAGCCCGATGTCTCCCGCCCATCGTCGCCCACGCGCGCCACGCGCACCGCGTCCCCGCCGCTCGCCTTCGCCTCGCGGACCGCCACCGCCCCGGCGGTGAGCAGCTCGGTGGCCGAGTCGGCGTGGTCGGGATAGAGGCAGATCCCCGTGCTGATCGTGACCGGGAGCTGCTCCGACTCACCGAACTGGATGCTCATCTCCGCCAGCCCGTGGCGGATCCGCTCGACCGCGGCCTCGACCTCCGGCTCGCCGGCGTCGGTCAGCGCCACCAGGAACTCGTCGGGTCCGTAGCGCGCCACGCGAACGCCCTCGCCGGCCTCGCGCTCGATCAGCTCCGAGACGCGGACCAGCACCTCGTCGCCTGCCTCGTGGCCGTGCGTGTCGTTCAGCAGGCGGAAGTTGTCGATATCCATCAGCGCCAGGCCCAGCCGGCCGGCAGTCCCACGGACCGCCTCGAGCTGCTCGGCG
>JACPOU010000045.1 GCA_016191345.1 Chloroflexota bacterium
TCGAACGTGCGTGAGCGAGCGCCCGGACCCGGCAACGCCGCCGCGGGCGGCATCCTGACCCGCGGCACGCCGCGTCAGGCGTCCCGGCGCCAAGGCGGCGGCGAGCACGCGAGCGGGCGCACCGATCGATTCGAACAGCGCGGCGCCGCAGGCGAGCCTGCGGCAAGGCGCCGGGGAGGACGCGAGCGAGCGCACTCGAACGTGCGTGAGCGAGCGCCCGGACCCGGCAACGCCGCCGCGGGCGGCATCCTGACCCGCGGCACGCCGCGTCAGGCGTCCCGGCGCCAAGGCGGCGGCGAGCACGTGAGCGAGCGCACCTGAAGGTGCGTGAGCGAACGCGCGCAGACGCCAACGCCGGCGAGGGGGCGCATCACGCGGCGCCCCGGATCGATGCCACCTACTTCTGGCGGCGGAGGAAGCTCGGGATCTCCAGGTCATCCGCGTCATACGCCGCGCGCTTGACCGGCACCGGATCCCCGACGGATCGCCCCGCCGTCGCGCCGTTGGCGCGAACGGCAGCCTCCTCGTCCGGACGCGCGGGCGGGGCGTCCGGGACGCCGGCGTCGTTGAGCTGCGACCGCTGCCGCTCGAGCTCCTCCAGGAAGTCGCGCGGCTGGCGGATCGTGCCATCCGTCGAGGTCGTGGACGTCGCGGCGTGGGTCGCTCGATGGGCCGGGCGCTTGCCGTCGAAGCCGGTCGCGATGACCGTGATCATGACCTCTTCGCCGAGCCGCTCGTTGAAGCTGGTCCCGAAGATGATGTTCGCCTCCGGGTCCGCCGCCGCGCGGATCTCCTCGGCCGCCTCGGTCACCTCGAACAGCGACAGGTTCGCCGAACCCGTGACGTTGAAGAGGATGCCCTGGGCGCCGTTGATGTTGATCTCGAGCAGCGGGCTGGAGATCGCCTGGCGGGCGGCCTCGACGGCACGGTTCTCGCCCGTCGCCCGGCCGATGCCCATGAGGGCCGACCCGGCGTCCTTCATGATCGCCCGGACGTCGGCGAAGTCGAGGTTGATGAGGCCCGGCATCGTGATGATGTCGCTGATCCCCTGGACGCCCTGGCGGAGCACGTCGTCGACGACGCGGAAGGCGTCGAGGATGGAGGTGTTCTTCTGGACGACATCCTTGAGCCGGTCGTTCGGGATCGTGATGAGCGTGTCGACCTTGCTCTTGAGGTCCTCGGCTGCCCGCTCCGCGGTCAGCTTGCGCTTGGCACCCTCGAACGTGAACGGCTTCGTGACGACGCCGATGGTCAGCGCCCCGGCGGCCTTCGCGAGCTCCGCGACGATGGGAGCCGCCCCCGAGCCGGTGCCACCGCCGAGGCCCGCGGTGATGAAGACCATGTCCGAGCCCTCGAGGGCCTGGCCGATCTTGTCCGCGTCCTCCTCGGCCGCCCGCTGGCCGATGGAGCTGTCACCGCCCGCACCGAGCCCGCGCGTGATCTTGTCCCCGATCCGGATCTTGTGGGGCGCGTCGGACTGCAGCAGGGCCTGCGCGTCCGTGTTCAGGGCGATGAACTCGACCCCCATCATCTCGGCCCGGATCATCCGGTTGACGGCATTGCTGCCACCACCGCCGACGCCGATGACGCGGATGAGGGCGAAGTTCTCCGAATCGGAACGCAGGGCCACCGTACTCCTCCAATGGCCTTCCCGGGGCCGGGGCTGAACCGTCTGGATGGGGACCCCGAAAGCTGAGGTGGTGCCGTCCTGGAGCCGTCGGTGCGCGCGCTCGGGGTCGTTCCGGGAGTCTACCATCGGACGCCCGGCGGCGCGCCTTCGAATCCGCCGCCCGGCGGTGGGAATTCGGCGGGTCGCGGCTACGGGAAGATGCTTCGGAGCGCGTCGCGGATGCGGCCAAGCACGCCGAACGCGGGCGCGGATTCGTAGCGCGCCGGCTCGCCCTCGGCGAGGGACCGCGCGCCCCACTGGAGGAGCCCGATCGCCGTCGCGTAGGCCGGCGTGAGGATCGAATCGGTCAGGCCCGTCACGCCCATCGGGGCGACGACGCGGACGGGCATCTGGAGCACCTCGCGGCCGAGCTCGGCGATGCCGGACAGCTGCGATGCTCCGCCGGTCAGGATCAGGCCGGCCGGCAGCATGCCGGCCCCGGCCGAGCGCATCTCCGCCCCGAGGAGCTCGAACGTCTCCCGCATCCGGGCCTCGATGATCTGGCAGAGCTCGAGCCGGCTGACCGTCCGGCCGGCCTCCTCGCCGAGCACCGAGACGCTGATCTCCTCGTCCTCGGCGATGCCGCGCAGGTCGGCGGTGCCGTGCTTGATCTTCAGCTCCTCCGCGACCGGCAGCGAGGTCTTGATCCCGATCGCCACGTCGTTGGTGACGAAGTTGCCGCCGACGGGCAGGACGCTCGTGTGAAACGGCGAGCCCTCGTTGAACATCGCGAGGTCGATCGTGCCGGCGCCGATGTCCGCGATCGCCACGCCGAGCTCCTTCTCCGTGTCGCTCGCGACCGCATCCGCCGCCGCGAGCGCGTTGGCGACCCGCTCGTCGATCTTCACCCCGGCCGCGGCCACGCATTTCGTCAGGTTCTGGACGGCCGTGGCGGGTGCGGTGACGATGTGGGTCTCGACCTCGAGGCGGAGGGCGCTCATTCCGAGCGGGTCCTTGACGCCCTCCTGGCCATCGACGATGAAGCCCCGCCGCTCGACGTGGAGGACCTCCCGGTTCGACGGGATCGCGACCGCGCGGGCGACCTCGATCGCCCGGAGGATGTCCTCGCGGCTGATCTCGCGGTCGTGGGCGGTCACGGCGACCTGGCCGGTCGAGTTGAGGCTCTCGACCTGGGCCCCACCGACCCCGACGAACGCCTTGTCGATCTTCCAGCCGGAGAGGCGCTCCGCCTTCTCGACCGCGTCGCCGATCGAGCGGACCGTCTGGTCGATGTTGACGACCGCGCCCTTCTTGAGGCCGGACGAGGCGACCGTCCCATGGCCGATCACCGTGACCCGGCCGTCCCGGCTCACCTCGCCGATGAGCGCGCAGACCTTGCTCGTGCCAACGTCGATGCCGACGAGGACGCCTTCCACCACGGTTCTTGCCTGCTCCCTCCCGGCTGCCCGGGTCAGATGAAGTGTCGCCGGATCAGTGCGACGTTGTTGAAGATCCGGAACCCGAAGTTGATGAGCGCGACGAGGTAGAGGTCGAGGCTGAGCCGGTCACCGATGAAGGTGAGGATGACCGCCACGACCGCGTTCGTGACGAAACCCGAGATGAAGATCCGATTGTCGTAGACCCCGTCGAGCTCCGCCCGGACGGCACCCAGGACCGAGTCGAGGGCGGCGAGGATCGCCACGGCCGAATAGCGGCTGAACTCGAAGCTGACGTTGACGTTGAGGACGAGCCCCAGCAGGACGCCCACCAGGAGACCTGCCAGGGGGAGGAACACCTAGGGCTGCCCTCGCTGCGGTGCGTTTCGGCAAGGCTACCCGACCCACGCGGAGCCGGGCAACCCGACGCGCACGCCACTCCGGCGCGGGCGGCAGACGCCGTGCGCGCTGACCGCGGGCGTCGCGGCGGCATCACGGGCCGACAGCGCCCGGTGTCGGCTTCGCGATGAACGTGCCGGCGTCTCCGTCGGGCAGGAACACCTGGGCGACGGCGCCTTCCCGCCCGTCGAGCAGGCTCCGGAGCAGCCGGACCTGGGCCGGGACCATGTCCGGGGTCCGCCGGCTCGCGGTGTAGAGCCCGAACACGGCGATCCACGATGCCGGCCGGGTGCCGACGACGAAGCCGCTGGCGTCCGAGACCGTGACCAGCAGGGATTCGGCGACGCTCCCGACGTCGTCGGGGTTGAGCGAGCCGATTCGCCGCGCGGCATCCAGATCCACGGGGTCGAGGCGAGCGCCGACGGCCAGCGTCGCCGAGGCCACCCGCGCGTCATCGATGACGGGCAGCCCGGCCGCCGCGGCCGCGCCCGGCGCGGCTCGCGCGAACAGGACGCCCTCGTGATCGACGAGGAAGCGCTGCTCCCCCACCACCCAGGCCAGGATCGCGGTCCGCTCGGTGACGTCGACGACGAGGGTGTCCGGCAGGGAGACGCTGACCGAGGCGTCGGCGACACCGGGCAGGACGCGGATGCGGTCCTCGATCGGGCCGGTCCTGACCTGGAACAGGTTCGCTCCGGCTGGGATCGCGATCGCCGCCTCGACGTCCTGCCGGGCGGTCCACCGCAGCGAGGGGATCTCGACCCGGGAGTAGGGAAAGGCGGGCGTCGCCGCGAGGCCGTAGATGCCTCCGAGCGCCGCGAGGATCCCCAGGATCGCGCCGGCGCGGGCGGGCGTGAGCCGCGGCAGCCGACGGCGCCGCGGGAGGCGGATCGCGGGGCCGCCCAGGGCCGAACCCGCGCGAGGCAGCCGTCCCCTCGGTCGGGCGGTCCCGGTCACGGCGCGGCGGGTCGGATGGGCGCCCGGTGTCCGCCCGTCGCTGCGGCGGCCCGGGAGCCTCATGCCCGCCCCGTCACCGCGGCAGGTCGGACGGGCGAAGCCGGGCGGCGACGCGGCCGGCGTGGCGCTCCAGCGCGAGCTCGACGACCCGGCGGCAGACGGCCGTGAAGTCGAGCCCGCCCTCGGCCGGCATGGTCGGGAAGAGGCTGATCGGCGTGAACCCGGGGATCGTGTTGATCTCCGAGAGGTACGGGCGATCACCATGAAGCAGGAAGTCGACGCGCGCGAAGCCCGCCGCGCCGATGGATCGATACGCGTCGCGGGCGAGCTTCCGCATCGTCCCGCGGAGACCGTCGGGGATCTCGGCCCTGGTCGCGGTCTCGGACAGGCCGGGGGTGTACTTGGCGGCGTAGTCGTAGAACTCGTGGCCGGCCACGATCTCGCCGGGTCCGTAGAGCTCGAGCGGCGGCTCCGTGCCGATGACGGAGACCTCGAGGTCGCGGGCGCCGGCGAGGTACGTCTCGACGACGGCCAGCGTGTCGTAGCGGAAGGCCAGGTCGAGGGCCGGCCCGCGCTCGTCCGGCCCGTGGGCGAGGGTCATGCCCACCGAGCTCCCGAGCCGGTCCGGCTTGACCATGAGCCTGGCGTCGCCGACTCCGGCGGCGAACGCCTCCAGCTCCGCGAGGACCGCGCCACGGTCGCGTCCCCAGCGGGCCGCGGAGACCTCACGCCAGTCGACGACCGGAAGGCCGAGGCCGCGCCAGATGCGCTTCTGCATCGCCTTGTCCATGCCGATCGCGGAGCCGGTGACGCCCGAGCCGGTGTAGGCGACGCCCGCCGCGTCGAGGAGCGCCTGGACCGTCCCGTCCTCGCCGAACGGCCCGTGCAGCGCGATGAACACGACCGGCGCGGGCCGGGCCGCGGCCAGCCGGTCCAGGGCCTGCCCGATCGTGTACGGCCCCTCCCCGCCGAGCGCGGCGGGCTCGTCGTAGGCCGCCTGCGGCCGCCCGGCGCGCTCGTGGTCCGGGGGCAGCCACCACCAGCCGGCCTCGAGGTCGATCAGGACGGCGCGGACGTCGAACCCGTCCGCGCGCAGCGCGTCGAGGATCGCGGTCCCGGAGACGATCGAGACGTCGTGCTCTGCGGACGGGCCGCCGAGCAGGACGACGACGGGCGGCCGGGCGGCGAGGCTGCTCATGCGGGTTGCGGTCCTCCGGGCTCGCCGGCCGGCCAGGGCCAGCCCGTCCAGTCGCCGGGGAACTCGACCTCCCAGGCGAGATCGATGCCATCGGTCGAGAGGATGGTCGCACGGACGTGATCAGCGAGCCGGCGGACATCGGCGGCGCTCCCGCCCCTGTCGCTGATGATGAAGTTCGCGTGCTTCTCGCTCACGACGGCGCTCCCGAGCCGGAAGCCCTTGAGCCCGGCCTGCTCGATCCGTGCCCCGGCCGAGGGCCCCGCCGCCGGGTTCCGGAAGACGCTCCCCGCGGAGGGCAGGCCGAGGGGCTGGTGCGCCTGGCGCCAGCGGCGGATGGCGTCGAGCCGGTCGCGGATCGCGTCGGGGGCCGCGGCGGCGAGCCGGAACGTGGCGGCCAGGACGATCTCCCGCTCGGTCGGGGCGCGGCCCTTGAACCGGCTCTCCCGATACCCGAGACCCAGGTCCGCGGCCGGGACCGTCGCCTCCGTCCCGTCGGCGAGGAGCACGTCCGCCGATTCGATGATCGCCGCCACGTCACTCCCGTGGGCTCCGGCGTTCGCCCAGACGGCGCCACCGACGGTGCCCGGAATGGCCAGCCCGAACTCGAGCCCGGTCAGGCCCGCCTTCTGGGTCTCGGTCGCGGCGCGGGCCATCGGGACGCCGGCGCCGGCCACGTAGCGCTCCCCGTCCACCTTCGTGGCCTCCGCCCGGACGTGGATCACGAGGCCCCGGACGCCCCGGTCGGACACGACGACATTGCTCCCGCGGCCGAGGACGATGAACGGGATCCCGCGGGCACGGGCATAGCGGACGAGGCCGCGCAGCTCGAAGAGGTTGTGGACCGTCGCCATCAGGTCGGCCGGCCCGCCGACGCGCTGCGTGGTCATCTTCGCCAGCCCGACGTCGCGGTCGGCGCGGACGCCCAGGCGCCGGGCAATGTCGGCGCTGATCGCGACGGCGTCGAGGGGCGGCGTCGGTTCCTCGGGGCTCATGCCGCGTTCCCGCGGGCGATCGCGGCGACGCGCGCGGCCTCGGGCAGCGGCCGCCGCTCGGCGAGGGCCAGGAGCAGCTCCGCCACGGCGTCGGCGGCGGCGGGGCGCGCCAGCTCCCGCGCGGCCGCGGCCATCGCCCCGAGCGCCGCATCGTCCTCAAGCAGGTCGGCGGCCGCGAGCAGCGCCCCGCCGTGGAACGCGGCGTCCTCGACGAGGCGTGCCGCGCCCGCCTCGACGAGCCGCAGCGCGTTCGCCCGCTGGTGGCCGCCGGCATGGGGGTACGGCACGACGACCATCGGCAGGCCCAGCGCCGTGACCTCGGCGAGCGTCGACGACCCGGCCCGCCCGACGACGAGGTCCGCGGCCGCCAGCGACGTGAGCATCTCGTCGCGGAGGAACGGCGCCGGACGGTACCTGGCCCGAATCGCCTCCGGGAGGCGCTCCCGGGCTGCCAGGGCGTCCGCGTAGCCCGCGTCGCCCGTGACGTGGATGACCGTCACCCTCGCCGCGAGCCCGGGGAGCGTGGCGGCAACCGCCTCGTTGAAGCGCCGGACCGCCTGCGATCCGCCGAACACGAGGAGCACCCGATCGACGTCCCCGATTCGGAGGGCGGCGCGCGCCGCGGCGCGATCGACCCCGCCGGTCTCGCGGATCGGCGTGCCGGTCTCGTAGCAGGAGGCCCTCGCCCCGAGGGAGGCGCAGGTGGCCTGGAACGTCACCGCGAGTGCGCTCGCGAGGCGCGCCGTCGCGCGGACGCTGCGGCCCGGGATGACGTTGCCCTCCCAGAGGAGGACGGGGATGCGCAGGGCCGCCGCGGCCGCGAGGACGGGGACGGCGACGTAGCCGCCGGTGGTGAAGATCGCGGCGGGGCGCTCGGCAAGGAGCATCGCCGCGGCCTGGGGCACGGACAAGGCGAGGCGGGCCGGGTCTGCCACGAGGTGGATGTCCCGCTCCACGCTCCGGAGAGACCGGAGGGCGAGCCGGCGCAGCGGGATGCCGGCCGCGGGGACGATCCGGTCCTCGAGGCCGCGATGCCCGCCGATCCAGCCGAGCTCAGGCGGATTCGATCGGCGTCGAAGCGACGCGGCGACGGCGAGAGCCGGGTAGATGTGTCCGCCCGTTCCCCCGCCCGCGATCAGCAGGCGCATCCGGTTCCTCGCTTGGCTGCTCGACGGTCTCGCGCGAGATCGACAGGAGGATCCCGGCCGCCGCGAAGCTGATGATGAGCGATGAGCCGCCGGCGCTGATGAACGGCAGGGTGATGCCGGTCACGGGCAGCAGCGCGACGACGACGCCGATGTTGATGAAGGCCTGGACGCACAGCCAGGCCGTGATACCGACCGCCAGGAGCGCCCCGAACGTGTCCGGAGCCCGGAGCGCCGTCCGGATCCCGGCGTAGGCGAGGACGAGGAAGCCGATCACCACGGCGGCCGCGCCGACGAACCCGAACTCCTCGCCGATGATCGCGAAGATGAAGTCGTTCCAGGCATTCGGCAGGTAGAGTCCGCCGGCGAGCTTGCTCTCGCCGAGCCCGGAGCCGAAGATCCCGCCCAGCCCGAGGGCCAGCAGTCCCTGGATCGTGTGGAAGCCCGCCCCGAGCGGATCCTGCCAGGGGTCGAGGAATGTCCGGATCCGCTCGAGCTGGTACTCCCGGAGGCCGACGACGATCGCGGCCAGGACGCCGAGCAGGCCCAGCGCCCCGAACTGCCAGAGCCGCGCCCCGGCCACGAAGAACATCGTGAACGCCGTGGCCGCGACGACGACCGTCGTCCCGAGGTCGGGTTCCTTGAAGATCAGGGCCATGACCGGCAGGGCAATGAGGAGGAACGGGACGGTGCCCGAGCGGAGGGCGGCGATGCGCCGGCCGCGGTTCGCCAGCCAGTGGGCGAGGTAGACGATGAGGGCCAGCTTCGCGATCTCGGCCGGGTGGATCGCGGGCAGCGGCCCGATCACGATCCACCGCGCCGAGCCGCCGACGACCCTGTTCAGGCTGGGCACGAAGACGAGGATGAGGAGCACGATGGCGACGGCGTAGGCGGGCAGCGAGACCAGGCGCAGGTAGCGGTAGTCGACCCGACTCATGACCAGCATCGCGAGCACGCCCAGCGCGGCCCACAGGATCTGCGGCCCGACGATGGCGAGCGTGTCGTCCTGCTGGATGTAGGCCCGCATCGCCGACGACGAGTAGACCATCAGGATGCCGATCGAGGCGAGCGCGACGACGGAGATCAGGATCGACCAGTCCGGCTGGTGGAGCTCCCGCCGCAGGACGTCCACCTTCGCCTTCGTCCCGCTCCGGCGCCCGTCGATCTCGGTCGCGGGCAGCTCGCCCGCGGGCCGGCGCCGGGTCACCCGCCCCGGTCCCGGGCGGACGGCGACCGGCCGCGCCATGGCGCGTGCCGAGGAGCCGGAGGGCGACCGGCGGATCAGGCCCATGCCCGCTCCTCGCCGCCGCCGCCGGCTCCACCCGGAGCGGCCGCTGGCTTCGTCTCGCGCTCGACGAGCCCGCGGACGGCGGCCTTGAAGGCGCGGCCGCGGGCGGCGTAGTCGACGAACATGTCGAAGCTCGTGGCGGCCGGCGAGAGGAGCACGGTGCCGATGGGACCGGCCGGCCCGGTGCCGGCTTCGCCGCGCGCCTCGACCGCCGCCCGGGCGATCGAGGCTGCCGCCTCCACCGCCGCCTCGAGCGACGAGGCGCGCTCGATCCGCGCGAGCCCCGCCTCGCCGAAGAGGCGCTCGAGGGCCGGCGCCGACTCCCCGATGAGGACCGCGGCCACGGCGCGTTCGGCGACGATCCGTGCCAGCGGCGCGAGGTCGACGCCCTTGTCGCGCCCCCCGGCGACCAGGACGACCGGCGGCGGAAAGGCGTGGAGGGCGGCGATGACCGCGTCGGGCTGGGTGCCCTGCGAGTCGTTGACGTAGCGGACGCCGTTCGCGACCGCGACCGTCTCGAGCCGATGCTCCACCCCGGTGAACGCGGCCGCGGCCCGGCGGATCGCGTCCGGGGCAACCCCGAACAGCAGGGCGGCGCCGATCGCGGCGAGGGCATTCCCGACGTTGTGGCGGCCCGGGATCGCGAGCTCGCCCACCGGCATGATCCGGCCCCCGGGGCCCACGGCCGCCGGCCCGTCGCCGGCCAGCGGCAGGCGCTGGACGCCGGCGGCGACGATCCAGCCGTCCACCAGGCCCACCCCGCCGGCGATCGGCCGGTCCAGGCGGTAGAGCAGCGAGGGCGCCGTCCCGAGGCCGGCGTACGCGGCGACGACGGGATCCTCCGCGTTGAGGACGAGCGCTCCATCCGGATCGACGAGCTCGGCGAGGCGGCGCTTCACCCGGCGGTAGGCGGCCAGCGAGCCATGGCGATCGAGGTGGTCCGCGGTCACGTTCGTGTAGACCGCGACCGTCGTGCCCCGCGAGAGCGTCGGAAGCTGCAGCTCGGAGAGCTCGATGACGACCCGGTGCTCCGGCGTGAGCTCCGGAAGGCGCTCGATGAGCGGCGTCCCGATGTTGCCGCCGAGGACCGCCGGGTGGACCGGATCCCCGGCCAGGAGCGCCGCCAGGAGCGAGCTCGTCGTCGTCTTGCCCTTGGTCCCCGTGACCCCGACCGTCGGCGCGGGGCAGAGGCGGAGGAACAGGTCCGGCTCGCTCACGAGGGCGGGCACCGTCCTGTCGCCCCCGGCCCGGGCCCGGACGAGCGCCTGGAGCTGCGCTCGGAGGCGCGGCTCGGTCGTCGGGTAGTCGGGATTGATGGAGGGCGAGGTGACGACGAGCGCGGCGTCGTGCCAGGTGGAGGCGGGGTCGACGTTCGGGCCGGCCCGGAGGTCGAACGGCCGCCCGTCCAGCGCCGCGGTCGCGTCGGCCAGCGCGCTGGCGGGCCGGCCGTCGTAGACGGTGACCCGGGCGCCGCGATCGGCGAGGAAGCGCGCGGCCGCGATCCCGCTCCGGGCGAAGCCGAGCACGGTGACCGGGCGACCGGCCAGCGAGCCCGCGCGGAGGTCGTCGAGCCGGAGGTCGTCGGGATCGATCGTCCGCGCCATCGCCGCGCCCGTCACTGGAGCTGCTTGATGGAAGCCAGGAAGAGCGTCACGCCGAGGAGGCCGGCCAGGATCCCGACGATCCAGAACCGGAGGGTGATCTTCTCCTCGTCCCAGCCCGACAGCTCGAAGTGGTGGTGGAGCGGCGCCATCCGGAAGACGCGCTTGCCCCTGGTGAGCTTGAAGTAGCCGATCTGGATGATGTCCGACGCGGTCTCGACGACGAACACCAGCCCGATGAGCGGCAGCACGAGGATCTGGCCGGTGATCAGTGCGATCACCGCGAGCGTGGCCCCGAGAGCCAGGGAGCCGGAGTCGCCCATGAAGATCTGGGCTGGGTGAACGTTGAACCACAGGAATCCGAGCAGGGCACCGATGATCAGGGCGCTGAGGAAGGCCAGGTTGGGCTGGTTGCCGAGCGTGCCGTCGGGTTGGGGGACGACGTTCAACAGGGCGATGAGGAGGAACGCCACGAAGGCGAAGATGAGCGTCCCGCCGGCGAGCCCGTCGAGACCGTCGGTCAGGTTGACCCCGTTCGACGCGGCGATGATCGCGAAGGCCGCGAAGGTGATGAACACGCCGGGCGCGACCGCGACCGCGCCAACGAACGGGACCGCGATCTTGTCGATCTGGTAGGTGTCCTGGATCTGGAAGGCCACGACGATGGCGACGACCACGAGCCACAGCATCTTCTGGCGAGCCCGGATCCCCTCCCCGGTCCGCGCATTGAGGAAGTCGTCAGCCGCCCCGAGGAGCCCGACGAGGAGAAGGGTGGCGAGGGGCGCGATGATCGCCCGTTGGGGAAAGCCCCGGAGGAGGTAGTAGAGCGCCAGGGTTACGACGATGACGAGCAGCCCGCCCATCGTCGGCGTCCCACCCTTCGAGAGGTGCGCCTCCGGTCCCTCGGTGCGGATCCGCTTGCCCATGCCGATGGCGCGCAGGAGGCGGATGTAGGACGGCATCAGGATCACGACGAGCGCGAAGGCGAGGAGCAGGCCCTGGATCAGCTCGACGGTCATCCCCGCCGGCCCTCGAGACGCTCGACGAGCGCCTCGACGAGGACCTCGAGCCCCACGCCCCGGGAGGCCTTGACGAGCACCACGTCGCCCGTCGCCAGCATGTCCGCGAGGCGCGCCGCGGCCGCCTCGCGATCAGGGGTCTCGATGACCTGCGCGGCCGGCATGCCCGCGTCCCGGGCTCCCTCGGCGATGCGCGCGGCGCCCGGCCCGACCGTGACCAGCATGTCGCAGGCGCGGGCGGCCGCCGATCCGGTGTCGCGATGCCCCGCGTCCGTCTCGTCACCCAGCTCGAGCATCTCGCCGAGCACGGCGACGTGTCGGCCGGGAATGGCGGCCAGCACCTCGAGCGCGGCGGCGACCGAGGCCGGGGCGCTGTTGTAGGCGTCGTCGACGATCGTGACGCCTGCCACCCGGTGGACCTCGCCCCGGTGGGGTGCGGACCAGCCGTTCCGGAGCCCGGCGAGGATCCGCTCCACGGGAACCCCGGCCGCCATGCCGACGGCAGCGGCGGCAAGGGCGTTGTGGACCGACAGTGGCCCGAGACCCGGGATCGTTGCGGGCAGCGCCACCGGCTGCCCGTCGGGCGCCACGCGGGCTCCTGCGCGGAGCGTGAAGGCCATCCCGTCGAGGCCGCCGGAGCGGATCCCGTCGGCCGTCACGTCGGCGCCCCCGGCGAAGCCGTACGTCACGGCACGAGCCGCCGTCCGACCGGCCATCCGGCGGACTCGAGGATCGTCCGCGTTGAGGACCGCCACGCCGTCCGCTGGCAGCGCCTCGACGAGCTCACCCTTGGCCGCCTCGATCGCGTCGAGGCTGCCGATCCGGCTCAGGTGGACGCCGAGGACCCGGGTCACCACGCCGATCTGCGGCCGTCCGATCGCGGCCAGCTCGCGGATCTCGCCGCCGACATACATGCCCATCTCGAGGACCACCGCCGCGTGCTCGGGTCCCAGCCGGAGAACGGTCAGGGGCAGGCCGATCTCGTTGTTCTGGTTGCCCTCGCTCTTGAGCGTCGCCCGATCCGCCGTGAGGACCGCCGCGATCGCCTCCTTCGTCGAGGTCTTGGCGATGCTGCCGGTGACGCCGACGACGAGCGGATCGAAGCGCCCTCGCCAGGCCGCTGCGATGGCCTGCAGGCCGCGGAGCGCGTCCGGGACCTGGAGGACGGTCACGTCGCCCAGGGATTCCGGGGTGACGTCCGGTGGCAGCTGCTCGACGAGGAGCGCGGCGGCGCCGGCCGCCGCGGCGGCGGCGAGAAAGCGATGGCCGTCCGTGCGCTCGCCACGGAGGGCCACGAACAGCTCGTCCGGACGCACGAGGCGGGAATCCACCGCGGCCCCGCGAGTGAGCCGGCCGCCGCGCCGGAGCAGGGCGCCGCCGGTTGCGAACACGAGGTCCTCGGGGGTCAAGCCGGCCCCACCGGACGGGTCGCCGGATACGGGGCGAATCGGCGGCGGACGGTCGTCGGTCACGGTGCGAAGTTTGGCACAGGGACCCGCTCGGAGGCGGATCCGCCCGGCGCCGGGAGCGGGGCCCGGAGCCCCGCCGGGGCTGGTGGTGGCGGTGGTGACCGGGGACGTCATCAGCCCCCGACCTTGACGATCGGGGCCTCCGTGACCGGCAGATCCGGCAGGAGGCCAGGGATGCTCATCGCATCCGTCGCGATCCGCCGGAAGAGCTCGAACGACATGACCGGCATTTCCAGCTGCCCGACGCGACGGACGGTCGGTCGGCCCTCGTTGATCCGGAGGGCGACGACGAGGTCGGGCCGGCCGGTCTGGCGCCCCACGTAGCCAACGAAGGAGAAGTTGAACACCCCGGATTTCCAGTTCCCGATGTTGCTGTCCCAGATCTGCGCCGTGCCCGTCTTTCCGCCGACGAAGTATCCCGGGATCAGGGTCCGATCGCGATAGAACGGGACGCTCGACACGACGTGGTTCATGAGCTTGATGAGGGTCGGGCTCAGGCTCGGGTCGAGGACCGCCTTGCCGTCCCCGGCCGTGACCGGTACCCCGGCGATCGCCCGGACCACGCTCGGCTTGAGGAGCCGGCCCCCGTTCACCATGGCCGAGTAGGCGACCGCGAGCTGGAGCGTCGTCACGGCGACACCCTGGCCGAACGCTCCATTCGCGAGGTCGATCTCCCGCCACGGCTTCGAGGCGGGATCACGGACCAGGCCGCCCACCTCGCCCGCGAGGTCGATCCCGGTCGGCGACCCGAACCCCAGCCGCCGCCAGGTCTCGTGGAGGATGGTCGAGGCCTGGTCGAGGGTCGGTCCGAGCCCGAGCGCGACCTTCGCCGCCACGACGTTGCGGGAGAAGGCGATGGCGTCCTCGAACTTCATGATGCCCATCGGCTTCCGGTCGGCGTCGTCGATCTTCGTCCGCCCGCCGTCAAGCCTCAGGGTGCCCGTGTCGTTGATCTTCGTGTCCATCGCAACGGTCCCCGTCTCGAGACCGGCCACCACCGTCAGCATCTTGAAGACGGACCCTGGTTCGTACACCTCGCTGATGACCGGATCCACGAACCGGCCGGGATCGGTCTTGGCGATCGCCCCATAGTCGTTCGCGTCATATGACGGGAAGGTCGCCTCGGCGAGGACCTCCCCCGTGTACGGGTCGAGGATCACGGCTGAGACGCTCCGTGCCCGGTCGGCGACCCAGGCCTGGATCACTTCCTGCTCCAGCGCCAGCTGGAGGCCGGCGTCGATCGTCAGGTTGAGGTCGGCCCCGGGGGTCCCGGCATCGACGATTCGCTGCGTCTCCGCGATCGCCTGGCCGTTCGCGTCGCGATCGGATTCGACGATCGCCGGGGTGCCCGCGAGCAGATCCTGGTAGTACTGCTCGACGCCGTACTGGCCGGCACCTTCGCGGTTGACGAAGCCGACGAGGTGTGCGGCCAGCGACGTGTCCGGGCCGCCGCCGACCTGGGGGTAGACGCGCACGGATTCCGGCTCGAGGTTGACGCCGGGCAGGCGCGCTGCCGTCGTGCCGGCTCGAATGGCGTCCGACGCGCCGGTCTCGAGGTCGCGGATCAGCACGACGTAGGACCGGTCCGCATCAAGGCGGGAGCGCAGGGCAGCGGCACCCTGCGGATCGAGACCGGCGGCCGCGGCCACGATCGACGCGAGGCCGTCCTTCTGTTCGGGAGTCAGGCGCTGCGGATTGACGACGAGCCGATCTCGAGTCGCCGTGGCCGCGAGCATCACCGTCCCGCTCCGATCGTAGATCGTCCCACGCTTCGCGGGAACCTCGGCGCGGAGGAAGATCTGGCGCTGCGCGGCGGCGGCAAGGTCGGACTGGCGAGCGATCTGCCACCAGCTCAGTCGTGCCACGAGCGCGCCCGTCGCGAGGACGAAGGCGAGCAGCAGAAACAGGAGCCGGCCGCGCGAATCCGTCCGTCCGAGCACGCGAACTCCCTTCCCGCCTAGCGCGCGGGGATGATCAGGGGTGAATCAAGCTGGCCGAGGCCGCTGTCGAGACCGAGCTTCCGGATCGCCGGCTCCGCGCCGAGGCGGTTGAGGTCCGAGGCCAGCTCCTGGCGCCGCGCATCGAGACGCTGATTCTCCGAGGTGAGCCGCACGATGTCGTAGCTCGTCGCCGCGACCCGGACGCTCTGCGACAGCGACAGGAACGCCAGCGTGAAGAGCACGATGATCCCGGCGAGGACCCCGCCGACGCGGGTCGGGCGTCCGGCCCGGACGAGACCCGTCGAGGTGGCCCGTCGCGGCCGGCCGAACAGCGGGACGCCGTCCAGCTCGAAGCCGGGTCGTGGCAGCTCGAAGGTGCGGCGCCGGGCGCCCTGGTAGACGGCCATCAGTCGGCGAAGTCGAACCGCAGCCGGGGCGTGCGCGGGTCGAGGAAGGACAACGGGTCGGCCTGGACGTCGTCGCCCGGCTCGGCCCAGTTCAGGTCCGGCCGGGACCGATCTCCACGGCGTTCCTGGCGCTCGTGGACTTCGTGCTGGCGTCGCCCGTAGGTGCGGCGACGGCTGCTCTGGTGGCGCTTGCTCACGAGGGACTCCTCCTCCCTGGTGGACCCGTCCGGCGGCTCCTCCCCGCCGGTCCGTCACGCGATGGCTAGGCGGCGATTCGTTCCGCGGTCCGGAGCCGCGCGCTCCGGGCCCGGGGATTGGCGACGATCTCGTCGGCCGCGGGCACGAGGCCCCTGGCCGTCACGAGGCGAAGGCGCGGCGCGCGGCCGCAGACGCAGACCGGGGCCTCGGGCGGGCAGACGCACCCCCGACGCTCGGCCTGGAAGAACCGCTTGACGATCCGGTCCTCGAGCGAGTGGTAGCTGAGGACGACGAGCCGGCCGCCGGGCCGGAGCAGGTCGAGGGCTGCCGCGAGGCCGGTCGACAGCGACTCGAGCTCCTCGTTGACGGCGATCCGGAGGGCCTGGAAGACGCGGGTGGCGGGATGGACGCGGCGGCGGCCGGGGGCGCGCGAGGGGGCGACGCGGGCCACGAGCTCGGCGAGCTCCTCGGCCGTCGCGACGGGCGCGACCCGGCGGGCCTCGACGATCGCCCGGGCGATCCGGCCCGCGAAGGGCTCCTCGCCGTAGGCCCGGAAGAGCGCGGTCAGCTCAGCTGCATCCAGCGTGGCCAGCAGCTCCGCGGCGGGGACGCCACGGCTGGCGTCGAAGCGCATGTCCAGCGGGCCGCCGGTCCGGAACCCGAAGCCGCGGTCAGCATCCGCCAGCTGGAAGCTGGAGAGGCCGAGGTCGAAGAAGCAGCCGTCGACGGCACCGAAGCCTTCCTCCGGCGCGACGGTCGCGAGCTGGCTGAAGTTGGCCTGGCGCAGCCGAAGGCGGGGTCCGAACCGCGGCTCGAGCCGCTCGCGGACTCTGGCGATGGCCGCCCCGTCGGCATCGAGGCCGAGGAGGCGGCCATCAGGGTCGGTCGCGCCGAGGATCCGCTCGGTGTGCCCGCCGCCGCCGACGGTCGCATCGATCTGGAGGCTGCCGGCGGCCGGGGCGAGCATCGCGACGACCTCGTCCACCATCACCGGCACGTGCCCCTCGGTCATGACGCCACCGCCATCGGCGGTCGAGTCCGGGCGATTCCCTGGCAACGCATGTGGTCGGCCTAGATCCCGAGGCCCTGGATGGCCTGGGCAAAGGTCGTGGGGTCGTCCATCGCCCGGCGGTACTCCGCCCAGGCGGCCGGCGCCCAGATCTCGGCGTGATCGCGGGCCCCGAGGACGACGGCCTCGGTCCCGAGCGCGATGTCGTCGCGGAGGTACTGCGGAAGGAGCACGCGGCCCTGCTTGTCGAGCTCCACCTCCGTTGCCCCGGCGAAGACGCTCCGGGCGAAGAGGCGGGACGGGCCGTCCGTGATCGGCAGGGAGGCGAGCTTGTCGGAGAGGACGGACCAGCCGGCGCGGGTGTGGATGGCCAGGCAGCCGTCGATCCAGCGGGAGACGAAGGCCCCACCGTCGAACTGGGCGCGGAACTTCGAGGGGACGGCCAAGCGCCCCTTCTCGTCCACCGTGTGCCGGTACTCGCCGGTGAACACTGTCGGGTCAATCCCCTGGTCGGAGGTCTCGACGGGCCCGCGGCGTGAGCCGCGGGCCCGTCATGTATGGCGCGGAGGTCCCGGTGTGCCCGTCCGGTCGATCCGCTGATGGCGGCGGAGCGGAGTGGTTCCCCACTTCTCCCCACTTTGCGCCACTGCGGGCATCATAGCGCGCCGCGCGGCCACGTCAACGGGCAATTTCATGGCACCGCAGGGGGGGTTGGCCCGGCTGTGACGGCGGCCACGAGAAATGGCCCATAGCCGGTCACGAACCTGCCCGGCCGTGGCCACCGGATCTCCGGGCGCACGCTCGATCACCGCGACAAGGCGGGGTCGGACGCGCGGCGATCTCCGCCATTTCCATCGCAACCACTCTTGCACTCGCCCCTGGCGCGGCGGTCCAGGGCGCGTCGTTCCACGGCTACTCGGTTGGCCGCGAGAACTCCGGCGGTTCAGGCTTCACGGGCATTCAAGTGACTCGAACCACAGCCGCCGTCGCGGGCCTGCCTTGGGACGGCTGTTCGCATCCCTTCACGGGACGCCCGCCTACCAGACCTCGTGGGTGATCATCACCGGCGACGCCCAGAACTGGGACGAGATCGGCATCGGGCACCAGTGCAACGACAACAACAAGCACTACTTCTGGGAGACGGAGGGAACGGCTCCCGGTTCCCGCTCGGAACATCAGCCGCCTCAACGGAGGGAGTCGCCACGTGAACGAGATGAACCGATCGTTCCACGGGCACGTACTGCTACGGCTTCTGGGAAGATGGACTAGCTAACGAAGGCCTCCGTTCGCCGACCAGCCGCGCCGTGAGAGTCGAAGCCGAGCTCGAGAGCTGTCGTCCTTTGCCTGGGCTTCCAGGTACGCCTGTCCGATGCCCGCGGCGCGGACCGGCGTCAGAGGGGCCCGGGTCGCGCGAAGTGGAAGCCCTGACCGAGGGTCACGCCGAGGCCGCTCAACAGAGTGGCCTCGGCCTGGGTCTCGATCCCTTCGGCGATCAATCGGCACCCGGACTTGCTCGCGAAGAAGACGAGGCCTGCCACGAGCGCCTGACGAAGTGGATCTGTCTCGATCCCGCGGACGATGCTGATGTCGACCTTGGCGTACGTTGGCTGCAGCTCGAGGATGTGGCGCAGGCTCGCGTATCCGGCCCCTGCGTCGTCGACGGCCGTCTCGATTGGCCCAAGGGCGGCGATGGCACGGCGCAGGCTCGCGTAGTCATCGATCGGGACATGCTCGGTCAGCTCGAGGATGAGGGGCCGAGAGGATGAGGCGACGAGGGCCTGGAACCGCGCGTCAGAGACCAGACCGGGCGACACGTTGACCGACAGGCGAGTGGCACTGGGGAGGGGCCTGGCCGCCTTCAGGGCCGCCTCGATCGCCGCGAGCTCGTAGTCGGGTCCAAGCCCGTTGGCGGCCGCTTCGGCGAAGTGCGCATCAGGCGGGGTCCCGTCGTCGAACCGGGTCAGGGCCTCGTAGGCGACGACCGTTCCGGTCGACATCTCCACGATCGGCTGAAACACCGGATGAAAGTCGCGCCGGGTGAGCGTCCGGAGGAGGCGCTCTCGGGTTGACACGACGCGTCCATGGTCCGCCATTGCGCTGCCGGTGAGGGACGACAGCATGCTGGCCGCGTCGATCGTGACGCTCAGGAGCGATGCGCGCCTCGCGTTCGACGAAGCTCGACCGGCGTCCACGAAACCGGTCAGGAGCAAGCCGATCGGCACTTCGCCAGCGTAGATCGGGGCCGCGGTGGAGATAGTGCAGCCGCCCAGCATCTGCGTCGTCCCACCGTGCTCGGCACTCTGCTCCTGCCAGGGGCCGTCCATCATTCGCTCGAGGAGATGGGCAGCTCGCTGCCGCGCGATGGGGCGATCGCCGCGCCGGACACCGAAGGGAATCCGGAACTCAGCGAGGGTCAGGAGCTGATTCCGGTGGCTCAGTCGCAGGATCTCGACGGCCTCGCAATCCATATGCTGCGCCAGCTTCTCGGCGACGTGCGCTGCGGCGTCCTCCGCGGGAAGCCCGGCGGATAGCCGCCCGAGCGCCGCGACAAGCCGTGAACGCGCCTCGAGCTCATCGGTCAGGCGGTTGGCGCGCGACTGGGCACGGCTCCAACGGCGCGTCGACCGGCGGAGCGCTCGCCACTGGCGCCCTGCGAGGTACGAGACGGTCGCGGTTACCGCAAGAAGGGCCAGCGTATCGTTCGCCGCGCGAACCAAGGCCAGAGGCGAGGTCACAAGGTCATCGATCCCGAGCGCCGTCAGGCTCCCGATGGCCACCGCGAACGTCACCGCGACCAGCCGAGGCGAGGCCACCATGGCCGTGAACAGGGGGATCACGGTATATCCCGGCAGGAACGGGCTGTTCGCCTCTCCGGTCGCGAACACGAATGCGGTCTGAGCCGTGAGGCCACCGGCGACCACAGCGGAAGACGGCAACCGGGCGATGGCAGGGCCGGGGAGGAGGATCAGGAGGCCACTGCCCACTATCATGGTGAGAGACACAGCCCAGGCGCTCAGGGACGATGCCGACACCCCGAGGAGGGCAAGCAGGCCCAACCAAACCCCGCCGGCAGCAAGCCCAAGCCATCCAAAAGTCCGCGCGACACGCACGCGGTCGGACATTCTCAACCAGCGCCGCTCCTGGGCAAGGAGCGCGCGAGCGAACCTGAGGCGGTCAAGTCCCAGGTCGTGGTGTAACAGGTCGTCGTCTCGCGCCGGGTCTCGTCAGCTCGCAAGCAGCAACGGCTGGCCCACCTCCTCGATCGCGACGGCGCCGATCGCCGCCATGGTCTCCGGCAGGAAATAGCGTCGA
>JACPOU010000029.1 GCA_016191345.1 Chloroflexota bacterium
CGGGCCGCGGGCGAGGGGCGCCAGGCGCGGCCGCGGGAGGGGGGCGCCGGGCGCGGGCGCGGGCGAGGGGCGCCAGGCGCGGCCGCGGGCGGGGGGCAGAGGGCGCCAGGGGTGCCGGATGCGGCCGGGGGCTACTCCCCGATCACGCTCCAGAGGAAGCCCATCATCACGAAGAAGCCCGTGAAGAGGGCGATGAGGCCGATGCCGCCGTACGGCGAGCTGGCCCCCTCGTGCGGGACGAGCTGCAGGCCCACCCCGAACACGACCGCCCAGGCCACGAACAGCAGGCCGAAGAAGAACTTGCCGTTGGGCCCGGTGATCCGCCGCGTCCAGGCCGAGTGGCCTTCGGCGGACATCGCCGCCCGCACGAAGGCGAACATCATGATCGCCACGAGCGCGACGGAGCCGCCGAACTCGACGGGGTGCGTGAAGGCGAGGGTGAAGAGCTGCACGACGGCCGAAATGCTAGCACGCGACGGTGGGGCTACGATGCCCTTCGCGATGTCCCCGCCTGAACCGGCCGGCCCGGCCGCTCGCCGGTTCGCGCGCCCTGCCATCCGACAGCGCGGCCGGCGGGAAGGACGTTCGTGAGCACTCCGAATCGACGCGGCGGGTTCGAGCGCCTCGGGCGGTTGGCCGCGCGGCGCCGCTGGTGGATCGTGGCGATCTGGGCCGTCCTCCTCGTCGCGGCCGTCCCCCTCGCCCTGCGGACGAGCGATGCGCTCCGCTCCGGCGGTTTCATCCGCCAGGACCTCGAATCCGCCCGGGCGAAGCAGCTCCTCCACGACGAGATCGGGGTCCCCGAGGCCGCGGTGGCCGTGGTCTTCCACAGCGACACGCTGCGGGCCGGCGAGCCGGCCTTCGAGCTGGCCGCGCAGCAGGCGACCGCGGGCATCGCCGACGCGGAGTACGTGATCGGCACCGTCTCGCACATCGTCGCCACGAGGCAGGTCTCGGCGGACCGCCGCACGGCCTACGACATCGTCTACCTGAACCTGCCGGCCGACGACTCGCCCCTCGCGCTGCCGGGGCTGCGGGCGGCCATCCGGCCGGTCGAGGGTCTCGAGGTGGGGCTCGCGGGTGGTCCCGCCTTCTACGGCGACGTCCAGGCGGTGTCCGAATCCGACCTCCGCCGAAGCGAGGCGATCTCGCTGCCGCTCGCGGGCCTTGCCCTGCTGCTCGTCTTCGGGTCCGTGGTCGCCGCCTCGCTGCCGCTCGCCGTGGGTGGCGCGGCCGTGGTCCTCGCCCTGGCCGGCATCTTCCTCGTCGCGAGCGCGACGCCGATGAGCATCTTCGTCCTGAACCTGGCCACGCTCCTGGGCCTCGGGCTCGGCGTGGACTACTCGCTGCTCATGACGAGCCGCTTCCGGGAAGAGCTGGCCGCCCGTGGCTGGTCGGCGGACCACGTCGAGGATGCTGTCGGAGCGGCGGTCGCGACCGCGGGCCGGGCGGTCTTCTTCTCCGGCCTGACCGTGCTCCTGGGCCTGCTTGGCCTCGTGCTCTTCGAGTTCATGATCCTGCGGTCGGTTGGCATCGCCGGCGCCATCGTGGTGGCCTTCGCGGTGGGCGCGGCGCTGACGCTCCTGCCGGCGCTCCTCGCGATCGCCGGCACGCGCCTGGACCGCTTCCGGATCCGCCGCGTCCGGGCGACCGAGCTCGAGGACGGTCCATGGGCGCGCCTCGCGAACCGGGTCATGGACCACCCCGTGCGGGTCCTCGTCCCGACGCTCGCCATCCTCCTCGTCCTGGGCGCACCGTTCCTCCACGTCAGGTTCAACGCCCCGGATTCCACGATCCTGCCGGCGTACGTGCCGTCGCGGCAGGCGTTCGACCGACTGACCGCGGCGTTCGGGCCGGGTCCGTTCGCGCCGATCGTCCTCGCGGTCCGCACGACGGACGGCCCCGCGACCGGGGCCGGGAATCTCGAACGGCTCCACGAGTACTCGCGACGGCTCGCCGCGGACCCTCGCATCGCCTCGGTCCTCAGCCTCGTCGACGTGGACCCCCGCATCACGCTCGCCCAGTACCAGCTCCTCTACAACGCGCCCGGCGGGCCGCCGGACCGGGCGATCGCCGAGACCCTGCGCGCCACGACCGCCGGCGACCTCACGGCCTTCACGATCACGACCTGGTACGGCCCGAACGAGGAGCCCGGCCGCGCCCTCGTCGATGCGCTCCGCGCGGATACCGGCCCCCTCGCCCCGCCGCCCGGCCTCGAGGTGCTCGTGGGTGGCGGCGCGGCCGATGTCGAGGATGTCGTCTCGGGTATCGCGGCAGACTTCCCGCGGAGCGCCCTCTTCATCCTCGTCTCGACCTACCTCGTCCTGTTCCTCCTCCTCCGATCCGTGCTCCTGCCGCTGAAGGCCCTGCTCATGAACACGCTCTCGATCGCCGCCTCGTTCGGGGCGCTCGTCTGGATCTTCCAGGACGGCAACCTCTCGGCGATCCTGGGGACGCGGCCCCTCGGGTTCGTGGAGACGACCCAGCCGGTCATCCTCTTCTGCGTCCTCTTCGGGCTGTCGATGGACTACGAAGTCTTCCTGCTGACGCGAATGCGCGAGACGTGGGACCGGACCGGCGACAACCGGGCGGCCGTGGCGCACGGACTGGAGCGGAGCGGGCGGATCGTGACTTCGGCGGCGCTCATCGTCGTCGTCGTGGCCGGGTCGTTCGCGTTCGCGGACATCGTGCTGATCAAGGCCCTCGGCCTGGGGATCGCGATCGCCGTCGCCCTCGACGCGACGGTCGTCCGGGCGCTCCTGGTGCCGGCCACGATGCGGCTCCTGGGGCACTGGAACTGGTGGCTCCCGCGGCGTCTGGAGCGCCTCCTCCCCGACATCGCCGAGCACGAGGCCGCGTCATGAGCACGGGACCGGGCAGGCTCCCGGGCCTCGTGCGCCTCGTCGCGGTCGGCGTCCTCGCTGCGGCGTGCGGGGGGCCGATCCTCGCCAATCCCACCCTCCCGCCGGGCGTCGTGCCCACGAAGGCGCCGATCGCGTCCCGGGCCCCGGATCCGCAGCCCATCGCCTTCCCGCGCGACGACGGGCCGCACGACCGGCTCACCGAGTGGTGGTACTACACCGGCCACCTCCGGGACGCGGCCGGGGGCCGCTGGGGCTTCGAGTTCGTGGTCTTCCAGGCTCGCCGCGGGGACCTGCCCACGGCCTGGGCTTCCCACTTCGCCCTCACCGACGAGACCGGCGGGACCTTCCAGTACGACCAGCGAAGCTCGATCGACCCGTTGACCGACCGCTCGTCGAGCGGCACGTCCCCCTTCGCCTTCGAACTCCGCGACCCGACGGAGCCGCTGTATGACGGGCCGACCGCGGTGCCGAGCGCGATCGGGACGCGCCTGCCTCGCACCTGGTCGATGGCCGGGGCGGGCGCGGCTCGCCTGGTCGCGTCGTTCGACGCGGGCGCCACCGGCATCGATCTCGATGTCACCACAGCCCGTCCGGCCGTGCTCCAGGACGGCGATGGCTGGATCGACTTCGGGCCGGCCGGCGGCTCATATTACTATTCGCGGCCCCGGCTCCAGGTGAGCGGCACGGTCGTCGTGGATTCCGTGCCGCGCGCCGTCGAGGGCATCGCCTGGTTCGACCACCAGTGGGGCGACTTCATCGCCGTCGGCGGGGGCGGCTGGGACTGGTTCGCGGTCAACCTCGATGACGGCACGGACCTCACGGTCTCGCTCGTCCGCGCCACGGACGGGACGTACCCGCTCGTCTACGGCACGCTCGTGGCTGCGGATGGCACCACGAGGAACCTGGACCGCGACGCCTTCACCGTGACCCCGACGGGTTCGTGGACGAGCCCCCGGACCGGGGCGACCTACCCAGCCGGCTGGGCGCTGGCGATCCCCGGCGAGGGCCTCCTCATCGGCCTCGAGCCGACCGTCGCGGACCAGGAGCTCGACACCCGGGCGACGACCGGCGTCATCTACTGGGAGGGCTCGCAGGTCGTCACGGCCACCCGCAATGGTTCCCCGATCGGTGGCGAGGCGTACGTCGAGCTGACCGGCTACGCGCCGGCCGCGCCGTGACGGAGGCGGGCAGGCCGGCAGCTGGGCCGGCCGGCTCGCCGCGGCTGGGCTGGCCCTCGCCGTGGTCGGAATCGGTGGCTCGCTCGGGTTGCTCGTCTCGGCGTTACTCAGCCGGACGCCTCCATCGGCCGCGGCTGCCGGAGCCACACCGCGAGGGCGATGACGAACCGCAGGACGAGGCTCAGGCCGTAGCTCGTGCACCACACGCAGACGGCCCGGATGACGGCGAACTGGAGGTAGAGGAAGTAGATCTCGAACACGACGCCGGCGAGCGACAGGCCGTAGTGGGCGAGCAGGAGGGCGTAGAAGTTCGTCCGCCACCAGGCGATCGCGAGGCTGAAGAGCAGCAGCGACAGCCCCTCGCCGTAGACCGCGACCGGCACGCCGCCGATGCGGCTGTACTCGCTCTGGGCGACGGTCGCGCAGCCCTCGAGCGGCCCACAGACGGGCACGCCCCCACCGACCTCCACGATGGCCAGGTAGCTTGCGATCGCAAGGCCGACCAGGTCGAGCACGGCCAGGATGAGTCCGGGATGGGTGCCGAAGATCGGCCGGACCTCGGCTCGTCGGAGCATCAGCCGCGTCCGGTCACGGGGCGACGGACGGCGTCGTCGTCGCGCTCGCGGATGGCGCCGTCGTCGCGCTCGCGGCCGGAGCCGACGTGGCCGGAGCCGGCGACGCGCTCGCCGCGGCATCCACAAGAGCCTGGATCTGGGCGATGAGGGCGTTCGCGTCGGGCAGGCCCGCAACCGGGGTCCCACCGTTGAGGGAGATCGTCGGCGTGCCCCGGATTCCGATCCCGAGCGCGGAGATGGTCTCGGTCTTCACCGAACCGCGGGCATCCGCAGCGGCGACGCACGCATCCCAGGCGGTTCGGTCGAGGCCGGCCTTGTCGGCCACGGATTCGATGAACGCCGCGTTGTGGTCGCCCCGGTTCTCGCGGCCCTGGTTCCAGAAGACGAGGTCGTGGAACGGCCAGTAGCGGTTCTGCCGGGCAGCGCAGACGGCGCCGGTCGCGAGCTCGAGGGATTCGTCCGGCGTGCCCGTGCCGAGGATGGCGATGTCGCGAGCCTCGATCCGGAGGAGGCCGGTGTCGACGAAGCGGGTCTCGAGGGTCGGCAGCTGTTCGACCGCGAGCCGGGCGCACACCGGGCACTGGAAGTCGGACCAGATCTCGAGCCTGACGGGGGCGTTGGCCTTGCCGAGGGCGTCGCCGCTCACGAGGTCGGCGGCGTAGCTCGCGGGCGGGACGCGGAGCCCGAAGCCGGTCGGCCCCGGCCTGGGCTTGAGGTTCACGGCGATGACGACGGCCGTGGCGAGGATCGCGATCACGGTCACGAGCACCATCGGGGACTGCCACAGCGGCCGCGGGCCGGGCCGGGCCGTCACACGCGGGCGCGGCCGGATGGGTCGTTCCAGCCTCGCCTGCTCGCGGCGATCACGGCGGCTCGCCGTCGGCGCCTGCTTGCGGTTCACGAACGGCACCTCCTCGGGGCACATGCCGGGCGGCGGATCCCGGATGCGCCGGGATGCTCCGGACGGCGACGGATCGAGGGTTCACGGCCCCGATCCAAGGATCGCCGATGGCACCCCGACGGCTACAGGGCCGAACCGCCCATCGGCCGAGGGCCAGTGGGGCTGGGGCCCCAGAGGCCTCGCGACGCCAGCGGTGGATCGCGGATCGCGTCAGCCCACCGGGTCGGCCGGCGGGAATGCCGGCGGCCAGAGGTCGAAGCCGGTCCGGCCGTTCGAGCCGAGGGTGAGCGCGATCTCCCCGGCGTGGTACGCGTCGTGGGTGATCAGCCGGAGCAGCACCGACTGGCGCGTATGGAGCTGGACGCCGTTCGACGTCCGGCGCTCCGCCGTGTCCTGGAGCGTGTCGGGGGTCCAACGGCGGAGCGTCGCCTCGACGATCCGCCACGTCGAGTCCATCGCCTCGACGACCTCGGCGGGGCTCGGGGGCGGGAGCGAGAGGTCATCCTCCCAGCCCGGCCGGGTCGCGGGATCCGGGAACGGCGTCGTGTCCGCACCCGGCTCGCCGAAGACGCTGCAGAGCCAGAAGACCCGAGCCCCGGCCACGTGGCCGACGATGCCGTAGACGGGCCAGTGGTCCGCCCCGACCTCGAGAGCGAGGTCGGCCGGGGTCAGCGGGCGGAGCCCGTCGATGATGCGGTCGTTGTACCGCTTCCAGTCGGCGTAGAGCGGGAAGATCGAGCCGTCCATCGTCTCAGGAGCCCGTGACGAACTCGCCCCCGTCGACGCTGATGATGTCGCCGTTGATGAAATCAGTGCCCTCCCCAGAGAGGGCCACGATCGCGTTGGCGACGTCCTGCGGGGTCGTCATCCGGCCCGTCGGGTTGCGCTTCATCGTGATGTCGATCATCTGCTGGCTCTCGGGGATCTTGAGCAGCGCGGGCGTGATCGTGACGCCGGCCCGGATGCAGTTGGCGGTCGCCCCGATGCCGGACCGGGCGAGCTCCATCGCGAGTTGCCGGATGTGGCTCTCGAGGGCGGCCTTGGCCGAGGAGACCACGCCGTACGAGGGGACGACGCGGCTGGAGCCTTCGGAGGTCATCGCCCAGATCTTCGAGCCCTTGCCGAGGAGCTTTCGGCGATAGAGGTCCTGGACCCAGTAGACGAGGCTGTTGGCCATCACGTCCTGGGTCATCTCCATCTTCTTGCGATCGACGCCGGCCTTCGGGTCGTCCGTGATGAAGGGGACGAGGCTGCCGAAGGCGAGGGAGTGCATGACGACGCGGACATACGGCTCGCGGCCGCCGGCGCGGGCAGCCGCGAACCGCTCCTCGAGCGCGTCGAGGGCACCGGCCCGCTTCTCGTCATCGGCCGCGTTCATGTTCACGAAGAGGACGTCGCGGCCCTCGGCGGCGAGATCGGCCTTGAGCTCCTCGACGTGGGCGAGCGCGGCCCGGAAGTCGAGGTGGATGCCGCAGATGTTGTAGCCGGCCCTGGCGAGGGCGCGGGAGGTGGCCTCGCCCATGCCGGACGAGGCACCGAGGATGAGCGCCCAGCGCTCGCGGGAGTCGGTCATCGGGGTGGGTCTCCTGGCGTGTCGGTCCGGCGAGTCTAGCTCCCGGGCCGCGCGCGCCGTCGCGGGTTCCGGGCGGGGCTGTACCGGGTGACCCCGGAGACGACGCGGTCCCGCCTACACGACGCCGGAGCGCTCCAGCTCCTCGATCTCCTCGATCCCGTAGCCGGCCTCGCGCAGGATGTCGCCGGAATGCTCGCCAAGGAGCGGCGGCGGGGTCCGGATCGTGGCAGGGGTCGAGGACAGCTCGAACGGGCTCCGGACCTGGTCCACCCGGCCGAGGAGTGGGTGGGACATTCGGACGCGGGCCTGCGACGCGACCGCCCGGGGGCTGGCAAAGGCCTCGAGGACGTCGAGGAGCGGCCCGGCGGGGACGTCGGCGGCCTCGAGGCGCTCGAGCCAGGCCGCGGAGCCGGCCGTCGCGAACCGGGCCGCCAGCAGCGGGATCAGTTCGGCGCGTGCCTCGACCCGGGCGCCGTTGGTGGCGAAGCGGGGATCGGCCGCCAGCTCGGGCGCGCCGATCGCGGCGCAGAGCCTCGGCCACTGCCGCTCGCTGCCGACCGCGACGGCGATCGTCCCGTCTGCGGTCTCGAAGGTCTCGTACGGGACGATGTTCGGGTGGGCGTTGCCGCGCCGGCCCGGCGCCGTGCCCGTCACGAACGCGTTCTGGGCCTGGTTGACGAGGACGGCCAGCGTGCTGTGGAGGAGCGACACGTCGATCCGCTGTCCACCCGCGCGAGGCTTCGCGATCAGCCCGGACAGGACCGCGATCGTCCCGAACAGCCCAGCGACGACGTCGCTGATCGCCACCCCGACCTTCGTCGGCGGGCCGTCCGGATGGCCAGTGACGGACATGAGCCCGCCGCTCGCCTGGACGATGAAGTCGTAGCCGGGCTTCGTCGCCTCCGGGCCGGTGGCGCCGTAGCCGGAGATCGCGAGGTGGACGAGACCTGGGTTCAGGTCGGCGAGGGTGGAATCGCCGAAGCCGAGCCGGGCCAGGCCGCCGGAACGGAAGTTCTCGACGAGGACGTCGGCGTCGCGGAGGAGGCGGGCGAGGATCTCCCGCCCCTCGGGCTGCCGGAGGTCGAGGCGGAGGCTGCGCTTGTTGCGATTGACCGCGAGGAAGTACGCGGCGGTCCGCGTGCCGGCCGCCGCATCCCCGACCCATGGCGGGCCCCAGCCCCGCGTCGCGTCGCCCTCGGGCGGCTCGACCTTGACGACGTCCGCCCCGAGGTCGGCGAGGAGCATCGTGCAGTAGGGCCCGGCAAGGACCGTGGACGCGTCGATGACGCGAATTCCCGCGAGCGGACCCGGATTGCCTGCCATCCGGGCGATGGTACGGCCGCCGCGCGGCACCCCGCGGGTCAGCGCGGAGCGCGCCTGCCGCCGTTCGCCATGCGCTCCGATTCCCCGGGGCTGCCTCAGCTTGATGCAGACCCGGCTCCCGATCGATCCGATCATCTTGCCGGCTTGCCCGGGACCGTGCCGGCGCCGCCACGCGTCGAAGGTCCGGTCGTCCATCGGGACCTCCGGGTGGCGCGGCGCTACGATGCGGGCATGACCACCACGCGTCCCTTCACCCTCATGACCGTCCATGCCCATCCCGACGACGAGACCATCGGCACGGGCGGCCTGATGGCGAAGGCTGTGGCGGACGGCCATCACGTCGTCCTCGTCACGGGCACGCGCGGCGAGCTCGGCGAGATCGTCGTCGCGGAGATGGACACGCCGGACAATCACCGGCGGCTCGGGGAGATCCGGGCCGGCGAGCTCGAGGCGGCGATGGGCGAGCTCGGCGTCACGGAGTGGGAGAACCTCGGCTACCGCGACTCCGGGATGATGGGCACGGCCGGCAATCGAGATCCTCGCTGCTACTGGCAGGCCGATCTCGACGAGGCGGCCCGGCGGCTGACCTGGTTCGTCCGCCGGTACCGGCCGGACGTCATGACGACCTACAACGACTTCGGCGGCTATGGCCACCCCGACCACATCCGGACCCACGACGTGGCCATCCGGGCCTTCGCCCGGGCGGGCGACGCCGGCTGGTACCCGGAGCAGATCGCGCCCGGGCACGGCGGCACGGGCCCCGCCGAGGCCGACGGCGGGCTTGCGCCATGGGCGCCTTCGAAGCTGTACGAGCAGGCCATCCCGGCCTCGGTCCGGAACGCGATGCGGGACCGGATGGAGGCGGCCGGCGAGAAGAGCTTCTGGTCCGAGCCGGACGACATGACGCCCGAGCAGGCCGAGGCCTTCCGCGAGCGGATGGCGAAGATGCTCATCCCCGACGAGCTGATCACGACCTGGATCGACGTCTCGCCGGTCATCGACCGGAAGTGGGCGGCGATCCGGCGCCACGTCACCCAGATGAGCCCGGACAATCCGTTCCTGCGATTCGGCGCCGACGCGTGGCGCGAGTTCTGGTCGAAGGAGGCCTACGTCCTCCGTGAATCGCGGGTGGCCTCCGTCACGCCCGAGACGGACGTCTTCGCCGGCCTCTCCTGAAACCATCGCAGACTCGAACCTGAGGAGCGACATCGATGCCCGAGCTCACCGACCATCCGGACCTTCCCGACCTCTTCGGCGACGGCTTCTCCCTGACAGCCGGGCCGTTCGGGGTGACGCTGACCCTCCTGCGCAGCGAGCCGACCGGCGAGGCCGGCGCGCACCAGGACCCGAGCTCGATGGTCGGGCGCGTCCGCTTCAGCCGCGAGATGGCCCGGGTCCTCGCCGACCAGCTGAGCCAGATCCTCGTCGTCTCGGGCCAGTCCCCGACCTCGTCGACGGTGAAGCACTAAACGCTCCTCGGGGCGTGTGGCGCCTCCCCGCCACCACCTACGAACGGTGTTCGTGGTAACCGCAGAATCTTCGCCGTCTGGCACCACCTACGAACCGGGGTCGTGTCCGGTGCGGGCGTGGCCGGTCCCGCGCGTTCCGGCGGTCGGATCCCGGCGCCGCTGAGCACGAGCGACCCGGCCGGTACGCCGCGCCGAAGGGGCCGAGGGTGGCGGAACCGCACCTACCACGACCCGGGTTCGTATCTGGGGGAGCTCGGGGCGCGAAGGGGCGTCGACGGACCAATCGGCGCGCGGGGGGCCGCGCGAGCGGGGGCGCGCACTTGCCGGGCCACGGTACCCTTGGCGGGCAATGGGACGGCTGGAGACGATGAACGTGGGCCTCGGGCGCACGTCGCTGGTGGTGGCGGCCAGCGACGGCCCTGGTGGATAGCAGGAACCCAACCCCCACCCGCGCTCGCCCGCAAACCTCCATCGCCGACGATCGGCGCCTCGTCCGGCGACGGTCGGCGCCCCGGACCCCCTGATCGTGGACGTCTTCATCGCGGGCGGCATCTTCCTCGTCGCCTATGCGCTCATCGCCTCGGAGCGCTTCGATCGGACCCTCATCGCGCTGCTCGGGGGGCTGCTCGTCGTCGCCCTCGGGGTGATCAGCCAGGAAGAGGCGTTCGCGGCGATCGACTTCAACGTCATCTTCCTGCTGGCCGGGATGATGGTCCTTGCCGGCGGCCTCGCCCGCACCGGGTTCTTCGAATTCGTCGCCGGCCATGCCATCCATGCCTCGCGCGGGCGGCCGTTCAGACTCCTGTTGATCCTGTCCGTGCTGACGGCGGTCCTGGCGGCGGTGCTCGACAACGTGACGACGGTCGTGCTCCTGACTCCGGTCACCCTGTCGATCGCCCGGACGCTCCGGGTCTCCCCGTTCCCGTACCTGATCAGCCAGATCTTTGCGTCGAACATCGGTGGCACGGCGACGCTCATCGGCGACCCGCCGAACATCCTCATCGGCTCCGCGGCGGGCCTCGACTTCGGCGACTTCATCGTCAACCTGGCGCCGGTGGTCGTGGTGATCATGGTCGCGTTCAGCGGCATCATGTGGCTCGCGTTCGGCCGGTCGATGGAGGACGACGCGGACAGGCTGGACGTCCTGGCGGCGGTCGATCCGGCCTCCGCCATCAGGGACCGGAGGCTGATGATCCGGGCACTGATCGTCCTCGGTCTGACGATCGTGGGCTTCCTCGTCCACTCCGCGATCGGCCTCGAGGCGGCAACGATCGCCCTCCTCGGCGCGACGGTCCTGATGATCGTCGGCCGGCTCGATCCCCACGAGGCGCTGCGGGACATCGAGTGGACCACGCTCTTCTTCTTCGTCGGCCTGTTCATGCTCATCGAGGCGGTCGTTCAGGTCGGGATCGTGGGCGGCATCACGGACGCCCTCGCCCAGGCCGCGGGCGGGCGGCTCGACCTCGCAGCCCTTGGCATCCTGTGGTTCTCGGCGCTGGCGTCGGCCATCGTCGACAACATCCCGTACACCGCGACGGCGATCCCCATCGTCGAGGGGCTCATCGACCGCGGGCTCAGGGCGGAACCGCTCTGGTGGTCGCTCGCGCTGGGGGCCAGCCTCGGCGGCAACCTCACGATCGTCGGGGCCTCGGCCAACATCGTGGTGGCGAACCTCGCGGCTCGCGACGGGCACCCCATCTCGTTCGGGCAGTTCTTCCGCTACGGGCTGGGCGTTGTGGCAGCGTCGCTCGCGATCTCGACCGTGTACGTCTGGGCCCGATACCTCCTGTGAGCCACGCCGGCCTGCCCGACGCTCGGGGCGGAGGCGACGCCGGCCGTCGCGAGGACGGCGGTCGCTGGTACCTGCGGGACGTGCTGACGGCAGTTGGCCTGATCATCGGCACGCTTGCCGTTTGCCTCCTGGCCGGCATCGTCGTCGCCGAGCTCGCCCGAGCGGCAGGCTGGCTCGAGCCGCTCACGTCGGGCGAAGCCGGTGGCGGATGGGGGTGGCGAGCGGGCCGGCGCGCGCAGGCCTGAAGGTCCCGCCGCGCCCGGCAGGCCGCTCGGACCTGCCAACGCCGCTGTCACCCGCGCCGCTGACGCCCTTGGCCCCACCACCTACGAATGGTGATCGTGGTAACCGCCGAATCCTCGCCGGCTGGCACCACGTACGAACCGTGGTCGTGTTCGGTGCGGGCGGGGCGAGTCCGACGCGTTCCAGCGGTCGAATCCCGGCGGCGCCGAGCATGGGCGACCGGCCCGTGCACCGCGTCGGAGGCGTCGAAGGTGGTGGAACCGTACCGACGACGACCGGGGTTCGTACCTGGGGCGCTGGGGCCAGCGTGGCCCGCTCACACCGGCGGCGCGCACCCCAGTGGTGGATTGACAACGATGAAGGCCACGGCGGTCAGGCCCATCGCCACCACAGCCCCCATCGACCCGGCGAGCATGGCGGCGGCGACGCGACCCCTCCCCGCGAGGCGCGCCGCGATCGCGGCGGGCACCCCGAGGCTGAGGCCGGCCATCACCGCCACGGGGAGCGACGCCGGCAGCGCTGCCAGCGGCGTCGTGACGGGTCGACAGTCAACCTGGGCGACCCCCGGGATGATCCAGGCGAGCACGAGGATGGCGATCCCGGCGGAGAACGTGCCCGCCAGCCACCGGGCCAGCCGGCGCGACCGTGGATCTGCCCATCCCACCCCCAGGAGGCCCGGGGCAGGCAGGCTCAGGGCGGCCGCAAGGAGCCAGTTCGCCCCCGCCCATTCCAGCGGGTTCACGAGCTGGATCCGGTCGGTCGTGGGAACCACCACGAGGACCGCGACGGACAGCAGGATCAGGGCCGCCGCCGCGGTGAGCGCGCCGGAGCTGCCGCGGGGCCTCACCAGTCCAGCAGGCCCTTCGAGGCTGCCCAGACCTGGTCCATGACCACCGCGCCGCTGCCGGCCGGATCCATGAAGTTCGGCTGGGCCCGATCGAGGATCAGGTGCGGCCGCATCCGGACCTGCATGAGGCGGGTCCCGTCGAACGTGAGCTCCAGGGTGATGCCCTCCATCGTCGGCTCGGACCAGGTCTGGTCGAAGACGAAGTTCCCGAGCGCGTACCAGATCGGCTTGCCCTTGTAGACCTCCATGCCCGCCGCCCAGTGGGCGTGGTTGCCGATGACCATGTCGGCACCTGCATCGATGGCGGCCTGGGCGAGCTTGCGCTGGCCCGCGGACGGCGTCGCGTCATATTCCGTGCCCCAGTGCGGGAAGACGATGACGACGTCCGCCCCGGCAGCCCGGGCAGCGGCCACGTCCGCCGTCACGTTGGCCGCGGTCATCGGCGCGCTGCCGACCCGGTCCGCCGTCGCGAAGTAGCCGCCGGCGATCGTGTCGTAGCCGAGGATCGCCACCGTCTCCCCGCCCGCCTGGAGCAGTGCCGGGGCGCGGGCCGCGGCGAGGTTCGCGCCCGCGCCCGAATGCGCGATCCCGAAGCCGTCGAGATTCTCGATCGTCTGGAGAATCCCGTTCGCGCCGGCGTCCCGGATGTGGTTGTTGCCCAGCGACACGAAGTCGATGCCCGCGTCCTTCAGCCCCGCGATGAGGGCCGGGTTCGCGCTGAAGACCGTGCCGGAGGCGTGGAATTTGAATGCGTCCGGTGCCGGGTTCTCGAAGTTCGCGATCGCGAGGTCGGCGCCGGAGATCAGCTCGCGGACCGCGCCGGCGTTCCCCGTCCGCCTGCTCCGGGGCAGGTCCCAGCCCATCGGCGAGCAGTCCTTGCAGCGCGAGGTGATCGTCACGGTGCCGCCGTCGAACGGGAAGTCCGCGCCGGTCGCCGCACCCTTGATCGCGAGCGCGACGCCCCGGTCGAGCAGGATGTCGCCGCCGGCGACGAGGGTCCACGCGGTCGCCGGGTCGTAGCGGGCGGTCGGCAGGTCCACCGGCACGCCGCCGGCGATCGAACGGAACTCCGCCTGGAGCGGCCACGCGTCGGCGGTCGCCACCCGCTCCCCGCCGAAGAGGAACGCGCCGTCCCAGCCGAGCGCCTTCACGCTCGGATCGACGTCGTCGACGACGAGGAACGCAAGGCGGTTGCGCGACGCCGCCAGGTCCGCCTTGAGCGCGGCCACCGTCGGCGCGGTCACGAGGCGCGTCGCGGTGTCCAGCCCCAGACCAAGCGCGGCAAGGACCCGGGTCCGCTGCGACGTCACGACCTCGACCGCGGCGTAGCGATCGGACGTCCCGGCGAGCGCGGCGAGCACCTCGTCGCGTGTCGTCTCCGTCCAGGGCGCCTGGAAGTCGGTCACGGGAACCAGCGGCCGGCGGACGATGGTCGGGGTCGTCGCGGCGGTGGGCTCGGCCGAGGGCGTGGCCGCGACCGAGGGGGCCGGCGCCGAGGGGGACGGCGTGCTCGACCCGGCGGGCGACCCCGACGGCAGTGGCGACAACGAGGCCTCGCACCCTGCCGCGAGCAGGAGCGCGGCGATACCGAGCGCGAGCGTTCGCATGGATCCGGCCTGGCGGGTCATGCGCCGCAGGGTACCCCGACAAAGGGGACGCCCCGTTCGGGCGGGCGAACGGGGCGTCAGGTGGATTCGAATTCGATGGCGGACCCGACCGGATTCGAACCGGCGATCTCCAGCGTGACAGGCTGGCATGTTGGGCCGCTACACCACGGGTCCGCGGCGAATGCGGAGGATAGCAGGCCCGGCGATGGGCGTCAGCAGCCCCGCCGGTGGCCGGTCGGACGCCACCGGACGCCGTCAGGAGCCGGCGATCCCCCGTGGCACGTTCGGAGCGAAGATCGATGTGAGGAACCCGCTTCGCTCCCCGACGTCGCCGAGCAACTCCACGACCCGTCCGCTCCGCTCGTCGTGGAACCGCAGCGACGAGGACCAATCCGCGGCCGCGCCGGTCGCATCGGTGCCCGCCTGGGCGATCGTCACGAGTCGCTCCCAGCCGGGGCTGAACCCGATCTGGTCGTACAACGCCTCGGGGGCCCAGCGCGCGACGAGCTGGCCTCGCCGGGCATCGAGGACCCAGATCCCGGTCGAGGCGAGCCGGCCGTCGCCGATGCCGTCGGCCGCGCTTCGATACCCGAGCGCGTAGATAACGGACCCGTCCGCCGAACCGACCATCCGGGGCGGCCGCGCGGCGAGGAAGGGCCCGGCCAGCGGCGCCCAGGGCGGATCCTCGCCGGTCGGGCCGGGCCAGGCGCCGAGATCGCCGGTCCCGATCTTCGCCCAGTCGAGGGCGAGCGTCGTCATCGTCCGGCTCCGGACGTCGAGCCGGGTGAAGACGTGGCCGAGGGTGGACCAGCGATAGAGGACGCCGTTCGCGCCGTCGAGCAGCCATTCCGTGTCCGGGGATCCCACCGGCGGCCCAACCGTGACCTCCCGCTCGATGTCGCCCGCGGCCTGAATCCGCACGAACGGCTGGATGCCGGCGCCGTCGGGCCGGCTGCAGATCGTCACGAAGTGGCTGTCGGTTGCCCACGCCGAGAGCTGGCTGTCGCAGGGGTCGAGGCTCGCGTCATGCGGCGAGACGGCGACCCCGATCGGGCCGTCCGGAGGCAGGGCGGCGTCGAGGTCGTAGCGAGCCTCCTGGTAGGCCGGCACGCCGGCGTTCACCCGGAGGTCTGCCTGGACACCGACGAGGACGGCGATCCGGGACCCATCGGGCGAGACCCGGATGCCGGCGCTGACCGACGACTTCTCGTGCATCTGCCAGCCCTCGGCCGTCACGATCGGCGTGCCGCCGTCTGGGGCCGGCAGCGCGATCGGAGGCAGGAACCTCGTCGCCACCACCGCCATCGAGGCGACGTCCACCCGGGCGACGCCGAGGTCCCAGCGCTCGGCCGAACGGACGGCGTGGGCGATCCACAGGGTCCGCCCGTCGAGGGCCATCGCTGCCTGCGCCGATACGGGATCGCCGAACCCCCCGCGCTGCACGGATTCGAGCTCGAAGAGGGTCGTTCGCGCCACCTCCTCGCCGTTGGCGGCGTAACGGCGAAGGGTGACCCGACTCACGACCCGGCCATCGGCCCACGGCAGCTCGACGCAGACGCACAGGCCGCGGCCCTCGGCATCGACGAACAGCCCGGCGCGCGGTGCGGTGTAGACGTCCCCGGACATCGTGCCGGTCGCGGGATCCAGCCACCGCAGCCCGCCACCGGACACCGGGACCGGTCGAGTCGGCGCCTCGCCGAAGAAGATGACCCTGGGCAGCGGGGTGGCGGCGGCCCGGCTCGGGGCGGGTGCCACGGGCAGCTCGGGGGGCGTCGGGCCCAGCCCGCCGAGCATCGAGAACACGAAGCCGGCGAGCACGACCGTGACCGCGACGCCGCCCGTGAGCCGCATCCCGCTGGCGTCGCCGATGCTGATCCGGGCCCCGACGCGATAGCCCTGATCGGCCCGGATCCCCGCGTGCGGTGGCTCGACGTCGATGATCTCGAGCTCGGGACGTCCGGCCATGGTCACCGCAGGCTACACCGGGGGTCCAGCCGCGGTTCACCGGTCGGTGGCGGGAGCCAGCCTCCCGGCCGGATCGGGGTTCCGGGGTATCCTCCGACCCGCATGGACCGCATCGACCTCCGCTCCGACACGGTCACGAAGCCGACCGATGAGATGCGCCGCGCCATGGCCGAGGCCGAGGTTGGCGACGACGTCCTCGGCGACGACCCGACGACCAACGCCCTCGAGGAGCGGGCCGCGGAGCTGCTCGGCAAGGAAGCCGGGCTCTTCGTCGCGTCGGGGACGATGGGCAACCTCGTCGCCCAGCTGGCCCACCTCGGCCGCGGCCAGGAGACGATCGCCGGCCGCCAGAGCCACATCGTCCTCGACGAGGCCGCGGGCCACGCGGTCATCGTCGGGACGTCGGTCCGCACGCTTGACGACCGGCCCGACGGGACCATGGACCTCGACGCGATCCGCGCCGCCTTCCGGGACCCGATGGATCCGCACGAGCCGGTCACGGGCCTCGTGACGATCGAGAACACCCATGCCCACTCGATGGGCCGGCCGCTCAGCGTCGCCTACACCGCCGAGGTCGCCGGGATCGCCCACGAGCGCGGCGTGCCGCTCCATGTCGACGGGGCGCGGTTCTGGAACGCCGTCGTCGCCCTCGGGGTGCGGGCCTCGGAGCTGGCGGCGCCCGCGGACACCGTCACGTTCTGCATCTCCAAGGGGCTCGGCTGCCCGGTCGGCAGCGTCCTCGTCGGGACGAGGGAGGTCATCTGGCGGGCGCGGCGGGGCCGGAAGCTCGTCGGCGGCGGGATGCGTCAGGCCGGGATCCTCGCGGCGGCGGGTCTGGTGGCCCTCCGGGACGGGCCGGCCGGGATGATCGAGCGGCTCGCCGAGGACCATGCCAACGCCCGGCGCCTGGCCGAGGCCCTCGCGACGATGCCCGGGATCGTGGCCGCCGGCGATATCGCCCAGCCGGGCGGTGGACCGCTGGACCCGGGACGGGTCGCCACGAACTTCGTGCTCTTCCGCGTCGAGCGGGAGCGGGCTGGCTTCCTCGAGGCAGTGAAGGCCGGCGGGGTCCTCCTCGACGGGTACCCGAACGGCCAGGTCCGGGCGGCGACGCACGTGGGGATCGGGGTCGCGGAGATCGACCGGGCGATCGCGGCGATCGCCGCCGCCCTCCGGGCCACGACGCCCGTCGCGCTCGCCGGCGGCGTGCCGAACTAGCGGGCGCGCGTGCAGGTCATCCCGGCCATCGATCTCGAGGGCGGCCGCTCCCGGCTCGTCTTCTGGCCCGGCGTCGCCACGGGCATCGGCGCGCCGACGGACCGGCCGGACCGGATCGCCGAGCACTTCGTGGGCCTCGGGGCGCCGCTCATCCACCTCGTGGACTTCGACGGGGCGAGAGCCGGGCAGCCCATCAACCTCGAGGCGGTCGGCGCCATCGCGGCCCGCGTCGCGTCGCCGCTCCAGCTCGCGGGCGGGGTGGACACGGCCAACGGGATCCGCCTCGCCTTCGCGGCCGGGGCCACGCGGGTGCTCGTCGGCCTCACCGTCGCCGACGACCCGCAGGCGCTCGGGGCGTGCCTCGCCGTCGCCGGCGACTGGCTGGCCGTTGGCCTCGATGCGCGCCAGGAGCGCCTCGCCGCGTTCCCGTGGCGGCGGCCCCGGACGCCGACACTCGAGGAGCTCGCGAACGAGCTGGTCGGGCGGGGCGTGGCCCGCCTCGTCCTGGCCCATGGCGGCAGCGAAGCAGAGCTTGCGACGCTGAGCGGCATCGCCCGCAGCGTCGACGTCGAGCTCGTCGTCGCGGGCGGGGTCCGCGACCTCCACGGGATCCGCCGCCTGCGCGAAGCGGGCGTCGCGGGCATCATCCTCGGCGAAGCGCTCCTGTCCGGGGCCATCGACTACACCGCCGCCCTGGAGGCCGCCGCATGATCTCGGGTCCCGCACGCCACCGCCACCGCGCGGGCGCATGGCTCGCCAGCATCCTCGCTGTTCTGGGCGTGGCGATTCTCGCCTCAGCGTGCGCCGGCCCGGCCGGGCCAACGCCGGCCGCGCCGACACCGGCTCGCAACTGCCCCGCGAGCCCGCCCGCCCTCCAGCCGGCAGGGACCGTCACCAGGGTCCAGGTGACGACGACGCTCGGCATCATCCAGCTCGAGGTCGATGCGGACCTCGCGCCGAACGCCGCCGCGAACTTCGTCGGGCTGGTGAAGTGCGGCTTCTACAACGGCGTCACGTTCCACCGCATCGTGCCGGGCTTCGTGATCCAGGGCGGCGACCCGGACGGGACCGGCGCCGGCGGCCCGGGATACACGATCGCCGACGACCCGGTGACGACGCCGTACAAGCGCGGCACGCTCGCGATGGCGCGGACCGCTGCGCCGAACAGCGCCGGCTCACAGTTCTTCATCGTCGTCGATGACGCGGCCGCGGAGCGTGGCCTCGCCCAGGCGAACACCTACGCGATCTTCGGCTCGGTGACGGCCGGGATGGACGTCGTCGACGCGATCGTGGCCGCCGCTGATGCCGAGAACCCGACGAACCCGGTCGTGATGACCCAGGTCACCGTCGTTCCGTAGCGCTCCCGCCAGCCACCAGCCAGCCACCAGCCAGCCACGCCGTTCCAAGGAGGCACGCCATGACGACCGCCACCATCAAGACCGATCTCGGCGACATCGAGGTCCAGCTGTACACGACCGACGTTCCCGGTGCGGCCGGAAACTTCGTGAAGCTCGCGAAGCAGGGCTTCTACGACGACGTGATCTTCCACCGGGTCATTCCGGGCTTCGTGATCCAGGGCGGCGACGGCCAGCACGGCAAGAAGGCCACGCTCGACAAGAGCCGGGTGGGCACCGGCGGGCCCGGCTACACCTTCCCCGACGAGCCGTTCAAGGGCGACTACGCCCGCGGCTCGCTCGCGATGGCCAATTCCGGCCCGAACACGAACGGCAGCCAGTTCTTCATCTGCACGGCGGACCTGAGCGGCGGCCGCCTGCCGAAGAACTACACGCTCTTCGGGATGGTCACCAAGGGGATGGAGGTCGTGGACCAGATCGTCTCCGCGCCGCGCAATGCGCGTGATCTGCCGGACCAGCCCGTCGCGATGCAGAGCGTCGAGATTCAGGACGAGTAGGGCGCTCCGGGTGCCGGTTCGCAATGCCGGTGCGAGGTTGGTTAAGGAATTTACACCGAGCGCGCGTCGAAAAGGGTTGGATTCGAGGGCCGGTTCGGATAGACTCACCCGTGAACTGCGTTCGCGCAGTCCGCTGCCCCAGCGGCAAGGTCATGGGTAGGTTGGGTCAGGGTAGTCGGTGCAGCCGACGTGATAGATGCCTTTGACGCGTGGGGGGCTTCCGTTTCGGCGGAAAGTTCACCGGGACAGCAACGGAGCGGCTCCTTCGGGAGCCCTGCTCGCGGGCCCGTCCCGCGCGCCGTCGCGCGGCTGTTCCGCCCGCCCGTCCCCGTGCGGCTGTTCCGCCCGCCGTCGGCGCGCGCCCTCCCCGCGCGGCTGTTCCCTTCGCCTGTCGACGCGCGCCTTCCCCGCGCGCCCGCGACCCGTCGCAGTACTCAAAGCGCGCGGATCCACGTTCGCCACCCATCCCCGATCGCCCGGTTGCGCAGGGTGACGTGCACAAATGTGGCCTGCTTGAGCACTGAGACGACTCAAGGGCCCCCGACCGCCGCCAGCGCTTCGGCAGCCCGGCGGCAGCGACCGGCGCCAGCGACCGGCGGCAGCCCGGCGCCCCTACCCCACCTCGAGGATCGAAGCCGCCGCCGCCCGGCCCATCCGGACCGCCCCGTCCATGTGGATATGCCCGACGCCCGCGACATCGGTCGAGGCGAACCGGAGCGGTCCGATCGGCCGCCGCGCCGCCTCCCAGTGCTTCGTGACCCCGCCGACCTCGAACGTCGCGCCGTAGGCCCCCCGCGTCCAGGGCTCGGTGGACCAGTCCCGTTCCACGTAGGCGAGCGGGCGGGCCGCCTTCCGGCCGAAGTACTTCACGAGCGACTCGTAGATCTCCTTCTTTCGCGCCGAGATCGAGATCCCGGCCGCCCGCGCCCCGACCTCGGCGGTCAGGAACGTGACGAGGACTCCGCGCGACCCGTCCGCCGGCGAGTTGTCGTAGACCTCGCGAATCAGCTCGCCGGGCGCGAAGCCCGTGCCGGACAGGCCGGCGGCGCGCCAGAACGTCTCCTGGTAGATCACCTGGACCTTGTTGACGACGCCCTGGTGCATCGCCGCGGTCGCGGCCGTGCGCCAGGCCGGCAGTCCGGGTCGGAACTCGATCCGGGGCAGGAGGTTCGGCGGCACGGCCAGGATCGCGGCGCGGGCCCGGACGACCGCGCCGTCGGCGATCGCCGTGACGCCGCCCGTCTCCGACCACTCGATGGCGCGGACCGGCCGCGCGAGGTGGACTCGCTCGCCGAGCTCCGCGGCCAGCCGGCAGGCAAGCCCCTGCGCCCCGCCCTCGATCCGCGTCGCGAGGACCTGCCTAGGGTCGAGGAGCTCGTCGAGGCCGCCGGCGCCGGCGATCATCACGAGCGCGCCGAGCACCGAGAACTGGTCCGCCGTCCGGGTCATGAACCCGCCACCGAGGAGCGTCGTCAGCAGCTCGCGAGCGTCAACGTGATCGACCTCCCGCCGGAGCCACGCCTCGAACGAGATGCCGTCCAGGCCCGCCGCGTCCGGATGGGCCCAGGGCCGCTCGGGATCGACCTCGTGGGCAAGCCGGTCCAGGAATGCCGCGCCCTTCTCGTACGCGGCCGCGGCGGCCGGAGCCAGGGGCAGGGCCTCGGGCTCGTGCTCGACCCGTCCGCTCCGGCCGATGAAGACGCTGCGGCCCTCGAAGTGCGTCGGATACCGCCCGATCCCGAGCTCGTCGAGGAGCTCGATGACCGCGTCCTGGTACGGCGCGACCCACATCCCGCCGAGCTCGACCGGAACGCCATCGACGTCGATCGTCTCGAGCCGGCCACCGACGCGCGGCCGGGCCTCCAGGAGCGCAACCGCCCGCCCCTCCGCGACGAGGACGCGCGCAGCGGTGAGACCCGCGAGCCCCGCCCCGACGATGACGACGTCGACGTCGACGTCGAGCGAGAGGTCCGGGCGAGGTGGAACGTCTGGCGGCTGGGCGTCCATGCCCGCGGAGTCTACGTGGCGGCGATGCCGCGGTGATCAGGCTGGACGACGCGAGCTGACCAATGGCATGGTGTCGATCAAGCTCGTCGAACGCCATCCGATGATGCCGAGGGCTACGGTGGACCTGTGACCGAGATGATCGGACGCGCGAACGAGGCGGCCGCGATCGCCCGGTTCTCCCTGCAGGTACGGGACGGACCCGTCGGACTCCTGATCGAGGGGAGGCCGGCATCGGCACGCCTGCAAGGCGGGATACCTGACCCGGGTAGCGATCAGAACAGAGAACACACTCGATTCGCTCCCCATGTCCAGCGTCCGCCACAGCTCTGCGACGAGGCCCCGAAGGGCTCTTCGCCCTGAGACCGACAAACGAAACACCAACCTGATAGCAGCCACCGGTTGCGGTGCTATCATGCTCGCCATGAAGCAGCTCATCGCGCGAGTCGACGACTCGCTGCACCGTCGGCTCAAGGAGAAGGCGAGGGCCGAGGGCCGTTCGTTGAATGCCCTCGTCACCGACGTACTGGAGGCCAACGTCGCGGATGACGATCCCCGGGCTCGGCTGCGTGCGCGTGTCGCTGCGCTTGGTCTTGGCGTCACGGTTCCACGCCCTCGGGGACGGATCCCGTCGCTCGACGAGGCGATCCGCTCCACGAGGGGTGCCGGGACTGCGGTGAGCGAGGCCCTCCAAGCGGAGCGTACTGCCCGGTGAGTCTGGTGTACGCGGACACCAGCGCGCTCGCGCGCGCCTATCTCGCCGACGAACCCGAGCACGCAGAACTCCGGACGTGGCTACTCGAAGGAAACGACCTCGTCGTGACCAGCGAGTTGGCGCGAGTGGAGCTCGCGAGCGCCATCGGCGCCGCGGCGGCCGCGCGTCGTCTCGACCGCGTTGACGGCCTTCTCGCGCGGATCGACGCGAATTTCGGCGATGACGGACCCGTGACACTGCTCCGGCTTCGTGTGGAGACGGTCCTCCCGGCAGCGCTCGGCCTCGTTCTCGAGCATCGGCTCCGCACCCTGGATGCGCTTCATCTCGCGGTCGCCCTCGAGGAATGCCCAGCGCTCGCGGCGGACGACGTCATCATCTTCGTCACCCGCGACCGCGATCAGGCTGCTGCGGCACGTGCGACCGGATTCAGCGTGCGGTGATGCGGCGAGGTGGATGTGGCGATCTCGGGAGCTGACGGACCGACATGGTTCGGCCCTGACGACGAGCGGGCGTTCATCGCCGCACGTGGCGCGATCGTCGATTCGTACCGTGCGGCCGCCGGCCGGCGGTCAGCTGCGGACCCCTTCGTGGCTTCGTCGATGCTCGACTTCAAATGGGCGTACGGAGACGGCCGCATCTTCGAGTGGCACTCCGCGGATCTCGACGACCTGCTCCTCTCCTACTTCCCGCGGAACGTCACGCTCCCCGACGAAGATCTGCTGGGCATCGTGCCTGCGGTGAAGGACTTCCTGGCATTCCTGAAGGATGGAGGGGTCCTGAATGGAGATCCGCTGCCGGAGCTGATCGATGCGCTGGATGCCCTGCTTCCCGAGTTCGCGGCGACGATGCAAGACGCCTCGAAGTTCGGCATGGCCAAGGGCCTCGTAACGGCAATGACGGCAGAGGGTGTGGACATCAGCCAGCCGGACGCCGTCAACCGGTGGATCGAGCAGCTCAACGAGCGACCTTTCGACGAGCGGGCGGCGATCCTGGACGCCGAAGATGCGGAGCCCGTCGTTTTCCCGTCGATCGAATTGCCGAGCGAAGACGAGTTGACGCGGGCTGCCGAAGCCTCCCGGGCGCTCGACAGGCTCGGACGGTTCGCACGCTATGTCGGCGATGGACGAAAGCTGACCCAGCTCGGGTTCCTGACCCTGTCCGACGGGCGAGCGCTCGTCGACCTTCTCGAAACCGGGGACGTGATCGATCAGAAGATCGGCGCCCGGGTCTTCAAGACGCGCAGCACTGGCGAGCTCGCGGAGCTGAGCCTGGTGTTCCGCTGGGCGCGGGCAGCCGGGTTCGTGAAGGTGCGTCAAGGCTGGGCCTCGATCACGCGACGCGGCATGTCCCTCGGCAGGAAACCGATCGACGACTGGCAAGTGGCGTTTGAAGGCTTCCTCAAGTGCAATCCGGTGCCGGCGCGGTACGGGCTGGACGCCAGCAAGAGCGAGCCGTTCTGGAACGAGATCCTGGTCGAGCTCGTCGAACAGCTTCCGTTCGGGCTCTATGTGGCCGGCGTGATCGATGTCGAGCCACTCCGGGACGATGTCTGGCGGCAGGTCCAGGCCCGTTTCAACCTTCTTCGCGAGCCCTGGGTGCTCGAACACTGGCGCAAGACCATGGAGATCGACATCGACCGCCAGATCCTCGGCCACCTCTCCGATCTGGGAGCGCTCGTGGTCAGCGATGGGAAGATCTCGCCGACGAGCCTCGGGCTCTTGGCGACCAACCGGATGCTTCGAGAGCGGGGGGCCGTCGCTCCGGTCGTCGGAGAGCATGCAAGGTCGTCTGCAACCGAACTCCTGCGGGCCTGCGCGGAGCTGTCGCTCGACGAGTCCGAACGCGAGATCCGCCGGTGGATCGAGCGCCGCCCCCTGACTGCGGCAAGCGAACTGGCGGAGGCCGCGCGATCGGGTCCGCTTCCCGTCATGGCCCTTCACGCCCTTGGCTTTGCCGGTCCTGCCGCCGAGGCCGAGGTGCGAGCCCTGGTCGAGGTCGAAGGGCTTGGGTTGCATGCACGGATGTGGCTCGTCGAGCACGGCCACGAGGACCCATCATCGCTCGCGCCCGAGATGCTCATCGCGGCATTCGTAGCCGGCCTTGCGGCCGAAGCGGATCAGAACGGCCCGGTGTCTGCCGTCGCGCGGCTGATGAGCCTCGGACCCGAAGACGAGCAGATACGGTTCGTCGAGGAGCTGCTGCACACCGATCAGGCGGCCGGGGATGACGTCCTCGAGATGATCGGACGGTACCACCCGTCGAAGACGGTCGCCAAGGTCGCCCGACGGACGGCGTTCAAGCGGCGATCGTCCCGGCTCCGCTGACGCGCCAGCCCGGGTTTCGGCGGGCGCAGCTCCCAGGTCCACCTCAGCCTGCCGTCAGGAAGTGCAGCAACCAAAGGGTCCTCCGAATTCGGTGACCCATGTCACCGCAGGCCTCGTGTAGTCTCCCGTCGGCGAGGCGGCTTGATCGAAGGGGCCGCCGCGACGACAGAGGCTTGGGTCACCATGGCGCATCATCGGATATCCACGCTGCTCGCTGGCATCCTGGTCGCCCTCCTGCTCGTCGGGTGTACGGCCCGCCCGGCGACTGACGCAGCTTCGTCCTCCTCGGCGACGCCCGGCCCGGGCTCACCGACTCCGACCGCGACGGCCAGCGCGGCCACGAGCTCGTCGCCCACGCCATCGCCACGGGCCTCGCCCGGTGACTCCCTGCCGCTCGCACTCGTCGCGGATCCAAGCCTCCTGGCGCTCCTGCCGGCCGAGCACGCCGGCGTTCGCTTCGTTGGACGCGACCTGGCCGCAGGCGGGCCGGCGCCGATCGACGACGAGCTCCTCCGCCACGTTCGGGACATTGCCGGCGGGCCGGCCGCCGCCGTGTCCGTCGCCTGGATCAAGGCCGATCCCGCGGCCGACGATCCGACGTTCGGCATCCACGTCGTCGCCGTCCGGGTCGGTGGTACCACCGGGATGGCGCTCCGGCGGGCGTTCGTCGCGGCCTCACTCCTCCGGCCGGGCGCCTCCTCGCTCGACGCCCTCGAGACACTGGGGAAGGAAGTGGTCGTGATCGGCCGGCTCACGCTCGCCTACGCGAGCGGCGATGCACTGCTCGTCGTCACGTTCGCCGATCCCCCGCGGGCGGTGCCGCCCGGCCCGACACCCACGCCGAACGACTGGCCGCTCGACACGTTCTTCGCCGCGCTGCCCGCGTCTGACCCCGTCGCCGTGCCGACGCAGCCACCCGCCCCGTCGGTCGACCCGGGCCTGACCTCGCCGGTTCCGGACCCGTCCGCGGCGACGCTCCTGTCGGCCGAGGTCATGGGGGTGCCGCTTCGAGCCGCCGTCACCGCGCGCGGCAGCTCCGTCCTCACGAACTCCATCCTTGCCCTGCCGGCGTACGGGCTGTATCTCTCGGGCCCGTCCTTCGACCTCGACGACGTTTCCGCGGCCGCCGGCACCGCCGAAGGGTTGAGCACCTACGTCGTCATCGCCACGCGCATCCCCGAAGCATCGCGGCGAGGGCTCCTGGCGGCCTGGTTCAACTTCGTCCTCGAGCGGGGCGGCCCGGTCGGCGAAGTCGAGGTCATCGACGTCGACGGCCGGCTCGCCCAACTCTACGGCGGCGGCGGGACACAGTCCCAGGCCGTCTTCGTGGCGGACGGGTTGCTGTACTGGATGGCCTACCTCGACCTGGGCGACTTCCCGCCACCGAGCCCGCCGCCGCGGCCGGACCTCCGCGACCTCGTGATCGACACCGTGCGCAACCTGCCGCCGATCGTGGACTCGGAGTCCTGACCCGCGGCTCGCCCCGAAGCAAGGGCCAGCGTGATCCTCCGTGCGAGCCACGATCATCGGCAGGATGTGAGTGAGCGGCCAGGAGTGCATGTGCTCGCGCCGGTTGATCTCGTCCAGCGCCGCCCGACCGCAGTGCGTCTTCGCCCCGTTTCGGGATCGATCGTCCGACGGTGCCTCGCCGTCTCCACCAGCAGGCCGGAGAGCTTCGGGGCCGCGGCTTCCAACACGAAACGATGGAAGTCGCCCTGTAGCGACAGCATGAGTTTTGCGCCCTACGAGCGCTGTGGCCATGCCGACGTGCGTAGCAGAGCGTCGCGCCGAGCTTTCGAACCGGAAGCCGAAGCTCCGTCCGAGCGTGAACCGGTATGATCGAGGCTCGCGCCTGTAGCTCAGTGGATGGAGCGTCGGCCTCCGGAGCCTGACCGCCTGAGCGTTGTGGCCACCCGAGTGGGACCCCGAGCAAAACGGTCGGAGTTTTACGCTCTAGGAAACCCGCGCATCCTGGCGTCTCGCTGATATCCGCCATGACCGATTGCCGTATCAGCCCGTGGATCGGCGATGCCGAGGCGCTGCGCAGTCGCGGCCGCACCGGCCCGGTTCGGCGCGGACATCTTGCTGAGAATGTGAGACACGTGGACGCTGGCGGTCTTGTCGCTGATGAAGAGGCGGCCGGCGATCTCGCGGTTGGTCAGCCCGTCTCCGAGGAGCGCGAGAACCTCGAGCTCCCGCGGTGTCAGGTCGAATTGCTCCAACGCATCGGAGCGAGTGTCCGACGACAGGTCGGCCCACTTCAGATCGACGCGGGCCCGACGGGCCAGCGCTTGGACCTCTTCAAGAAGAGGTCGCGCATCCAACTCCTGAGCGACCGCGCTCGCGTCCATCAATAGGGACTCCACGGACCGTCGGTCTCCCTTGCCGGTCAGGAGGGCCTCGGCCTTACGCCACCGCGCATATGCGGCCAGATAGCGGTTACCGACGGATTCCCACAGCCCTATTACCGCATCCCATGGGCTGCCCTCGGGAACGTCAGAAATCTGCGTTCGCTCTGCGATAAGCGTCGCTCGGGCCGCGAGTACCAGGGGTGGTGTCGTTCCTGGCACGCGGGCGATGCCGGTGTCGAGGCCTTCGAGCAAGCCATCGACTGCGGCCGCCGCGCGCGAGCGTAATCGCTTGTCCGAGGGTGCCCGGGCGGCCATCTCCGCATGCGCCCGCGCACCGAGTTCGTAGACCCTCGCGATGTCGAATGGCCGCTCCTCGTCGAGCAGACCTCCGAGGCACGCAGCGACGGCGTTTGCCGCTGCCTCTGGGCGGTGGCTCCACAGCTCGACTGTCGCCTTCACTTCGGTGAGTAGGCCCACGCCCTCCGACCGCTCGGGGTGCCCTACCGCGGCCGCCGCGCGTCGAAGCGCACTCGACGCTGCCTCGAATTCGCCGCGCTCCGCATGTAGGTAGGCGAGGTACGTATAGGTTTTCTCTCCAGCCACGCCCGATGGCTCGCGTTCGACCAGTTCGCCGAGGAGCGTGTCGGCGTCCTTCCAGCGACTGCTCCGCACGAGGCGCCCGACGATCTCCGAGCGGAGGAGGTCGCCGTGGTGGCGATCCGCCCCGAACTCTCGCGCTGCCTCGATCCCTTCCTCCGCGAGGGCGATCGATTCCTCGACGCGGCCTGCGACGTCGAGCGCTTCGCTGGCGTTGATGTAGCTTCGCGCAATCTCTTCCGTGAGCCGGAGCCGGCGCGCAATGGTCCGCGCCTCGGCGGCATCGGCCAGAGCGAGCGACACGTCACCGGGCAGCCGGTTGCCGCAGATCGTGTTGAGGACGTGGGCCTCAACCGCTTCGGCACCAAGCTGACGGGCGATCGCGAGCGCCTGATCGCAGCGCACGGCAGACTCGACCGTTCGGCCGGAGAGCATGAGGACCTGAGCCTCGGCGGCGAGGACGATGGCGCGCTCCTCCGATGGTGGCTCCGCCGGTACGAGTTCGACCGCGCGCCGGTACTCGGGCAGCGCGCCAGCATGTCCGGCTGTCCAAAGATAGCGGCCGAGCCGTTCGTGGGCGATCGCAGCGACAACGGGATCCCGGTCCTCGTCGATGTGTTCGAGCACGCTCGCCGCGAGCCCGATCGCCCGTTCCATTGCTCCACTCAGGTTCGCTGCCTCCGCTGCCCGGCCCATTACCTGTGTCCGCGTCAGCGGCACGTCAATGGCGATGCGGCTGGCAGCGTCCCAGATCGCGAGTCCTCGTTCGTAGTGGAGCAATGCCTCCTTGAAGGCATGGACCTTCTCCGCGGCCATCCCGGCGCGTACCGATGCCGCGAGCGCTTCAGGCATCTGTCCCGCCGCGTGCCAGTGGTACGCCAGCTCGGCCGCGGCGCCCGCCTCCGGTCCGGCGAGTTCAGGACGCTGACTCAGCGCGTGCGCCAGCTCGAGGTGCAGCGATCGCCGCTCGGCGGGTAGGAGCTCCTCGTAGATAGCCTCCCTCACCAGCGCGTGTCTGAACGAGAACGCGGCGGATGTGGAGTCGTGGACGAGGACGTGGGTCGCAGCGGCGTCGCGTAACGCGGCCGACAGCTCGTTATCGGCGAATCCGGCAACCTCTGCGAGCAGCATGTGATCGACCGTCCGGCCGGCGACAGCCGCGATACGAACGACCCGCTGGCCAGCGGGTGGCAGGCCCTCGACACGAGACAGCAGCGCGCTGCGAAGAGAGTCGGGCAGCGGGTCCGTCCCTCGGCCGGACGAGGCAAGCAGCTCTTCCGTAAAGAACGGATTTCCCTCCGAGCGCTCGACGAGGCGGTCGACGAGCTCGCGGCCCGGCCGCCGGCCGAGGATCGCCTCGACCTGCTCCTGTAGCTCGCTCCGCATCAACGGCTGTAGGTCGATCCTTACGGCCCGTCCACTCCGGTGGAGCTCGTGCAGGAACGTGCCTACATGCCGATCGTGAACGGGCTCCTCGGTCCGGTACGAAGCGATGAGGGCGAGACGCTCTGTTCGTGCGCCTCGCACTAGGAAGGCCAGGAAGTCTCGCGTCGATCGGTCGGCCCAGTGGACATCTTCGACAACGAAAACGACCGGCGCACCTCGCGAGGCCTTCACGAGAACGCTCAGCAACTGCTCAAACAGACGCGCCTGCGATCCCTCCCGAGCAGCGTCCCGAGCCTCATGGGCGTCCTCGGCGAGCTCCGGCAGGAGCCGTGCGAGGTCGCCGCGTGCAGATCCGACGAGCGCATCGATCTCCGAGCGCTTTCGCTCGCGAACGAGCGAGCGCAACGCGCTGACGATCGGCGCGTAGGGAAGCTCGCCGTCGCCGACCGGCACGCACTCGCCGATCAGCACGGTCGCGCCGTCAGCGCGCGTGCGAGCCGCGAACTCGGAGATCAAACGGCTCTTGCCAATTCCCGCCTCGCCAGCCAAGAGCACCGCGGACCCTAGGCCGTCGGTGGCGCGGGCGACCGCAGCCTCGAGGGCGGCCAGCTCATCCCGGCGGCCGACGAACCGCGGGCTCGAAACGCGGACAACCACTCCGGCATTATCTCGGACACCGCACCGGGAGTCGCACGGAAATAAGGAGCGAGATAAGCCATTTACCGGATGGCGGAGCGCGGGCTCAGGACTACGTTTCCTCGCATGAGCACTGTCACGCACGAACCAAGCCGGGTCTCGCACGACGAGGCAGGGACGGCGACCCCCGAAGGCATCCTTTCGCTGGGGCTGGGATTCTGGGGCTCGAAGACGCTCCTGAGCGCGGTCGAACTGGGGGTCTTCACGGTGCTCGCACGTGGCCCGCTGACCGGCGAGGACCTGGCCTCGCGGCTCGATCTCCACCCACGGAGCTGGCGTGATTTCCTCGACGCGCTGGTTGCCATCGGCATGCTCGGGCGCGAGGATGGCGTCTACCGCAACACGCCTCAAAGCGAGCTCTTCCTCGACCGCTCGAAGCCCTCCTACGTGGGGGGAATGCTTGAGATGGCCAACGCTCGCCTCTACCCGTTCTGGGGATCACTGACGGAGGCGCTCAAGACGGGCCGACCGCAGAACGAGGCCAAGCGCGGCGGCGACTTCTTCGGCGAGCTCTATCGTGATCCCGACCGGCTCAAGCAGTTCCTGCACGCGATGACCGGCCTGAGCGCCGCAGCGCACAAGGCCATAGCCGCGAAGTTTCCCTGGCGGCGCTACCGGACGTTCGTTGACGTCGGCTGCGCCGAAGGCGGTCTGCCCGTCGAGCTTGCATTCAACCACGCGTTTCTGACAGGTACCGGCTTCGACCTGCCGCAGTGTGCACCTCATTTCGACGAGTACGTCCGATCGTTCGGGCTCGAGCCTCGACTGCGTTTCCAGCCGGGTGACTTCTTCGCCGATCCCCTCCCCGACGCCGACGTCGTGATCCTCGGACACATCCTTCACGACTGGGACCTCGAGGAGAAGCAGATGCTTCTCACGAAGGCGCACGCGGCGCTGCCGAAGGGAGGCGCTGTGATCGTTTTCGATGCGGTCATCGATGACGATCGGCGAACGAATGCCTTCGGCCTGCTAATGAGCCTCAACATGCTCATCGAAACGCCCGCGGGGTTCGACTACACCGGTGCCGGCTGTCAGGACTGGTTACGACAGGTCGGATTCGACAACACCTACGTCGAGCATCTGGCCGGCCCAGACTCCATGGTTGTCGGCATCAAGTAGCAGTCAAGCCGACGACGGAGGAGTTCGAACGTCCTCGCATGGATCATGATCGGTTCCCTCGGTGAAATTCACCGGCGCGGTCCTCGACGTGCGGCTTGGTTTCCCTCGGCGAAGGCGCCGTGACCGGTGGGGTTTTACGCTCTACCAGCGTTGTGGCAGACCAGGTGAGCGTCGCCGAGCATCGGATTCAACCTTCGAACCGGAAGCCGAAGCTCTATCTGAGCGTGAACCGGTATCATCGAGGCTCGCGCCTGTAGCTCAGTGGATAGAGCGTCGGCCTCCGGAGCCGAAGGTCGCAGGTTCGAATCCTGTCGGGCGCGCCATTGCAACCTTTTCCGGCAGCGCCAGCGCCAATCCGTGCGCGTAGGCCGCCGACGTGAGGCGAACCCCGACGATCTCGGGTCCCGCGACCACGATCCGCTCGTAGATGGCGTGCATCAGGTCTGCCCTCTCCTTCGGTACGTCTGCCTGCTGGATTGACTCGGCGAGCGCCTGGAGCCATTCGATGGCGCGCTGTGCCGGGACCCCGATCCCGGACCCCTCGGCGATCGCGTCGCGGGCCTCCCGCAGCGCCTTGAGCCGGGCAAGGTAGGCGTCGTCGGCGAGGTCGCCAGCCGCGTGCTCGAGGGCGAGCTCGCGGATCCGCCGGTCGATCCGGGCCCGGTCCATCTCGACCGGCCGCCTGGCCGATCCGAGGACCGCGACCACCGAGGCGATCGTGTCGTCGTCGACCGTGATGCCGGCGACCTGCGCAAGCATCGGCCCCTCCCAAATGGCGTCGGCGAGGCGAGCCCGCACTCGAGGAGGCCACCAAGGAGGTCGATGCGGTCGTGGCGCTTCGCTCCCCCGCCCCGGGTCTTGCCCCGCCGGACGTCCTCGACCCGCGCCAAGAGCTCGTCCGACACGGGCGGGTTCGCTCGCCACGGTGCGGGCTTCCGCGACTCCCGGTCACTCCGTCGGTGCCGGACGATCCAGCCGTTGTAGAGGGGGTTCATGAGGATCATCCGGATCCGGCTCGCCGCGAGCCCCGTTTCATCCTCGAGCTGGGCGGCGCTCACGTTGCCGAGGGCGTAGCGCTCGAACAGGCCGACCGCGACCCCGATGGTCTCGGGGTCGACCTCGAGCGTGTGCGGCGGCTCGGGCAGGCGCCGGAAGCCGAGCCCGGCGTGGCCGCCAGGGTCGTCGCGGTGGTCGAACTTCGCAGCGTAGCCGTCCGTGATCCGCTCGGACAGCCTCCGGCTGTACTTCTCCGCGCCCGCGGCCTCCGAGATCAGCTCGTCCCAGTCGCGCGGGTCGCTGGACAGGATCCGCCGGTCGCACATGACGAGCGCGACGCCGGCCGGGTGCAAGCCGTCCTCCAGGAGCTCGAGGGTTTGCCGGAGGTTGCGCTGCCAGCGGTCGGAATAGCCCGCCAGGAGGAGGTCGAACGCCCCGGCCAGCGCCTCTGCGAGCATCTCGGTCATCGTCGCCGAGCGTCAGACGGTCGTGCCGCTGTGGGCGACCTCGAACACGAGGCCCGTGTCGACGAGGCCGTGGCGCTCGATGGAGCGGTCCTGCTGCTCGCGCTGGCTCGCCGGTCCGTACCGGTCGTACTGACCGGCGGTGGACTCCCGGATCCAGCAGGCCACCCGCAGGCCCCGGACGTCGTCGAGCGAGCGGGGCAGGCGCTTCAGGGCAGGCGCTTCAGGGCGCGGGGTTCCCTCATGCCGCCCCGGCCTCGCGCTTCGCGTCCATGGCGACGACATTCGCGCTGTCGGGCGCCGAAGCCAAGCGCTACTGCCCGGCCCGGGGCAGCCGGACGACGGCGGCCTGCCCGCCAGCCATGACCGGTCACGACCGCGGGCCGACGCCCGTCGTGCCTCGCGCCCGCGCGCGATACGCGTGTCCCCGCTCCCTCCCCTCACTCTCCCACCCACTCCCAGTGAGGGGAGTGAGTGGAGTGAGTAGTCACACACGCGTGCGCGCGCGAGGCGAGGGAGCGGAGTGAGCGTCGTCACCGGTTTCGCCGCTTGTCGCTCCCTCTCCTCCCCGGGCCACGAGATCCCGGCTTCACCCGTCGACGCCCCACGTCGCCGATAGACTGACCTGAGCGAGGGAGGATCTCGGCATTGGCACGATCTCGGACGGCTGGCACTCGGGAGACGGGCGCGAACCTCGGCTTCGAGGCGAAGCTCTGGCAGGCCGCCGACGCTCTACGCAACAACATGGACGCCGCGGAGTACAAGCACGTCGTCCTCGGACTGATCTTCCTCAAGTACATCAGCGACGCCTTCGAGGCCAAGCACGCGGAGCTCGAGGCTGACGTCGCCCACGGCGCCGATCCCGAGGACCCCGACGAGTACCGGGCCGCCACGATCTTCTGGGTGCCCAAGGAAGCCCGTTGGACAGCCCTCAAGGCCGCCGCCCCACAGCCGACGATCGGCACCCTCGTCGACGACGCGATGGCCGCCATCGAGCGCGACAACACTTCGCTCAAGGGCGTCTTGCCCAAGGACTACGCCCGGCCGGGGCTCGACAAGGCCCGCCTGGGCCAGCTCATCAACCTCGTGTCGGACATCGCGCTCGGCGCACCGGCCGACCGGGCCAAGGACACCCTGGGCCGCGTCTACGAGTACTTCCTCGCCCAGTTCGCGTCAGCCGAGGGCAAGCAGAGCGGCCAGTTCTACACGCCCCGGCACGTCGTCCGGGTGCTCGTCGAGATGCTCGCTCCGTACAAGGGCCGCGTCTACGATCCGTGCTGCGGCAGCGGCGGCATGTTCGTCCAGAGCGAGCGGTTCATCGAGGCGCACGCCGGGCGGATCGGCGACATCAGCATCTATGGCCAAGAGTCCAACTACACGACCTGGCGCCTGGCCAAGATGAACCTCGCCATCCGCGGGATCGACGCCCAGATCGCGCACGGCGACACATTCCACAACGATCGCCACCCGGACCTCAAGGCCGACTACGTCCTCGCCAACCCGCCATTCAACGACTCTGACTGGCGAGGAGGGCTGCTCAAGGACGACAGACGCTGGGTCTACGGCGTGCCGCCGGCCGGCAACGCCAACTTCGCCTGGGTCCAGCACTTCGTCAGCCACCTCGCGCCGACCGGGATCGCCGGCTTCGTCCTGGCGAACGGCTCGATGAGCGCGAACCAGTCGGGCGAGGGCGAGATCCGCAAGAACATCGTCGAGGCGGACCTCGTCGACTGCATGGTGGCCCTGCCGGGCCAGCTCTTCTACTCCACCCAGATCCCGGTGTGCCTCTGGTTCCTCGCCCGCGAGAAGCGCAACGGCCGCTTCCGTGACCGGCGAGGGGAAACGCTGTTCATCGACGCGCGCAAGCTCGGCGCGCTCGTCGACCGGACCCACCGCGAGCTCTCGGACGAGGACATCGAGCGCATCGCCGGGGTTTACCACGCCTGGCGCGGCGACTCCGGGGCCGCCGACTACGCCGACGAGCCTGGCTTCTGCCGGTCGGCAGCGCTCGACGAAATCCGCGGCCACGGCCACGTCCTGACGCCGGGCCGCTACGTCGGGGCCGGCGATGCCGAGGAGGACGACGAGCCGTTCGAGGACAAGATGGCGCGCCTCTCCTCGATCCTGCGCGAGCAGACGGCCGAGGCCCGACGGCTGGACGCGCTCATCGAGGCGAACCTGGGGGAGCTCGGGTTCGGTGGATGAGTGGCCGCTGGTCGCGATCGACGACCTGGTCGAGGACATCATCGATCGACGCGGCGTCACCCCGATCAAGCTTGGCTCCAACTTCACCCCGGCCGGCCACCGCGTCATCTCAGCGAAGCTCGTCAAGGGCGGCGCTATCGATCTCGCCGCCGACGAGCCGAGATACGTCGACGAGCGCACGTACGCAAGGTGGATGCGCAGCCCGCTCCGCGCTGACGACGTGATCCTTACCTCGGAGGCGCCGCTGGGTGAGGTGGCGTACCTCGGGTCAGACGTGGATTGGGTTCTGGGGCAGCGCCTGTTTGCCATGCGAAGCGATAAGCGTCGGCTGCATGGACGCTTCCTGTACTACGCACTCCAGACGGATCCCTCGAGGTCAGACCTCCATTCGCGCGCAACCGGGACGACGGCGCAAGGGGTTCGGCAGACGGAGCTCCGTCGCGTCCGGATTCCGCTGCCTCCTTTGACCGAGCAGCGCCGCATCGCCGGAATCCTCGGCGCGCTCGACGACAAGATCGAGCTGAACCGTCGCCTGAGTGAGGCGCTCGAGGCGACTGCGCGAGCCCTCTTCAGGTCCCGGTTCGTGGCCGAAGCAGGGACAGAAGCCGATGGGTGGCGCGCGTGCACGATCGGCGACCTTGCTGAGATCGTAGGCGGAAGCACACCCAGCACGACGGAGCCGCGGTTCTGGAACGGCAGCCACTACTGGGCGACGCCAAAGGACCTCGCGGGGCTCAAGACACCGGTTGTCCTCCGCACCGAGCGCATGCTCACCGATGCCGGCATTGGGCAGATCTCGTCCGGACTCCTACCACCCGGAACCGTGCTGATGTCGTCTCGCGCGCCGATCGGGTACCTGGCAATCACGGAAGTTCCTGTGGCTATCAACCAAGGGTTCATCGCCATGAAGCCGCGCCCCGGCGTCTCAGGATTGTTCCTCCTGCTCTGGGCCGCATCGTCGCAGGATCAGATCCTGAGCCGCGCCAACGGCTCGACGTTCCTCGAGATCAGCAAGTCCAGTTTTCGACCGATCGAGGTGCTCGCGCCGCCCGCCGACGCGATGGCTTCGTTCGACCGGGTCGTGCGCCCGATCCACGAGCGAGTCGTTGCCAATGAGCGGCAGATCGGGGTGCTCGCTGCGATTCGCGATGCGCTACTGCCCCGCCTCCTCTCGGGCGAGCTCACCCCATGACCACGACGGCGGAGCGGGTTGACCTCTGGCGTCGGGCGCCGGCTGAATAGGATCGCGACGTGTCCATGCTCATGAGGACCACAGCAACACGGCCGTTCGAGTCGCTCAGCCCGTCGCAGTTCGAGGCCGTGGTTCGGCAGGTTCTCGGACGCCTCGACGGCGTCGAATGGGAGACCATGCCCGACCCGATCGGGCACCTCGGCTCGGACGATGGACAAGACATTCGGGCGACGCAGTTGGCGCGCGGACCGAAGCGCGTCACGCGGCGCGAGTGGCTGGTCCAGGTCAAGCGCTACGAGAAGATCCACCCCAAGGACCTCGAGAAGATCGTCGACAAGGCGATCCCGGCGGGCTCCAAGGCGCCCCATGCGCTCGTCGTGGCCGTGCCCTGCGACGCGACGAAACGGAGCTTTGACGCGTTCAGGGACCGAGCGAAAGCTCGAGGCGTGAAGAGACCCGAGCTCTGGACACGCGAGAAGCTGAACGACGCGCTCAACGATCCGAAGAACGCGAAGACGGCGAGCTTCTACTTCGGTGACGGCAGCGCCATCCCCGGCACGGTGCCACTGCCGATCGCGCTTGACCGGAGCGGGGGGCGCGATGCGCCCCTGCTTGGGCGCGAGGATGAGGTGGAAGCCCTCCTCGGGGCCACTGGCGACATCCTCATCGTTGGGCCGGCGGGATCAGGCAAGAGTCGCCTCGCCGCCGAGATCCCGGGCCGGCGCTTCCTGACCCTCAAGGCCGAGGCGGACGACGTCGCGGAGAGCCTTCGTCTGGACCAGCCCACCCACGTGGTGCTCGACGACGCGGGGCTGGACCTTCCTCGGCTCGACATGCTTCTCGAGCTACGACAGCAGGGACATGAGTTTGCGATCATCGCGACCACCTGGGCGGAGACGGCGGATGACGTCCGCGCGCGACTCTCGAGCGCGGTCCGCATCGACATCTCGCTCCTGGAACGCAGCGAGATGGACAAGACCCTGAAGGCCACGGGAATCGGCAACTACTACCTCCGCGGCTGGATCTTGGATCTCGCGGAGGGAAGACCCGGCTGGGCGGTCGGCTTGGCAGATCTCGCGAAAGGCGGACGGATCCCGGACGTTCTATCGGGGCGAGCATTGATCGAACGGATCGGCCCGTATCTGCATCGGTTGAACCCCGCGGGCGGCGACAGGGTGATGGCGTTGCTGGGGGTGCTCGCCGCGCTCGGTCCGCTCCCGGAGAGTGAGTCGGGGGGCGTCGACGCCTTTCTCGGCATCGGGCGTCTCGAGCGCCTTGCTCTCCTGCGGGAGGCTGCGGCTGTGGGCACGGTTGAGCTGCGCGGCGGCGCTCTCGGGGTCGCCCCGAGGGCCTTGCGGCCCGCGCTCATGGCTCACGCCTTCTTCGACGGCACGTCAAGACTGCCATTTGGCGATCTCCTCGCGGCCTTCCCGAATCGCACCGCCGAGATCGTCATGCGCGTCATCGAGGCGGCTCATGCGGGATCGACCGCGGCCCGAGCCGAGGTCGACCGCCTGCTGCCCGACCTGAGCGTGCTCTTCAACTGGGGTGGCCTGGCCACGCTCGAGGCCTTCGCGACCATCGACGATGCAGCCGCGCAGCGAGCTATCCGTGAGACCGAGGGATTGGACGCCTCAGATGAAGCGCGCCGCCGAGTCCTGACCGCCACCACCCGCCAGTTCCTGAGCGCCGAGGCCATCGGCCCGTTGCTCTCGGCCGCCGTCGGCGACAGCCGGCAGGAGCACTCCGCTCCTGATCACCCCGTTCGAATCCTCGGAGAGATAGGGCGGCAGGTCGACCCTCACGGTCGAACGACGTTCGAGCTGCGCGCTCGCGTGCTCGCGGCAGCGAACGCATGGCTGGAGGCGGACCCAGCGCCGGCCCATCAGGAGATCTGGGCCCGGGTAGTGGCACATCAGCTCGATCCGCACGTGGATGGCGTGTACTCCGACTCCGGCTCACCGATGACCATCCACCTGGCCTACGGGTTCGAGAGTGAGGAGCACATCCGAGCCATTGGGGATGAGCTGTGGCCGGACGCACGGGCACGGCTGCCGCTGCTTCAGACGCGACCGCTCGTCCTGCTGTCGTCGGCCGTCCGCGAGCTCGGTGAGGTCGTGCGCGGCTTCCTTGCGCGGGCCGATGCCGTCCCGTCGCCGGAGATGTCCGCCGCCGCGGCGGTCGTCGTTGATCAGATCGCAGCTGACCTCACAGCGCTGGCGCGGACGCGGCCCGGCCTCCAGCTTGCGCTACACCGAGTGCGCAGGGACATCGGCGTCGGCCCGCGGCAGCCAATCGATCCTGAGTTCCGACTCTTGGCAATGGGGTGGAACTCGCATCTCCTGCGCGACGACACGAAGCACCTTGGTCATGCCGTCGATCGCCTGGTCGAACGGTGGCTGGCCGAGACGCCGACCACCGTCATGGCACGGGTGGCGCAGTGGGGAGCCGAGGCCGCCCTGGCCGGCACGGACCTCGAGCCCGTTGGGTCGACGGCTATGCACCGTTACGGAGAACGAGTGGGGGATCTCGACGCCGCCGTGCAGGCAGCCCTTGACGCGGGGATCCGGTCCGAGATCGGCTCGCTGGTGCGCAGGGCAGTCACCCGAGCGACCGGTGAACCCGCCTGGCTCCCGCAGCTGTTCGCTGGCCCACAGCGATGGCTCGGGTTGAGCGTGGCCCTTGATCCTGGCGTCGACTCGCAGGTGGCGCTGCGCGCGGCAACCGAGCTGCGCCCCGATGAGGCGCGCCTGGCCGAGCTCTCGGCGCTTCGACACAGCCGCGACGCCCAAGGCAGCGTCGATGTCCTGCACGCCCTGCTAACACATCCCGCACCGGAGGTCCGTGCCGTCGCCGCCCTCGCCTTCCCGGCGTCCGGTTCGGGCAGCCCGTCCACTCTGCCCCCGGACCGATACACGGAGTGGAAGGCTGCGTTCCTCGATGCGCCGCTCGCCGACCCCGACAACTACCACTTGGGCCAGCACCTTAACGCTCTTGCGACGAACGACCCCGAGCTCGCCGCCTCTTGGGTGCTCGCCCAGGTGGCAGGCGATGCGCCCCTGTGGCGGCTGGGCTTCGTCCACGAGCTCGACCTTTCCTCGATGCCCCGCGCCAATCGCGACAATCTCGTCCGACTGACCCCCGATGAGAAGCGCGGGCAGGTTCTGCAGCACCTCTTGGGCGATGAACGCGATTGGGCCGACGACCTCCTGACCGGCGGCGTCGTGTCGATCGGGCAGGTCCTCTCGGCGCTGATGAGCGACAACCGGGATGGCATCAGCGCCGCAGAAGCGATCGCCTGGGCCCCGATCCTGATGCGCCACGGTGCGGGCCCGGGCGATGTCCTGCGCTTGATGGATCTCGGTCACTCGGGTCCCGAGTCGAACCACCACCAGCGGCTACGCGCAGCCCTCGAGGCACAGCCGGCGCCGGCGGACCCCGCGCTCGAGGCCTTCCGTCAGACCGGGATCGCCCGGTTCGCCGAACTGGAACGCGAGGCCGGCGAGCGCGAACGTGAAGAGCGGATCACCGGCCGCATCCACTGATCGCGGGCGCCCTTGACATCTTTACATCCTGGCCTATCTTTACAGTCAGTGTGAAGAACGCCACTTCTGTTAAGAACGAGGGACTCGCTGCGTGGGCCGTCACCCTGCTGCGAGCGCTTCCCGGCGCCCCGGTGGTCGGTGAGGCGCTGCCCGGCTCCCCCGACGACGGCAGCCTCCGGTTCGCAGATGCCGGCCTCATCCTCCGAGTGGAGCAGAAGGCCCACGTCGACCCGGTGATCGCCCATTCGATCGAGGCCCGCAACGCGGGCCGATCGGGGCCCCTCCTGGTCGTCGCCAGGACGACAACCTCCATCGCGCGCGAGATCCTCGAATCGCACGGCATCGGCTACGTGGACGCCGCGGGGAACGCGGCGATCGACCTGCCGGGCCTGCACGTGCGCACGGGCTCGCTCGTACGGTCCGGGTCGTTCACCGCTTCCGCGGTGATCGCCCCGGCGAAGGACCAGCCGGTGTCGCCACGCCTCGCTGCCAAGGCGGGCCTCATTGCGCAGGCGCTCATCCTCGAGCCGGAGCGGGCCTGGACGCTCGATGCCATGGCCGAGCGCGCAGGGGTGTCGACCGCGCTCGCCCACCGCGTGTTCTCTCGGCTCGAGCGGGCGACGGTGCTCGCGGCAAATGGCCGGGGGCCGCGCAAGACCCGTCGGGTGGCCTCTCCCGGGGCCCTCCTGGACCTCTGGGCGGAGGAGGCCATCGAGCCGAAGGAGCGCCGAACCCCGGCCTACGCGCTGATCCGGGGCGACGGGGCCCAGGCAGTCTCCCAGCGCCTGGCGGAGCGTGACCTGCTCCATGCCGTGACGGGCGTCGCGGCCGCGTCGCGGCGCGTGGCCTTCCTGACGTCGGTCGTGGTCACCGAGGTTCGCGTGACGGCGTCGCGGACCCCGGCGGAGGTCGCCGCTGCCGCCGATGCGCGACTCGTGGAGGAGGGGGCCAACCTCGTGTTCGTCCAGGGGGTCGACGATGCGGAGCTTCGGTTCAGGCGCGAGGTCGAGGGCGTCTGGCTGGCGGCCGAGACGCGCGTCTACCTCGATGCTCTTCGCGACCCCCGGCGGGGCGCCGAGCAGGCCCGCGAGTACCGCAACCAGGTGTTCGGTTTCTGATGGCCCTCTCCGCCGCCGACTACGACGAGCGCGGCACGGAGCTGTGTGAGCGAGCGCTGGTCACTGTGGTCGGGGACGCCGGCTTCTGGGGCCGATCCCTGTACCTGGTCGGTGGTCTCGTGCCGCGCTATCTCGTTGGCGCCGTCGTTCCGCCGACGCCTGTCCACGTGGGCTCGCGCGACGTGGACCTTGCGGTGGCGTTCGCCGTCGACGGGTTCGACGCCACCGGCTACGAGACCCTCGAGCGGAACCTCCGGGACGGTGGCTTCAAGCAGGCGCCGAACGAGGGCGATCCCGAGTTCCGCTGGCGGCGGACGGTCGACGGGCGCGATCTCGTGCTCGAGTTCTTGTGCGACACGGACGAGGTTCCGGAGGGCCGGAACTTCCGTCCGAAGTCCGGGGCCGGCTCGCGCTTCCAGGCGTTCAACGTTGCCGGCGTCCGCCTGCTGCCCGCGGACCACAGGCTCGTCGAGATCGAGGCGGAGCGGCTCGACGAGGGCGGGCTGTCGCGGGTCCCGGTCCGCATCGCCGGGTTGGCGCCGTTCGTCACGCTCAAGATCCGCGCCTTCATCGATCGACACCACGACAAGGACGCGTACGACCTCGTCTACACGCTCCTCAACCATCCCGACGGACCGGCCGGCGCCGGCCGTGCGATCGCGGCGAGCCCGGTGGTCGGAGATGCCATCGTCGTCGAAGCTCTCGAGCGCGTCCGCGAGCGGTTCGCCGAACCGGGGCACGACGGGCCGGCGTCGTACGCCCGCTTCCTGGGGTCGGGCCTCGGCGAGGACGCGGTCGCACGGCTGCGGAACGAGTCCGTCGAGGCCGTCCGGATTGCATTGGCCGCGGTCGACCGCGCGAGGGGCGCGCCGTGAGCGGCTCCTTCACCGAGTCGATCGTCGAGGAGGCGGCGCTCGCCGTCCTACGCCGGCTTGACTGGGCGGTCCTCCACGGCCCGGAGATCGCAGTGGGGACGGCGGCCGCGGAGCGCTCGGACCCCGGGTACCGCGACGTCATTCTCGAGCGGCGGCTGCAGGCCACCCTCGCCCGCCTCAACCCCGCGCTGCCGGCCGCGGCCATCGACGACGCGTTCCGCAAGTTGACCCGGGTGGCCGGACCCACGCTCATCGAGCGCAACCGGGCGCTCCATCGGATGCTCGTGGACGGCGTGACGGTGGAGTACCGCCGGCCCGACGGCTCGATCGCCGGCGCACAGGCGCAGGTCGTCGACTTCGCGCATCCAGAGGCTAGCGACTGGCTCGCGGTCAACCAGTTCACCGTCGTCGATGGCGGGCATGAGCGCCGGCCGGACGTCGTGCTGTTTCTCAACGGCCTCCCGATCGCGGTGATCGAGCTCAAGAACCCGGCCGACGAGCAGGCGACGATCCACACCGCGTACCGCCAGCTCGTCACTTACCAGGCCCAGATCCCGGCGCTGTTCGAGTCGAACGCCGTCCTGGTCACCTCCGACGGGACAACGGCCCGGATCGGTGCCCTCGGCGCGGGCGAGGAGTGGTTCAAGCCCTGGCGGACGATCGAGGGCACCGCCGACGCACCCTCGGCGATGCCCGAGCTCCGCGTGCTCCTGGAGGGCGTGTTCGAGCATCGTAGATTCCTCGACCTGCTGCGCCACTTCGTGGTGTTCGAGGACGCCGGCGGCGGCGCGATCGCCAAGAAGATCGCTGGCTACCACCAGTTCCACGCGGTCAACGCCGCGGTCGAGGAGACGATCCGGGCGACCGGCGCGCTCTCGGAGCCGCACCTCCGCGCTGCCGAGGAACACGGCCGCTACGAAACGCCGTCAACCCCTGGAGGGGAGCACGGCGACCGGCGAGTCGGCGTCATCTGGCACACGCAGGGATCGGGCAAGAGCCTGACCATGGCCTTCTACGCGGGGCGCATCGTCCTCGAGCCCGCGATGGCGAACCCGACGCTCGTGATCCTCACCGACCGCAACGACCTCGACGACCAGCTGTTCGGGACCTTCGCCCGCTGCCACGACCTGCTGCGCCAGGAGCCCGTCCAGGCGCGGGATCGTGCCGACCTGCGCGCGAAGCTCGCCGTCGGCTCGGGTGGAGTCGTGTTCACGACGATCCAGAAGTTCCTGCCCGACGAGCGCGGCGACAACCACCCGGTCCTGTCCGACCGGCGGAATATCGTGGTCATCGCGGACGAGGCGCACCGCAGCCAGTACGACTTCATCGACGGCTTCGCGCGCCACCTCCGGGACGCGCTGCCCGGCGCGTCGTTCATCGGCTTCACGGGCACGCCGATCGAGCTCACCGACGCCAACACCCGCTCCGTCTTCGGCAACTACATCAGCGTCTACGACATCGAGCGCTCGGTCCGCGACGGCGCGACGGTCCCGATCTACTACGAGAGCCGGCTCGCGAAGCTCGCCCTCGCGGAGGCCGAGCGGCCCAGGATCGACCCGGCCTTCGAGGAGGTCACCGAGGGCCAGGAGGTCGACCGCAAGGAGCAGCTCAAGAGCCGCTGGGCGCAGCTCGAGGCCCTCGTCGGGGCCGAGCACCGCGTCCGCCTGGTCGCCGCCGACCTGGTCGCGCACTTCGAGGACCGCCTCGCCACGATGGATGGCAAGGCGATGGTGGTCACGATGAGCCGGCGGATCGCGGTCGACCTGTACCGCGAGATCGCCGCGCTGCGGCCCGAGTGGGTCGGGTCGGGCGACGACGACGGCGCGCTCAAGGTCGTGATGACCGGGTCGGCTTCGGACCCGCTCGACTGGCAGGACCACATTCGCAACAAGGCTCGGCGGGAGGCGCTGGCCGCCCGCTTCCGCGACCACGCGGACCCGTTCCGGGTCGTGATCGTGCGCGACATGTGGCTGACCGGGTTCGACGCGCCCTCCCTGCACACGATGTATCTCGACAAGCCGATGCGCGGGCACGGCCTGATGCAGGCGATCGCACGCGTCAACCGGGTGTTCCGCGACAAGCCGGGCGGGCTCGTCGTGGACTACCTGGGGATCGCGGACGAGCTGCGGAAGGCCCTCGCGGCGTACACGGAGTCCGGCGGGACCGGCAAGGCCGCGATCGACCAGGCCGAGGCGGTCGCGCTCATGCTCGAGAAGTACGAGATCTGCGCGGGGCTGTTCCACGGCTTCGACCACCGCGCCTTGGTCACCGGTGACGCCGAGGAGCGGCTCGCGCTCCTCCCGGCCGCGCAGGAGCACATCCTCGCGCAGGAGGACGGCAAGGCACGGCTGCTGCAGGCCGTGACCGAGCTCTCGGCGGCGTTCGCCCTGTCCGTGCCGGCCGACGAGGCGATCGCGATCCGCGACGACGTCGGCTTCTTCCAGGCCGTCCGCGCGGTGCTTGCCAAGAGCGCTGCGGGCGAGCGGAAGACCGACGAGCAGCTCGACCACGCGATCCGCCAGATCGTGAGCCAGGCGATCGTGTCCGACCAGGTCATCGACATCTTCGCCGCGGCCGGCCTCAAGAAGCCCGACATCTCGATCCTGTCGGACGAGTTCCTCGCCGACGTCCGCGGGCTCCCGCAACGAAACGTCGCCGTCGAGCTGCTGCGCAAGCTCCTGGCGGGCGAGATCCGGTCCCGCGGTCGGCGGAACGTCGTCCAGGCGCGCTCCTTCGCCGACCTCCTCGAGCAGGCGCTCCGCCGCTACCAGAACCGGGCGATCGAGACAGCCCAGGTGATCGAGGAGCTGATCGCGCTCGCCCGGGAGATCCGCCAGGCGTCCGCGCGCGGTGAGCAGCTCGGCCTCACCGACGACGAGCTCGCCTTCTACGACGCGCTCGAGGCCAACGACAGCGCCGTTGCGGTGCTGGGCGAGCCCGAGCTCCTCGCGATCGCCCGTGAGCTGACCGAGCAGGTCCGGGCCAACGTCACGATCGACTGGACGGTCCGCGAGAACGTGCGCGCCCAGCTCCGCGTCCTCGTCAAGCGGATCCTGCGCAAGCACGGCTACCCGCCTGACAAGCAGGCCCGGGCGACCGAGCTCGTGCTGGAGCAGGCGGAGGTGCTTTCCGAGCTCTGGGCGGTCGCGTGAGTAGCCCAGCCAGGCACGAGGTCGTCCGTTCAGCGCATCGCCGTGACGTCAGCGCCGAACTGCAGCGCGTCGGATGTTGATCGACATCGAGACTGGCATGGCGATCGAGCAGGTTCCGTTCCGACGCGAGTTCGACGTGCTGCGGAGCCGACTCTCGAACGCCGACTTCGAAGCGATGGTCGCGCGGATCAACGAGCTGATCGACGACAGCGGTGCCGAGATCGCGACGGCGGGCTGGCTCCCGGGGAGCGATTGGACCGGCACCCCCTTCGAGCCGATCTACGCCATTGCCGCGCGGCATGACTACCAGCGCTCGGCGATGTTCTTCGGCCAATTGGTCTGGTACGTGGTGATGACGCGACCAGAGCCGTGGGGCTCCGGTCGCTATCAGATCGACGGCCGCGACATCGGCAGTCGCACGTACTTCCGCCTGTCCAAGAGTGGTTGAGCGTTCCCGTGATCGTCCCGACGCCCTTTGGCCCGATTCCCTCGGACTGGCGCGAGGCTCTCGGCCCCGTTGCATCCGACGCCGCACTCGCGGATATCGGGGAATTCGTGGGCAGCCGCCGCAGCAGGGGGCTCAGTGTTCTCCCCCGCGCTGAGCGTGTCTTCGCGTCGCTCGAGTTGACGCCATTGGCATCCGTGAGGGCGCTGGTCCTCGGCCAAGACCCGTACCCGGACCCGCGTTACGCAACCGGATTGGCCTTCTCCATCCCGTCCGCCCCGTCGCTGCCATTGCCGCGCTCGCTGCAGGTCATCCGGCGCGAACTCGAGGCTGACCGTGGCGTGGCGTTGCCAACGAGCGGTTCGCTCGAGCCGTGGGCCAAGCATGGCGTCCTGCTTCTCAACACCGTTCTCACCGTCCAAGTCGAGAAGCCCCGGAGCCACCGCCGGGCCGGCTGGACCAGGCTAACCGACGCGATCATCAGGTTGGTGGCCGAGCGCGATCGACCCGTCGCCTTCCTGCTTTGGGGCATCCACGCGCAGGCGAAGGCTCGCCTGATCGACAGGGACCGGCACGTCATTGTTTGCTCGCCTCACCCGTCACCCCTCGCGAGAGCCCGGGGGCAAGCGTTCGAGGGCAGCCACCCGTTCTCCCGCGCCGATCAGGGCCTCGTCCACCGCGGGGCCGCGCCCATCAACTGGGCTCTCGAGTAGTCTGCGAGCCATGTCTGCCGGTGCAACGTGAACAACACCCTCACGGTAGAGAAGCTCTTCCTCGGTCGCCTCCTACGCGTGCCCGATTACCAGCGCGGATACGCCTGGGACAAGAAGAACTGGACGGACTTCCTCGAGGACCTGGACCTACTCCCGCGAGGCAAGCACCACTACACGGGCACGGTCGTCCTCGACCGGGTCACGAAGCCGCCGGAGGGCCAAGCGCCCGAGCCAACCGTGTGGGACCTCTCGGGCTTCGGCTACGAGGTCTTCAACATCGTCGACGGCCAGCAACGCCTGACGACCGTCGTCCTGCTGCTGGACGCGATCCGCCGCGAGCTCGCGCGCTTTGCCGAGCAGGAGCCACTAGCCAGGGGAACGACGGCGGCGTACGTCCGCGTGCCGACGCCAGCCGGACAGTGGCTCCACAAGCTCGAGCTCAACGCCGACACGAACTCCTTCTGGGTGGGCTCGGTGCTCGCCGACGTCCCGGCACCGGAGCCCGCCGCCAACGCCTCGCAGAAGCGCCTTGCGGCGGCCAAGTCCCACTTCGCCGAGTACCTCGCCGGCCAGCACCAGGCCCGGGGCGAGGGCTACCTCGAATGGCTCCTCGGGCTCCGCACGAAAGTGACCAGCAACCTCGTCTTCGTGCCCTACGAGGTATCCACCAGCGCCGAGGTCGGGGTCATCTTCGAGGTGATGAACGACCGGGGGAAGCAGCTCACCGAGCTCGAGAAGGCCAAGAACTACCTGCTGTACCTGTCATCGAAGCTCGACCTGCCCCCACAGACGCTGGACGACACGGTGAACACGACGTGGGCCAGCGTGTTCGCGCGCCTGATGGCGGCGGGGCTGTCCGACTCGCGGTACGAGGACCAGCTGCTGCGCGCGCACTGGCTCATGGCGTACGACCCGGACCGGCGATCGTGGGAAGGCACCGCCTCCGTCAAGCGTCTCCTCGGCCTCCGGGGCTAGGAGGGTCGGCACGGCGATCTGCTCGGCGACGCGCTGACGTACGTCGGTTCGCTGGGCCGCGCCGCGCGCGTCTACAGCGAGATCCTCAGCCCGGTCGGCGGTTTCGCCGCACCGCTGACGCACGACGAGGTCGAGCGCCTGCGGGTCGAGCGGGCGAGCCGGCGGCTCCTGCGCGTCGGTGCCACGGCGACGTTCCTGCCGCTGCTCATGGCGACGCGCCTGCGGTATCCAGACGACGCCGCGCATTACGAGGAGGTGGTCGGGCTCTGCGAGGTGTTCGCGTTTCGCGTGTACCGACTGCTCGGCAAGTACGCCAACTCAGGCCAGTCGAGCTTCTTTCGCCTGGCCTACGAGGTGTACGCCGAGAAGCGCGACAAGGCGTCGGCGGCGCGCCGGGTGCGCGAGCTGATCAGCTACTACAGCTTGGACAAGGAGTTCGAGGCGGCACTGTCCGATACACGCGAGCGCCGCTGGTATCCGTGGGGCGGGCTCAAGTACCTTTTGTACGAATGGGAGGAGCGGCTGGCCGGGAAGAAGGCCGTCCTGCTTAGCTGGGAGAAGGTCGAGCAGCGCGACCTGGCCAAGACGATCGAGCACATCCTCCCGCAAACTCCGACCGACCCCTACTGGCTGTCTCGATTCTCGCCGGAGCAGCGCGAGCAGTTCACGCACGACCTCGGCAACCTCGTGCTGACCGAAGACAACTCGTCCTACCTCAACCATCCCTTCGACCGGAAGCGCGGGACGACGGGTGAGACGAGGCCCAACGGTGATCTCCTCCCGTGCTACGCCAACTCGATCCTGTTCCAGGAGCGGGCTCTCGCGGCCGTCCCGGAGTGGACACCCGACGCGATCGCCCAACGACGCACGGAGCTGCTTGCGTGGGCGCGCAAGCGCTGGCACGTCGACCCGGTGGCGGCGGAAGAGGGCGTGACCGCCGAGGATGAGGAGATCGACGAGGTCGAGACGGTCGAGACCCTCGTTGCCGCCGCGGACGGGTGAGGCTGGCTGCCACAGGTGAGAATCCCGAAGGCGAATCTCCGCCTGCTCGCCGGCTACGCGCAGGCCTTCGAGCCGCACGGCCCGATCGGGCGCTGGCAGGGTGGCCAGGCAGATTCCGCGGGCGTCATCCAGATGCCCTGGTACGAGTACCAACCCGAGGTGGACCGATTCGTGGAGGACATGTACGCGGCCAAGCTCGTGCGACCGGTCGACTGGATGCGCTGGGCCGGCACACCCGAGGCGCAGCGGTTGATCTCGGACCCGACGGCCATCGCCGACGCCTCCCAAGATGACTTGATCTACCTGTTAACCACGATCATCCGGGGCGAGCGATTCAGCGACGGCGAGATCGCCGGCGCCGACGAGCGCGGGACGCTGCGGGCAATCACGGAGAAGGCGCAGGCTCTGCTCGGGGACGAGCCCGGCTAGGCGCTTCGCCTACTGTCGGCCTGGTTCCAGCGTCGTAACCACCAGCCACCCCTCTGCTCGTCCCCGGTAGATCAGCTGCTCGGTGGTGAGGCCGGAGCGCGCCCGCAGGTCAGCGAGATGGCGCTTCGCGGTGCTCGGCCGGATGCCCACGGCCTCGGCCGCGTCCGACACGGATCCACCAGCGGAGACGAACGCCGCGAGGACGTCGACCTGGCGCGCGGTCGGCTGTCGAGGGAGCACGCCGCGCAGGTAGCGGTCTCTCACGCCGGGCTCACCCGGCTCCGCGTGATGAGCCCGAGCACCACGGCCGTAACGGCGAGGATCCCGCCGATCTGATCGGGTGCGAGGTTGAGGCCGAACGCCACGACGAGGGCGATCACCGCCTGGACGAGAGCGAGGACCATCGCCGGTTCGCGGCCAAAGATCGTGCCGGTCTGGGAATCCATTGCTCCTCCTCTCACTTCACGCGCACGATGTCGCCCGGGTGGATGAGTCCCGGATTGGCGCGGTACTTCGCGTTCTCCGGGAAGGCGAGCAGCGCCTTGAGCGTCAGGTTGTGCGCAGACGCGATCGCGGAGAGGCTGTCGCCCGCCTTCACCGTGACGGTCACGAGGGGCGGTCGCAGGATTGCGTTCGCCCGGGCGATGACATCGCCAAGAAAAGCCTCACGGCTGGCCTTCGGACAGGGGCAGGACGCCCGGCTGACGCTGTTGAGGTCGCTGTGGCCATGGACCGTGGCGCGATTGATGGGCAGCCCGCTCGCCTTGGCCAGCGCGGCGATGCGAGTTGCGCAGAACTCCTTCTGCGCCTTCGTGATCGGGTAGGTCTAGCCGTACCCGACGCACTCGAACTCGAGCCAGTACGCCTCGTTGGCGTTGTAGCCCTTGGTGCGCAGGGCGAGGACCTTCGCGATGCCGGCATTCGCGGTGTTCGGGCTCGCGACGTCGCCGTTTGACCAGGCCGCGTACTTCGCCGGGTCGATGGCCTCGATCGCCCAGCCGTCGCGGGCGACGTAATAGTGGGCGGACGGACCGTTCGAGCCTGGGCGGTTCGCGTAGTTCCGCTCGTCGCGCGCTGCCTGGTGGCGGTCCGGGTTGGCAGCGGTGTGTCGGTTGCCCGTGATGTGAATGCAGGCGAGGATCGGGGCCTTGATCCGACGGCTTGCCCCGCGCGTCGGGTAGCCGTACGCCTTGTTGGTGAGGGTGGCCGTGACGGTTGTCATCTCACGCCCCGCCCCAGCGCTGAGACCTCGAGCCCCAGGAGCGCGAGGATCGCACCCAGGAGCGGCAAGAGGATGCCAGGGCTGATGTCGTAACCCGGGACGGCGACGTCGAGGACAAGCAGGATGACGAGGACCAGCGTGAGCGCGGCCGCGGCGCCGATCCGGGCCGAGGAGTAGTCGCCGGCCCGACGGCGCTCTGTCGCATCGTCGCCACGCTCATCGCTCATGCCGGCGCAGTCGATCGATCCAGGCGTCGACGAGGAGCGGCAGCACGAACCGGTCCAGCGCCCCGCCCATGACCACGCCGGCAAGGAACGCCAGGACGAGCTCGAGCCCGCTCATCGGGCCACCGGGCGGTTGACGGCGCGGACGTACCCGGTGGGGGGAACCGGGAGTCGACCTGGATCGGACCAGCGCGCCGTCATGTCCTCAAGCGTGAGGGCGGCGGGCCGCGGTTCCTAGTTGGCCGATTGGGCCATCGCCGGCCGGGCAGGCGCAAGACGAGGTCCGCTGGGCTCGTGGCCACTCACCCTTTTGCATGGGACAGTGGCCTCTCATAGTTCAGAGGCATCAACGTCGGGAGGAACCTCGGGCTGAGCGAGCGGGACCTGGTGGAACGGATTCGACAAGGCGAGCCAAGCGCGCTCGACGCGCTGCTCGGGAGGCACGGGCGCGAGCTTCATGCCGTCGCCTTCCTGACCCTGCGGAACGAGCACGACGCCGAGGACGCTGTCGCCGACGCGCTGTTGACCGCATGGCGAAGGATCGAGACCCTTCGTGATCCGGACCGCCTTCGCCCGTGGCTGTTCGCCATCACCGCAAGGGTCGCCTTGCGACAGCGGAGACGGTTTCGGCCGGACGTGGTGAGTCTCGACGCCGCCTCGATGGTGTCGGGCGAGGCACCGGCGCTCACGACCGAACTCGAGTTCCGGGACGCGATCAACGGACTTCCGCCGCGGATGCGCGCGGCCATCGCGCTCCACGCGGTCGCCGACCTTCCGGTGGCCGAGGTCGCCGAGGCGCTTGGTGTCAGCGAGAACACCGTCAAGTCGCAGCTACGCGAGGGGCGAGCGCGCCTGCGAGTGGCGCTTGGGGCCGCGCCCGCACGGGCGGAGCGGACAAAGCCGGAGGCGAGCCATGGATAGCGAGTTCGAGCAGGATCTCCGGGACGCCCTCCGTCGAGAAGCGACCCGTCCCGGCCTGGCGCTGGACGCCGGGGATCTCCGCTCTATGCTCCGGGCCGAGGAGCAGCGTCGACGAGCGCGCCGCCGATGGGAGCTGCTCGGTGGCGCGGCGGTGGCCGCCGTTGCCGTTGTGGCAGTGGCGCTCTGGCCTCGGATCCAGTGGGCCCCCTCGGGCGGTGGGCCAATCGAGACTCGATGCGTCGAGTCGTCGTCGACGACGCATGGCACCTGGTGGGTCGAGATCGGCGGCCCAGGCGCGTACTTCAACGTCAAGCCCGGGACCCTCTACGCCACCGACAACCCGTGGAAGATCATCGTACGGTTCGATCCTGATGCCGCCGATGGCCAGACGGTCGCGATGTCAGCCGAAGCCTTGCCTTCAGGGGACCGCGTCGACGGGTCCCTCAACTCGCGCATGAACCCGGCGAGCATCTACCACTTCTCGTCGCCTGCCCCGGATCTGCCCGGTGGGTGGTACCTGTTCGAACAACGCATTCCGGCGACCGGGTGCTGGAGACTCTCGGCCTCGATCGATGGGCGCGTCGTCGGTACCGCCATCCTCTCCGTCGTGTACGGCGCGTCCAGCCCCGAGACTTCCCGATCGCCTGGCCCGCCTACGCCTCAAATCGCCTCTCCCGCGCCCACGGTGACCAAGAACCCCTAGACCTGCTGCGCGTCTGGCCTCGCCACCTGCTCGGGGTCCGGTAGCCGCGGCGCCAGGATCCAAACGAGCTGCGCCGTGGTCGCCGCTCCGACCTTCGACCGCGCACTCGCCAGATGGTGTTTGACGGTCGAGTGCGACAGCCCGAGGTGGTGCGCGGCCGCCTTCTCGGACCCGGCCGCGATGACAGCAGCCACCACCGCGAGCTCGCGGTCCGTGGCCGTCCCGCCGGAACGTCGACCCGCCCGAGACCTGGCCGTCACGCCAGCCGCCTCGCCGCGGCCAGCCACTCGTCCCGACCCTCGATCGGGATCTCGTAGGTTGCTAACGCGCGCCCGACACCTGTCGGGCGCGCCATAACAGCCTCTGGCAGCGAACCGTGTTTAGGTGCCGAGCGCCCTTTGCGCGTCAGATCGCCGCCACGGCTCCTCACTTCCCGCCCGTACTTCGCCCGAGGCGCGCCACGTCGGCGTCCTCGGCCCGGCCCCGGGCCCGCACCGCGCACCGTGCAATTACCGGGCCTTCGGGCCCAGCCGCCGGGCGGCGATCGGTCTCGCCCAGCCTCCGACGGTCAGTTCCAAAGCGGCCCAATATCACCTTTATGCGCTCTCGCCCGAGCCTGTAGGCTCCGCCGATGACTGATCTTGCCGCCTTCATCCGTGGCCTGCCCAAGGCCGAGCTCCACCTCCACGTCGAGGGCTCGCTCGAGCCCGAGCAGATGTTCGAGTTCGGTCGCCGCAACAAGGTCGCGATCCCGTTCAGGTCGGTCGAGGAAGTTCGCAAGGCCTACGCCTTCTCCAACCTCCAGGACTTTCTGGACCTCTGCTACCAGGGCGCCAACGTCCTCCAGACCGAGGAGGACTTCCGAGATCTCGCGCTCGCCTATTTCGCCCGGCTCCACGCCGATGGTGGCCGGCATGCCGAGATGTTCTTCGATCCCGAGCTCCATACCAGCCGCGGCCTGCCATTCTCCATCGCCATCGACGGCCTCACTGCCGCGATGAAGGAGGCTGAGGGCATCTACGGCATCACCTCCAAGCTGATCATGTGCTTCCTGCGCCACCTCGACGAGACCTCGTCGTTCGAGACGCTGAAAGCCGCCGAGCCGTATCTCGATCGCATCACCGGCGTTGGCCTCGACAGCTCCGAGAAGGGCCATCCTCCCTCCAAGTTCGCCCGCGTCTTTGCCGCGGCTCGCGAGCGCGGCCTCAGGATCGTCGCCCACGCCGGCGAGGAAGGCCCGCCTGCGTATGTCCAGGAAGCGCTCGACAGCCTCCATGTCGAACGCATCGACCATGGCAACCGCGCGCTCGAAGATGCGGCGCTCGTCCAGCGCCTCGTGAGCGACGGCGTAACGCTCACCGTCTGCCCGCTGTCCAACCTGAAGCTCCGCGTGGTTGCAGACCTGAAGCAGCATCCGATGAAGCGCATGCTCGATCTCGGCCTGCGCGCCACCTGCAACTCCGACGACCCCGCCTATTTCGGCGGCTATATCGGCGACAATTTCATTCGCGCCGCCGAGGCGGTGAACCTCTCCCGTGCCGATCTGCTCCAGCTCGCGCGGAACTCGTTCACCGGTTCGTTCCTCAACAAGGCCTCGATTGACAGGCACCTCGCCTCGATCGACGCCTACGCGGCCTTCCGCTGAATCGCGAAGCGTTGATCGAAGATCGGCATGAGCTCGCTTCGACTGGCTGGCACGCTCTGGATCATGGCCGGCGTGGTGTGCGCCGGCCTTCTGTCGTTCGTCGTCATCGGAGAACACATCAACGACCTCGGAGCCTTGTTGGCGAATCTCGCGTTGCCCGCGCGAGTGCTCGGTGGCGCGCTGGTGGCGTTCCTGATCGGCGGCCTCCTGCTGACCCGTCCGGGCCCGAACGTGGTCCGCTGGTCCAGCCTCGCGGGCATCGCATGGATCATCGCATTCGGGCCGCTGGTCGTGACGACCGTCGCGGCGGCGCTGGGCGGCTATGAGTTCGGTCCCGTCGTGTCGAGCAGCCAGATCACCGGCCTCGGCACCGCGGGCGCGGTCGCCGGCCATTTGTCCCGCCCGGCGAGGCGACCTGGCCGATAGCGACCGCGCATCCGCGACGGACCGCGCGATAGGCCGCGACCCTGTGCGGTGCGGTCGGTCTTGACGGGAACGACAGCAGGCAGAGGGCGAAGCCCGCCGCCCAGGAGGTCCGACAGCCAGCGCCCGACGCGTCGGTATACATCGGGGCGGCAATTGACGAAGAAGCTTCCAGAGGCTACTTTGCCGCCATGCGAGCCGTCGGCCTGAAGGTCCTCAAGAATCGCCTCAGCGAGTACGTCCGCCTGGCCGCGTCCGGCGAGACGGTTCTCGTGACCGATCGTGAGCGCGTCGTGGCCGAACTCGTGCCGCCGGGTGGTGGCCGGGAGGCGATGGCCGCGGACGCGCTGTTGGCGGAGGCCGTGCGCAAGGGCTGGCTGACGCCGCCTCTCGGTGCCGCCGACTCGACGATCCCGCATCGGCCGGCGGCCAAGCTCGCAGTCCTGTTGGCCGAGCTCGACGCTGACCGTTCGGATCGGTGATCTACGTCGACAGCTCGGTGATCCTCGCCCAGCTTCTCGCCGAGGACCGCTTCCCGGACCCGTCGTTCTGGAGCCACGGTCCGCTCGTCTCGAGTCGCCTCGTCGAGTACGAGGTCTGGAATCGTGTCCACAGCCGAGGCCTGACCGGCAGCCATGGCGACGACGTTCGTTCACTGCTCGGGCGACTGGCCCTGCTCGAACTCGCGCCACCCGTCCTCGCCCGCGCGCTCGAGCCGTTCCCGACCCCGATCAGGACGCTGGACTCGCTGCATCTCGCCTCGATCGAGTTCCTGCGCAGCGTCGGTCAGCGCCCGAGCCTTGCCACCTACGATCGGCGCCTCGGTGACGCGGCGATCGCGCTGAACGTCCCACTCGCGCCGCTGTAGGCGCGGAAGCTCGGCCTTCCGGACGCTATTCACGTCCGAGGTTCCTACCCGCCCGCTTCCCGCGGCATGGGTCTGCGCTTCGGAACCGATGGGGTCACTTGCGGAGATGGCCTGCGCGGTTCGCTCCACGTCGTACTCGACGCGATGAAACCCGACCGCACGAGACGGGTCGAGGAGCATCCAGCACGATCGCGGGTCGCCGTCCTCCGGCTTCCCAGCCGAGCCATCGTTGACGAACCGGACTTTACCCACTGCCTTGTCGTACGGCTCAAGTACGTGGCCGCAGACGATCACGTCCACGTTCTCACCTCGGGCGATCCGGTCGAAAGCCGGCAGGTGGGCGTGGACGTCGGAGAATGAGGTGAGGCGCACGACCTCCAGGCAAGGCCGAGGCCCTCAGGTCACTTGAAGGTCAAGACCTCTCTTGACCTTCCACCTGGTTCAAGGTGTACGGTCGCGCCATGAACGTCTCGGAAGTCGCCCGCCTGGCCGGGGTCGCGCCGACTGCCGTTCGCTTCTATGAGCGCCGCGGCGTGCTTCCGGCGGCTGCGCGGCGTGACAACGGCTACCGCGAGTACACCGAGGAGGACCTCTGCCAACTGCGGCTCGTGGTCAGTCTGCGGAGCCTCGGGCTCGACGTCGAGACGGCCGGAACCCTCGCCAGGCATTGTCTCGCCGGCGAATGCGACCTGATGGCCCGCGACCTTGCGCCGCTGGTCTCCGCCCAACGGGCGGCCGTTGCGCGGAGCTTGGCGGAACTGGCCGATCTCGACCGTCACCTGGCCGCCCTCGAGGTCTCCCTCGCTGCGGGCGACCCTGACCCGAACATCTGCTTCGAGAAAGGAGGTGAAAGCGTTGACGAACTGCGAATGCGGGCCGGACTGCCCGTGCGGACCCTGCTGCTGACCACCACGTAGAGCCTTGGCCCGACCGGTGTCCGCGGCACCGGGCAGGCCGCTATGAGCGATACGCCGTCCATGGATACGAGGCGATCCCCGCGACGCAGCCGTCGGCGCGTCCCGGGGCACACGCGATGCGATGACGAGTGTGGGGCGTTCGGTGCGAACCGAACCGCCACCGACTTTCCTGTTCACGGAGCGTCGTCATGTCTCGGTCCATCGCCCGGCGCGACCTCGCCGCGCTGATCCTCGCCGCCGCCTGTTGGGGTGTCGGCACCGTCATCAGCAAGGCCGCCCTCGCGGAAGTCTCGCCGTTCACGCTCCTACCGATCCAACTCGCCGCCAGCCTCGCGATCCTGGCAATCCTCATGCGGCGTCAGGGGATCTCGTTCCGAACCGAGGGCTCGCCGCTGCTGGGCCGGCTCGGACTCCTCAACCCGGGTCTCGCCTACGCGCTCGGCCTGACCGGGCTGACGATGATCACTGCCAGCCTGTACGTCCTGCTGTGGACGCTTGAACCGCTGATGATCCTGTTCCTGGCCGCCTGGTTCCTGAGCGAACGGATCACCCCGGCCTTCACCGTCCTGTCGCTCATCGCCGTCGCCGGCATGGTCGTGATCGTCTACGACCCGTCTTCGAGCAGCGGCCAGCTGATCGGGGTCGCGTTGACGGTCGCCGGGATCGTCTGTCTCGTTCTACCTGATCCCGGTCGTCGGGGTGGCGGCCGAGGCGATCCTGCTGGGCGAGCGGCTTGATCCGCGTCAGTGGATCGGGGCCGTGATCGTCCTCGCGGCGATCCTCGGGATCTTCCGCCAGACCCTCCACACCGCGTCCGAAGCGCCCGCCACGGTGACCGCCTGATGGATTCCGGATCGCCCCAACCTTGAGCCCATCCCTCTGCCTCCCGCCGACCCGACACCATTCGCGCCCGACGCTGCCAGCGCCAACGCTGCTGGTCGGCCGCCCGCAGGGATTCGCTCGGGCGACGTGGGCACACGGACTGGTCGCCGCTATGGACCAAGCTGGACGGTTCCCTCGATCGGCGCGAGCTCCACAGCCACGGCGCTCATGTCCTGGAGAAAGGCCATGCAGCTGGGCTGAGCGGGGTCGGTACCCTGCCAAGCAAAGAGCGCCTGCACCTGGGCTCCGGGCTTGAGGACGATTGCGGTGCGAGTGCCCTTCGGCGTCTCGTCGAATGTCGACTCCGTGGTGTCGCCGCCGATCACGACCCTGCCGTCCTCGGCCGTCAGCGCGCACTCGAGATCGACGGTGAAGGACGTCCCTTCACCGCGCGTCACCGTCATGGTTCCCGTCACGTTGGAGCCTTCTCCAGTCGCATCGAGCACGACCGCAGCGTCCATGGGCGGGAATCGAAAGGTGCCCGATGCGAGCAGCGCCGGGCTCGGCGATGGCGCGTTCGTCGGCTGGTCGATCGCCGGCTGGCTGCCGGTGTCACCATTCCCGGACTGGCAAGCAGTAACGGCCAGCAGCAGCGCCGCCGCGGCGGGCGTTATCGACTTCGCGTTCGGACCCATTGCGTCGGACCTCCTCACCGATCACCAGCATCGGACTGAAACGTCGTGTCTCCTTCGTCCATACCCCCCGGCCGATTGTCTGATCACCATGTCCGCTAACTGTTATACCGTGATATAACACTATGGTGCGTGTCAAGAGGAGGCAGGCCGCGGTACCGACTGGCATCCGGCTCGACCGCGACTCGGCGGTCACGATCGCCGCACAGCTGGAGGAGCAGCTGACGTGGCTCATCGCCACGGAATCCCTGGCCCCCGGCGCGCGGCTGCCGTCGATCCGCGAGCTGGGTGCAGAACTCGGGATCCACCACCACACCGTCCGGCAGGCGTACCTCGAGCTCGACGCGCGCGAGCTGATCACCGTCCGTCGCGGCGCCGCGGCCACGGTCAGGGGGTTCACGGGCCTGTGGCAGGCGCGCCCCAGGTACGCGGGATCCATGCGCGCCCAGGGCGTCCTCATCGCGGCCCACACCCCGTTCTACCTGCCATTCCTCCGCGGCGCGGAGCGCGGGGCGGCCGAGGCCGGGATGCTCACGATCGTCGCCGCGACCGGTAACAGTGTCGTTCGGTCGAAGCTGCAGATGCAGCAGTTCGTCACGGCGGGGGTCCAGGGCATCATCGCGGCCTCGATGGGAGGGCTCGTCCACGATGAAGTCGAGGGGCAGGACGCGGACAGAATCATCCCCGTCGTGTACTGCGACCAGCCGACCAAGGTCGAGGACTCGTTCCGGTTCGACGATCCGGGCGCTGGGCACGAGCTCGCAGAGCACCTCGCCGGGCACGGCCATCGACGGGTCACGTTCATGACTCCTTCGCTCGAATACCCCAACATGGCGGCCCTCCATCGTGGCTTCCAGCAAGCCGTGGACGATTGCCTGCTCCAGGGTGTCGACGTCGTCATGTGTGACGACTTCTCGATCGGAGCAGGCAGGGCAGCGGCGACGAGGGCGCTGACAAGCGCGGACCCGCCGAGCGCGATCGCGACCGTCGCCGATGAGCTGGCCATCGGGGTCATCGACGCGGCAAGGCACGTCGGGCTGCGCATCCCCGACGACCTCGCGCTGGTGAGCTACGGTGCAATCGACGCGAGTGCCTACGTCGATCCGCCCGTCACGACCATCGCCCTCCCGGCGGAGGAGATGGGCTTCCTCGCCGCCCGCCGGCTCGAGGCGCGGATACGCGGCGAGCCACATGCGGGCACGACCTACCTGCCCGGACGGCTGGTGGTGCGCGCCAGCTGCGGCCAGCACGAGGACCGGCCGGCGGCGAGCAACGCGTCGGGGAGCGGAGCATGACGACGCGTTCGACACTCGAGGCCGCTCCGAGAACTCCGCCTGCCAGGAGCGTCTTGAGCTTCTCCTCATCGCGCCCAGCCATCGCGCCGATCGGGTCGAGGGTCGCGAGGACGAGCGCCTCCGCGCTCGATCTCCGGTTTAACAGTGAAGGGCTAGCGGCGCAGTCTCGTCGTATCCCTTCATTTGGGCAGAGAGACTGAAGGGTTGTAGCCGGAGCCCGTGTGCCGAGGACCGTCGAGCGGGGTGAAACCCGGCCGGGCACCCACAGTCGCGCGACCGACCAGGTGTAGTTCCAACTACGGGGCGAGCACCAGGGAGACAGGCGTTCCCTGCTGGAGGTCGAGCACGACCCGGTCGCCGAGCGGGGCGGCCAACGTGGCGGTTGCCGTGCGACGTGCGCCGACGAGCGAGCACGCCTCACCCAGGCCGACACGGGGGTGGCGGGTCACGATGACCACGACCGCAAGGTCGGACTCGACGGCCTCCGCGGTGTAGTCCTCGCCGCAGGCCATGTTCCCAGGATCGGGAGACCCGGTGAACGCCACGGTGAGCTCGCTGCCATCGACCGACCCGCTGGCCGATTCGATCGCCAGACCGAGCCCCCAGCCACCCTCGTCGGGCGCGACAACGACCGGGTTCGCAATGGCGGCGCGAGTGACCTTGACCGCCGTGCCTGCCACTGTGAACTCCCAGATCGGCGCCGTCGCCGGTCCCCGTGTCGTCTGGATCGGCCCCGACGTCAGCACCGCGGCCGTGACGACGAGCATCGCGCAGTCAGCGCAGGGCGCCTCGGTGATGGACCCCATCGCGACGATGGCTTGCTGCGCCGACATGAGGGACACCTTCGTCGTGGTGCCGTCCTGCCACGTAACCTCGCCCTCTGCTGGCGCATCTTCGGCGAGCGGGCTGTCGGAGGCGATCAGCCCGGCCATGAGCGCTCGCTTGTTGTTGTCGCCCACTGCCTCCTCCCAGTCGCCGACCTGGCCCGTCAGCTCGCCGACCGGGGTGACCGAAGCCTGCTCGCCCGCCTTGGCCACCGCGTCCGCCCAGGCGGAGAGCACAGCCTGCGCCCGCTCGCGGGCAGCGGCCGGATCCGTGGCCGCGGGTGCGACCCCGGGTACAAGCGCGCACCCGGTCACGAGGACGGCGGCCAGGACCGCGGTGGCGAGTCGGCCCGTCGCTCCGCGCGCCATGTCCAGCCCCTACGAGCCAGGCACGGGTGTCGGCGCCGGCGCCGGCCCAAGACTGGACGCCTGATTGGGCGGGAAGTCGGCGTTGAGCGCGACGTCGTCGAGCGGCTGGAGCGTCACCTGGGTGGAGCAATCGTCGCGAGGCGGTCCCGTGACGCCGCCGGCGTAGCCCGCCAGCCACGCGGTGATGGCGTAGCCACCGGCCGGCAAGACGAGCAGTCCCGAGCCGTCGCTGCCGCCGTAGGTCGTGGCGTCGGTGTCGCCCGACGCGCTGCCGGAAACCATGCCCTCGTGCACCACCGTGCCGTCGCCGGACGCCACCCGGTAGAAGGGGAACCTCGGTCGGCGCAGCATCGTTCGCACGTCCATTCCCGGTGAGCGTAGTCCTGCCCGGGATCATTCGCGGAACCCGGCCAAGGGAACACAGTCGCCGGGCGCGGCCTGGAGGAGCGCGTCGCCGTGTGGGCCACCCATGCCCGTCGGTCGACGCTCGACCCCAGGCCGTTCCCGTTCGACATCGCAACGAGCGTGCAACGACGGGGGGCGAGGTCGAACGCAACCTCAGCGTCCGCGAAGTCGAGGCGGCGTTCGCCGCTCTCGGCCTGCCAGCGGGTTTCGAGGTCGAGGGTGAAGGTATCGACGCGGCCGAGATGCTCGATCGACTCCGCGCCGGACTGGAGCCCGAGGGTGGATGGGTCGAGACCGAGGGCGCCGACCGCGGCAGCCGTGAACAGTGCAGAGCCGTTTGCGCGTGCTTTCGCCGCGCCGGCGCCCTTCAGCAGGCGGTGGACGACGATGACATCCGACCCCGCCAGCTCATCGCGGCCGGCGATCGGGGAACGGCGGTTCCAGACGTCCGACGATCGTCTCGAGAAGATCGCCGGCAATCGCCGGAGCGTGCTCGATCTCACTTCCCGACAGGTAGGCGGTGTACCCGGTCAGATCGGCGAGGACGAGGAAGCCGGTCGCGGGGGACGCTGCCATGTGCGGCACGCTAGACCCTGGAGTCGGTCCAATGTCAATACCCTGTCAGCGACATCGCTCGAACGTCCAGAGTCCAGGCCCGCGTGGCCGCTGGCCATCACGAGGCCGGGATCCGTGCACATCTGCAATGCGGATGGTCCATGGCGCTGCACCCGTGGTGCCCTCGTGGTGACACGATCGCGACCTCACTGGAACGAACCTGCACAGGGGACGGGAGAGCAGCTGCCCATGAACGCACTGACGATGCTCGAGGCCGATCACGCGACGATGCGCAGGCTCCTGACGGAGCTCGACACCACGACGGAGCGCGGGGTGAAGACCCGCACCGAGCTGTTCGCGACGATCAAGGGCGAGCTCACGATCCACGAGATCATCGAGGAGGAGATCTTCTACCCGGCGCTCAAGGCCCACCCGAAGGCGAAGGACATCGTCCTCGAAGCCTACGAGGAGCACCACGTCGTGGACGAGATCATGGGCGAGCTCGAGGCACTCGACGTGACCGACGAGACGTGGGGCGCCAAGGCGACCGTGATGAAGGAGAACGTCGAGCACCACATGGAGGAGGAGGAGGGCGAGATGTTCAAGACCGCCCGCCAGGTGTTCGACAAGGGTGAGCTGGAGGATCTGGGGGACCGGATGGAGCGACGCAGGGCCGAGGCGAAGCGGGAACTCAACATCGCCTGAGCATCACCGTCGGAGCCACGCATCGCGCGTGTCGTGGACGAACCGGCGGAACGGGATCGGTGGCCGACCGGTGATCCGCTCGACGTCGTCGGTGAGCCCGCTGGCCAGTCCGAACCGGGCAGCCGTGTAGATGCCGAGGGTCACGCCCACCATCGCCCGGGGCATCCCGCGGCGGCGCATCCGGCGCCAGTATGCAACCAGGTTGGGGTCGGCGTAGCGGATGGGCCGCCGGAGCTCGTCGGTCAGCATCGCGGCGATCTCGTCGTAGGTGAGGGCCGCCGGGCCGGTGGGCTGCGACCAGGGGGCTGCCGACGTTGCCGGGCGCCCCGGTGACCAGGACGGGCGCGGTCACGCGACGGTCTCCGTGGTCGGCTGCCTCGCAACGCCCCGCCATGCCTGGTCGAGTGTCCGATCGATCCAGTCGACATCGACGGGTTCGCCGAGGGTTGCCCGGGCGAGCAGGCCGCCGAACAGCAGGCTGTCAATCGCCTCCCGGTCAGCCTCGAGTGCCACCTCGCCGCTGGCCACGCCCAGCTCGAGCACCCGGTGGACGGCCGCCCGGTGCGGATCGAAGATCCGGGCACGAAACGCCGCCAGCAGCGCTGGGTCGCGCCGCTGCTCGGCGAGCAGCGACCCGAGGACCGCGATGGCTCCGGGCGACGCGAAGGCACCGCCGGCCGCCGTCAGCAGGGCCCGCAGCGCCGCGCGGCTGTCCCGCGGGAGGACGGGCTCGGGGCCCGAGGTCATCTGCTGGATCGCCGCGACCACGAGCTCGGCCTTGGATCCGAACCGGCGATACAGAGCGGGCCGGCCGACACCGGCCGCGGCCGCAACCGAGGCGATCGACATGCGCTGATAGCCCTGCTCGTCGAGGAGGCGCAGCGTGGCGGCCAGGATGGCGTCGTCGATCCGGGCATCCCGGGGCCGGCCGCGTGCCTCCCCGGCCGCCACGTCGGGAGCCCTCATCGTCCGTTCGCCGGAGCCAGCGTCACCAGGACGACGTGCGCCTTGTCCGTGGCTGTTGCCTTTCCCTCGGGGCTCATCCGCCCTTGGTCATCGACCTCGACGCCGAAGCCGCGGAGCATGCCCGGACCGCGCTTCGCGACCTGGAGGGCGACGGCCTCGTCGTAGCGGGGATCGTCCGGCATGAGGACCTCGGCGCGACCCATCCGCCAGCCCTCCGGCAGGCGGAACTCCGCCTCGCCGCCACCGACGAAGTTGGGCCACCAGCGATACGTCGGCGAGGTGACGATGACGATCCGGTCGCCATCGCGGACGTATCCGACCGGGGTCGTGACAAGACGGCCCGACTTCCGGCCCCGATAGCGCAGGAGCAGGAGGGCCTTCGCCATCGGTCCGGCGAGCCGCGAATCGAGGAGGCGCCTGGTCAGCGGGTTCGTCGCGCCGACCACCCGGCGCATGATCTTGAACTGCCGGGTGTCGGTGAACGGGCGAGCCTCGGCCATCGGGTGCACTCCACTGCAACGATACGGGGCAATACTGTAACGCATATCCGCCCGAGGTCGGCGCCGTGCCGGGCCTTGACCGGGTCGCAGATACGCCGTACCGTATTCATAGACGAATACCACGAAACGGACGGAGATCCCCGGCATGCCCCAGCCCATCGTCTACATCGACCTCGGCGTCGGCGGGATGACCTGCGACGACTGCGTCGTCCACGTCAGCGAGGCGCTCGAGTCCGTGCCCGGAGTCGAGGCTGCGACCGTCGACCTCGGCTCGCGCAGCGCGGTCGTGACGGCGAGCCCCGACCTGCCCGTCGGTGCCCTCGCCGCAGCCGTCCGCGCCAGCGGGCAGTACAACGCCTTCGAACGGGGTCGCCGGCCTGGCTCGAATGGCTGACGCCTTCGACCTGCTCATCCTCGGTTCGGGTTCGACCGCGTTCGCGGCAGCGATCCGAGCCTCCGACCTCGGCGCGCGGGTGGCCATGGTCGAGCGGCGCACGCTCGGCGGGACCTGCGCCAACCGCGGCTGCCTGCCCTCGAAGAACCTGATCGAGGCCGCCCGGATCGTCCACGAGGCTGCGCACCCGCGCTATGCGGGGCTGAGGCCCGCGGAGGTGGGCGTGGACTTCGGGGTCCTCATCGCCCAGAAGGACGGCGTGGTCCGCGACTACCGGGCGAAGAAGTACGCGAGCGTCGCCGACGGCCTGCGCGACCTGGAGCTGATCGAGGGCGACGCCGCCTTCGTGGATCCCCATACGGTTGCGATCGGCGATCGCCGAGTCACCGGCGACCGGATCCTGATCGCCACCGGCAGCCGCCCGACGATCCCGGCGATCCCGGGGCTGGCGGACGTGCCGTACCTCACGAGCGACCTGCTCGATGCGGACGAAGTCGGCCGGCTGACCGCGCTGCCAGCCTCCCTCGTCGTCCTCGGCGGCGGCTACATCGCGGTCGAGCTCGCCCAGATGTTCAGCCGCCTGGGCAGCCGGGTCACGATCGTGGCCCGCTCGGGGCTCCTGGGCGGCTACGAGCCCGAGCTGGGCCGGACACTGACGGAGGTCTTCACCGCCGAGGGGATCGAGATCCTCGCCGGTTCGAGGGTTGACCACGTCCGCGGAGATTCGAGCGGCGTGGAGCTTTCGATCGAGCGGGCCGGGGCCGGACGCATCGTCCGGGCCGATCGGCTCCTCGTCGCGACAGGCCGGACGCCCAACACGGACACGCTCGACCTTGAGGCTGCCGGCGTCGCTGCCGATGCCCCCGGGTTCGTCATGGTGAACGCGCAGCTGCGCACCTCCCAGGACCACGTCTGGGCGGCGGGCGACGTGATCGGCCGCCAGCACGGCTCGCAGATGGCGACGCCGGTCGGCGCCCGCCAGGGTCGGATCGTCGCCGAGAATGCGTTCGCCGACGCCGGGCGGCGCTTCGAGGGCGCGGTCATCCCGCGGGCAATCTTCACCGACCCGCCGATCGCCGTGGTCGGCGCGACCGAGGCCGAGGTCCGTGCTCGTCACCACCCCGCGGTCGCCGCGACGACGCCGCTCGTGTATGTCCCGCGGGCCGGGGCGGTCCATCGGACGACCGGCTTCGTGAAGTTCATCGCCTCGACGATCGACGAGCGCGTCCTGGGCGTCCACATCATCGGCGAATCCGCGCCGGAGATCATTCACGAAGCGGCGATGGCCATGACGTTCAAGGCCACCCTGCCCGACTTCGTCGAGCTCATCCACGTCTACCCGACGATGAGCGAGGCCCTCAAGATCGGCGCCCAGGCCTTCAGCCGCGACGTCACGAAACTCTCGTGCTGCGCCGAATGAGGAGCGAGCGGCCCCGCCGCGGGAGACACACCCGATGACCAGCAACCTGCCCATCGCCGCCAGTCGGGCCAGCGAACTCGGCCGGACCGAGGTCCTGGCCACGTTCTTCGCGGGTCTGTCCGACCCGACCAGGGTCCGCATCCTCGAACTGCTGGCCGCGGAGTCCCTGACGGTCAGCGAGCTCGTGGACCGCCTCGGCCTCGCCCAGGGTCGCGTGTCGAGCCACCTGTCGTGCCTGCGCTGGTGCGGCTACGTGGAGGCCCGGGTCGAGGGACGCTACAACCGCTACCGGCTCGTCGACGAGCGGGTCCGCGAGATCATCAAGTTCGGCGAGGCGATCGTGCGCGACAACGCGGACCGCCTCACGTCGTGCCTCGTCCTCGAGACGGAAGCGGCCGGCGAAGGCGACGGCGAGGGCTGATCTGGCGGCGCCACTCGACGAGGTGGCTGCTGGTAGAGGCCCTGGCGTTCGAGGAGGACGCCTCGGCGACGAGCCCGTGGCGGCCATCGGTTGAGAGAAGGACGTTAGCTCGGGAGAAGCACTCGACCCCGGCTGGATAGGGGGGAGGAGCAAGACTGGCCCTTCCACACCACAAGGAGGTTCCAGTGCCGCACGCCGCCCCGACTTCAGAGATGACCCGGTGTATCGATGACTGTCTCGAGTGCGCGCGAACGTGTCTCGAGACGGCCCGCCACTGCCTCGAGATGGGCGGCGAGCATGCCGCCGCGGCTCACATCACCGCGCTCCTGGACTGTGCCGAGATCTGCCAGACGAGCGCGAACTTCATGAGTCGTGGGTCCGACCTCAGCGGCACCGTCTGCGGCGCCTGCGCGGAGGCCTGCATCCGTTGCGCCGAGGCGTGCGAGCGCTTCCCCGACGACGACGTCATGCGCCGGTGCGCCGAGATCTGCCGACGCTGCGCGGAGTCCTGCCGCCAGATGGCCGGGGCTGCGGCATGAAGCGCTTCATCGCGCCCGTTGCCGCGCTGATCGCCGCGTTTGCCATCGCGTCGTCGGCGATGGCCGCCAGTCCTGCACCGGACAAGGCAACAGCGACGTACGAGGTCGACTTCCTGACCGGCATGATCGACCACCACGCGATGGCGGTCGAGACGGCCCAGCTGTGCGTGAACAAGGCGATCCATGAGCCGCTCGCCGACATGTGCGAGAGCATCGTCACCTCGCAGAGCGCGCAGATCGAGCTCATGCAGGGCTGGCTGGACGACTGGTACGGGCTTGCCTACCAGCCGGAGATCAATCCCGGCATGACGGCGCAGGTGGAGCGGCTCGCCTCGCTGACCGGCGAACGCTTTGAAGTGAGCTTCATGAAGATGATGATCCGCCATCACTCGCAAGCGATCGTCGAGGCGGAGGGGTGTCTCGACCGCGCCTGGCACCCCGAGCTTGCTGGGCTCTGTGCCGACATCATCTCGGCTCAATCGGTCGAGATCCGACAGATGCAGGGCTGGCTATGCGAGTGGTACGACGTCTGTGGCTACTTCGGTGATCGAGCCAGCGCAGCCTGAGGGCGAGTCGAAGCGGGTCTCACCGCGGACGACTGGAACCGAGCGACCTCTCGGTCGCTGAGCAGGAGCGTGTCATGGGTGGGACGGCAGTCGAGACGTACCGCCTTGGCGTTCCTCGCTGAGTCGCCGTCGCGGATCGAATCAGCCCTTGGCGCGATTCTCCCCGCCTCTCCGGGCAGGAGGCGCACACCCAGGGCATCCGCCCGTCTGGGACGCCGACCTGGCAGGACCGACGAGTCTCGGCGCAGGTATGGTTCATGTCCAGAAAGGCAAGGGCCCTCCAGACGTTCCGGAAGGAGACTCGACGTGCCGAAGATCATCGTCACCGCTGCCGTCAGGGATGTCGAGGCGTGGCTGAAGTTCAAGGCGGACATGACCGCCGCCTTGGCGGGGGTCGCGTCGGACGGGTCCAGCTACGTTGCGATGGATGGCAGCAGCCAGGTCGCGAGCACCTGGGACGTCCCCGACATGGAGGCCTTCCAGGCAGCGCAGCGTTCGTTCTCGCCGGACCTGGCGGCGGCTGCGGAACGGGCCGGGATGATTCCCCCGTTGATGATCTACATCAAGAGGTAGCTTGGTCGCCCGGTTGACGCGGGGGACGTGGTCGGGGCGAAGCGGGTGGCGGTGGCCGCCGTCCGAACGTTCATCGCCACGTGACCGCCGCGGCCGCGCCGGACGACGGTGTCCAGCCGAAGGAGTTTTCGATGGCGCTTGACCCTCAGGCCGTGCGGACGGCGGCAGCTGCCTACACGGCTGCGTGGAACTCAGGATCGCCAACCGACGTGGCGTCGTTCTACGCTCCCGACGGCCGGATCGTGATCAATCGCGGCGAGCCGTGGGTGGGGCGTGAAGGTGTCGCCGCGATGGCGGCAGGCTTCTACGCGGACGTCCCGGATCTGAGGCTCGTCTGCGACGCCCTGCGGATCGCCGGCGATCACGTCGTCTACCTGTGGACGTTCACCGGGACGCACGCCGCCACGGCGAACCCGCTGCGCGTCGTCGGTTGGGAGGAGTGGAACATCGGGCCCGACCTGCTCGTGAGATCTTCGCTGGGCTGGTTCGACGCCGAGGATTACGCGCGGCAGGCTGCCGGAGGTTGACGGGGACCCGCCAGAGCCGGTGAGCAGCCCTGCCGTTGCCCCGAGCGCGTGCGCCCCCCAAGGGCGATTCAGCAACGCGAATCGGGCGTGTTCGGCGAGGCATCATCGGATCGTGCCAACAAAGGCAACCCGTAGAGCACGCGCCTGCGATGCGCCGGTGGCGCCAGGAACAGGTCGTACGGTGACGCGGTTCGCACCGGGAGGGACGGACAATGGGCGGTGATCATCCGAACACGCTGGCTTACCTTCGGACCGCTGAAGCCTTCCGCCAGGGGGACTTCGACACCATCGCGTCCTTGATCGCCGAGGACGTGGTGTGGCACGTCCCAGGAGACCACCCGCTGGCCGGCGACTGGGAAGGTCGCGATCGCGTGCTCCAGCGGCTCGCGAGGCTCGGTTCGCTCGGGTTCACCCTGCGCGAACACGACGTTTTCGGCGACGACGACCACGTGTGCGCGCTGAGCTATATGGGCGCGCGCCGGGACAGCCTGGAGGTCGAGACACGCGTCGTGAGCATCTTCCACTTCCGCGATGGGCGGCAGACTGAGCGATGGATCTACCCGGACGATACGGTCGCCTGGAACAGCATCTTCGGAGGCTGATGGCGCGACGTCGCGCCGGAGCAGAGAGACCACGGCTGGAGCGGTTCCTGCGAGCATCGGGGCTCCGACACCTGGTCGGCGGGCAACCACGACGGCCGTTCGTTCGTGGTCCGGTCGCTCACCGGGCTGGCACGATGTTCGCGTTGTGGCGGAAGCGGTTGTCAGGGTCCCAGGTCCGCTTGACCTCGCGGAGCCTGGCGAATCGCTCCGGGCCGAACGCCGCCGCGACACGGGCGGCCGTCTGGTCGACCTCGGGATAGTTGAGATAGCCGCCGCCTGACAGCGACCAGGGCTCGAACAGTTGCGCCGCTCGGCGTCCCCATTCGATGCCCGCCTCGTCGCCGCCGGCCTCCCGCCAGATGCTCAGCGCGGTGACGTTCGCGACCGCCCGCCGTCCGCCGAAGGCGGCGGAGTCCTCGGGGATCCGGTGCGCCGCCCCGTGGATCAGCTCGACCAGGATGAACCCGTCGTCCCCGGACCCCTCGGCGGCGGTGAGGATGGCATCCGCCAGACCTGCAGAGGCTTCGCCCACGAGGTGGCCCTTCCAGTAGTGGCGCAAACCGAATGGAATGGGGGTGAACCGCGCCTGGGCCTGGAGCCAGGTCATCGGTCGCAGGTTCGTCTGGAAGGGAACGGGATCGTCGCGCAGCTCGCGGATCGCCGCGTCTCCGTCGTCCGGCTCGCCACGCCAGTCGACGTTGACCCTGACGATCGGCCCGCCGTCCTCGGCGGACCAGAAGACGATCGCCTGCGTCACGAGCTCGTCGGAGGCCGCCGCGTCCAGCTCGAACAGCCGGGCCAGGACCTCGCCGACGGCTGGACCGCGGTAGGACAGGGAGCCGCTGTACATCTGCTGGATTGGCGTGAGCCGGTAGCGAAACCGGGTGACGATCCCGAAGTTCCCACCGCCCCCGCGGAGCGCCCAGAGCAGGTCCGGCTGCGTCGCCTCGTCAACATCGACGACACGACCATCCGCCGTCACGAGCTCGGCGCCGATCAGTGCGTCGCAGCCGAAGCCCTCCGACGCGATGATGTGGCTGATCCCCACGCCCAGCGTCAGGCCCCCGATCCCGGTGTCGAAGAACGTCCCCGAGGGAGCGGCGAGCCCGTAGCCGGCCGTCGCCGCATCGAGATCCATGAGGAGGCAGCCACCCTCGGCATCGGCGATCCGCCGTTCCGGGTCGACGGTCGCGGACCGCCAGCGCGATAGATCGATGACGAATCCGTCGTCGGGCATCGAGTGACCTGCGACGCTGTGGCCGCCGCCTCGCACGGCGATGGCAACGTCGGATTCGGCCGCGCAGCGGACGGCAGCGGCGAGATCGTCCGTATCGGCGGGGCGGAAGATCAGGCGTGGACGACGATCGAGCATGCCGTTGAACAGTGCCCGCGCGCTGTCGTACAGCCGATGGTCCGGGGTGATGACGGGTCCACGGGTCCGGGCAGGCAGCGATCCTGCGAGCGCGTCGATGGTCATGGCCTCCCAACCTCTCCTGCGCGAGGTCCTTCAGGATCGCATCCGCACGGCCTTTGCGGCACGTCGATTCGACGAAGAAGCCACAGCGGCACGACCCCACTGGTCAAATGGGTCGCTGCAGTCAGCTCCGAGTCCATCGAGATCCGGCGTTCGGAGCCCGTCCCTCGTCCTGCCCAGCGTGACGATTGTCCGGATCACCCTGCCGGATCCGCTCAGGGGAGGAGTTCGAACGCTTCGACGTGACGCGGTCGCACGATGCTGAAGTCGCGGCGATCCAACGTGAAGAGTCGCGTCGCCCCGAGCCGCTCCGCCATCGCCACGATCGTTCCATCAGCGAACCCGATGTTCGCGTCGGCATACGTCTCGAGGAGATCCGCCACGCGAACCAGGTCCTCAGCGGTGACCGACATCCGTCGCCACTCGGTCGCCGCCAGGTGGCGGATCAGTCGGGCTTCGGATGTCGATCCGAAGCGCCGGCCGACGAGTTGCGCGGACTCGAACAGGACCGGGTCAGGCAGGATCAGCCCGCCCGTGTGCGCGCCGAGGGCACGTGCGACGTCGTCGTGCCGTGGGTCTCCGGCGATCGCCAAGGCGAGCACGACGCCAGTGTCGACGATCGCGATCGTCATCGGTCTGGGCGGGGTTTCGTCTCGTCTGCGTCACCGCCTCGAAGAGCGTCATCGGCGATCTCGGCGAGGATCTGCTCGGCGCGCTCGGCGAACGGTTGCCCATCGCCCTGGAGCCAGCCAACCCAGCCTGGCAGGGGAAGCGGCTTCAGGTCGCGTTCTCGCTCCGCCACATAGCGCTCCATCGCTTCGCGGACGAGTTGAGCGGTCGCGACGCCATCCCGGTGAGCCAGGTCCTCGATCAGTCCGTATGTTGCCGTGTCCACGGTCGTCGTGATTCGCTTCATGGGGATGATGGTGCTGCATGCAGCACCATCAGTCAAGCGCTGGCCTCGGCCATCGCCAAGGATCCACGGGCCGATCTCGATGATCGCGAGCTCGCCGGTGACAGCCCGTGCGGACCGTGGAATACTCGAACCATGGCTCAAGTGTGTGCCTCGGCGATCGATGCCGACCGGTGCGACGTCGACTGCCTCCGCCCGGACCATGTTCGGCCCCTTCTCGGGCGGAGCCTGGGCGGCGACCGGTCGCGGCGGGCCCTGGGCATGAGCGTGTCGGCCCTGTCGCAGCAGCTCAGGGCGCTCCGCGCGCGGGGCGCCGTCGATCGCCGCCGGGATGGCCGGATCGCCTGCGACGGGCTCGTGGATGACCACCTCAGGCGGCTCGTCCTCCACGCCGCCGTCCACGTCGCGGAGGGGCTGACCTGATGCCCAACGTCCATTCGGCCGCCGCGGCTCATCGCAGCCGACTGATCGGGGTCTTCGCACTGACCCTGTCGGTCCTCGTCATCGAGGTCGTCGGCGGGTTGCTGTCGAACAGCCTGGCACTCCTCGCCGACGCCGGGCACGTCTTCACCGACGTCTTCGGGGTCGGCTTCGCCCTCGCTGCCATCTGGATCGCCGGTCGGGCCGCGACGAGCGAGCGGACCTTTGGCTTTCTGCGGCTGGAGATCTTCGCCGCGGTCGCGAATGCGATCCTGCTGTTCGGCGTGGCTGCGTTCATCCTGTACGAGGCGCTGCAGCGCGTGTCGCAGCCGCCCGAGGTGACGTCGGGCCTCATGCTGGTGGTCGCCGTCGTCGGCCTGCTCGCGAACGCGATCTCGCTGTTCCTTCTGCGGGACGCGCAACGCCACAGCCTGAACATGCGCGGGGCGTACCTGGAAGTGCTGGGCGACCTCGCCGGATCCGTCGCGGTCATCGTGGCCGCCCTGGTCATTGCCATCACCGGCTGGACGCAGGCCGACGTCGTCGCCTCGGTGGTGATCGCCCTGCTGATCCTGCCGCGGACCTGGGGCCTCCTCCGCGAGGCGCTGGACGTCCTGCTCGAGGCCACGCCCAAGGGAATCAACCTCGACCACGTTCGAGCGCACATTGTCGAGGCCCCCGGGGTCGTCGATGTCCATGACCTGCACGCATGGACGATCACGAGCGGGATGCACGTCGTGAGCGCGCACGTGGTCCTCGGCGAGGACGCGAAGCCCGGCGACATCCTGGACCATCTGGGTAGCTGCCTGGCCGACGACTTCGACGTCAGGCATTCCACCTTCCAGCTGGAGACGCCGGAGCACGTCGCGTGGGAGGCGCGAGCCGAGCAGGCGCAGCTTTGACGGCGGCCCGCGCGGCCGACCTCGCCCGAGGCCGCTGCGTCGAGCACCTTGCCGTCAGCCGGAACGTCGTCGAGGGCTTCATCGCGGTCGCGGCGGTGCTGCCCGCAGGCTGAGAGGCCGCGAATCGTTCGGCCAGGGATCCGCGGCCCGGCCGGTGGCAGCGGCGATTCCGGGGTATCGGCGAGCTGTTCGATCGCCCGCCCACGACTGCCCCGGGGCCCGGCGGGCGGGAGCCCTCGAATGAGGCCGGGATGGCCCGGAGTCGGAGGGTACTCCACGCCCTCGAACTGGTGATCTGCGTTGGAGTCGCTCGGGTCGTCCGCGTGCCCGCCACGGGCAGCTTGGCGGTCCACCAGTCCTGGGTCGCGAGGCGGGCTTGGCCAAGGAGCAGCAGCCGGGTGCCTCCGACCCGTCTCACGACTCAGATCGCGGGTTTCCGCGCTCGTCACCTGGCCCGGGGTGACGGATACGACATGCTGACGTGCACGGCTGTGCCCGAATCGAGTACCGAGGCGACTCAAGACCCCCCGCGAGCTGCGTGCTGCCCCACGTGCCGGCCCCACGTGCCGGCCCCACGTGCTGGCGCCGCGTGCCGGCCCAGCGCGTCAGGCGCCCCGCGTGCCGGCCCCGCGTGCCGGCCCAGCGCGTCAGGCGCCCCGCGTGCCGGCGCCGCGCGGCGTGACCTGTGCGCGGATCCGGTCGAGGCCGTCCGCGACCCCGGTGATCCGGATCCACCACCCACCCTCGGCCTCGGGCCACGCCGCGCCCGCCACGCGCTCACCGGGCTCGGCGGCGGCCGCGTACTCGATCTCGACCCGGCGCGGCGTCGCGATCACGGCGTCGGCGCCGCCTGCCGCGACCATCGATTCCTCGATCCAGTCGAGGTAGACCGCGTTGTTGACGTGGCCCATCGGGTCGAGGTCCTGGCGCCGGACGGCGATCTCGTGGCGCGGCGCATCGTCGGGCGTCGCTGGCGGCTGGACGCGGAGGATCTCGTCCTCGAGCTCGGGGTTCGGGAAGGCGACGCCGAAGTCGCCGGGGATCCGGATGATCCGGCCACGGCCGTCGAGGAGGACCCAGTCGGTGTTCGCCAGGGCCGCGAGGGTGCCGCCGGGCAGGCGGAACTCGCCGAGCCGGCGGGCCCAGATCCGGCGATGTCCGACGACGGCCGTCGCGAGGCGGAGGGTGCAACCCATGGGCACTGCGGCGAGGACGTCGAGAGCCACCGACCGGACGACCCACCAGCGGCCCTGATCCGTGTACCACTGGCGATCGAAGCCGCGGTCCTCGGAGTGACGCCAGGCAATGTCCTGCGCGTAGCGGAGGAGCGACGAGGTGCGCGCGTGCCCGTCGGCACCGGCCTCGTCGAAGCGGACGCGGTAGCCGGCGAGGTAGCCGTTCTCGATGCCGGCGACCGGCCGGTCGGCCACACCGGTCAGCCCGGGATCGATCAGGGCCGCAGCCGAGGCCGCAGCCGAGGCCGCAGCCGAGGCCGCAGCCGAGGCCGCAGCCGCATCGCCGGAGGCAGCGACCGACGGGTTCGCGGCCGCGGCGGCCATGCCCTCACCGAGCCGGCGCCGGGCGCCTCGCTCGGGGGTCGAGCGGGTCACGACACCGTCCCCGGGTCGGCCGGGGCAGGTGGAGCGGCGGGGGCCGTGCCCGCGGGAGGCGAGGTGGCCTGGTTGCCCTGCGCCGCCGGGGCGGCGCGGCCGGCGAGGCGCTCGAGCGTCTCCATCGCCACGAGGCGCGTTCCCGCTCGCGGCGCGGTCTGGCGGGCGAGCCGGACCTCGCACGACCGGCGGGCATCGAAGATCACGAGCACCGGCAGGAGCCGCTCGCCCTCGTCGGCGGCGTGCCGCCGCGCGTCGTCGAGCTGGTGCAGGACGTCGGCGGAGATGCCGCGCGCACCCCACTTGCAGTCGTAGGCCTCCGCGGCGCCGGGGGTCTCGACCGTCACGTCGTAGGGATGGATCTCCGCGGCGACGCCGTCGAAGAGGATCCGGCGCTCCCGCCGGAGTCCCGCCGGACCGACGCGCCCCGCGAGCAGGGCCTCCGTGAGCGCCTCGACGATCGCCCCGCGGAACTGGCTCCGGACCTGCTCGCCCCGACTGGCAACGGCGAGCGAGGCCTCGAGAATCGCCTCCGACCGGGTCCGCTCACCCGTGCCGGGCGCAGCGGCCGCCGTGCCGAAGAGCGTCGGAAACGCGACCCGCCACTCCGCCGCGTCCACCGATTCGCCGTTCATGACCGCCCGGGCGAGCACGCGCTGTGCGGTCGTCGCCTCGGCGAGGAGCGCCGCGGCGCGGGCCACAAGCGGGTCCGCCTGGATGCCCGCGTAGACGACGGCCCGGGCGTCCTTGGCGGCATCCTGGAACCTCACCAGGCGGTCTCCCCCAGCGCCACGAGCGCGCACTGCGGCAGGGTCGAGAGCCAGTCGATGGCGCGATGGGGATCGGTCACGGCGCCCGCCTCGGCGACCAGCTGCGACATGGCCGCCTCGAGCTCAGCGTGCGGGACGGCGGGACCACCGCCACCCCCGCTCGGGGCGCCGTCATCGGCACCAGCCGCGGCCGACCGCTCGGCGGCGACGGCGCGCAGGCGCGCGGCCCAGACCACCTCCAGGTCATGGACGTAGGTCCACTCATCCTCGACCGTCTCCCCGAGCGCGGCGAGGCGCTCGAGGGCGCTGACGAGCCGCTCGACGAGGTCGTGGATCGGCGCCATGGGGGCAGGGTACCCGTGGTCGCGCTGGCGGGTCGCGGGCAGTGGGCCGGCATGGTACCCGGCGTGCTGCCGGGTCGCGGGCAATCGGCCGGCGCATTCCGCGGCGCGACCCCGCGGCCGCGCCATCAGGCCGGCCGCGCCGTCAGGGCGGCCGGGCCCTGGTCAGGCGTTTCGTCGGGCCGGCGGGGCCCGGATCAGGCGGTGCGCGACCAGCGCAGGAGCGGCGCCCGCTGGGTCCGCGCCACGCGCGGTCGCTCGACCCCGTCGATGATCCGCTCGGCCCGGACCCGGAGCTGCTCGATCCGGCGCCGGGCCGTGTCGTCCCAGGCGCGCGAATAGGCCGCGACGGCCTCGCGGCGCAGCAGCTCCGCCTCGCGACGATGCCCGGTCAGCTCCAGCGTGGCGATCCGTTCCAGGACGGCCCGGTACAGCTCCGGCAGGTCGTGCGCGACGGAGTTGGGTTCCACGTCGTGCAGCATCCGCCCCAGCCGTCGCCTGGGGAATAGGCCGCAGGTCCCATTCGAGGGCGGCGTTCGGCCGGCGGGCTGTACCCTCCGGTCCATGGAACTCGGGATTCGCGGGCGACGTGCCCTCATCGGCGGGGCATCGAGCGGACTCGGACGGGCGATCGCCGAGCGCCTCGCCGCCGAGGGCTGCGACATCGCTGTCACCGCGCGGCGCCGCGACATCCTCGAATGGCTCGCCACGGACCTGGCCACCCGGCACGGCATCCGTGCCGTCGCGGTGCCCGCGGACCTCGCGGATCCGGCGGCTCCGGCGGCGATGGCGCGCACCGCCACCGAGGCCCTCGGCGGCATCGACATCCTCGTTCTCAACGCGGGCGGCCCGCCGCCCGTCGATCCCACCGCGACCACGCCCGACGGCTGGGCCGCGGCCTTCCGGCTGCTCGCCGCCGGCCCGATCGAGCTGGCGACGGCGCTGCTGCCGGCGATGCGGACCCAGGGCTGGGGCCGGATCGTCGCCGTCGGCTCCTATGCGGTCCGCCAGCCGATCGACGAGCTGGCCTATTCGAATGCCGGTCGGAGCGCCCTCATCGCCTGGCTCAAGACGGTTTCCCGCGCGGTCGCCGCGGACGGCATCACGGTCAACGGGGCGCTGCCCGGACGCCACGCGACCCCGCGCACCGAGCAGCTGGAACGGGCCGCGTCGGAGCGGACCGGCCGGTCGCTCGAGGAGATCCGGGCCGGCCACCTCGCCGCGATTCCCGCCCGGCGCTACGGCCGCCCGGACGAGTTCGCCGCGTACGTGGCCTGGCTCTGCTCCGAGCCGGCCGCCTACCAGACGGGCACGTTCACCTCGATCGACGGCGGGATCCTCATCGGCCTGCCGTAGCGAGCCTCCGGCTGTGAGCACCGGCTCAGTCGCCGGGATGGCCTCCGGACCGGATCGAGAAGCTGGCGAACTCCCCCGTCGGCGCAAGCCACGCGACCAAGACGCGCTCCACGACAGCCGAAGCCGGCCCGTCCCGAAGCCGATCCAGGAATGCCTCGAGGACCGGCCGCGGCCCCTCGGCGACGCAGCGCACCGCGCCGTCGGGCAGGTTCGCCACCCAACCCCGGAGGCCCAGTCCCATGGCCGTCCGGATCACGAAGTAGCGGTAGCCGACGCCCTGGACGTGGCCGCGGACCACGGCCTCCAGGCGGGCCGAGGCGGCGCCGGGGGCGGCCCTTGGGTCTCGCCCTGTCGACGAGCCGTCGGTCATGCGGCGGCGTCGGGCGTCCACCGGAGCGCCAGGACGTCAAGCACGAGCTCGGGGCTGACGTTGCCCTCGAGGCGCTCGCCGGCGGCGTCGAGGTCACCCAGGAGACGCCCGATCGCCGACGGCCGGAGCCGTCGCGCTGCGACCTCGAGATCGTCGATCAGCTCCAGGTCGCGGATGGATCCCGCCCCGTCGCCACCGGCCAGCGCAAGGTCGCGGAGCAGCGATCGCCAGATGCCGACGAGCGCGAGCGCCGCCCGCCGGCGCTCGGCAGCCGGGACGCGAGCGGCCGGTCCCTCGGCCGCGTCCGAGGCGAGAAGGCCGGGACCGTCGTGAGCCTCGGGATCGGCGCCCGAGGCCGGGCCCGCCGCGGCCGGCGCCACGCTGGTCGTGGCCGCCCCGGGGCCTCCCCGCGCCCGGGTGCGACCGGCGCCGGGTCTGGACGCGGACGCCGCGCCTGTGGCCCCCGTCGCTCGCGCCGTGCCGGCATCGAGCTCGCGGTTCAGGTCGGCGGCCCGGCCGGCGAGCTCCCGAACGCCGGCGAGGCGCGCCGTCACGCCCGTGCCGAGGAGGTCCAGCAGCGTCCGCGCAATCTCCGCCCGGGTCGTGGCCGCACTGGGCGCGAGCGCATAGGCGATGGCATGCCCGGGCCGCCCGTCGGTGATGCGGGCCAGCCGCGCGGCGGTCGGCGCGTCCGCGACGCCCTGTGCGATGAGCACCGCCTCGACCCCGCGAATCCCGACGGAACCCGCCCGGATGCGGACGCAGCGCGACCGGATCGTCGGCAGGAGCCGCTCCTCGTCGTCGGCGCAGAGCAGGATGGTGGTGCCGAAGGGCGGTTCCTCGAGCGTCTTGAGGAGCGCCGACTGGGCGTCCTCGGAGAGGCGGTGCGCCGCCTCGACGATCGCGATCCGGCGGCCGCCCTCGACGGGCAGGAGCGCGAGGTCCGCGACAAGGTCACGGACCCCGCGGTCGCCGCGACCCCCGATCGAGATGACTGACCCTGCCCCGCCGGGCGCGAGCCGGTGCAGGTCGGGATGGTTGCCGTGCTCGACCATCCGGCAGGCCCGGCAGTCCCGGCAGGGCGCCTCGGCCGATGGATCGGACGGGTTGCCCGTGCAGAGGAGCGCGGCGGCGATGTCCATCGCGAGCGTCGTCTTGCCCACGCCCGCCGGTCCCGTGATCAGGACCGCGTGCGGCATCCCGGATCGGAGCAGCGCCCGCGTCGCCGCGAGCGCTGCCGGCTGGCCGAGCGTTCGAAGCCCGTCCATGGTTCCGGGTCGCGAGCGCGAGGTCAGCCCTCGGCCGCGTCCGCCTTCTTGCGGGTGGTCCGACGCTTCGGCGCGGCGGCCTCGGTGGCCGGCGCCTCGGGCTCCGCGAGGGCGGCCGGGGCCGCCTTCCGCGCCGGGGCCCGGCGCTTCGGTGGGGCCGCCTCGACGTCCGTCTTCGCGACGCCATCCGGCGCCGGTGCCCCGCTCGTCGGTGCCTCGCTCGTCGGTGCCTCGCTCGCCGGTGCCTCGCTCGTCGGTGCCTCGCTCGCCGGTGCCTCGCTCGCCGCCGCCCTGCGGGTCGTGCGGCGCTTCGGCGCTGGGGCGGCAGCATCAGCGACCGCGGGAGCAGCATCGATGGCGGCGGCCTCGAAGGCCGGGGCAGGGGCAGCGGACGCGGACCGGCGACCGGCCGGACGCGTTGCCGGCGCCGGCGCCCCGGTCTCGAACGGATCACCGACGCCGCTCATCGCGACCTCGGATTCCGGACTGGCGGCCTCCCGACGCTGGGCCTCGGGTCGCGGCTGGCGGGCCGGCCGGGCCGTGCCCGTCGATCCCGTGAGCTGGGCCCGAAGCATGGCCTCGATCTCCGGTGGGACCTCGCTCCACGGCTCCGACGAGGTGCCGCGGGGCGCCGGACGGGCATCCGGGCGATCGCTCCGGAAGCGGTCGTCGTTCCGCGGCGGCCGGCTGTCGCGAGGCCGGTCGTCTGGCCGGCCGCCACGCGGCGCCGGCTCGGCAAAGCGGCTCACGCCCTGGCCCCGGCCGCCACCGAAGCGCTCCCGATCGATCGCCGCGGCGTAGCCGGCACGAACGCCTCGCCCGGCTCCGCCACGTCCGCCGCCGGCAGGTGCCCGGCCGCGGCTGTCGCGCTGGCGACGCTCCGCGATCAGGTACTCCGGGATCGGCGGCTCGTCGAGGTCCTCGTCATCGAACGCAGGGGTGGAGCCGCTCGCGGCCACCGGGGCGCCGGACGGCATCCCGATCTGCGAATCCCAGACAGAGCCGAAGGCGAACCCGGCCCGTCGCGCCGGGGCAGGCGCCGGGGCGGCGTCCTCGGCATCCTCGTCCGCATCCGGGTCAATATCCGCGTCATCGCGGCCGGCTGCGGCCGGCCGCGGCTCACCCGCCACGCCGGGCTCGTCACCGGCGACCCGGCCACGACCCCGACCGCGACCGCCACGGCGGCGGCGTCGGCGACGGGCTTCCTCGCCGCCAGCGACGAGCGGACCGCCGTCCGGGGTCTCCGCGCCGTCGGCGCCGTCCGCACCCTCGGCCATCGCGGCCTCGTCGTCGAGCCCGTCGACATCGAACGGGGTCTCTGAGGCGGCCGGGGCGGCCACCGGGGCGACCCGGGAGAGCTTCTCGCCGGGCAGCACCACGATCGGCGCCCCCGTGGCGGTGAGCGCCGCGACCACCGGCTCCGCGACCGTCCGGGTCCGCGTGCGCGGCGCGCGCGCCGGGGCGTCATCGGAGCGGATGCGGCTGCGTGACGTCGCGGCCACCGGCTCGGCCTCGCCCGCCCGACCGCGCCCGCGACCACGACCACCGCGCCCACGGCCCGCGCCGCTGCCTTCGCTCTGCTTGTCGGGCACCTCCGTCATCGAGAGGTCGTCCTCGTCGTCCGCCACGCGGCGGCCGGAGCGCGACGAGCCCTTCTCCACGCGGGCCACATGGGTGATCTCGGTGAAGAGGTCGGCGACCTCGATGAGGTCGGACGACGTGTTGCCGCGGAAGCTGATGACCTCGCAGCGGACGCCCATCTCCTGGACGGCGCGAATGGCCGGCGCGAAGTCGCCGTCGCCGGAGATCACGATCGCGATGTCCAGGTTCCGGGCGGTCTTCATCATGTCGACGACGAGCTCGATGTCCAGGTTCGCCTTGACCTTGCCGTCGCCGTACTTGCGGATGTCCTTGCTGACGACCTTGTAGCCGTGGCGGCGCAGGAAGTCGTGGAAGTTCCGCTGGTTCTCGTTGTCCGGGTCCAGGCCCGTGTACGCATACGCACGCACGAGGTCCCGGCCGGCGGTGGCCGCCTTCAGCAGCGTGACGTAGTCGATGTCCACGCCGGCCGCCTTGGCCGCGTAGAAGATGTTCGCCACGTCAACGAAGACGGCGACGTTCTTGCCCACTGGGTCTCCTATTCCTGATGGCGCTGCGAACCGGTTCCCGGGTCGTGCGCCTGGATCAACGGGAGCGCCGGCCGCCGGCTCCCGCCGGCGCGAGCGTGCGCCCCATGAGGGGGCCGAGATCCGTGAAGCCCTGGTGCTCCCACCGGGCCCGCTCGGCGGTATCGATCGGCCGCGGCGCCTCGACGGCTGCGCAGCCCTTGTTGGCGGCCGACCGGAGCGCCTCTTCGAGAAGGGATTCGGTCACCGCGTCCGCATCCGCGTTCGGTGCGACGACGAGGAGATCGATGGTGCCGACGTAGCCGCCGGCATGGACGGACGGGCGGATCGCGAGGACCGCCCCGCCGAGCAGCTCACGTCGCCCCTCGGCGACGAGCACGCTCGCGTGCGGGAGGTAGACGAGCTGCCGGAGCAGATCCGCCGCGTCGAGCGCGGTTCCCGAACCGCGGGCACCGATCTGCTCGCCGCTCATCGCGACGAACCGGTCGATATCCGTGATGCGGGCTGCTCGGATCGTGTATTCCACGAAGCGGCTGGTACCTCGATCGGGCTGGCGCTGCCTCGATGCAACCGCCCCTGGAGGGGCCGACCAAGGTCGCTCGATGCCGCTGACCGCGCGAGGCGCGAGCGAGATCGCTCGATGAACCGCCCCGGGTCGCGCCAACCGGTGTTGCAATCGGTGCGCCGAGCCCTATCATACGTCATCGCTTCGGCGGCAACCTGCGCGCCTGCCGAACTCGCGTTTCGACGTCGCCGCCGTGCTGCATCGACAGTCGGCTCTGCTGTCCGGGCTCCCTCCGGATGACGGGACCGATGCAAGGGCACACGGAGGTCTGCGCCGGACCTCCGATCGGCGCGCCAGGCACCTCGACCGATGATGAGGAGGAGTTCTGGATGAAATTGACCAAGCTGGGCGCGATCGTCGGAATGTCGATGATCGTTCTCTCGGCGTGCAGCCCGGGCGCATCGACGGCCCCCACCGGCGGCACCGCCAGTGTGCCGGCGAACTGCAAGGACAAGAAGGGCACGAGTTCGTCGGAGATCCACGTCTACTCGTCCCTGCCGCGTCAGGGGACCAACACCGAGCAGACGGATACGCTCGTTGAGCAGATCAAGGCCACCCTCGACGGGGTCAAGGTCGGCAACTACACGATCAAGTACTTCGACCTCGACGACTCGTCGGCTGCCGCCGGCGGCGACTGGGACGGCGCGGTCGAGCAGGCGAACGCGAACAAGGCCGCGGCCGACCCGGACGCGATGGTCTACATCGGGACCTACAACTCGGGCGCTGCCAAGCTCTCGATCCCGATCCTCAACGAAGCCTGCATCGTGATGATCAGCCCGGCCAACACCTACCCCGGCCTGACGAAGGAAGTTGCGGGCGTCACCCAGCCGGGTGAGCCGAACACGTACTACACCGGTGGCTACCGGAACTACGCCCGCGTCATCGCGACAGACGACGCGCAGGGCGCGGCGGGCGCCGAGTGGGCGAAGTCCCTCGGCAAGACGAAGGCCTACGTCCTCGACGACACCCAGACCTACGGCCACGGCCTCGCTGCCGCGTGGGCCATCCAGGCCAACAAGATCGGCCTCACCGTCGTGAGCGCCAACAACACCACCGAGGGATTCGACGCGAAGTCCACCGACTACGCGGCGCTCGCCCAGAAGATCAAGTCGTCCGGAGCGGACGTGATCTACATCGGGTCGATCACGGGCCAGAACACGGGCAAGCTCTGGAAGGACCTTCGGGCGGCCATGCCCGACATCACGATCATGTCCGGCGACGGCGTGTTCGAGAAGTCCTGGTACGAAGGCGCGGGCGAGGCCGCCAACGGCACGCTCCTCACCTTCGGTGGCGTCGGGCCGGACCAGCTCGTCGGAGCCGGCAAGACGTGGTTCGACGACTACAAGAAGACCCACGGCGGCAACTCGCCGGCCACCTACACGGCGTACGGCAATGCGTCCGCCACCGTCGCGCTCAATGGCCTGAAGACGGCCGCGGCGCCGAATGACCGCTATGAAGTCCTGAAGGCCGTCATGGGCACCAAGGACCTCGACACGGTCGTTGGCAAGGTGACCTTCGACGCCAACGGCGATGCAATCGGCGGATCGATCACGGCCTACAAGGTCGTGACGTCCTGGCCGCCGACCTTCGACTCGATCCTCTCCGTCTCCAAGTAGATCGGGCCAGGCGCTCGAGACAATCGGCGAGAGGGCGGGCCATCCGGCTCGCCCTCTCGCCGAATCCAGCGCAACCCTGATCGCCAGTCCGAGAAGGGAGCCGGTCGAACCCCATGGATCAGATTCTGCAGACGATCATCATCGGCCTGTCGAACGGCCTGATCTTTGCCTTGGTCGCCCTCGGCTACACCCTCGTCTACGGAATCATCGAGCTCATCAACTTCGCGCACGGCGACCTGTTCATGCTCGGGTCGTTCATCGCCTTCGTACTCGTCAGCAGCGTGTTCACGCTGTCCGCCGACACTCCGCTGGCCCTGATGGTCGGGCAGATCCTCCTCGTGATCGCCATCACGATGACGGCCACGGCCGCGATCAACCTGACCATCGAGCGCATCGCCTACAAGCCCCTGCGGAACGCGCCGAAGCTTGCCCCGCTCATCTCAGCGATCGGCATGAGCTTCGTGCTGCAGAACGTCGCCCTGCTGATCTTCGGACCGGCCAACAAGAGCGTCGACGCGATCCTTCCGCAGGTCAACCTGCTCTCGGTCTTCGGCATCGACACGGTGACGATCAGTTCCGAGCAGGTCTTCGTGGCACTCGTCACGATCCCGCTCCTCATCACGCTCACCTGGTTCGTGAGCAAGACCCGCCAGGGGCGTGCGATGCGGGCCACGGCCCAGGATCCCGATACGGCGGGCCTGATGGGCGTCAACGTCGATCGGACCATCGCCATCACGTTCCTCATCGGCGGGGCGCTCGCCGGCGCCGCCGGCGTCGTCCAGATCCTCTACAACAACACGTCGGTCTGGAACCTGGGGTTCCGCTTCGGACTCAATGCCTTCACATCGGCGGTCCTCGGAGGGATCGGGAATCTGCAAGGCGCCGTGGTCGGGGCGATCGTCCTCGGCCTGATCAACGCGTTCAGCGACCGCTACCTCGCGGCGAACTGGACCAATGCGATCGTCTTCGCGGTCCTGATCGGCATCCTGGTCTTCAAGCCGACCGGCCTCCTCGGCCAGCAGCTGGCGGACCGGGCATGACTGCCCGTGCGCGGACCATCGAGCCTGGCATCCTCGGCTGGCTGGGCTACCTCGTCACGTCCGCGCTGAACCTGCCCGGCGCCTACCGGCGAGAGCTCGACAGCCGCCGTGGTCGGACCATCGTCCTGACCGTCCTGGCGGTGACGGCGCTCGCCTACCCCGTCCTCAACCGGTTCTACTTCCAGCCGTTCAGCCGGAACGTCTTCCCGCTGCCGTTCCCGGAGGACGCGGTCGTCACGTTCATGATGATCTTCGGGATCATGGCCATCGGCCTGAACATCGTCGCGGGGTTCGCCGGCCTTCTGGACCTCGGCTACGTCGCGTTCTACGCCTTCGGGGCCTACACGGCCGCATTCCTCGCCTCGCCCCACTTCGGCGGCGTCAGCCTCGTCCTCTTCTCGAATGTGCCGCAGGGCTTCCCCGGCATCCACCTGCCCTTCTGGATGCTCGTCCCTCTCGGAATGCTCGTCGCGGCCACGTTCGGCGCGCTCCTCGGGGCGCCGACTCTCCGGCTCCGCGGCGACTATCTCGCGATCGTCACGCTCGGCTTCGGCGAGATCGTCCCGGTCGTCTTCAAGAACCTGAGCGCAGTCACCTTCGAGTTCGGTCCGATCCGCCTCGTCAACGCCAACCTGACCGGCGGCAACCTCGGGATCAACCCGATCGACGCCCCGAACTTCTTCGGGATCAAGTTCGGGGCGAGCTCCGGCATCGCCGCCGTGTACCTGGGGATGATCCTTCTCGTGGGGGCGATCATGATCGCCCGCAACCTCGAGCGTTCCCGGATGGGGCGGGCCTGGATCGCGATCCGCGAGGACGAGGTCGCCGCCGAGATGATGGGCATCAACACGGTCAGGACGAAGCTGCTCGCCTTCGGGCTCGGAGCCAGCTTCGCAGGCGTCGGCGGCGTCTTCCAGGCGTCCTACCAGGGCCTGACGACGTCGGACTTCTTCCAGTTCTCGACCTCGATCCTCGTCCTGATCATGGTCATCCTCGGCGGCATCGGCAACATCTGGGGGGTCCTCGCCGGCGCCGTCACCCTCGTCTTCGTGGACAAGACCTTCCTTCCGTACCTCGGCCAGCGGCTGGCGGCCGTCAACTCGGACCTGCCGAACCCCTCGCAGTTCAACTTCCTCATCTTCGGCCTGATCCTGGTGGCCATGATGCGGTTCCGGCCGGAGGGCTTCATCCCGAGCCGCCAGCGAGCGGCGGAGCTCCACCACGCGCCGCCGGGGCAGGCAATCGGGTCGGCGGCGGCCCTTGGCAAGGCCGCTCTCGAGCACGAGGAGGCGCTCGACGCGATCTCCCTCGAGCAGGAGGCCGCGGCAGACGAGGGGGCCGTGCTGATCGAACTCGAGTCACCACCTTCGGGCCGTCCTGATGAGGAGGCGAGATGACGGCCGCGTCTGCGTCGCCGCTCGTCACGGGCTCGGTGCCGGACGATCGCCTCCTCGTGCGGGCCCGCAAGGTGACCAAGCGGTTCGGCGGTCTCGTGGCGGTGAATGCCGTGGACTTCGACATCCCGCGCGGTTCGATCGTCTCGCTCATCGGACCCAACGGCGCGGGCAAGACGACATTCTTCAACATGATCACCGGTGCCTACACGCCGAGTGACGGGGAGATCGTCTTCGACGGCCACGACCTCGTCATCCGCTCGGGCCGGCGGCTCAAGACGTACAAGCCGCACCGGGTCACGGAGCTGGGGATCGGCCGGACCTTCCAGAACATCCGACTCTTCGGGACGATGTCCGCCCTCGACAACGTCCGGGTCGGCCTCCACGTCCACCTCCGGAGCCACTGGTGGGACGCGGTCCTCCGGCTGCCGAGCATGCGCGCCGAGGAGGAGCGCTCCGTCGAGCGGGCGCTTGAGCTCCTCGACCTCGTCGGCCTCACCGGCCGGGGCAACATCTGGGCCCGGAACCTGCCCTATGGCGACCAGCGGCGCCTGGAGATCGCGCGTGCGCTCGCGACGAACCCGAAGCTCCTCCTGCTTGACGAGCCGACCGCCGGCATGAACAGCAGCGAGACCGCGGAAATGACCGCCTTCATCCGCAGCCTTCGCGCCCGCCTCGGGCTGACGATCCTCCTCATCGAGCACGACATGCGGGTCGTGATGGGCATCAGCGATCGCGTCACCGTCCTCGACTACGGGGAGGTGATCGCCGAGGGGACCCCGGACGAGGTCCGGGCGAACCCACGGGTCATCGAAGCCTACCTCGGCCGCGGCGCCGCGGGAGCGAGCTGACCATGGCCCTCCTCGAGGTCAAGGACGTCCACACCTACTACGGGGCCATCCACGCTCTCCGCGGCGTCTCGATGTCCGTCGAGGAAGGCGAGATCGTCACGCTCATCGGCTCGAACGGCGCCGGGAAGTCGACGACCCTCCGAACGATCTCCGGGCTGTTGCGACCGCGGCAGGGTGAGGTCACGCTCCGGGGTGCCCGCATCGACGGCCTCCGGCCGCATGAGATCGTCGAACTGGGCGTGAGCCAGAGCCCCGAGGGCCGTCGCGTCTTCGCCCGGATGACCGTCCACGAAAACCTCGAGATGGGCGCGTTTTCCCGGCGGGAGAAGGTTCCCCGGGACGATTACGACCGCATCTACGACCTTTTCCCGAGGCTTCGGGAGCGAACCGCACAGCGGGCGGGCACCCTCTCGGGAGGCGAGCAGCAGATGCTCGCCATCGGTCGCGCCCTGATGGCGAAGCCCAGCGTCCTCCTTCTCGACGAACCGTCGATGGGCCTCGCGCCCATCCTCGTGGAGCAGATCTTCGAGATCATCCGAACGATCAACCAGACCGGGACGACTGTCCTCCTCGTCGAGCAGAACGCCCTCATGGCGCTCGGCGTCGCCCATCGCGGCTACATCCTCCAGAGCGGCGAGATCGTCCTCGCCGATGCGGCCGCCGTCCTGGCCAAGGACGAGGCGGTCCAGCGGGCCTACCTCGGAGGCGACTGACCGCTGTTCCGATGACGGAGGTCGAGCGCGTCCCCGCGCCGCGCGTCCCGCTCGGAGGGCGCGCTGATCTGGCCGCAATTCTGCTGATCGCCGTCGTCACCATGCTCGTCGCCAAACCGTGGGGCTCCGCTGCCGGGCCGCTCGACGCCACGCCCTATGCCAGCGGGCCACCGACGCCGACGCCCGGTCCGACCGCGTTCGTCGTCGGTTACCCCTACGAGCAAGCCGTCTTCGGCCCCTTCGAACCCCGCCCGGAGTGGAGTATCTGGCCGGCCGGATTCTTCGTCACCGTGCTGTACGTGACCCGCGAGGCGGTCACGTCCCCCGCCCCCGTCGCCAGTGGCAGCGACGCGGCCTTGCCGCTGCCGTCAGCGTCCCGGCCGGCGGGCTCGGTAGCCCCGGATGAGGCGGCTTGGCCGGCGGTCATCAGCATCCGCCCCGGTGACCACCTCCTCTGGCTTGGGATCGACACCCCGGTGGCGTGGACAGTTCGCGGGGCCACCGTCTGGTGGACGTCCCTCGACGGGGCGCGCTCCCGGGTACCCGTCGTCCAACTTGCATCGTCGTGGGGGCCCAACTTCTCGGTGATCGGGATCCCGGCGGCCCAGGGCTCGGATCGCCTCGCCATCTGGGAGCCGGGCGTCTACGAGGTGGACGTCCGGCTGGACCCGGGGTCGGTGATGCGCTCGTTCCGTGTCAACGTGGCCGGGAATGCAACAGGACCGACGGCGACGCCAGAGATCCGGCCGGATCAGCCATAGGGTGATCAGCGGTAGCCGGGCTCGCGGAAGATGTCGTAGGCGGCCCGGGCCAGCATCGCCAGCCCGATGGCGGTCAGCCACAGGCCGGGCCCGTTCGTGAAGACCTCGGTCGGCTGGTCGAATCGGAAGACCCGCAGGGCGAGCAGGTCCGCGAGCTGGATCCCGAACGCGATCCAGCCGGTCGCCGCGAGGATCGCGTAGGCCGGCCAGCGATCCGCGCCGACAGGGCGCTCCGTCGCGTACGGCAGGGTCACGAGGGCGATCGTCGCGAGCGCCACGACGAAGACGAGGATCCCGAAACCGTCGAAGCCGTTGCCCGTGAGCTCGGGCAGGCCGTTCTCGCCGCCGACGGCCCACCAGCGCAGGACGGAGCCGGCCAGGATGAGGACGGCCCCGAGGGCTGCGAGGAGCCGGGCCCGGCCGACCGGGCGGCGGTGCATCGTCATGCCAGCTCCGCGTAGACCTCGGGGCGGAGCACCCCGACGAACCGGAGGTTGCGGTAGAGCTCGCCGTAGTCGAGACCGTAGCCGACCACGAACTGGTCCGGGATCGTGAAGCCCGTGTAGTCCACCGGGATCTCGACCAGGCGCCGGGCCGGCTTGTCCAGGAGGGTGCAGATCCGCAGCGAGGCCGGCTTCTTGCCGCCGAGGTAGCGGACGAGGTAGTTCAGGGTCAGGCCCGTGTCGATGATGTCCTCGCAGATCAGGACGTCCTCGCCCTCGATCGTCGAGGACAGGTCCTTGAGGATCCGGACAAGCCCCGAGGATTCGGTCGTGGCGCCGCCGTAGGACGAGACCTCCATGAGGTCGATCCGGACCGGCAGCGAGATCGCGCGCATGAGGTCGGCCATGAAGGGCAGGGAGCCCTTGAGGACGCTGACGAGCGTCAGCTGGCGACCGGCGTAGTCGGCGCTGATCCGGGCGCCCAGCTCGGACACCCGGTCCTGGATCTGCGCCTCGGTGAGGAGGACCTCCCCGATGTCGGCGTGCATGTCGGTGGGGGTCCTCATCGGCGCGGGAAGTCCTCCTTGGCCTGGTGGGCGGGCTGCAGGGACCCGGCTCGGGTGGCCGTCGTGGCGTCGCTCGCGGGCTCGCCTGCGCCGGCAAGGCCAGCCCCCGCCGCGGAGCGTGCGGCGGCGGCAGCGCGGCGGCGGCGCGACCTTGACCGGTTCCGTGCCGTTCGGGCCGGATCGGCGGCGCGGGACGCGGGAGCCCAGACCGCGCCCGCCTGGCTCGCGTCGCCCGGATCCACGGCCGGCCCGGGGTCGAGCGCCGGCCCCGAGCGTCCCGGAGAGGGAGTCGGCGAGCGCGAGGCGCCCGTACTTCAGCATGATCGCCCGGAAGTCACGGGCATAGAAGAGCTTGATCCGGAGGTCCGGGTAGAGCTCGCGGAGGCGCCGGAGCTTGCGGTTCTTCTTCCGGACCAGTCGCTGCTTGAGCGTGGTCAGCTCGAGGTAGAGATCCATGTCGGGCAGGTAGAAGTCCGGCGAAAAACTCTCGACGACGTCGCCGTCGAGGTTCCAGAGGATCGGGAACGTCCGCGGCTCGTAGTCCCAGCGGACGCCGTAGAAGTCGAGGATGCGGGCCATCTCCGCCTCGCTGCCATGGGCGAAGAGCGGCCACCGCCGGCCACTCGCGTCCGCCCCGCTGAGGGGCGCCACCGAGGGCCGGTCGACCCGAGGTTCCCTCGCGGAGACAGGAACGGGCGGCGGTGGATCCGCCCAGCCGGCGTGGGACGACGCCTCGGTCATCCGGCGCGGCCTCGGCGCTCGGCCGGGCCTGTCCGGCGTGTTCGGCCGAGGAGCCCGACGAGGTCCCCGTTCCAGCGTTCGAGGAGCCCGTGCATGTCGAGGACGTCATCCGCGGAGACCGGGGGCCCGTCCCCGCGCCGCGCGGCCTCGGCGGCCTCGGGGCCTGCGGGATGGCCGGAGTCAGGGTCCTGGATGAAGCCCAGCGCCGTGCTGCGGCACGCGGTGCACTCGATCTGCAGGAAGAGGAGGTCGTCCCGCCGGGCGAGGATCCGGATCCGCTCGGCGGGGACGCGCTCCTCGCAGACGGTGCAATCGAGGCCGTCCTGAAGTGCGCGCAGGTGATCCTGGGGACCCATCCACGCGGAGTGTACCGCTCATGGCCCGATCCGGGGCGCCTTGCCTGCGATACCCCCAGGGGGTATGATCGGATCGCTCGACCCGGCGACGGGCGACGTTCACTGGAGCACCCGACCACGATGCCCACCACGCAGGATCCTGCCCATCTCCACTCGGCGGACGAGACGTTCCGCCACTCCTATTCGAAGGACAAGGCCCAGCTCGTCCGGCGCCTTGCCCGGATCGAGGGACAGGTCCGGGGCATCGCCCGGATGATCGAGCGCGAGGAGTATTGCGTGGACATCCTCCAGCAGACGGCCGCGCTCCGGGCCGCCGTCGACTCGCTCGCCATCCTCGTCCTCGAGGACCACGTCCAGGGCTGCGTCCGCACGGCGGCCGAGCACGGCGACGCGGATCGCTACGTCGACGAGGTCGTGGACGTTGTCCGGCGGACCCTCGGACGGCCCGTCCGGGGGACCGGGCGAGGCTGACCGGGCACTTATCCACGACCCGGCGGCAGAACCTGCAGATGGCGGTGGATAACCCCGTTGACGGCCCTCGGGCGGGGCCGTAGCGTCCGCCTTCCGCATCGGGGCGGCACCCGGGGCGCGTGGCTCGCGAGGGGTTCGGGGAGACCCGGCCGGAACCGACCGAGCCACGCCAGACCGAGGCCACGGATGCGATCGAACGACGACGCCGGGGGCGGTCTCCGGTGGCGGTGGTCACCTCGAAGGAGGGACCCGTGAACCGCCATCGAGCACCGCTCCCGACGCGCGTCGAGGCCCTGCCGGAGCTTCCTCCCGAATACGCGCTGGAGCTTGAGCGCGCCCTCGAGGCGCTCGGGGTGCGCCTGTCCACCGAGGCCCGGACCGCCGTCGACAGCCACGTCCGCCTCCTCGTCGCCTGGAACGAGGCGATCAACTTGACGGCAATCCGCGAGCCGGCGGCCGTGGCCCGGCTGCACGTAGCCGACAGCCTCTCGGCGCTGCCCCTCGTCCTCGGCGGACCCCACGCCCGCATCGCCGATCTCGGCAGCGGCGGCGGGTTCCCCGGCCTGCCCCTCGCGGCGGCGCTCCCGGGGGCATGGGTCACCCTCATCGACTCGGTGGCGAAGAAGGCGGCCTTCCTCGAGGCCGCGGCCGCGGCGACCGGACTCGGTGGCCGCGTGCGCGTTCTCGCCGCGCGCATGGAGGCCGTCCCCGGCGGCGCTCCGTTCGACCTCGTGACGGCGCGGGCCGTCGGCCCGCTCGACGACCTCGCGGAGCTGGCGCTGCCGGTCCTCGCCATGGGCGGGCGCCTCATTGCCTGGAAGCGCGGCGACCTTCGGGCAGAGCTGGAATCGGCGACCCGCGCCGCGCGCAGCCTGGGTGGCGGCCGCCCGAGGGTCCATCCGGTTCCGGCGACGGCCGGCCTCGACGGCCACGTGCTCGTCGAGATCCGGAAGGTGGCGGCGACGCCCCGGGGCTATCCGCGGGACCCCGCGGCACGCCGCCGGGCGCCATGGTGAAGCGGCGGGCCCGGGCCACGGGACGATGACCGGCGACGGCCCGACGGCGCCCGGCACGCTGGTACGCTGATCGCCCATGCGGATCGCGGTCCTGTCCGACATTCACGCCAACCTCAGCGCGCTCGACGCGGTCCTGGCGGCGGCCGGCGCGGTCGACGCCGTGTGGCAGCTCGGCGACATCGTCGGCTACGGCCCGGATCCGGACGGCGTCGTCGACCGTCTCCGGTCGATCGGGGCGCGGGGCGTGAAGGGCAATCACGACGCGGCCGCCGTCGGCGGCCTCGAGATCGAGTGGTTCAACGCCGACGCCCGTGGAGCCATGGAATGGACGCGCTCGGCGATCGCCCCGGGGACCGTCGCCTGGCTCACGGCCCTGCCCGAGGTCGCGGTGGAGGATGAGGCCACGCTCGTCCATGGCAGCCCGCGCGAGCCGATCTGGGAATACGTGACGTCGGTCCCGGTTGCCCGCGCCAACCTCGGTCTCCTGCAGACCCGGATCGGGCTCAACGGCCACACCCACCTGCCCGTGGCCTTCGTCGAGGAGGACGGCCGGATCGAGGTCGTGGCTCCCGGTGACGGGTCGGTGCTGGAGCTGCGCGGCCGCCGCGCACTCGTCAATCCGGGGAGTGTCGGCCAACCCCGCGACGGCGATCCCCGGAGCGCCTACCTCATCCTCGACACCGACGCGGACACCGTCGCCTGGCACCGGGTCGCCTACGACATCGAGGCCGTCCAGGCGGACATGCGCGCTGCGGGCCTCCCGGCCTCCCTGATCGCCCGTCTCGCCGTCGGCCTGTGATCGGCGGTCGCCAGCCCATCCGGGGCCGGAAGCTCGGCGATCGTCGCCTCCGCGTCGAGCGCCCGCATGCCGCCTACTTCCGCTGGAGCGGCAAGGGCGTCATGAAGGCCAAGGAATCGGCGAGCGTCCCGACCACGGGTCTCGGCCGCGCCCTGGCCTCCGTGCGCTGGTTCTTCCTCGGCCGGCCGCTGGCCTCCGACGAGGAGATCGGCGAGCGGCTCTCGAAGAAGAAGGCCCTCGCGATCTTCAGCTCCGATGCGATCTCGAGCTCGGCCTATGCGACCGAGGAGATCCTCCGCGTCCTCATCCTCGGCGGCGTGGCCGCCCTCGCGCTGGGCCTCGAGGTCTCGATCGCGATCGCGGTCCTGCTCATCGCGGTCGCGATCAGCTACCGCCAGGTCTGCCTCGCCTACCCGACCGGCGGCGGGTCCTACTCCGTGTCCAAGAAGAACTTCGGCCGGAACGTCTCGCTGATCGCGGCTTCCGCGCTGCTGATCGACTACGTCATGACCGTCGCGGTCTCGACGACCTCGGCCGTGGAGCAGATCACCTCCGCGGTCCCGGAGCTCCTCGACCAGCGCGTCATCATCGGCGTGCTCGCGATCGGGCTCATCACGATCGGCAATCTGCGCGGCCTCCGGGAGGCCGGCAACATCTTCGCCATCCCGACGTATCTGTTCGTCGGATCGGCGCTGCTCATGATCGCCATCGGGACGTTCAGGATCGTCGTTCTCGGGGAGCGAGGCGATTTCTCCGCCGGGATCGCCGAGCAGGCCGGCAGGCTGCCCGAGCAGGTCGGGATCCTGCTCCTCCTGCGGGCGTTCGCGGCCGGCGCCGTGGCCCTCACGGGGACGGAGGCGATCGCGACAGGCGTCCCGGCGTTCCAGCCGCCGGAGGCGAAGAATGCGGCGACGACCCTCGCTGCCATGGCCGGGCTCCTCGGCGTGCTCTTCATCGGGATCACCTTCCTCGCCGTGAACCTCGGGATCACCAACCTGGAGTTCCCGGAGAAGCAGACCGTCATCAGCCAGGGTGCCCGCCGCATCTACGGCGACAGCACGATTCCGTTCTTCCTGTTCCAGTCGTTCACGGCCCTGCTCCTCTTCCTGGCCGCGAACACGAGCTTCAATGCCTTTCCGCGGCTCCTCGCGATCCTTGCCGGCGATGCCCACATGCCGCGCCAGTTCGGCCTGCGAGGGGATCGGCTCGCCTTCTCCTACGGGATCGTCGTCCTTGCCGCGGTCGCGGCCAGCCTGGTGGTCCTGTTCAACGGCGAGACGCACCTGCTCATCCCGCTCTACGCCGTCGGCGTCTTCATCGACTTCACGATCAGCCAGGCGGGGATGATCCGGCACTGGCTGCGGGAGCGGCCGCCGGGCTGGCAGCGCCGCCTCGCGATCAACGCCTTCGGCTGCACGCTGACCGCGATCGTTGCGGTCGTCGTGACGGCGGCCAAGGCGCCGGCGTCGCTGATCGTCATCGTCCTCATCCCCCTCCTCGTTCTCCTGATGCTCTTCATCCGCCGCCAATACGACAGCCAGGCGGAGGAGCTGAGCGTCCGCGAGGACATCGTGTTTGCCGGCCCCCACCGCGAGCAGCGCGCGGTCGTCCCGGTCAACGGCATCAACCGGGCCGTGGTCCAGGCGGTGACCTTCGCCCGGACGGTCGCGGCGGACGTGCGTGCCGTCTACGTCACGGAGGATGCCGCCGAGGCAGAGGCGATGCGCCGGCGCTGGGAGCGCCAGCTCCCGGGCGTGCCGCTCGTCATCGTCGAGTCGCCGTACCGGGCGATCGTCGAGCCGCTCATCGCCTATCTGGACGTGCTCGACGAGACATGGCCGCCGGACCGGGAGGCACCGATCACGATCGTCGTCCTGCCCGAATACGTCGCGAAGCGCTGGTGGGACCGGGTGCTGTATAACCAGACGGCGAAACGACTGAAGGCCGCGATCGTGGGACGTGAGCACACTGTCATCGCCGACGTCCCGTTCCGTCGCGGCCACTGACCGCCGGACCGGACCCCGGGTGCCGCCCCGGCGCGGCAGGAGATGCATGATCGGAGGGCGGCGACCGCTCAAGGGTCGCAAGCTGGCGGACCGGCGCGTTCGCGTCGAGCGACCGCACTCGGCGTACTTCCGGTACACCGGTCCAGGGCAGCTGGTCGCCAAGGCCGCCGCGAGCGTCCCGACGACGCCCAGCGGGCGCCTCCTCGCCCGAATCCGCGCGGCGCTCTTCGGGCGACCGCTCGCCTCCGAGGAGGAGACCGGCGAGCGCCTTCCGAAGAAGAAGGCCCTCGCGATCTTCTCGTCAGACGCGATCTCGAGCTCTGCCTACGCCACCGAGGAGATCCTGCGGGTCCTCGTCCTCGCCGGCGCCGGCGCGATTCTCGTCTCGATCGAGATCGCGGTCGCGATCAGCGTGCTCCTCGCCGTCGTCGCGCTCTCCTACCGGCAGATCTGCCGCGCCTACCCCAACGGTGGCGGCGCCTATGCCGTGGCCAAGGAGAACATCGGCTCGATCGCCTCGCTCGTGGCGGCTGCCGCGCTCCTCATCGACTACGTCATGACGGTCGCCGTCTCGACTGCCTCCGCGATCGCCCAGACCTACTCCGTCATCCCGGCGCTGTACGACGTGCGCGTCGAGATCGCGATCGTCGCCATCGCCCTGATCACGATCGCGAACCTCCGCGGCCTCCGGGAATCCGGGAACATCTTCGCGATCCCGACGTACCTCTTCCTGGGCCTCGCCCTGCTCATGGTCGGGCTGGGCGTGGTGCGCATCGCCACGGGTGGCGCGACGGACCTCGCCCAGCCCGAGGCCGTGCCACTCGGGACCGAAGGGATCGGGCTGTTCCTGCTCCTCAGGGCCTTCGCGTCAGGCTCGGTTGCCCTGACAGGCACGGAGGCGATCGCGAACGGCGTACCGGCCTTCAAGCCGCCCGAATCGAGGAACGCCTCGAACACCCTCGTCGCGATGGCCGTCCTTCTGGCGGTCCTGTTCGTCGGCATCACGGTGGTCGCCGACGGCTTCGGGATCCTGCCGACCGAGGAGGGTGGCCAGACGGTCGTGGCCGTCGTGGCGTCCGTCGTGTTCGGGGCCGGATCGCCGCTGTTCTACGCCTTCCAGGCCTCGACCGCGCTGATCCTGTTCCTGGCCGCGAACACGAGCTTCAACGCCTTCCCGCGGCTCGCCGCCCTCCTCGCCGAGGACGGCTACATGCCTCGCCAGTTCAGCTTCCGCGGCGACCGCCTCGCCTTCTCGTGGGGGATCGTCCTGCTCGCCGCGATCGCCGCCATCCTCATCGCCGTGTTCGGCGGCGACACCAATGCGCTCATCCCGCTCTACTCCGTCGGCGTCTTCGTGACGTTCACGCTCTCGCAGGCGGGGATGGTCCGCCACTGGGCGCGCGCGAAGGGCCCCGGCTGGACCTGGCGAGCCACGATCAACGCGGTCGGCGGGATCCTGACCTTCGTCGTCCTCATCGTGGTCGCCGGGGTGAAGTTCACCGACGGCGCGTACCTGGTCGTCATCCTCGTCCCGACTCTCGTCGCGGTGATGCTGTTCATCCGGCGGCAGTACGCGCGGAGCGCGATCCAGCTCGCGATCCGGGATGACTACGTCGCGACGCCGCCGATCCGGGACGAGCGTGTCGTCGTCCCCGTCCCGACCCTCAATCGCGCGGTCGTCCAGGCCGTCAATGTCGCGCGGTCCATCGCCGCCGACGTCCGGGCGGTCTTCATTTCCGAGGTGCCGGAGGCCGCCGAGGCGATGCGCGAGCGATGGGAGCGGCAGGTCCCGGGCGTGCCGCTCGTGCTCATCGGCTCGCCGTACCGCGCCCTGGCCGGGCCGCTCATCGCCTACCTCGACGTCCTGGATTCGGCGTGGCCCACCGATCGCCCGGAGCCCATCACGTTCGTCGTCATCCCGGAGTACGTCGCCAAGAGCTGGTGGGAGCGGATCCTCTACAACCAGTCGTCGCGGCGGCTCCGGACGATGCTGCTCGGCCGGCCGCACACCGTCGTCGTCAACGTGCCCTACCGGCGCGACGACCCGGAGGCATTCGAGACCGGCCGGGGCCCCGGCGCAGCGTCGAGCTGAGCGGCCCTCGATCGCTCGCCGGGCCCGGTGGTATCGTGACCGGCGCGATGGCCCCGCTCGGGGCCCGGATCGAACGGGACCCGCCGTCCCGACCTTCGAGGCGCCCGACCACCTGGTGTCCGACACCCACGTCCCCATTTTCCGGCGCGCCCTCGTCGCGCTGGCCGGGGGACCCGGCGACGAGCGCATCGTCCGCCTCCTCACCGAACTCGCGAAGCCGGCTCACGCCGAGCTGATCGCCGTCCACGTCGTCGAAGTCGGCTGGGAACAGCCCCTCGACGCCGACGTGGCCGGCCGGTCGGAGATCGTGCAGCAGATTCTCGATGCCGCCGAATCGGTGGCCGAGCAGGCGAAGATGCGCCTGGATCCGGTCCTGCTCCAGGCTCGCGACGTGGGTGCGGCGCTCGTCGACGAGGCCACGGAGCGCGGGGTCGACCTCCTCGTGCTCGGTCTGCCCTACCGGATGCGGTTCGGCGGCGATTTCGCGATGGGCCGGACGATCCCCTACGTCCTCAAGAACGCGCCGTGCACCGTCTGGGTGGTGCGCGAGCCCATGGCCGAGGAACAATCGTGAAGATCGTGATCGTGGGCGCCGGCCGGGTCGGTGCCGTGCTCGCCGAGGCGTACGACGCCGCGGGGCACGAGGTCGTCATCCTGGACCTCTCCACCCGTGCCTTCGACCGCCTGCCGACGGAGTTCCGCGGCAGCGCCGTCCGCGGCGACGGGACGGACGAGGACACGCTCCGGCGGGCCGGGGCCGCCGACGCGGATGCGTTCGTGGCCCTGACGGAGGGCGACAACCGGAACGTCATGGCCGCCCAGGTCGCCACCGAGAAGCTCGGCATCGGGAAGGTGATCGCCAAGATCAACGATCCGGTCCGCGCCGCGGCCTACGCCGACCTCGGCATCGCGACGCTCTGCCGGACGACGCTCCAGGCCGACGCCGTGAGTGCCTACCTCGGCTTTGCCCCGCTCGGCGTCCCGAGCGTCATCGCGCCCGCGAGGCCGCATCACAACGGCTCCGGCGCCCATGCACCCGACGCCGAGGCGGCGTCCGCCGGCCCGACCGGCCAGGAGGGCTGACATGTTCGTGCTCGTCGTCGGCGGCGGCAAGGTCGGCTACTACCTTGCCAAGGAACTTATCGAGAGCGGCCACGAGGTCGTGCTCATGGAGCAGGACCGCGCCCGGGCGGACCAGATCGCCGACGAGATCGGCTCGATCGTCGTTGCCCACGACGGCTGTGAGGGCAAGTACCTGGGCGAGGCCGGGTGTGCCCGGGCGGACATCGTGGCCGCGGTCACCGGCGACGACGAGGACAACCTCGTGATCTGCCAGATGGCCAAGCATCACTTCGACGTCCGGCGGACGATCGCCCGCGTCAACAACCCGAAGAACGAGGCGCTCTTCCGCCACCTGGGCGTCGACGAGATCATCAGCCCGACCCGGATGATCCTCGGCTCCATCGAGCAGGACATCCCGGTCCACGAGCTGCTCCACCTCGCCGCACTCGGGGAGGGTGAGCTGGAGATCATCGAGGCGCACCTCCAGGAGGGATCGCCGGCGATCGGCAAGACGTCCGGCGAGCTCTCCATGCCGGCGGGCTGCTCCCTCTTCGCCGTCATCCGCGGCGGTGTCGCGACCCCGCTCCGGGCCGACATGACGCTCCGGGTTGGCGACAAGGTCATCGCGATCGGCCCGACCGAGTGCGAGGCACTGCTCCACGAGCAGCTCATCGGCGAGGATGTCGCCACCGCGCCAGGAATCTAGGTCAGCGGGCGTCTGCGACAACGGGCGTCGGCGACAACGGGCGTCGGCGACAACCTGGGCCGGACGCGGGAATGCGCCCGGGTGCGAACGGTCGGGTCGCGAGCCCGGCCGGTCCGGAGAGCCGGATGAGGAGTCCGCGCGCACCCTGAAGCGGCAGATCTCCAGGCGAGTGGCCGGTGCCGGCAAGAATCAAGAAAACGCAATCTGCCGGAGTCTTGACAATCACATTGTCAGGTTTCTAGGATTGGAGGCGTCCGGTCAACGGCGATCGGACGGCCGTCGAAACCGCGGCCCGAGCCATGAAGCACAGCACAGGAGGTGCCACGAGATGACGATCGTGCGCCGGCCCTCGCCGTTCGGCGAGCTCATGTCACTCCGCCAGGCGATGGATCGCCTCTTCGACGACGACTTCGTCCGGCCGCTCCGCTCCGGCCTGCAGGACGGGCCCTCGCTCCCGCTCGACGTCACCACGAGTGCCGACGAGCTGCTGATCGAGGCCGCGCTGCCGGGCATCAAGCCGGAGGACGTCGATATCACGATCGAGAACGGGACCCTGACGGTCACCGGCAAGACCGCCGACGAGCGGCGCGCCGAGGACGCCAGCTACCTCGTCCAGGAGATCCGCCGCGGCACGTTCAGCCGCTCCGTGACGCTCCCGAACGGGCTGGAGCCGGACAAGGCGACCGCCACCTTCGAGCACGGCGTCCTGACGCTGCGGATCCCGAAGGCGGAGCAGGTCAAGCCGCGCCAGATCCGGATCTCGCCCGTGACCGATGGCCAGCCCCGGACCTCGGCCGCCGTTCCGGCCGCGACGGCGCGAAGCTGAGCGGGGAGGCGCAGGGCCCGTGCGCGTGACGATCCGGCGAGCCGACGCCCGGGACCCCGGGCGCCCGGTGTACGTCATCAGCGTGGCCGCCGACATCGTCAGCGTCCACCCGAGAACGCTCCGGATCTACGAAGACGCGGGCCTCATCTGCCCCGCCCGCACGCCGACCAACATCCGCCTCTATTCCGAGAACGACATCCGGCGGGTCATGTGGATCCGCCACCTCACCCAGAACCTTGGCGTGAACCTCGCCGGGGTCCGGATCCTCTTCGAGCTCGAGGAGCGCCTGGGGACCCGCATCCTCGAACGGCTCTACGACGAAGGGACGAAGGAAGCTGCCGCGACCGCTGACGCGGAGGCGGCAGCCGCCCGGCTCGAGCCGGAGCCCGAACCAACCCCCGCCTGAACCACCGGGGCCGGCACCGCCGGCCCCGCTGTCCCCGCCGGCCAGCCCGGCACGAACGAGAGAGAACAGGAGAACCCGATGGCCAAGCGACCGTCCAACCCGGACGCCGAGCGGACCGAATCGATCAAGGATCTGCCGCTCGTCGCCCTCCGGGAGACGGTCATCTTTCCCGAGATGATCGTTCCCCTCCAGGTGGGCCGCGAGAAGAGCGTCGCCGCCCTCAATGCCGCCGTGGAATCCGGCGGCCCGATCGCGCTCGTCACGCAGCGCCAGGCGGACCTGGAGGACGTCACGGAGCCCTCCGAGCTCTACGAGGTGGGGACCCTGGCGAAGATCGCCCAGGTCGTCCAGCTCCAGGACGGCACGGTCCGGGCCATCGTCCAGGGCCAGGGCCGGATCAAGGTCCACGGCTTCAGCCAGGTCGGCCCGTACCTCCGCGCGAAGGTCGAGGAGCTCAAGGAGACGACGCCCGCGGACGTCGAGATCCAGGCCCTCATGCGCTCCGTCCAGAGCCAGGTGGAGCAGTACGTCCAGGCCGGCGCCCCGGTTCCGCCCGAGGCCGCCGTCGCGGCCAAGAACATCAGCGAGCCCGGGCTCCTCGCGGACATGACGGCCTACAGCCCGGACATGACGACCGAGCAGCGCCAGGAGCTCCTCGAGACGATCGACATCGTCGAGCGCCTCAAGCTCGTCTCGGCCTTCCTCGCCCGCCAGATCGAGATCCTCGAGCTGAAGGGCAAGATCCAGTCCGAGGTCAAGTCCGAGATGGACAAGACCCAGCGGGAGTACATCCTCCGCGAGCAGCTGAAGGCCATCCAGCGCGAGCTCGGCGAGGAGGACCCCCAGCAGGCCGAGGTCAACGAGCTCCGCGACAAGGTCGAGGCCTCCGGGATGCCGGACGAGGTCAAGGCCCGGGCGATCAAGGAGATCGACCGGATGAGCCGGATCCCGTCCGCCTCGCCCGAGGTCGGTGTCATCCGGACGTACGTGGACTGGCTCGTGAGCCTGCCGTGGAACGTGACGACCGAGGACCGCTACGACATCAAGGAGGCCGCCAAGATCCTCGATGAGGACCATTACGGCCTGGAGAAGGTCAAGGAGCGGATCCTCGAGTACCTCGCGGTCCGCTCCCTCGCGGACACGATCCGCAGCCCGATCCTCGCGCTCATCGGGCCACCCGGCGTCGGCAAGACGTCGCTCGGCAAGAGCGTCGCCCGGGCGATGGGCCGGAAGTTCGTCCGGATGAGCCTCGGCGGCATCCACGACGAGGCGGAGATCCGCGGCCACCGGCGCACGTACATCGGCGCGCTTCCGGGGCGGATCATCCAGAACGTGAAGACGGCCGGCACCAGCAACCCCGTGTTCATGCTCGACGAGATCGACAAGATCGGGATGGACTTCCGGGGCGACCCGTCGTCCGCCCTCCTCGAGGTCCTTGACCCGGAGCAGAACAACTCCTTCCAGGACAACTACCTGGAGGTGCCGTTCGACCTCAGCAAGGTCCTCTTCGTCGCCACCGGCAACCTCATGGACCCCATCCCCGCCGCCCTGCGCGACCGGATGGAGATCATCCAGCTGCCCGGCTACACCCAGCGCGAGAAGGTCGAGATCGGCAAGCGCTTCCTCGTCACCAAGCAGATGGAGAACCACGGCCTCAAGCCGAGGCACATCGAGATCACCGACGAGGCGATGGTCGAGCTCGTCCAGGCGTACACCCACGAGGCCGGCGTCCGGAACCTCGAGCGGGAGATCGCGAACGTCATGCGCAAGGTGGCGCGGTCGGTCGCCGAGGGCCGCAAGCGGAAGACGGTCGTCGACAGGAAGAAGCTGCTCGAGTACCTCGGCCCGCCGCGCTGGGAGTACGGCGAGCTGGAGCCCGAGGACCAGGTCGGCTCGGCGACGGGTCTCGTCGTGACCGAGGTCGGCGGCGACGTCGTCGCGGTCGAAGTCACCCGGATGGAGGGCAAGGAAGACTTCATCCTCACCGGCCAGCTCGGCGAGGTCATGCGCGAATCCGCCCGGGCCGGCCTGTCCTGGATCCGGACGCACGCCGCGGAGCTCGGCATCACCCGCGAGATGTTCGAGAAGCAGACGCTCCACATCCATGTCCCGGCGGGCGGGATCCCGAAGGACGGCCCATCCGCCGGCGTCACGATGGTGACGGCGATGGTCTCCGCCTTCACCGGCATCCCCGTCCGGAAGGACGTGGCCATGACGGGCGAGATCACCCTTCGGGGGCGCGTGCTCCCGATCGGCGGCCTCAAGAGCAAGATCCTCGCCGCCCACCTCTCGGGGGCCAAGATCGTCATTCTCCCGAAGAAGAACGAGAAGGACCTCCGGGACATCCCCGAGGAGATCCGGAAGTCGATCAAGCTCGTCCTCGCCGAGAACATGGACCAGGTCCTCGAGGCGGCGCTCCGGCGCCGCCCGAAGGCCCTCGCCGTGGCGAAGTCCGAGCCCGGCTCGGGCGGGGCGCCGGATCCGGAGGCGATCCGGCGATCGACCTTCCCGACCGACCAGCCCGCGGTCGTCGTCTAGGGATTGGCGAGCGAAGATGGTCGCCCCCACGGCGGGCTGACGATGGTCGACGTCCGCGACTACTACCAGATCCTTGGCGTTCCGAGGACCGCATCCGCCGCGGAGATCAAGAAGGCCTTCCGGAAGCTCGCCCGCGAGCATCACCCGGACAAGAAGCCGGGTGACCGGGCGGCGGAGCAGCGGTTCAAGGACGTCAACGAGGCCAACGAGGTCCTGTCCGACCCGGACAAGCGCTCCAGGTACGACCGCTTCGGCAAGGATTGGGAATCCTACGCGCGCGCCGGCGCGGGGTCCGGCCAGGATGGCCCGGGCGCGCGGCCCGGAGCCGGCTTCGCCGGCGATCCATTCGGGCCGGGCGGACCATTCGCGACCTACGCCGGCGGTGGGGCTGGCGGCAACGTCCGCTACGAGTTCCGAACGGCCGGCGGCGGTTCGGGCGGCGCGGGGTTCTCCGACTTCTTCCAGATGCTGTTCGGCCAGGAGGATCTCGAGCGCGCCCCGGGCCGGTCCGCGCAGGGGCGACCTGCGGTCGTCCAGCCCGTGGAGGCGACGGCCGAGATCAGCCTCGAGGAGGCCTTCGGCGGCTCCACGCGCATCGTCGAGGTCGCGGGCCGGCGGCTGGAGGTCAAGATCCCTCGCGGCGTGGACACCGGCAGCCGGGTCCGCCTGTCCGGCAAGGGCCCCGACGGCCGCGATCTCGTCGTCGTGATCCGGGTCGCGCCGCATGGCGTCTTCACCCGCCGTGGCGCCGACCTCGAGCGCGAAATCCCGGTGAGGCTCCGCGAAGCCCTGCTCGGGGGGGATGTGCCCGTCGGCACCTTGAAGGGCCGGGTCCTGCTGACCCTGCCGCCCGGCACCCAGAGCGGCAAGACCTTCCGGCTGTCGAAGCAGGGCATGCCGCGCCTGAAGGGCGACGAGCCCGGCGACCTCTATGTCCGGGTGCGCATCGTCCTCCCGTCCCACCTCTCCGAGGAGGCGAAGGCCGCCGCCGAGCGGTTCCTCGACCTCGCCCACCAGCCCGATCCGCGGGCCTGACCCGCGGCCCAGGGAGCAACAGACCGAGACCCCATGCAACTTGATCGCTTCACCCAGAAGGCCCAGGAGGCCGTCCTCGGCGCCCAGCAGCTCGCGGAGCGGCTCCAGAGTCCCGTCCTCGACGCCGAGCACCTCCTCAGCGCCCTCCTCGAACCGGATGACGGCGTGCCCGCAGAGACGCTCCGGCGCCTCGGCGTGGACCTCCCCACCTTCCGCAGCGAGCTCGCCGCGATCCTCGCCCGGCGGGCCAGGATCCAGGGCGGGTCGCTCGGCCTCGATCCACGCGCCAGGCGCGTCGTGGACCGGGCCCAGGAGGAGGCGCGCCGACTCGGCGACGACTACACCTCCACCGAGCACCTGCTGCTCGGCGCGGCCGAGGTCGGCGGCGAGGGCCAGAAGCTGCTGGACGGCCACGGCGCGAACCGGGAGGCGATCCTGAACGCGCTCGCCTCGGTCCGCGGCGGCCAGCGCGTCACCTCGCCGAACCCGGAGGGGACGTACCAGGCGCTCGAGAAGTACGGCCGCGACCTGACCGCCGAGGCACGGGCCGGCAAGCTGGACCCGGTGATCGGCCGCGATGACGAGGTCCGCCGCGTCATGCAGGTCCTCTCGCGCCGGACGAAGAACAACCCGGTCCTCATCGGCGAGCCGGGCGTCGGCAAGACGGCCATCGCCGAGGGCCTCGCCCAGCGGATCGTCCGTGGCGACGTGCCGGAGGGTCTGAAGGACAAGCGCGTCGTCTCGCTGGACCTCGGGGCGCTCATCGCCGGCGCGAAGTTCCGGGGCGAGTTCGAGGAGCGACTCAAGGCGGTCCTCAAGGAGATCAGGGACAGCGGCGGCCGGGTCATCCTGTTCATCGACGAGCTCCACACCGTCGTCGGCGCGGGTGCGGCCGAGGGCGCGATGGACGCCTCCAACCTGCTCAAGCCGATGCTCGCCCGGGGCGAGCTCCACACGATCGGCGCGACCACGCTCGACGAGTACCGCAAGCACATCGAGAAGGACGCCGCGCTGGAGCGGCGCTTCCAGCCGGTCCTCGTGGACCAGCCGACGGTCGAGGAGACGATCTCGATCCTCCGTGGTCTGCGGGAGCGCTACGAGGTCCACCACGGCGTCCGGATCACGGATTCGGCGCTCGTCGCGGCGGCCACCCTCTCCGATCGCTACATCACCGAGCGGTTCCTGCCGGACAAGGCGATCGACCTCGTGGACGAGTCGGCCTCGAGGCTCCGGATGGAGATCGATTCGATGCCGACCGAGCTCGACGAACTCGAGCGCCGCCGGATCCAGCTCGAGATCGAGCGGGAGGCCCTGCGCAAGGAGACCGACGATGCCTCGAAGGCACGGCTCGAGGCGCTCGAGCGCGAGCTGGCCGAGATCGCCGAGGAGGCCGGCGGCATGAAGCAGCGCTGGGAGGCCGAGAAGACGGCGATCGCGGCCCTCCGCGGCACGAAGTCGGAGCTGGAGCAGCTCCAGGTCCGGATCGAGCAGGCGGAGCGCGAGGCCGACTACGAGACGGCCGCCCAGCTGAAGTACGGCACCCAGCGCGAGCTCGCCGACCGGCTCGCCCGGGAGGACGCGGCCCTCGCCGCGCTCCAGGGTCCTGGGGCGCTCCTCAAGGAGGAGGTCACGGCGGACGACATCGCCTCGATCGTCGGGGCGTGGACGGGAATCCCGGTCGCGAAGCTCCTCGAGGGCGAGACTGCCAAGCTCATCCACATGGAGGAGCGGCTCCACGAGCGGGTCGTCGGCCAGGACGAGGCCATCGCCGCGGTGGCGGATGCGGTCCGGCGGGCGCGGGCGGGGCTGAAGGACCCGCGCCGGCCCATCGGCTCGTTCCTCTTCCTCGGGCCGACGGGCGTCGGCAAGACCGAGCTGGCCCGGGCCCTCGCCGCCTTCCTCTTCGACGACGAGCAGGCAATGGTCCGCATCGACATGAGCGAGTACATGGAGAAGTTCACCGTCTCGCGCCTCGTCGGTGCCCCGCCGGGCTACGTCGGCTACGACGAGGGCGGCCAGCTGACGGAGGCGGTCCGGCGGCGGCCGTACCAGGTGATCCTCCTCGACGAGATCGAGAAGGCCCACCCGGACGTCTTCAACGTCCTGCTCCAGGTCCTCGACGACGGACGGCTGACGGACGGCCAGGGCCGGACGGTCAGCTTCAAGAACACCGTCGTGATCATGACCAGCAATATCGGCTCGCAGGTCATCCCGGCCTACGCCGGCCGGGCCGAGGATTCAGGTGCCTACGAGGCCATGAAGGCCCAGGTCACGGACGCGCTCGGCCAGCACTTCCGGCCCGAGTTCCTCAACCGGGTGGACGAGGTCATCGTCTTCCATGCCCTCACGGACGCGGACCTGACCGCGATCGTGGACCTGCTGCTGGCCGACCTCCAGCGGCGGCTCGCCGCCCAGGACCTGGTTCTCGAGCTGACGCCGTCGGCGCGGGGCCTCCTCGCCCGGGAGGGCCACGACCCGGCGTTCGGGGCGCGACCCCTCAAGCGGACGATCCAGCGGCTCGTCGAGAACCCGTTCGCGAAGGCGCTCATCGAAGGCCGCTTCCGGGCGGGCGACCGGGTCGTCGCGGACGCGGATCCGGGCGGCACGACCCTGCTCTTCACGTCCGCCGGTGCCACGGTCGTCGCCGAGGCCGGCCAGCGCCGCGACGCCAGGTCGTCCGGGGAGGGCCAGGCGGGCGGCGGCAACGGTCGCCGCGGCCGGGGCTCGGTCATGGACCTCCCGGACACCGCGCCCGAGCGGAAGGACGGCGAGGAGCGGCTCAACTGAGGCACGCCGACGCGGTCCGTCGCCTGGCGGCCCTGCCGGCCGATCCCGCGCAGCTCCCCCCGCCGCCCGCCGAGCTCATGCCGGTCCGCCTGGACACGGGCGAGCGCCGGTCGCCGGCCATCGCATCCGGGCCCGCGACGGCCCGGCCCGCGGCCGTGCTGGTCCTCATCGCCCCCGATTCGGGCAGGCCCGACGCGAGCGCCGACGTCCTCCTCATCCGGCGCGTGGATCGCGGCGGCCATCACGGCGGCCAGATCGCCTTCCCGGGCGGCGGCGCGGAGCCCGAGGATGTGGACGCCGCCGCGACGGCGCTCCGCGAGGCGCGGGAGGAGGTCGGGCTGGACGCGGAGGCCGCGGGGGTGCGGATCGTCGGCGCGCTCGAGACGTTCTGGATCCCGGTCTCCGACTACCGGGTGACCCCGGTCCTCGCGGTCGCGGCCCGCCGGCCCGAGCTGCGAGCGTCGGAGGACGAGGTGGCCGGGATCCTCTGGGCGCCACTCGCGGCGTTCCTGCCGGGCGCGCCCATCGAGGTCGTCGAGGCGGACGTCCAGTCCTTCCGGATCCGGTTCGGGGCCTATCCGCTGCCCGGCGCGCAGGTCTGGGGCGCCACCGCGCGAATCCTCGGCCAGCTCGGCGCGATCCTCGGCCCGGAGGTCCAAGGCTCCGGCCCGGACCTCATGCCCGACTGACGGCTGGACCCCGATGGCGGGCCAGGCCCGCACCGGCTGGACCGGCGCCTCAGGCCGGCTCGCCCTGGCTGCGGTCGTGGCGCTCCGGGTCCACCGGGCGTTCCGCGAGCCACCCCTCGCCACGAGCCGCCAGACCCGTCTCGCCGGGGCCGAGCCGGCGGGCCGCGCCCTCGAGGACGGCTGCCGTGCCGCTGTCGTCCGCGCCTGCGAACTCGACGACGAGCGCCCGCATCTCGCCGTGCTCGGTCCACGCCGCGTGCGGGATGCCCGCCGGCCAGTGGACCGCCTCGCCGGCGGCAACCCGTCGCCGCTCCTCCCCGACGAGCACCCAGCCGCCGCCCTCGATGACGACGAACCACGTCGTGCTCGGGTTCTCGTGGGGCGTGACCGAGCCGCCCCGCGCGAAGGCGAGCTCGGAGACGACGCCGCGGCCGTCGGAGTGGATGACCTGGCCGGTCAGGCCGGTCGTGCCCGGCGGTCCCTCGGGGCGCCGGTGGCCGACGCCGAAGCGGCGGACCTCGATCGGCATCGTCGGCTGCCTCGGCTGCGCTCGGTCGTGTCCGCTCGGGTCGGCCGAGTCCGGTCCGCTCGTCGCCGTCGCGTCAGCGCCGGCGGCGGCGTGAGGAGCGGGAGCGGATCGTCGCCTCGGGCCTGCCGGCCTTCGCCCGGGCCAGGTAGCGCTGCCGCGCGAGCTGGTGCTCGTACGCGTCCAAGAGCGGCGGGAAGCGCCAGAAGCGGATCCAGGCGAGCGTCCCGAGGCCCGCGAACATGATGACCAGGACGACCGCGAAGTCGAAGACGAAGAGCGCGCCGACCACGATCATGAAGAAGGTGATGAGCCCCGTCCAGAGCAGCCACTCCCAGAGGTCGGCGTAGACGCGATGGCGGTGAAGCGCCCGCGTCCGGACGTTGTAGAGCACGACCAGGACGACCAGCAGGACGAGGGACGAGATCCACATCGGGTCGTAGAGGTCGGGGAACAGGGCTCGGGAGAACGGGAGCCAGAGATACTCCCAGGGCGGGATCGTCACGCTCACTCCAGGACGGTTGGATGGCCGCGCCGGGCTGCCCGGGCCGACCGAGCGTGGAGTATGCCATGGGCCGCGGGTATACTCGCCGTCAGACGCGCGGCCGGTGATCGGCGGATGGAGGATGACGCTTGCGAGCCCTGCTGTCGGTCGCCACGCGCGACGGCATCACCGCCCTGGCGCGGGACCTGCAGTCTCTCGGGGTCGAGATCGTCGCGACCGACGGCACCCGGGATCACCTCGCCCAGGATGGCGTCGACGTCGGCCCGGTCTCCGAGCTGACCGGGATCCCCGCCCTCCTCGGCGGGCAGGTCAAGACGTTCCATCCGGCCGTGTACGCCGGGATCCTCGCCCGCCGCGACAGGCCGGAGCAGCTCGCCGAGCTCGCCGCGCAGGGCCTCGCCACGATCGACATCGTCGTCGTCAACGTGAAGCCGTTCGGGGCCGAGATCGGGCGGAGCCTCGTCGGCATCGAGCAGGCGATCGAGATGATCGACGTCGGCGGCGCGGCGCTCCTCGGGGCAGCGGCCAGGAACGCGGCCGGCGTCGCGGCAGTTGCCAGCCCGGAGCACTACCCGCGCCTCGTGGCGGAGCTCCGCGAACGCGGCCTGGTGAGCCCCGAGTTCCGCGCCCAGCTCGCCGCCGAGGCGTTCGGGACGGTGGCGGCCTATCACGCCGAGATCGCGGCCTACCTGAACCAGCTCACTGGCACGATCTTCCCGAAGCGCCTGGCCGTGGTCCTCGAGAAGGTCGCCGACCTGCGCCACGGCGAGAATCCCCACCAATCCGCGGCCTTCTACCGCGAGACCACGCATCGCTCCGGGACGCTCGCTGATTCCGGCCAGCTCCACGGCGAGCGCCCGTCGTTCAACAACCTCCTCGACCTCGATGCCGCGTACCGCATCGTCAACGACTTCACCGGTCCCACAGTGGCGATCGCGAAGCACACCGATCCCGTCGGGATCGCGTCGGCCGACGACCTCGTGGAGGCCTACCGGCGGGCCCTCGAGACGGATCCCGTGGCCTCGTTCGGCGGCATCATCGGGGTCAACCGCGAGATGGACGGGACGACGGCCCGGGCGATCGCCCAGAACTCGTTCGAGGCCGTGGTCGCGCCGGGCTACGACCGGTCGGCGATCGGGATCCTCCGCCAGAAGGCGGGCCTCGAGATCCTCGCCGTGCCGCCCGACCCGGCAGACGGGATGCGGGACTATGGGATCGCCAACCTCGACTTCAAGCGCATCGGGGGCGGGCTGCTCGTGGAGACGCTGGACACCCTCGGCCTCGACCGGGGCCAGCTGCAGGTCGTGACGAAGCGCCGGCCGACCCTCGAGGAGCTGACGGACCTCCTGTTCGCCTGGCGCGCCGTCCGGCACGTCCGCTCGAACGCGATCGTGCTGGCGCGAAACGGCGCGACCGTGGGCATCGGTGCGGCGCAGGCGAGCCGCCAGGTCGCGGTCGAGATCGCCCTCCGGCGGGCCGGTGACCGGGGTCGCCTCAGCGTCATGGCGAGCGACGCGTACTTCCCCTTCCCGGACGGAATCCAGATCGCCGCCCAGGCGGGCGTCACCGCGATCATCCAGCCGGGCGGCTCGATCCGCGACGAGATGGCGATCGAGGTCGCCGACCGGCACCACCTCGCCATGGTCTTCACCGGCCGACGGCATTTCCGGCATTGATGTGGCCAGGCTTGCTCAGCCGAGGCCGGCGCAAGGCGGAGGCGAGGACGCGAACGAGCGCACTCGAACGTGCGTGAGTGAACGCCCGCAGCCGACAACGCCGCCTCGGCCCGGATCAGCAAGCCGGAGGTAAGGCATGGAACAGCTGCTCGCCCTCGAGATGGTCCGGGTCACCGAAGCGGCGGCGATCGCCTCCGCGCGGCTCATGGGCCGCGGCGACCGGATGGAGGCGGACCGCCTCGCGACGGAGGCGATGCGGAGGGCCATGGACGAGATCGAGATGGCCGGCACGATCGTCATCGGCGAAGGCGAGCGCGACGAGGCCCCGATGCTCTACATCGGCGAACAGGTGGGGACGGCCGGGGCCGGCGGTGGCGCGCCCGAGATCGACATCGCGGTGGACCCGCTCGAGGGGACGAACCTCGTCGCCACCGGCTCGGCGAACGCGATCACGGTCCTCGCGGCGTCGGAGCGCGGCGGCCTCGTCCACGCCCCGGACACCTACCTCGAGAAGCTCTGCGTGGGGCCCCTCGTGGCGGGCCACGTGGACATCACCCTGACGGCCACGGAGAACATCCACCGGATCGCCGAGGTCCTGCGCCGGAAGCCCGGCGACATCACGATCATCATCCTGGAGCGCCCCCGCCACGAGGCGCTCATCGCCGAGGTCCGGGCGACCGGCGCCCGGATCAAGCTCATCTCCGACGGCGACCTCTCGGCCGCCATCAGCTGCGCGGTCCAGGGCACCGGTGTCCATGCCGTCATGGGCATCGGGGGCGCCCCCGAAGGGGTCATCACCGCGGCGGCGCTTCGCTGCCTGGGCGGCGAGATCCAGGCTCGGTTCCGATACCGGAGCGAGGAGGAGCGGGAGCGCGGCCGGAAGATGGGCCACGGCGACGAATCGCGCGTCTACCGGACGGAGGACCTGGCGTCCGGCGACAACCTCGTCTTCGCGGCGACGGGCGTCACGAGCGGCGACCTGCTCGAGGGTGTCCGGTTCTTCGGCGGCGGCGCGCGGACGCACTCGCTGATCATGGCCTACCGGACGAAGACGGTCCGCTTCGTGGACACGGTCCACATGTTCGACCGCGAGCGCCCCCCGAGCGTCCGGCTGTAGGCCGCGCCGGCGATTCCGGGGCGCCGCGGCGCAGGCGAGCCTCAGGTCGGCACCCGCGCCGCAGGCGCCCTGCTGATACTTCGGCGGCCGATCCACAACCACTCCCGCAGCAGCCGCCGTGCTCGTAGGGCAGCGCACGTACCCATTCCCCCTCCCGTAGCAGCCGCCGTGCTCTTCGAGGCAATCGCGGACCTCGCCCGGGCCACCGCCGCGCTGGAGCCGAGCGTGCGGGGCCGCCAGCCGGGCACGGTGCCAGTGGTTCCGGGCGCCGGAGATCCTCGAACAGCAGTCGGCGTGCTGTGCGAGGGGGATCAGATGGGCGTGAGCGTGTCGTTGCGGGGCAACCTGCTGCGGTCGCGGCCGTCAGGGCGTCGCAGTGTCGCGGCGTCGCGGGGCTTGGCCGCGGGTCACGGCCCGCGCCCAGTGCCATCGCCTGGACGCCCGCGCTGCTCGAGGTGCGACGGCCGCTCCTCCTCGATCGGCACCCACCCTCGACGCGCCGCGTCCCAGATCGCGAGCGGCCGTACCGAACTTGCCCCCTCGATCGCCTCGCGGCGGCGGCGGAACCACGCCACGGTGTGACCCCAACCCGGCGGCACCAGCCCCGCGGCGAGGTCCTCGAGCGGCGCGAGGACGAAGAGTCGCCCGGCGGCGTCTCGGTGCGGGACCACGAGGAGCGCGTCGGCCTTGCCCCGATCCAGCGACAGGCCCGCCGGCGGCCGCTCGACCGCGAGCCGGGCCCGGCCGAACAGCAGCAGATCCAGATCCAGCTCCCGCGGGCCCCAGCGCTCACGGTCCCGGCGCCCGAACGCGCGCTCGAGCCCCTTCAGTGCCACGAGCAGCGCGAGCGCAGCGGTCGCCGGGTCCGGCCCGGGCGGCACGTCCAGGGCCACGACCGCGTTCCGGAACTCAGGCTGGTCGATGACGCCGACAGGCGCGGTGGCATACAGCCGGGAGACGCCGCGGACCCGCACGCCCGGCAGCGCCGCAAGGGCCCGAACGCCATCCGCGAGCGTGGCCGCGGGATCGCCGAGGTTCGCCCCGAGGCCGATGTACGCTCGAACGCGGCGGCCGGCCATGGACCACCTCCTCGCTAGACTCGCGCGGTGACCCGCGTCGTCGCCATCATCCTGCACGCCGTGCCCGGCCCGGGCGGCGGGCCGCTCGAGCTGGCGTTCGTTGCGGCGCGGGCACGGAACGCGGACCGGCAGGCGGAGGGCCTCGAGGCAGCGGGCGCACGGGCGCGCGTCGAGGAGGTCCGGCCCGGCGGCGCGGCATTCGGGACGCGGTTGCGGATGGCGGCCGCGGCGGCACCGGGCGAAGGGATCGTCATCCTCGGCTCCGGGAGCATCCCCCTCGCCACGGCGGCAGACCTGCGCGATCTCGTGTCGGCCGCGGCCGGCCGGCGATCGCAGCGCCGCGAGGGGGAAGGCGCGGCCGGCCGGCGATCGCCATGCGACGAGCCTGAAGCTCCGGCCGGCCGGCGATCGCCGCGCCACGAACGGGCGACCGCCCTCACGAACAACCGCTACTCCGCGGACGTCCTCGCGATCCCGGCCGGCTCCGGCCTCGAGGAGCTGCCCGAGGTCGCGTCTGACAACGCGGTCCCCCGCTGGCTGGCCGATCGGGGCGTGCCGGTGGACGACCTCCGGTCGCGGGCCAGGCTCCAGCTCGACCTCGACTCGCCGCTCGACGTGGCGATCGCGGGCCTCGACATCGGCCTCGACCAGGCTGACCTGGCTCCGGCACGCGCGAACGCGACCGCAGTTCGATCTGTCGCGCAGGACCCGCAATCGGAGATCCTCGTGGCAGGCCGCTCCTCGGCGGCCACGATTCGCTGGCTCGAGCGCCACACGGCGAGCCGGACGCGGGCCCTCGTCGAGGAGCGCGGGTTCCGGACCTCGCGGCCCGGCCAGCGGCCGCCGCGCTCGACCCTCGGCTTCCTGCTGGACCGCGACGGCCCGGACGCCATCGGCACGCTCCTCGCCGGCCTGTGCGACGCGGCGGTCATCGACACACGCGTGCTCCTGGCGCATCGCCACGGGCCGGACGAAGCCGGCTGGCCGCCGGCGGAGGACCGCTTCGCGAGCGACCTGCTCCTTGCGGACCGGATCGCCGACCCGTGGCTCCGGGCGCTCACCGCCAGCGCGGCGGCGGCCCGGATCCCGATCCTCCTCGGCGGCCACACGCTGGTCGGCCCGGGCCTGCCGCGCCTCATCCGTCGCGGCCTCGGATGAGAGGGGAGGCCGGCACGGACGGCGATGGCGCGCGCCGCGACGGCCCGGGCCCCGCAGGCGCGGGCGGCGCAGGTATGGGTGGCGCGGGTGGCGCGGGTGGCGCGGGTGGCGCGGGTGGCGCGGGTGGCGACGCCATCACCGCCGACGTCGTGCGCGCGGGCGGCCCGACATTCGGGCTCCGCCGACCCGCCGACCTCGCGCCCGGGCCCGACCCCGGCGACGAGCCGGGCCTGCTCGAGGCAATCCGAAGCGAGATCAGGGCCTCCGGCCCCATGACGTTCGCCCGCTTCATGGAGCTCGCCCTGTACGAACCGGAACTCGGCTACTACGCGATCGGACGACGGGGCCCCGGCCGGGCAGCCGACTTCCTGACCGCCCCCGAGTCGCACCCGATCTTCGGCTGGGCCGTGGCCGCCCAGCTCGACGAGGTCTGGCAGCGACTCGACCGGCCGTCGCGCTTCACCGTCCGGGAACTCGGGGCCGGGACCGGCGCGCTGGCGGCGGGCATCGTCGAGGGCCTCGATCGCCGCGGGTCGGCGCTTCGGGCTGCCCTCCGCTACCGCGTCGCCGAGCGGGCCCCGGATCGCCACGCCCAGGTCCACGCCCGACTGGAGGCCGTCGGCGCCACGGACGTCCTCGAGCCGGACGACGGCGCGCCCATCGAGGGCGCAGTCGTCGCCAACGAGGTGCTGGACGCGCTGCCGGTCCACGCCGTCGAGGGCGGTCCCGGGGGCGAGATCCTCGAACGCTTCGTCGCCCTCGACGAGGACGGCCGTCTCGGCTGGCTCGCCGGCCCGGCCTCGACGCCGGACCTTGCGGCGCGCCTCGCGAGCGAGGGGATCCGGCTGGAGCCCGGTCAGCGGACCGAGATCTGCCTCGCGGCCGACGCCTGGACCCGCGAGGCCGCGGCCGGACTCGGCCGTGGCCTCGTGCTGCTCATCGACTACGGCCATCCCGCCGCCGCCCGCTACGACCCGGCCCGGGGGAGCCTCCTCCGCGCCTATGTCCGCCACCGCGTCCATGACGACGTCCTCGCGAACGTGGGCCGCCAGGACCTCACGGCCCACGTGGACCTCACCGCCGTGGAGCGCGGGGCGACCGCCGCGGGCCTGGACCACCTCGGCACCACGACCCAGGCCGCGTTCCTCGCCGGCGTCGGCGCCGGCGAGCTGCTGGTGAGTGTCCAGTCGGATCCCTCGGCGACGCTCGAGGGCTACCTCGAGGCCCGGTCCGCGCTGTTCCGCATGCTCGACCCCGGCGTCACCGGCCGGTTCGCCGTGATGGCCTTCGGGCGCGCGATCGCGACAGCCCCACCGCTCCGCGGCCTCGCCGATCCCGGCCCCCGGCGACCCTGAGCGATCCCCCAGCCGGGTGCGGTGTGGTCTGGACGGCCCGACTCCCGACCGGTCGGACTAGGCAAGGTTACCTATTGCGACCACGGCGCTCCGTTCGCCACTCTCACGGTCGGGGGCACCGCCGAGGGGCGGCCCATGAACCTGCACGCGCGCTCGGCGTGGGCCGCCCCTCGATCACCCGTGGCCGCCGTCTCCCGGGGGCGCCCACCCCCACGCTCCCGCAGCCTTCTGCCACCTGCCTCCGGGAGCGGCTCCGAACCTCCTCCGCGAGCCGCTCCCGGGGTGCGTCCGCGACCGCCCGGGGAGGGTGCCCCTGCTAGAATGCCGGCGGGGTGACGGTCGTCCGCGATGGCCTGCGCCTCATGCCCAGTGCGCGTCCTTCCACCCAGAACATCGTGTTCATCGCGAACGGTGGCCGACGCTGACGCCGTTCGGAGTGAGGTTCGGTTGACCGGGATCTGGTACATCGTCGGGTTCGCCTTCGCGGCCGGGTCATTCGCGTTCGTGACCTTCGGCGCCGCGTGGCTGATCTCGCACCGGAACCGGGGTGACATCCACAAGGGCCTGCCCTACGAATCCGGGATCGACACGATGGGCGACACCCACGGCCGGTTCGGGCTGTCGTTCTACATCTACGCCCTGCTGTTCGTGGCCTTCGACATCGAGGTCGTGTTCATCTACCTCTGGGCGATCATCTTCCGGGACCTGCTCCTCGGCGGGTTCGTGAGCATGCTGGTGTTCGTGGCGATCCTCCTGCTGGGACTCGCCTACGCGTGGCGAAAGGGCGTCCTGACATGGCGATGAATCCCGAGCCGGCCTCCGCCACGGACGGCCTCGGCACCGGTCAGACCGACACGACCGCGATCGCCTCGGACGCGACCGCGAACCGACCCTCGGCCCTGGTCGTGCCCGGCTCGAGCGCCGTCACGGCGCCGATCGTCCTCCGCAACGAGTTGTGGGCCGCCGACGACCCGACGGCCTACGACGGCGGCCGGGCCACCGACATCACCCATCTCGCCGAGGTCGAGGCGTCCGGCCAGATGCGCCGCGACGACGCTCGCTGGTCGGGCATGCTCGAGGTCATCCCGACGAAGGCGGACTACGTCCTGGACCTCCTCCGGGCGAACAGCCTCTGGCCGCTCCTGTCCGGCCTCGCCTGCTGCGCGATCGAGATGATGAGCGCGGCGACCTCGAAGAACGACATGGACCGCTGGGGCATGTTCCCGTTCCGCGCCTCGCCGCGGCAGGCGGACGTCCTCATCGTCGCCGGCACGCTGACGACGAAGATGGCCGGCCCGCTGGTCCGCCTCTGGGAGCAGATGCCGGAGCCCAAGTGGGTCGTCGCCATGGGCGACTGCACCTGCTCGGGCGGCCGCTACAAGCGGAGCTACAGCACGGTCGAGGGCATCGACCGGGTGATGCCGGTCGACGTCTACGTTCCCGGCTGCCCCCCGCGTCCCGAAGGCCTGATCTACGGGATGATGAAGCTCCAGCAGCTCGTCAAGGATCGCCGCGGCCACTGGCCGGATCGCGCCGTGGGCCCCACCGTGCCGGCGGGAGTCTAGGGGGTGGATCGAGCGCTCAAGGCCCGCCTCGAGGCCAGGTTCGGCGACGTCCTGTCCGGACCGATTCGCCAGCGCCACGACGAGACGGAGCTCCGCATCGAGCCGAAGGACGTGCCGGACGTGCTCCGATCGCTCCACGACGAGCCGGCCTTCCACTTCGAGATGCTGTCCGACCTGGCCGGCGTCGATACCGGCGAGCACATGCAGGTCGTCTACCACCTCTGGAGCGAGACGACCCCGGACTGGCTCCGGGTCGTCGCCGACGGCCTCTCCCGGGAGGACCCGCGCACGCCGTCCGTGACCTTCCTCTGGAAGGGCGCGGAGTGGATGGAGCGCGAGGCCTACGACATGTTCGGCATCATCTTCGAGGGCAACCGCGACCTGCGGCGGATCTACATGCCGCCCGACTACCAGAGCTTCCCGCTGCGGAAGGACTTCTACCTCGCCGATGACGCGGCCCGATCGCCGGGCGCCGGCGTCCGGCACATGGAGCGGAGCCACGCCCCCAACGACACCGCGGGCCAGGCCGTCCGGACGGTGAAGGCATGACGCTCACCGGCGAGCGCTCCCAGGATGATCCGCGCGTCGTCCTCGACCGCGAGATCGGGGTCTTCGAGCCCGTTCCGCCGTACCCGCCCCGCACCGAGCGGGAAGCCGAGTTCTACACGCTCGGCGACGGCCAGATGCTCCTCAACATGGGCCCCCAGCACCCGTCCACCCACGGCGTCCTGCGGGTCGTCCTGAAGCTCGACGGCGAGAAGGTCGTGGACCTGGACCCGGTCCTCGGCTACCTCCATCGCGGCGTCGAGAAGCTCTGCGAGAACGCCGACTACCACCAGGTCATCAGCCAGGTGGACCCGCTCGAGTACATCAGCTCGCTCTTCTGCGAGTGGTCGCCGGTCATGGCCTTCGAGAAGCTCCTCGATGTCGAGGTGCCGCGCCGGGCCGAGTACATCCGGGTCCTCTCGGGCGAGCTGAACCGGATCGCCAGCCATGCCCTGTTCATGGGCTGGTTCGCGCTCGACCTCGGCGGGCTCACACCGATCCTCTGGTCGTTCATCGAACGCGACGAGATCGTCGAGATGCTCGCCGCGCTGACGGGCCAGCGGATGCTCTTCAACTACTTCCGGATCGGCGGCGTCAACGGTGACCTGAACCACGAGTTCATGAGCCGTCTCGGCGACTGGATGAGCCGGGCGACGGGGCAGATCGAGGCCAATCTCACGCTCCTCAACGAGAACGAGATCTTCGTCCGCCGGGCCCGCGGCCTCGGTGCCATCGACACCGCGACGGCGCTCCGCCAGGTCATGACCGGCCCGAACCTCCGGGCGACCGGCGTGCCGTTCGACATCCGCCGGGCGCATCCGTACTCGGCCTACCCGGAGCTCGATTTCGACATCCCGACCCGATCGGAGGGCGACTCGCTCGCCCGCTACCTGCTCCGGATGGACGAGATCAAGCAGAGCCTCCGGATCATCGACCAGTGCCTCCACCAGATGCCGGACGGGCCGATCCTGGCCAAGCTGCCGCGGCTGCTTCGCCCCCGCCCCGGCCGGGCCTACGCCGCGATCGAGGGACCGCGCGGGCAGTACTCGACGTATGCGATCAGCGACGGGACGGACCAGCCCTTCCGGATGCGGATCCACGACCCGAGCTTCATCCACCTCCAGTCGGTGGGGCTCCTCATGCGCGGCGACCTCATCGCCGACTGCATGGCGATCATGGCCTCCCTCGATCCGATCATGGGCGGGGTCGACAAGTGACCGCCGCCGGACGGGCCATCCCCGCGTTGACGCCCGCGCTGGGGCGGCCGATCCCCGCGTTGGCCGCTCCGCTCGCTCGCTCACGCACGTCTGAGTGCGCTCGCTCGCGTGCTCGCATCCGCCTTGGCCTCGGCTCGCCCGAGCCCGGGCAAGGGATCGCTGCATGACCGCGGTGGGCCGGACCTGGAACCGGCTGACGCTGCCGGGCAAGATCGTCTTCACGGTCGTGCCGCTGCTCGTCGTGCTGACGGCCGGGCTCATCGCCACGATCGTCATCCTCGGCGGCCCGATCGTGGACCTCCTCGCCGCGAACATCGGCATCGTCCGGTTCGCCGCGGCCGCGACGATCATCCTCCTGATCACCATCCCGGTGGCGTTCCTGAACATCTTCCTGGAGATGAAGGTCATCGCCCTGATGAACCTCCGGATCGGGCCGGACCGGGTGGGACCGTGGGGCACGCTCCTGTCCGTCGTCCACGGGCTCAAGGTCCTCATGAAGGAGGACTTCACCCCCACCGGCGCGGATTCCGTGGTCTTCACCTGGGCGCCGGTCGTGACCTACGCCGCGGCGGTGATGACCCTCCTCGTCATCCCCTTTGCCCCCGGGCTCTACGGCCAGGACTTCAACATCGGCCTCCTCTACTTCTTCGCGGTCGGCGGGATGGGCGTCGTGGGCCTGCTCATGGGCGGCTGGTCCAGCTTCAACAAGTACTCCCTGCTCGGCGGGCTCCGGTCGGCGGCCCAGATCGTCAGTTACGAGATCCCGCTGACGCTGTCGGTGGTGGGCCTGCTGATCCTCGCCGGCACGATGAGCCTCAACCAGATCGTCCAGCAGCAGTCCGGCTGGTTCACCGACTGGTACGTCATCCGCCAGCCGCTCGGCTTCGTGATCTTCTTCATCGCCGCGACCGCGGAGGGCAACCGGACCCCGTTCGACCTGTCCGAGGCGGACTCGGAGATCGTCGCCGGCTTCGCGACGGAGTATTCCGGGATGCGCTTCGGGTTCTTCTTCTTCGCCGAGTACGTGAACGTGTTCATCCTCTCGGCGCTCGCGTCGGTCCTCTTCTTCGGCGGCTGGAACGCGCCGTTCCCGTTCCCGGACATCGCCCTGAACCTGGATCCGGCGAGCGTCGGCATCCCGCTCCTCTTCATCGTCGCCCTGGTGCCGCTCATCGGGACGCTCGTGCTGGCCGCCCCGTTCTACCTGCTCCGCAGCTCGATGCGCTGGTGGGTCGCGCTGATCATCGGCTTCGTCCTCTTCAACGTCGTCGCCGGCGGCCTCCTCTTCGCCTGGGCGTACGTGAGCTTCGACTGGGTGGCCGGCCTCATCTGGTTCGTCCTCAAGACGTTCACCTTCGTCTTCATCTTCGTCTGGATGCGCGGCACGCTGCCCCGGGTCCGGATCGACCAGCTCATGGGCTTCGCCTGGAAGTGGCTGCTGCCGGCGGCTCTCCTGAACCTGTTCGTCACCGCCGCCGCGGTCCTCGTGGTGGGCTCATGAGCTTCGTCCCCGGCATCGGCCTCGTGAAGGGCATGGCGCTCACGCTGCGCCGCTTCTTCGAGCCCAAGGCCACGATCCGCTACCCCGAGGTCGAGGCGGACGTCCCCCCGAAGTTCCGCGGCCGACTGCAGCTCCTCTACGACGAGTACGGCACGCTCAAGTGCGAGACGTGCTTCCAGTGCGCCCAGGCCTGCCCGATCGAGTGCATCGACATGGGCGGCATGGACACGAAGGGCCGCTTCCACGTCCACTGGGGCCCGCCCGAGACGTACGGCGAGCGGCGCGAGGAATCCGCGCTCCGGCGCTCCGGCCGGACGGTGCCGGATCCCCGCTATGCCCACTTCGAGGGCGTGGACCTGACCGCCCTCGAGGCGATCCTTGCGGAGTTCGACCACGACCCGGAGCGGATGCTCGAGATCCTGGAGGCGACGCAGGCCGTCTACGGCTATCTCCCGGTCGCCGCGCTGAAGCAGATCAGCCAGGCCACCGGCGCCTGGTACGCGATGATCTACGGGACCGCGTCCTACTACCGCCACCTCCGCTTCGAGCCGGCGTCGAACGAGCAGCAGGCGGCCGCGATGGACGCCCGGCGGCCCCTCGAGTCGGCGTACGTGGCGGGCCTCGATGCCGCCCTCGGCGGCCGGCCCGGCGGCGACGCATGACCGACATCGCCAGGCTCGAGACGCCGAAGGGCTGGCCGTCGATCCTCCTGCCCCCGGCGGGCAAGGGGGCGGCCAGGGGCACGGGCACGGGCACGGGCGATGCCGCGCGGGGTGCGGGCGGCGATGCCTCGGATCTCGACGCGGCCATGAAGGCCGGCGCCTGGGAGGGGCTGCGTCGGGCGATCCGCGACCTCGGGCCTACCGGGACCATCGCCGCGATCGGCTCGTCCGGCCTGCGGGGCCGCGGCGGCGCCGGGTTCCCCGCCGCGGACAAGTGGCGCGCGGCCGCCTCGGCGCCGGGCCCGCGCGTCGTCGTCGCAAACGGCTACGGCGCGGACCCGTCGAGCCGGACGGACCAGCTCCTCCTCGAGACGAACCCGTACGCGGTGCTCGAGGGACTTGCGATCGTGGCCCTCGCGATCGGCGCCGAGGAGGCGATCGTCGCGGTCCGCGCCACCGCGGGGAGCACGATCCGGATCCTCGAGGCCGCCATCGCCGCGGCCTGGGACGCCGGCTTCGCGGGCACCGACGCCCTGGGTTCCGGCCACTTCCTGGACCTCAGGCTCCAGACCGTCCAGGGTGCCTACCTGCTCGGCGAGGAGACCATCCTCCTGAAGGCCCTCGAGGGCAAGCGGGGCCAGCCCCAGCAGCGCCCGCCGCATCCGGCCACGAACGGGCTCCGCGGCCGGCCGACGGTCGTCCACAACGTCCAGACGCTCGCCGCCATCCCGTGGATCGTCGTCAACGGGCCTGCCGCGTTCGCGACGACCGGCGTTCCGGAGGCCCCGGGCACGATCCTCGTCGAGGTCCGCGGAGCGGAGCGCTCCGGCGTCGCCGAGGTCCCGCTCGGCACGTCGCTCCGCGAGATCGCCGGGCTCGGCGGCAAGTCCGGCGGCCGCGCGCTGAAGGCCGTCCTCGTCGGCGGGCCGTCGGGCGGGATCCTGCCGCCCGAGCTCCTCGACACGCCGTACACGTTCGATGCCCTGCGCGCCGCCGGTGCCCACGTCGGCTCGGGCTCGGTGATCGTCGCGGACGAGCGCGCCTGCATCGTCGACCTCGCCCGGGTCCTGACCCGCTTCTGCGCGGACGAGGCCTGCGGCAAGACGATCCCCTGCCGGATCGGCACCCGCCGGCTCTCGGAGATCGGCGACCGTCTTGCCACCGGGACGTCCCGGGCCGGCGACCTCGACCTGATGGCCGACCTGGCGTCCGATATCGTCGGCTCCGCGCTCTGCGACCACGAGCGCCTGGCGACCCTCCCGCTGATGAGCGGGATGCGATACTTCCGAACGGAGCTCGACGAGCATCTCGAGCGCAGCTCCTGCCCCGCGGGCGTCTGTCATCCGATCGCGATGGCAGCGAGCGCGACGCATTGAGGCCCCGACCTTGGCTGACCTGATCACGCGCCCAGACAACCGGCCGGACATGCCGATCGTGCAGGACACGACCACGGTCCGGGAGGACACGCTCGCCGAGCGGCTCCTGACCACCCAGGCGCCGCAGCGGCCGCAGTCCACGCCGGTCATCCGGATCGAGGTCGACGGGCGTGTCGTCGAGGGCTTCGAGGGCCAGACGATCCTCGAGGTCTGCCGGGACAACGGGATCGAGATCCCGACCCTGTGTTACGAGCCCAAGCTGCCCGGCTTCGGGGCCTGCCGGATGTGCGTCGTCGAGGTCGAGGGCGAGGAGCACCCGCAGATCAGCTGCACCCGGTCCTGCGACGACGGGATGAAGGTCCAGACCCAGACCGAGGAGGTCCGGCGCCTCCGCCGGACGAACCTGGAGCTGATCTTCAGCGACCACAACGCCTACTGCCTGCCGCCCTGCCAGAACAAGTGCCCCAGCCACATCGACATCCCGGGCTTCCTCAAGCAGAACGCCGAGGGCAACTGGCGCGAATCCACCCGGATCTTCAAGCGGACGATCCCCTTCCCGTCGGTCCTCGGCCGCGTCTGCCCCGCCCCGTGCGAGGACCACTGCCGCCGCGACGAGGTGGACGAGGCGATCGCGATCCGCGACAGCCACCGCTATGCCGGCGACCAGGTCCTGAAGGCGATGCTCGACGATGGGCTGGACCCGCCCGTCCCGTTCGAGGTCCAGCCGGCCACGGGTCGCAGGGCGGCCGTCATCGGCTCCGGCCCGGCCGGCATGGCCGCCGCCTACTACCTGCTCCTCTCCGGGCACGACGTGACGGTCTTCGAGCGCGACCCCGCCCCGGGCGGGATGCTCCGCTACGGGATCCCGCAGTACCGGCTGCACAAGGTGGAGGTCCTCGAGGCCGAGTACGAATCCGTCACCCGCCTCGGGGGCAGGATCGTCTGCAACCAGGCCCTCGGCCGCGACTTCACGCTCGATGACCTCCAGTTCCAGGGCTTCGATTCGGTCCTCGTCGCGATCGGCTGCTACGACACGAACAAGCTCGGCGTGCCGGGCGAGGACGCGGCCGAGGTCCTCGACGGGCTCGAGTACCTGCGGACCGCCACGCTCGGCCTGCCGTACCCGGACCATGCCGGCAAGCGGGTCATCGTCATCGGCGGCGGCTTCACCTCGATGGACTGCTCGCGAACCTCCGTCCGCCAGGGCGCGAAGGAAGTGACGCTCGTCTATCGCCGCGACATGAAGGACATGCCCGCGTCGGGCGAGGTCCACGAGGCGATCGAGGAAGGCGTCACGGCGATCTTCCAGGCCGGCCCGACGCGGGTCATCACGGACGCGAAGGGCAATGTCACCGGCGTCGAGTTCATCCGGATGGCGCTGGGCGCCCCGGATGCGTCCGGCCGTCGCCGCCCCGAGCCGGCCCCCGGCACCGAGTTCACGATCCCCTGCGACCGTGTCCTGCTCGCGATCGGCCAGGGCCCGGAGCTGGACTGGATCGGACCGGGGTCCGCGGGTCCCACGGCGACGAGGAACAAGCGCCTCCAGGCGGACGCGGTGACGTTCGAGACCGCGCGTCCCGGCGTGTTCGCCACCGGCGACGTGCGGATCGGCGCGGCGACCGTCGTCCAGGCCATCGCCGAGGGCCGGCGCGCGGCCTACGCCGTCGATGCGTTCCTGCGCGGCCACGACATGGCGTCGATCAAGACCCGCCAGACGCTCGCCGAGCCGCAGCCGGAGTTCCTCTCGATCGTCCCCTTCACGGCCGAGGTCAAGGAGCCGCGCTACCGCCTCAAGGCCCTGGAGGCCGAGGAGCGCAACCGGAACTACGTCGAGTACGAGATCCCGTACTCCACGGCGGAGGCCGTCGCGGAATCGACGCGCTGCCTCCAGTGCACCTGCGAGGCGATCGGGTTCTGCGACCTGCGCCGGCTCGGGATCGAGTACCAGACGACGCTCCCGACGCTCGAGCCCCAGTTCCACCAGGGCGCGGGGTACCGGAGCGTCACCGAGAACCGCTTCACCGGCATCAACCACGACTACATCCGGGACGATTCCCACGCCTTCATCCTCCGGGAGCCGTCGCGCTGCATCGACTGCGGCCGCTGCGCGACCGTCTGCGCCGAGGTCGTCGGGGCGGCCTGCTACGACTTCATGCGAATCGGCTTCGACACCCTCGTGACGACGCCACTCGACATGAGCCTCAACGACACGCCCTGCGTCTCCTGCGGGCGGTGCGCCGAGACGTGCCCCACGGGCGCGCTCATGCCGAAGCCGCGGGTCCTGGAGAAGTACGAGGTCGACGAGTCCCGCTGCATCCTCTGCGGCATCTGCGTCGACGCCTGCCCCTACGACGCCCTCCGCGACGGCGGCGAGTTCGAGCTCTCCCACGTGAGCCGCGAGGCCCCGATGATCGACCTCATGGCCCTCGCCGCGGTCGATCGCGAGACCGAGGTCACCTACATCCGCAAGGAGCGCGACTGGCTCCAGCGGGCCGCCGACGAGGGTCGGTTCGTCGATCGCGGGCGGCTCCTCCCGATGCTGCCGGCGGGCCTCGCCGCGGCGAACGCCGGGAACGGCAACGGCGGCTCCGCGCTCACGACGACCGGTCACGGCCACGATCACGGCGGCGCGGGTGGGACCCACGCCAACGCGAGGTAGGCCGCTGATGCGCGCCTGGCTCTACCTGCTCGCGGCGGCCATCGCCGGCGCGATCATCACGACCCCGGCGATCCTCGTCTTCCTGCTCGGCGGCGGCTCCACCGACGACGCCCTCTTCGCGTCGCTGGCCACGCTGCTGCTCGTCTCGGCGATCGCCGTCGTGACGATGCGCGACATCATCCGCTGCGGCCTGGCCATGATCGTCTCGTTCCTGTCCCTGGCCGGCATCTACGTCGTCGTCGGGGCGCCCCTCGTCGCGGCCGCGCAGGTCATCGTCTACATCGGCGCGATCAGCGTCCTGATCCTCTTCGCGATCATGCTGACCCAGTCGAAGGCGGGGCCCTCGAAGCTCGTCTTCCAGACCCAGGCGGCGCCGGCGGCCGTGGCGGCCATCGTCCTCGCGGTGCTCATCGCGCTCGGGGTCGCCTCGACGGACTGGGGCGAGGTCGGCCAGCGGGCCCGGCTGGCCACCGATGCCCTGGCGCGCCTCCTGTTCGACGCATACGTCCTGCCCTTCGAGATCGTGAGCGTCCTGCTCCTCGCGGCGGTGATCGGCGGCGTGTTCATCGCCAAGCGCGAGGAGGGCGCCAGCTGATGGCCGATTCTCTCGACGCCTACCTCGTCGTCTCCGGCATGCTCTTCGCGATCGGCTCCTTCGGGTTCCTGGCCCGGCGGAACGCGATCAGCATGCTGATGTCGATCGAGCTGATGCTCAACGCGGTCAACCTCGCGATCGTCGCGTTCGGGGCCTTCATCCCCAGGCTCAACGGCGACGGCTCGGTCATCGCCCTCATGGTCATGGCCGTCGCCGCGGCCGAGGCCACGGTCGGCCTCGCGATCGTCATCGCGATCTACCGGAACCGGAAGACCCCGCTCGTCGACGAGTACGACGCGATGCGGCGATGATCGACACCCTCATCCCGCTCATCGCGGCCCTGCCGCTCGCGGGATTCCTCGTGACCGCCGCGATCGGGCGGCGGCTCGGCAGGCAGGCCCACTGGATCCCGGTCGCCGCGGTCGCCCTGGCCTGGGCCGCGTCGATGATCGTCGTCGTGACCGCGCTCACCGGCGGCGCGCCGTTCGGCGAGGGCGGTCACAGCGTCAGGCTCTGGGACTGGATCCCGGCCGGCAGGCTCCGGGTCGAGGCAGCCTTCTTCGTCGACAACCTGACCGCCGTCCTGCTCATCGTCGTCATGTCGGTCGGTCTCCTCGTCCACGTCTACTCGATCGGCTACATGCGCCATGACCCCGGCTACTGGCGCTTCTTCGCCTACCTGAACCTCTTCATGTTCTCGATGCTGCTCCTCGTCCTCGGTGACAGCTGGCTGACGATGTTCGTCGCCTGGGAGCTGGTGGGCCTGTCCAGCTACCTCCTCATCGGCTTCTGGTACCGGAAGCGGTCCGCCGCCCTCGCGAGCAAGAAGGCCTTCATCGTCAACCGCGTCGGCGACGTGGGGTTCGCGCTCGGGATCATGGCGATCTGGGTGAACACCGGGACGCTGAACATCCAGGAATCGCTGCGTCTCATGACGAGCGAGACCCTGACCGCCTTCCCGATCCCGCTCGGCCTCGTCGCACTCCTCGTCTTCGCCGGAGCGATGGGCAAGAGCGCCCAGTTCCCGCTCCACGTGTGGCTGCCGGACGCGATGGAGGGCCCCACGCCGGTCTCCGCCCTGATCCACGCCGCGACGATGGTCAACGCCGGCGTCTACCTCGTCGCGCGGGCCAATCCGCTCTTCGCAACGGCGCCCGAGGCGATGGTCATCGTGGCTGCGATCGGCATCTTCACGGCGATCCTCGCGGCCTCGATCGCGATGACCCAGACCGACATCAAGCGGGTCCTGGCCTATTCGACGCTCAGCCAGCTGGGCTACATGTTCGCGGCGCTGGGCGTCGGCGCGTGGACCGCGGCGATCTTCCACCTCATGGCCCAGGGATTCACCAAGGGCCTCCTGTTCCTCGCCTCCGGTTCGGTCATCCACGCCGTCCACGACGAGCAGGACATGCGGAAGATGGGGGGCCTCCGGCGCAAGATTCCGCATACCTACCGGACGATGCTCATCGGGGCCATCGGGATGGCCGGGATCCCGCCCCTCGCCGGCTTCTTCAGCAAGGACGAGATCATCGGGGAGGCCTTCAAGCTCGGATTCCAGTGGGTCTGGGCGATCGGCGTCGTCGTCGCGATCATGACCGCGTTCTACATGTTCCGGCTCATCGGCCTGACGTTCTGGGGTGAGAGCCGGGTGGACCCGGCAGTCGAACCGACGGTCCACGAATCGCCACCGGTCATGACCGCGCCGCTCTGGCTCCTCGCGATTCCATCCATCCTCCTCGGCCTGGTCCTCGCCTGGCCGGGGCCGCCGATCGGGCCGCTGTTCGGGCTGCCGGGCCCGGGCCTCCTCGCGGGCTGGCTCGAGCCGGTCTTCAGGAGCGGACGGGAGATCCTGGGTGAACGCGAGAGCGCGTTTGCGCTCTTCGGCATCGACGGCGCCCTCATCGCCGCGAGCGTGGCGGTGGCGGTCATCGGCATGGTCGTCGCGTGGCGGCTCTTCGGGGTCGAGATCGGGCCGCTCCGCGGCCGCGGCAAGCCGGAGCTCGTCCGGCAGCTCACCGCGCGCGTGCCGTTCCTCTACCGCGCCTCGCTCAACAAGTGGTGGTTCGATGACCTCAACCACCTTCTGTTCATGGTCATCGGCGGCCGGATCGCCGGCGTCCTGTGGTGGTTCGATACCCGCGTCGTCGACGGCATCGTGAACGGCATCGGGGCGGTCACCCGGCGGAGTGGCGGCGGCCTGGCTCGCGTCCAGACGGGCCGGGTCCAGAACTACGCCCTCGGCATCGCGTTCGGGCTCATCGTCATGGTCGGGTCGTACCTCATGATCGCGGGCCGCTAGGCAATGGCCAACCTGCCGATCCTGTCGATCGTCACCTTTCTGCCGCTCGCCGGGGCGCTCCTCGTCGGGCTCCTGCCGGCCCGCTATGCCCGGCCCGTCGCCCTCGGAACGGCCCTCCTGGCCTGGGTCGCCTCGCTTCTCCTCGTCATCGGCTTCTCGACGAGCCGCGGCGGGCTCTTCCAGTTCGTCGAGGAGGTGAGCTGGATCCCGAGCTTCGGCATCGAATACAAGCTCGGGGTCGACGGGCTGTCGCTTGTCCTCGTTCTTCTGACGACGACGCTGACGTGGATCAGCATCCTGGCGAGCTTCAGGCCGATCCAGACCCGGATCAAGGAGTACATGGTCGCCTTCCTCGTCCTCGAGGTCGGGATGATCGGCGTGTTCCTGGCCCTCAACTCCTTCCTCTTCTACATCTTCTGGGAGATCGTCCTCGTCCCGATGTACCTGATCATCGGGATCTGGGGCGGAGCGAACCGGATCTACGCCACGATCAAGTTCGTCCTCTACACCCTGGTCGGGTCGCTCCTCATGCTCGTCGCGATCCTCGCGACCGCCTTCGCGTTCCAGGCGGCCAACGGCGGCAGCTGGGCCGGCGCCTTCGACTTCCAGGTCCTCCGCGAGTACGCGACGCAGGGCGGCGGCTTCGACCCGACGCTCCAGCTCCTCGCCTTCGGGGCGTTCTTCCTCGCCTTCGCGATCAAGGTCCCGATGTTCCCCTTCCACACCTGGCTGCCGGACGCCCACGTCGAGGCGCCGACCGCGGGCTCCGTGATCCTGGCCGCGGTGATGCTGAAGCTGGGTGCCTACGGCTTCATCCGCTGGACGCTGTCGCTCTACCCGGACGCGGCCCACACGTACGCGCCGCTGATCATCGTCCTGAGCCTGATCGGGATCATCTACGGCGCGATCGTCGCCCTCGTCCAGCCGGACCTCAAGAAGCTCGTGGCCTACTCGTCCGTCTCGCACATGGGCTTCGTCACGCTCGGGATCTTCGTCTTCCAGCCGCAGGCCATGGAGGGCGCGATCCTCCAGATGATCAACCACGGGCTGATCACGGGCGCCCTCTTCCTCCTCGTCGGCGTGATCTACGAGCGGACCCACGACCGGACGATCGCGAAGATGGGCGGCCTCGCCGGCCGGACCCCGGTCTACATCGCGATCTTCGGGTTCTTCGTCTTCGCCTCCGCCGGCCTGCCGGGCCTGTCCGGGTTCGTCGGCGAGTTCCTGACCCTGATCGGGACGTTCGCGGCGAATCCATGGGCCGCCGTGGTCGCGACGTTGGTCATGATCTTCGCCGCGGGCTACCTCCTGTGGATGTTCCAGCGGGTCGCGACCGGCGAGCTCTCGGGGTTCCTGTCGGGGCTCGGCAGCCGCCTCACGGACATCAGCCCGGTCGAGATCCTGACCCTCGCCCCGCTCGCCGCGCTCGTGGTCGCGTTCGGCCTCTTCCCGGGCCTGCTCCTCGACACGATCGCCGGCAGCGTCGACGCTTCGCTCGCCGACGCGTCCGCGGGCTCTGCCATCGCCGTCGATCCGCTCGTGGTGGCCGCCGGGCTCGGGATCGTCGCGGCCGCGATCGTCGTCCGGATCCTGACCCTGCCGGCGGGGAGCCGGACGTCCACCACGGCGCCGACGACGCCCGCGGACGGCACGCCCGCCGGCGAGACGGCCGCCCCGGGGAGCGCTGCATGACCTGGTCCGACCTCGTCACCAGCGCACCGCTGGTCGTGGCCATCCTCGTCGCCGGTGCCGTGGTCGTCGCCGACATCGTCCGGCCCGGGCGGAGCGGGCCCGTCCTGGCGGTCAGCCTGGCCGGCCTCGCGCTCGTGTTCGGCCTGACGATCGTGACCGGGGCGACGCCCGCAACCGCGTTCGGTGGCGCCTACACCGTCGACGCCCTGACGACGTTCCTCGACGGACTCTTCGTCCTGATCGTCGTCTTCACGCTCGTCTTCGCCCCGGACTACCTCGCGCCACGCGGCCTGCCGCTCGCGGAGTTCGCGATGGTCCTGCTCTTCGCCATGACCGGGGCGATGCTCATCGCCGCCTCGGCGGACCTCCTCGTCCTCTTCATCGGCCTCGAGCTCATGGTCCTGCCGGGCTACCTCCTCGCCGGCTACCACAAGTCGGACGGCTTCTCGACCGAGGGCGCGATCAAGTACTTCCTCCTCGGCTCGTTCAGCTCGGCGATCTTCCTCTTCGGCCTCGCCTTCGTGTGGGGCCTGACCGGGACGACGCGGGTCGCCGAGGTCGCCGATGCGCTCTCGGGGCTCGTCGCGGCGGGCGGCGTCTCCACCGGCCTTGCCCTGGGGCTCGCCTTCATGACCACCGGCGTGGCGTTCAAGATCGCCGCCGTCCCGTTCCATTACTGGACGCCCGACGCGTACCAGGGCTCGCCGACGCCGGTGACCGGCTACCTCTCCGTGGGTCCGAAGATCGGGGCGTTCGCGCTCATCCTGCGGCTCTTCGTCGAGGCGCTCGGGCCGCTGAAGGCAGACTGGTTCGCGGTCATCGTCGTCCTCGCCGTCCTGACGATGACCCTCGGCAACCTCGTGGCGCTGACCCAGACGAACGTCAAGCGGATGCTGGCCTACAGCTCCATCGCCCACACCGGCTACATGCTGGTCGGGCTCGCCGCCTATGCCGCCGGACGGATCGAGGGCCTGCAGGGGCTTCTCTACTACGGAGCCGCGTACTCGTTCATGAATCTCGGCGCCTTCGCGATCATCGCGGCGCTCCAGAAGCGCGCCGGCGTGACCTCGAACCTCGAGACCTTTGCGGGGCTCGGGCGCCGCGAGACGGGCCTCGGGATCCTGATGACGCTGTTCCTGCTCTCGCTGACCGGCATCCCCCCGACGGCCGGATTCCTGGCCAAGGCGCTCGTCATCGTCGCGGCGGTCCAGGCCAGCCAGGACGGCGTGGGCTCGATGGGCCTCCTCGCCGTCGTCCTCGTGCTGAACGCCGCCGTCGCCGCGTTCTACTACCTGCGGGTCGTCGTCTACATGTTCATGCGCGAGCCACAATCGGAGCAGCCCGCGCTCCGGCACGGCCGGCTGCTCTGGGGCGGGCTCGTCGTGGCGACGATCCTCACGGTGGTCCTCGGCGTGATCCCCGGGCCGCTTCTCGACATCGTCAGGAACGCCGCCGCCGCCATCGGCTGAACTAGCCGCCCTCGGGCCATGTGATCAGACGGAATCGCCCGTCCGCGGCCGATGCCGTTCGTCGCTCGCCGGACCCGGTCGCCGGCGCGGAGCCGGACGGCGAATCCGAGGCCGGCGCACCGGACGGCGAATCCGAGGCCGGCGCGCCGGACGGAGCCGGCGAGCCCGAGGCGTCGCCCTGGAGCGCCGGATCCGGCATGAAGGCGATCGCGGCCACGATGAGGACGATCGCGGTGAGGGCCCCTGCCACGCTGCCCGCTGCGATCGTCGCGCGAGGACTCATGGCCGCGAGGGTACCAGTACGAGCGGGCGGGGGCGCCTCCCGGGACCCGCTGCTAGCCTTCCTGCGTGGACAGCCTTGCCCTCCGCCTGCGCTCGCGCCTGCTCCCGGCACTCCTCACCGCGCTCGGGGTCGCGTTCCTGACGGCCGGGCTCCTCACATACACCACCCCGGTGGAGGCCGGCCCGGAATCGTCCGAGCCGCCGACCATCGTCACCCTCCCGCCGACGGTCGCGCCGTCCACGACGCCACGAGCCTCGAACGACCCGACAGCGAGCCCGACCCCCACCGTCCCGGCGGATCGCGTCGCGACGCGGGTCGTCGTGTCGGCCCTCGGGATCGACCTGCCGGTCATCAAGCAACCCGCAGCCTCGACGTACCCGCTGTGCGACGTCGCGATGTACATCGAGTGGCCGTTCCCGCCTCCCGGCCAGCCGGGATTCGGCCGCGCGACGTACTTGTTTGCCCATGCCCGAGAAGGCATGTTCCTGCCCATCCTCACGGCCAGCAAGATCGACAACGGCGCGAAGATGCTGGGGATGATCGTCGAGGTCTACACGAGTGACGACCAGCTGTACCTCTACGAGATCACGGAGGTGCGGCGCCACCAGCTGAACCTCGACGACGCGATCGCCGCCACCACCGAGCAGGTCTGGCTCCAGACCTCGGAGGGGCCCAAGGGCACGCGGCCCAAGACGCAGGTCGTCGCCAAGTTCCTGTCGTCCGGCCCCGCCGACCCCGCGGCCGCGCACCCGGACCCGAAGCCGAGAGTCTGCGGCTAGATCCAGTCGAGCCGCCGCAGGACGAGCGCGGCGATCGCGGAGACGGTGACCGTCGCGATCGCCACGACCCAGAAGCCGGTCGCCTCGCCGCCACTGAAGGCGAGCCCGGCCTCGCTCATCCCGAAGATCCCCGCGATGGCGCCGATCCCGGCCAGCAGGACCGTGACGCCGGTCAGGCGCTTCATGATCGCCGAGAGGTTGTTGTTGACCTGGGAGAGATAGACGTCGAGCGTCGCGGCGACCAGCTCCCGGTCGTTGTCGAGCTCATCGGTGATCCGGATGACGTGGTCGTAGACGTCCCGGAAGAAGAGGAGCTCCGTGCCGTCGATCAGGGCCAGGTCGCGGTTCGTGAGCTGGTTGAGGACCTCCCGCACCGGGCTGACCGCACGCCGGACGTCGATGAGGTCCCGCTTCAGGCCGAAGACTTCCGTGAGGGTCTCGCGGTCGGTCCGCTCCATGACCCGGTCCTGGAGGGCGTCGATCGCGTCCTCCATCTGGTCGGCGAACGGGAAGTAGGCGTCGACGATCGTGTCCGCCAGGGCCCACAGGAGATGGTCCGGGCCGTCGCGCAGGATCGGCTCGAGCCCGGATCGGAAGTGCGTGCTCAGCCGTGGATCCCAGCCGCGCGGATGGGCGCTCAGCAGGAAGCGCTCGCCGAGGACGAGGTCGATCTCGTGGGTCCGGATGCCGTCCTCAAGCTCGAGGGCGAAGAGGACGAGGTGGATGACGCCGTCCGTCGCCTCGATCTTGGGCCGCTGGTTGCCCTCGACGATGTCCTCGGCGATGAGCGGATGGAGCCCCAGGAGCGCGGCGACCTCGGCGACTTCGGCGGCGCTCGGAGCGGCAAGGTCGATCCAGACCGTAGCGGCGGGCATCCCGCGGGCGTAGCCGAGGAGGCCGTCGCGGAGCGCCTGGAGCGCCTCGCTGCCGGTCCACTCGCGGCTCGTGCCATCGAGGAGCGCGGCCACCCTGATGACGCCGATCGGCGGCTCGATCGCCTGCGCCCCCGCCTTCGGGCCCAGCGAGCGGCCCGCCGCCGCGGACCCCGCCCGCCCCTCCGACCGCGCGCGATCGTCGCTCACCCCGGCTCCTCTCCGGCGACCGGCACTGCCGGTCCGCCCACGGGCACGAGGATACGTCGCCCGCGCATCGCCACGGCCGGCAGGACGGCGACGACCGTGACCGCCGCCGCCACGAGGAACACCCCGACGAGGATCCTCGCCGCCTCACCCGACGCCCATGTCTCGAGGGCCTGGACCACCAGGCCGTCCTTGAGCGGCCGGTCGCGGAGGGCCTCGGGGATGAACGCCTTGTAGGCCTCGGGCGTCGCGTAGATCTGTCGGTAGAGCCGGTCGATCGTCGTCGAGCCGAAGGCGGTCAGGGCCGCCAGCCCGACGGCCATCCCGACCATCCGGGCCGCGGTCACCGTCGCCGAGGCGATGCCGTAGTGCTCCGGTCCGAGGGCCTCGACGGCCGTGCTCGACCGCGGGGTCACGGTCAGCCCGAACCCGAACCCGAAGATCCCCATCCAGCCCGCGACCTCGACCAGCGACGAGGCGGGGGTCCAGGCCGCCATCCTGACGAGCGCCACGGTGCTCAGCCCGAGGCCCACGATCGTCACGAGGCGCGCTCCCGCCACCCGCAGCGCGAACCCGGATCCGAGGGCGCCGACGGCCGTCGCGGCCGCGAGGGACCCGAGCGCAACCCGCTGGACATCCGGGCCGCCGTAGAGCACGCGGTCCACGAACACCGCGCCGCCGACGATCGCCGTCGCGAGGCCGTAGCCCGTCAGCAGCGACACGAGGGTGGCCGACGAGAAGGCCGTCGACCGGAACAGGCGGACGTCGAGGAATGGCGCTTCATGCAAGAGCCCGATCCGCGCCGCCACGAGGAGGAGGAGAAGCGCCGCCACGCCGAGGCCGGCCAGGACCGCTGCCGTGGGGACCGCGAGGTCCGCGATCGCGTCGGAGCCGGCCAGCGTCGTCGCGATGAGCGCCAGTCCCAGCGCCAGCGTGAACGCCGCGGCCCCGGCCAGGTCCGGCGGGCCGCCGCGCCTGGGCGTTTCCCAGCCCTGGGCCGCGGCCCAGGCCAGGCCGAGCGCCGCGATCCCGATGGGCACGTTGACATAGAAGACATACCGCCACGGCGCCGCGAGGGCGGCCCGGAGCGGCCCATCGACGATCCCCGCCCCGTCGAGGGCGGCCGCGGGGTGGATCCCGCCGATGATCCAGGCGCCGACGAACGGCCCGGCGGCCATGCCGAGGAACGTCAGCGCGCCGACGACCCCGAGGGCGCGGGCGCGAGCCGCTCCGTCATGGAGGTGCGAGGCCGCCGCGGTCCCGACCGGAACGAGGATCCCGCCGCCGACGGCCTGGACGAGCCGCGCCGCGATGAGCTCCTCGAGCGACCCGGCACGACCGGCGAGCAGCGAGCCCAGGGTGAAGAGGACCAGGCCACCCAGGAAGAGGCGGCGGACGCCCCACCGATCCGACAGGCGCCCCGCGAGCGGCATCGTGACGACGTACGCGGCCAGATAGCCGTTGATGATCCAGGACGCCTTCCGCAGGTCGGTCCAGCTGCCCAGGTCGGCGACGATCGACGGCAGCGCGACGGCCGTCACCATGAGCTCCAGGCCGGCGAGGAAGACCCCGGCGCCGACGACCGTGAGCAGGACGAGCCGGGTTCGGGCATCCACGACGGGAGTGTAGGGCCCGGCCATCGCAACGCTCCTGCTGCCAGCGGGCCTCCCGGCGAGCGATTCGCTGCAACCGGCCGCCGCCGACGATGGGGCAGGCCCGGCTTCACGTCCGCAGCGGACCGCCGTGGCATCTCCAGGAGGTCGCTTCCATCCAGGCCACCGGTTCGGCCGTCGTTGCCGACGGACTCACCCGCTCGTTCGAGGACCTCACGGCGGTCTCGGGGGTCAGCTTCGACCTGCCCGCCGGCTCGATCCTCGGGGTCATCGGGCCGTCCGGCTCAGGAAAGACCACGACGATCCGGATGCTCATGGGCTCGCTTGCGCCGAGCGAGGGCACGGTCCACGTGCTGGGCGAGGACCCCCTCCACTTCGGCCACCGCACCCGCGAGTGCATCGGCTACATGCCCCAGCACTTCATCCTCTACCCGGACCTGACGGCCAGGGAGAACGTCGACTTCGTCGCCAGCCTCTTCGGGATGCTCTTCTTCCGCCGCCGGCGGCGCGTCCGGCAGGTGCTCCAGCTGCTCGATCTCTGGGATGCACGCGGCCGTCGCGCCGGCGAGCTGTCGGGCGGCATGCAGCGTCGGCTCGAGCTCGCCTGTGCCCTCGTCCACGAACCGCGGCTCCTGATTCTCGACGAGCCCACCGCCGGCATCGACCCGATCCTCCGGCGCACGGTCTGGGACGAGCTGCACCGCCTCCGGGAGCAGGGCGTGACCTGCGTCGTGACGACGCAGTACGTGACCGAGGCGGAGGAGTGCGACCTCGTCGCCCTCATCGCCGAGGGGCGGCTCGTCGCGCTCGCCGCGCCCGACGAGCTGCGCCGGGATGCCTATGGCGGCGACGTCATCGACGTCACGACCGAGGCGACGTTCGACGCCGGGGAGCTGCGAGCCATCGACAGCGTCCGGGGCGTTCGGCAGCGGAGCCTCCAGGACTTCAGCGTCGTCGTCGACGACGCGTCCGTGGCCCTTCCCGAGATCGTCGACGCGATCACGGCTGCCGGCGGGACCGTGGCGTCCGCCCGGGAGGCGAGGCCTTCCTTCGAGGACGTCTTCGCCGAGCTCGTGGAGCGAGCGAGCGCCGGAGGACCTGATGCGGACCGGCAGGCCGCGCCGGCCCAGGAGCCGGACCTCGAGCCCGCCCCCGACCTCGCGGCTGATGCCGAGGCGATGGTCCCCGCCGGACCCGCGGACCCGCCGGCGCCCGTGGAGCCCGCGGCGAACCTGGCGCGGGAGGAGCTCGTCGATGGGGCTCGCTAAGTCGCTGACCCGGATCCTGGCGCTGGTCGGCAAGGAGCTCGTGGAGGTCGTCCGGCGCCCCGGTGCCGTCCTGAGCCTCGTCCTGGGCCCGTTCCTGGTGCTCGCGGTCTTCGGGCTCGGCTACCAGGGGGTGAAGGCCGACCTCCGGACCGTCGTCGTCGTCCCGGACGGCGCCGGCCTGCCGACGGATCCGGCCGGCTACCAGGGCATGACGACCCGCGGCGTCAAGGTGCTGGCCGTCACCTCCGACGCGGCGGCGGCGACGCAACAGCTCCGCGACGAGGCCGTCGACCTCGTGATCGTCGCCCCGCCTGACGCCCGGGCGAGCTTCGAGGCCGGCCGGCAATCGCAGATGCGGGTCATCATGAACCTGGCCGATCCCGTGCAGGCCAACTACGCGACGTTCCTGGCCGAGACCCTCGCCGCCCAGGTGAACCGGGCGCTCTACAAGCTCGCCGCCGAGGAGGGCAAGGGGTACGCGCTCAGCGCCGGCGGGGAGGCCCTCGCGAGCATCCCCCCCGAGGTCGTCGCGGCCCCGATCGTCGCCGTCACGGAGAACATCGCCGAGACGACGCCCGGGATCGTGCCCTTCTACGGCCCGGCCGCCCTCGCCCTCGTCCTCCAGCACATGGCCGTGGCGCTCATCGCCCTGTCGATGATCCGGGAGCGAACGGGCGGCGCGATGGACCTGTTCCGCATCGCGCCGGTCCGGGCGACGGAACTGGTGGTCGGGAAGGTCCTCGCCTATCTCGTCCTCGGCGGGCTCATCGCCGGCCTCTCGGTGGCCCTGCTCGTCGGGATCCTCGGCGTCCCGATGCTCGGCAGCGTCGCGTTCATCGCCGCCGTCATCGGGCTGCTCCTCCTGGCCTCGCTCGGACTCGGCCTGCTGATCTCGATCGTCTCCGACTCCGAGCGGCAGGCCGTCCAGCTGTCCCTGCTGGCCCTCCTGGCCTCCATGTTCTTCAGCGGCTTCGTCCTCCGGATCGAGGAGTTCAACGCGCCGGTCCAGGTGGGCGCGAACCTGCTGCCGGTGACCCACGGCATCCGGCTCCTCCAGGACCTCATGCTCCGCGGCGTGGCGCTCCACCCCTGGCAGGTCGGGGCGCTGGCCGCGATCGCAGGAGTGCTCCTCACCTCGAGCTGGCTCCTGCTCCGGCGAGAGATGCGGCCGGCGTGATGGAACCTGGCCCCGCGCCCGGGACTGCCGCTCCGTGGACGGCTCGCGACCGGCGGCGCGCCGGGACGGCGATGATCGTCTTCGGCGCCGTCGGGCTCCTCGTGCTCTCCCTTGCCGCGTGGCTCATCCTCGGGTCTCTCGGCGCCCTGGGAACCGCGGCGGTCAGCATCGACAGCCAGCGCTCGCGGCTCGTGGCCCTCATCGAGCCGGCGCGGACCGCGCTCGAGGGCGCCGCCGACTCGGCGGCAAACGCCGGCACGAGCCTCGGCTCGAGCGCGACGGCCGCTCGGGATGCCGCCGGCCTCACGACCCAGCTCGCGGATTCGATGGACGCGATGAGCCAGGCGGCGCAGGTCAGCGTTCTCGGCGTGCAGCCCTTCGCGTCCCTGTCGGGCGAGCTCGCGGGCGTGGCGACGCGGTCACGGACCCTCTCGACCGACCTGGCCGCGACCGCGACGGCGCTCGACCGGAATGTGATTGACGCGACCGCGTCCGCCGCCGACCTCCGGGCGCTTGCCGAGCGGCTCCGCCTGCTGGGCGCGGAGCTCGCGGCCTCGGGCGAGACGGGCACGGCCGGGACGTCGGCCGTCGCGTCGACCGGGGATGCGGCTGGCGCCGTGAACCTGGCCCGGGTCGTCATCGTCGGCCTCCTGGCCTGGCTGGCCGTGCCGGCCGTGGCGACGGTCTGGCTCGGCCGCAGGTGGCGGCGCGGCTGACCAGGCGGCTGGCCCCCTGACGCCGGAAGCGCCGCGTCCGGGACGTGCGCATGTGGAGCAATCCGGGTGGTGGCGCCGGCGCGATCGAGCGATCGTGGGCCACATTGCGGGAGATGGTCCAGAATCACGCCCGGGCGAGCGGCTGCAACGTTCGTGGCGATCCCGGTCGCGGCCGGCCGCGGCCGGCCGCGTCGTCCCTTGTGGCCTCGACCGGCCGATGGCCGTCGGGACATGACCGAACTGGAGATGAATCGATGAGTGGCAACCGACCCGATCGCGTGGTGGACCCGGTCTGCGGCATGACGGTGGACACCCAGGCCGCCGAGGTGGCCGGCCTGACCGCGGAGTTCGAAGGCCGGACGTATGCCTTCTGCCGGAGCGGCTGCAAGCAGGCCTTCGACGAGGACCCCGCGACGTACGCCTCGATCGACCGGGGCGCGGCTGATGGCGGAGGTGGTTCGGGCGTCGAGGGTCCGGGTGTCGCGGCGCTCGGCGCGCTGCCGGTCATCGACGAGGGGATGCGGCGCTGGTACGAGAGCTGCTCGTGCTGCCTCTCGGACACCTACCCGGAGATCAAGGCGGCCCTTGACGCGGAGCGGGCCGCCACGGCCCAGGCACCGGTCGGCGCGGGGATCTGCGAAGTCGCCGATGCGGCGGACCCGGTCCAGCCCGCGACAGTCTGAGGACGGTCGATCGGGAGCGACGCAACAGACGCCGCTCCCGACCCCGGGTCGCGGGAAGGACGAAACCTTGGGTCAGCTCCCGAGCGCGGCCATCCACGTCGCGGCGACGGCGGCGTCGTAGGGCTGCGTGTAGCCGCACGCCCAGACGAACGGTTCGTCGCCGGCCACAAGGTACCGAGACCCAACCGCGAGCGTCGGACCCCCGGCCGAGGTCGTTCCGGCTGTGGTCATGCCCGGCGCGCGGAGGGTGACCGAACCGCCATCGATGCCGCGCCAGGCGGCAAGGACGGTGAAGGTCACCTGATCACCATTGATCGCGGCCACCGTGCCGTCGAAGGCAAACCCACGACGGGTGAGCGCATCGGTGCTGTAGGGGTCAACGCAGGACCCGATCACGGGGCCGCCCGAATCCCGAGGCGTGACCCCGGGGACTCCGCCACGGCCGCCGAGGGCGATGACGGCGGCGATCGCGCCAGCGGCAATGAGGCCGCTCCAGAGGCCAACGCGACGTCGGCTCGGGCGGGTCGTGGGACGTTCGGACGGGTCAAACATGGTCTGCTCCCTGACTCTCGCGCGGATGCGGGCGAGGCTCGCGGAGGACAGGCGGTCGGCATCGACGGGATCGGCGACCCGAAGCGCGTCCAGCGGATCGGGTTCGCGGGGATCGGTCATGGTGCGGGCTGCTCCCGTCGACGGCGTCCAGGCATCCTGCCCTTCACCGAAGCAGATGTCCGGATCCCGTCTGAACCTTTCACGTTCTCGAGCTCGGCGACAAAGCGGCGCCGCGCGCGATGGAGCCGGATCGCGACGGCGTTCGCGCTGATCCCCAGAACCATGCCGGCCTCGGCTTGGCTGAGCCTGTCCCACGCGAGGAGCTGGAGGAGCTCCTGGTCCTCGGGCCTGAGGCGGGCGAGGGCTTCGGTCGCGGGCGTCTCCGGCGTCGGTGCGAGCCGTTCGCGTGGCTGGGCGCCGAGGCGCATGACCAGGCGGATGCCGCGGGCGAGGCTTCGATGCTGGTTGGCGAGGACCCGTCGAGCCACCGCGAGCAGCCACGGCCGGGCCGCGTCGACGTCGGGCAGGCGGTCCCTGCGCCGCCAGGCGATGGCGAAGGTCTCGGCGACGGCGTCCTCGGCATCCGCCTCGGACCGGACCCGGCGGAGGGCGTAGGCGAGGACCGCGCGATGGTGCGCCTCGAAGACCGCCTCGAACCGAAGCTCGTCGCTCATCGTCTCGAGCCCCGCCGGCGGGGTCAGGCGCAGCTGGGATCCGGGAGCGCGGGCCCTCCCGCGCCGCTCGCAAAGGGTTCGCCGAGGACGCTCCGCAGGAGCGTGTCCGTTGCCCTGTCCTCGCCGAGGTAGAGGACGAGCATCCGGTCCCGCTGCCAGAACCGCGGCCGTCCGATCCATTCGACCATCGTCGTGCCCATGTTCGAGGGGTCGCTGGGGTCGATCTTCCTCCCCGTGGCGATGGCCTCCTCGGTCGACCCGAACACGAACAGGAGCACGGGCTCCTTCCCGATGCACATCGGCAGGCCCGGGACATCGAAGACGCCAGCCGGCGTCGGCTGGCCGAGGCGGGCGTCCGCGCCGGCGGCCTTGAGGGCCGCGACGAACGGCTCCGGGCCCTCCGGCGCGGCGGTGGCCGTGGCGCCGGGCCCGACCAGTGGCGGCGCCGTGGCCGCGCCCTGGCAGGCGGAGAGGAGGAAGGCGAGGACGAGACCGAGGGTGAGCGTCATGGGTCGTCGCATGGCCGCCAGACGACGAACGCAGCGCCCTGGTTCCCTCGCCCCGTCGGCAAGGTTCATGACTCGAAACGTCGGCGTCCGGCCCTTCGCACTGACGGCCGCGATTCGGTCATTCGACACGACGGGGCGCTTGGACAAGGCACTCCTGCCCGTTGGTCACCGTTCGCGACGGGCGCGAAGTCCGCCGCCGCACGATTCCTGGGCGGTGCCGGGAAACGGCGGAGTCTCCCGGCTGCTCGCGACGGGCCGATCCCGCCGAAGCCGCCCTTGGTGTCGAATTGGCACGATCACCCTGGCCGGGCGCGCTTCGTGGGCGTCGGGGAGCCATCCAGGATCGGCTTGACAGCGTGCGGCGTATCAATGCATATTGATATAAACCATCGTTGATCCGACGTCGTCGGGTCCCCTCCGCGAGCACGACCGGAGCCCCACCCTGAGTCCATCCCCCGCGCACATCCGCTCCACGATCGCCTCCGTCGTCGACCAGCCCGACGACCTGCGCACGGTCCGTCTGATCCACAAGACCCTCGCCGACGTGAATCGCCTCCGGATCGTCCGCCGGCTCGCCGAGGGCGAGGCGACGGTGACCGAGCTCATCGACCACGTGGGCCTCAGCCAGCCGCTCGTCTCGTGGCATCTCGGCAAGCTCCGTCTCGCCGGCCTGGTGGAGACGCGCCGGGCCGGCCGCGAGACCCTGACTCGCCTCCTCCCCGAGGCATGGGACCAGTTCGCGACGTACGAGCGGCGCGTGCTCGGGCTCGCGCGTGCCGGCGGCGCCGGACCGCGGAGCGCGACCCCGTGAGCGGCTCGATCGTCACGCCCGAGCTTCGGGCTCGCGTCCGCGGCGCCGCCGAGCCGATTGCCCGCGCGTTCGGGCGGATCGGCCTCACCCCGAATCACCTGACGCTGATCGGCTTCGGGATCGCGATCATCGCGGCGGTTGCCGCCGCCCGGCAGTCATGGCTGGCCGCGGGACTCCTCGTCGTCTTCGGCGGCGTCTTCGACCTCTTCGACGGGGCCCTCGCCCGGGCGACCGGCCAGGCGAGCCGCTTCGGCGCGTTCATGGATTCGGTCTTCGATCGCTGGGGCGAGGGTGTCGTCTATGTCGGCGTCGCCTGGGGCGCGGCCACGGCCGGGTTCGTCGAGGGCGCGATCCTCGCGACCGCCGCGCTCGCGTCGGCCGTGATGGTCAGCTACGCCAGGGCCAAGTCGGAGAGCCTCGGGTTCACGCCCGGGAGTGGCATGGCGAACGTTGGATTGGCGCCGCGCGAGGTCCGGATCGTGATCCTGGCGGTCGCCCTCATGATCGTGGGCCTGATTGGGGGCGGGCGCGAGTTCCTCACGATCGGCCTTGCCCTGATCACGATCCTCGCCACGATCACCACGATCCAGCGCATCCTCCATGTCCGCCGCCAGGCCATCCGGGAGGACCAGGCCGCCGGCTGAGCCATCGACCCGCCCCCATCCTCGAACCCAGACCTCGAACCACCACAAACCACCAGGTCGCAGCAGCAGGAGCAGCACGAGTGAGCAGCACGAACGGCAAGAACGGCACGACCGGCACCCATCAGGGCAGCTGGGCCGGCTCGAAGCGCAAGGACGGCAAGATCCGCGTCGCCATCGTCGGCGTCGGGAACTGCGCGAGCAGCCTCGTCCAGGGCCGCTACTACTACGAGAACGCGAAGAAGGACGACTTCGTCCCGGGCCTCATGCACGTCGAGCTCGGCGGCTACCACGTCCGCGACATCGAGTTCGTGGCCGCCTTCGACGTCGACAAGAACAAGGTCGGCAAGGATCTCTCCGAGGCGATCTACACGAAGCCGAACAACACCTTCGTCTTCCAGCAGGTCCCGAACCTCGGCGTCAAGGTCGAGCGCGGGATGACCCACGATGGGCTCGGCAAGTACCTCAGCCAGATCATCGAGAAGGCCCCCGGCCCCACGGCCGACATCGTGAACATCCTCAAGGAGCGCGAGGTCGACGTCATGGTCTCCTACCTCCCGGTCGGGAGCGAGGAGGCCACGAAGTGGTACGTCGAGCAGGCCCTCAAGGCCGGCGTCGCCTTCGTCAACGCCATCCCCGTGTTCATCGGCCGTGAACCCTACTGGCAGCGCCGCTTCGCGGAGGAGGGCCTGCCGGTCATCGGCGACGACATCAAGAGCCAGGTCGGCGCGACGATCAGCCACCGCGTCCTGACCCGCCTCTTCATGGATCGCGGCGTCCGCCTCGACCGCACCTACCAGCTCAACTTCGGTGGCAACACCGACTTCCTGAACATGCTCGAGCGCGAGCGGCTCGAGTCAAAGAAGATCAGCAAGACGAATGCCGTCACGTCGATGCTCGACTACGAGATGGACCCGGACGACGTCCACGTCGGCCCGAGCGACCACGTGCCGTGGCTCCTCGACCGGAAGTGGTGCTACATCCGGATGGAGGGCACGACCTTCGGCGACGTGCCGCTCAACGCGGAGCTCAAGCTCGAGGTCTGGGACAGTCCCAACAGCGCCGGGGTCATCACCGACGCGATCCGCTGCCTGAAGCTCGGCCTCGACCGGGGCCTGAAGGGGACGCTCGTCGCCCCGTCGAGCTACTTCATGAAGAGCCCGCCCCAGCAGATCCACGACGACATCGCGTTCAACCGCGTCGAGGCGTTCATCCGCGGCGAGGACAACGAGACGCTCGTCGGCACGGAAACGCCCCAGAAGCGGACCCTTCGCAAGCTCGCCGGCTCCAAGGCGAAGGTCGCCGCCGCCGCGAAGTGACGGACCGGCAGCATCGGCTGGAGGCTCCCCACCGGCGCGTCCGGTCCGGCTCCAGCGCGCTCGAGCAGGCGGTCGTCGTCGCCTACAAGGCGTTCGCGTGGGTCATCTCCCACGTGCCACCGTCGATCCCGCGCGTCATCCTCGCCCGGGGCGCGCAGCTCTCGTACGTCGTGTGGCCCCTGAAGCGGACCTGGTCGAACGCGAACTTCGGGCACGTCCTGGGGCTGCCACCAACGCACCCCCGCGTCCGCCGGACCGCGCTCCAGGCCTACGGGCAGTACGGCGAGTACGTCGTGGAGCTGGCGCGGCTGCCGCGCCTCGCCCGCGAGCATGCCGACGAGCTGGTGGCCGGCGCCGACCTCGACGGCATCCATGAAATCTGGAAATCCTCTCCCGGCGGATTGATCTTCACCCTCGGCCACGTCGGCAATGCCGAGGCAGTGGCCGCCGGCGTCGCATCGCGGGGTTGGCCGATCAGTGTCGTGGCCGACGATTCCGCATACCCGGGACTGTTCGATGAATTCAGCCGGACCCGCGAGCAGTGGGGTGTCCACGTCATCCCGTGGCGGAAGGTCCGGGAGATCTATACGGTCCTCCGCCGCGGCGAGATGCTGGCCCTCCTCATCGACTGGGGCTATCGCGAGGACGGCATCCCGGTACAGCTCTTCGACGCCTGGACGACGGTTCCTGCTGGCCCGGCGACGCTCGCCGCGAAGACCGGCTCGCTCATCCTTCCGATCACGATCCTGCGGAACCCCGACGGGAAGACGTTCTCGATCTCGTGGGCCGAACCGATCGCGGTCACGGCCTCCGATCCGGCCTCGCTCCAGGCCGCGAGCCAGCAGATGGCGAACGCCTTCGCCGAAAGCATCCGGCCGGCCCCGGAGCAGTGGTACTCCTTCAAGCCCGTCTGGCCGCCGACCGCGGCCGAGAGCGAGGCCCTCGCCCGGCGCGCCGCGGCGATGATCGCCAACGAGCCGCTCCCGGAGGCCGTATGACGTCCGATTCGACGGTCCTCGTGCCGCGGGCGACGATCGCCCAGCTCGTTCGCGCCCGCCTCGTCGCGGCCGCGGCGCGGCTGCTCATCGCCCTGCCGGAACGGCCCGTGAACGCGCTTGCCGACGCGCTCGGCGAGGCCTGGTACCGCACCGCCGCGGATCGCCGGGAGCGGGCTCGCCACAACCTCCGCCGGGTCGCGGCGCACCTCGTGGAGCGCGACCTCGGCGGCGCCCGGATCCGCGCCGCCGCAACGAACGATCGCGCCCTCGAGCGGATCGTCCGCCTCGCCTTCCGGCATGCCGTTCGCTACTACCTGGACATGGCCCGGTTGCCGGGCCGGAGCGCGGCGGAGCTGGACGAGCGACTCATCGTCGAGACTCCCGAAACGGTCGAGGCGTGCTTCGGCGGGCCCGGGCCGCGGGTCATGGTCTCGATGCACTTCGGGGCGGTGGAATTCCCGGCTCTGTTCGCGGTGGCGAGGACCGGAGAGGCGATCGTCGCCCCGATGGAAACGCTCGAGGACCCTGCCATGCAGGCCTGGATCGTCCGGAGCCGAAGCTCGGTCGGGGTGCGGCTCGTGGGCCTGCGCGACGCGCGGCGGGAGCTCACCGCGGCGCTGGACCGGAAGGGCACGATCGGGATCGTCGCCGACCGGAACGTCGCCGGCGGCACGATCGACGTCCCGTTCTTCGGGGCGATCGCGCCGCTCCCCATGGGGCCCGGCCTCCTGGCCGTGGAGCGCGGCCTGCCGATCTGGGTCGCCGCGGTCCGCCGGACGCGCGACAACCGGTTCCGCGGCCAGCTCCGGCGCATCGACGTCCCGACCGACGGAACTCGCCGGGCTCGCCTCAACGCGGCGATGGCGGGCATGGCGCGGGCCATGGAAGAGGCGGTCGCCGAGGCTCCGGAGCAATGGTGGTCCGTCTTCTCCCCGATCTGGCCGGACCTCGACCCCGAGGCGCGCGACGGCACCGGCCGCCTCGAGGCGAGCGGCGGTTCTTCAGCCAGCGGCGGTGCGTCAGCCAGCGGCGGCGGGGCGCACGGGCCCGCGGCCCGCGAGGGAGCCGCCGGATGACCGACCGCCTCGGCCGCGCCGACCTCCACATCCATACCCTGGCCTCGGACGGTACGGCCGGGGTCATCGACATCCTCGAGCACGCCGAGCGGATCACGGACCTCGACGTCATCGCCATCACCGATCACGAGCGGATCGACGCGGCCGTGGCGGCACGGGCCGTCGCCCTGGATCGGGGCCTGCGGGTGGAGGTCGTCGTCGGGGAGGAGATCACGACGCTCGGCGGCCACCTGCTCGGGCTCTGGATCGAGCGGCCGGTCAAGCCCTTCCGGTCCCTCCGAACGACGATCGCCGAGATCCACGATCAGGGCGGCTTGGCGATCCCCGCCCACCCGCTCGTGCCGTACCCGCTGTGCGCCCAGGGCTTCGTCCTGCGGCGGCTCCTCGACGACGAGCCGCGCTTCCGCCCCGACGCCATCGAAGCCTTCAACCCGACGACGCTCGGCCGGCCATGGCACGCCCGGGTCGTCCGGTTCGCCGACGAGCATGGCCTCGCGAGGGTCGGCAACTCGGACGCCCATGCGCTCGAGGCGATCGGGTCCGGCTGGTCCACCTTCCCCGGCCGATCCGCCGACGAGCTGCGGGCCGCCATCCTCGCCCGCCAGACCCACCAGCACGGGACATTCCACGGCACGACCGCGATGCTCGGCACGTTCCGCGAGCAGCTCCGGAAGTACGGCCGCGACGCCCGGGCCAACCTCGGCGGGCGGATCCGCGGCGACGGGAGCAGCCGAGACCTGGGCTACCCGCCGTGAAGATCGGGCTCGTCACCCCGTACGTCTACCCGCTCCCGGGCGGCGTGAACCAGCACGTCCGATACCTCTACGAGAACCTGCGCCTGCGCGGCCACGACGTCCGGATCATCACCAGCTCGCACGGGCTCCAGCGAGCCTCCCAGGGCGACGTCCTGCGCGTCGGCAAAGGCTTCTCGATGCCGGCCAACGGCTCCGTCGGGACGGTGACGCTCTCGCCGCGCTACCTCTCCCAGGTCCGGGACATGCTGGAGCGCGAGCAGTTCGACCTCCTCCACTTCCACGAGCCGTTCGTGCCATTCCTGTCGCCGATCGTGCTCCGGATGTCACGGAGCGTGAACATCGCGACGTTCCACGCGTACGGCGGCTTCTCCCCGGCCTACGAGCTCGGATCCAAGGTCATGGGCTCGTACGCGAAGCGGCTCCACGGCCGGATCGCCGTCTCGGCCGCCGCGCGCCACTTCATCGACCGCTTCTTCCCGGGCGACTACAAGGTCATCCCGAACGGCGTGGACACGGCCCGCTTCGCCCGCGCCGTCCCGATCGCCCGCTGGCAGGACGGAACGCGGAACATCCTGTTCGTCGGCCGCTTCGAATCTCGCAAGGGCCTCCTCGACCTCCTGAAGGCCTACCGGATCCTGCGCAAGACGGGTTGCCCATGCCGCCTCCTCGTCGTCGGCGGGGGCCCCCAGGAGCGCGAGGCACGGCGCTACCTCCTGACCCGGAAGATGGGTGGGGTCGAGTTCCTGGGCCGCGTCTCGGACGACGAGCGCGACGCGCTGTTCAAGACGGCGGATGTCTATGTTTCGCCGGCCACGGGCCGCGAATCGTTCGGCATCGTGCTCCTCGAGGCGATGGCCGCGGGAACCCCGATCGTCGCCAGCGACATCCACGGCTACAAGGGCGTCATCCGGCGGGATCGCGACGGGCTGCTCGTGCCGCCCCGGGCACCGAAGGAGCTCGCCGCGGCGATCGGCCGGCTCATCGCCGACGACGAGCTGCGGACCCGGATGGCGGCCAGCGGCCTGGAGCGGGCCCGGGAGTTCAGCTGGGAACGCGTGACGGCAAAGGTGGACGACTACTACGGCTTCGTCATCCGTCGCCTGGCGGCCCAGAACGCCCTGCCACCCGGCTTCCGCGCCGAGGTCCCGCCGACGCTCCGGATCTCGAGCGGCCAGGGGGCTGGACAGGGCAGGGGGTTGCCCGGTACCGGGACCGCGGGACCGGGGCTGACCTAGCCGGTCGGCTCCGCTCCGGGGTCCTCGCCGGACTCCGAGGGTCGCGACGCGAGATAGGCCCGCTCCGCGACGGTGATCCGCCAGACCCACGCTGCGTAGCCGACGGCGAGCCCGGCCGCGACGATCGTGATCGCGAGGAGCGCCGGCCCGGTCCCGATGAGCGAGGGACCGGCCACGTTCCGGTCCACCGTGCTCACCGGGAACTGGAACGGGTAGACGTAGCTCGGCAGGAGCCCCTGGTAGGCGTTCGAGAGCGCTGACGGGAGTGGCAACGCGGCGAAGTTCGGGTACCAGACGACGAACCAGACCGCGATCGCGACGACGATGCCGACCACGAACCGCCGGGCATCCCGCGCCGTCGCGACGAACGCGGCGACGGGCAGCAGGGCAAGGGTCACGACGAGCGCGATGGGCTCCACGGGCACGTTGGTCCACGTCACGAGCGGCGTCTCCTGGAAGAACACCGACGCGACGACGAAGGCGACGCTGACGCCCGCGGCCGCGAGCGCGATGCCCCCGAGGCGGGCGAGGATGCCGCGCCCCTCGGAGCCGGCCCGGCCGGCATCGTCGCCATCGTCGCCGTCAGCCGCGAGGGACAGGAGGAGCCGGACCACGAGCAGGACCCCGATGCCGACGACGATCGCGATCGACAGCGCGCGCCCCGTCAGGACGAAGTCGGGGATGACCGTCGGGCAGGCTCGCGAACCCGGGTTCACGTCGGTGACCCGGACGAACGCGCAGAGCGGTCGATGGAAGAGCCAGAGCGTGGTGGGCGCGAGGACGGCGGCGGCCGCGGCGAGCCGGGCAAGGAGCCACGTCCGCCGGGACGCCCCGCGCCAGAGCTCGGCGAGGAAATAGGCGAGGGCGAGGAACACGAACGGCAGGCTCGTGTAGTAGTGATACTGGAACGCCGCCCGGTCGATCCGGGCCCAGGCGATCCACTGCGCGGCGAAGGCGATGGTGACGAGGGCGAGGCCGGCATTCCGCCGGACGAACGCCTGCCACGCGGCAAAGGCCATCGCCGGGATCGCGAGCCACCAGGCGACGAGGTTGCCGGCGTCGTAGATCGCCGCGCTCGTGCCGCCGGCGAAGGACTCCTGGTAGAACCAGACGGGCTTGAAGTCGAAGATCCAGGCCCACCACGGCGAGGACGCGGGATGGGCCGAACTCAGGGTGTTGTGATAGCGGTACATCTCCTGGGTCAGCTCAAGCAGCGTCTGGCCGTTGCGGCCCGGGGGCCAGCCCGTGACGAGCTGGTGATCCTCCATGAGTGCCCACGGCACGTATGACAGGACGTACAGGGCGATCGGCAGGACCAGAAGGCAGAAAAGGATCCAGACGAGCGGCAGGCCGAACCCGGTGCCGGGTCGCAGCCAGCCGGGCGGAGCCGGCGCCGGTGGATCGAGGAGCGAGGCCGGGTCGTCCGGCGGCGCAGCTGCCGCCAGCGGGCCGAAGCCCCAGCGGCCCACGACGACGAAGGCCGTGTAGATCACCCCACTGAGGACGACGAGCCCGAACGCCAGCTCCATCGGGCTGACGGCAATCCCTCCGAGCGTCAGCCGCGCCTCGCTCCGGCCCGTCGCGATGGCGACCAGGAAGACCGCCCCGCCGAGGACCGCCGGCCCGCGGATGGCGAGGCGTTGCTCCTCCCAGGACCAGGCGATCGGGTGGATGACATTGGCGGCGACGGCGGCGAGCGTGAAGCCCACCATGATGAACAGGAAGAGGTAATTGCCGCCTGTCTGGCCCGGCGGCACGGAGATGGCGAGGTAGCCCAGTGCGGTCGACGCCGCGACCAGGCCTGCGATGAGGACCAGCCGGCCGAGCGCACTCCGGGTCAGGATGAGGATCCCGAGCGCCCCGATGGCGTAGGCCCCGACCCACTTCGAGGCGAGGGCGAAGCCGAGGGAAACGCCGATGAGCGGCATGACGAGGACGAACGCCAGCCAATGTCGACGGCTGCCGCCCGGCGACCGCCAGAGCGCCGCGAACAGCGTGTACGCGGCCACGATGCCCAGCCCGACATAGGAATCATTCATCCCGATCCGGCTCTGGGCGAAGAGCATCCCGTCCAGCGCGACGAGGATCGCGAGGAAGACGGCGACCTCGCGCCGCCGGAAGAGCAGCCGCGCCAGGAGATACAGCAGCACCGCCATCAGCACGCCCGCGATGACGCCGGGGAGGCGCCAGGCATACGCCTGCTGGCCCACCTCCACCGTGGCCGCGGTCCCGCCAGCGTTGAATGCGAGGAGCTGCTCGCGATCGTTCGATGGGTAGCGCTGGTTCTCGTCGAGGACAAGGGCCGTCGGCTCGAACGGCAGAGCCGCGTCCTCGTAGACCGCGTTCGCGTGCGGCTCCACGACGTAGACGGTCGGGCCCGCGCCGTCCGGGCGCTCGCCGAGGATGTGGACCATCTGGGTCGCGGCGTCGTAGCCGACCCAGCTGCCCGAGCCCCCCGGCAGCTGGAATGTGCTGTCGAGCTTCGGCGTGGACCCCACCCCGAGCGAAGTGACGACCGCGACGCGGGGCCCGCCGGGGGCGTCGTAGGTGACGTAGAGCTTGTCCTTGTCCACGTTCGTGACGAGCGCCAGGCCGCGAGCGGGTCCTTCGGTGGCAACCGTGGTCAGGAGGCTGCCGCTGGCCAGATCGAGGAACGCGACCCCGCCGGGTGTCGCCGCCGCCACGAGGCCGGCACCGGCGTCATCGAGCTGGGCCACCGAGGGGAGCGTGACGCGGCCGGTCTCGGTCGCCGCCGACCCGTCGATGACGACCGCCTCGACGGACGGCCCGCGCGGCGCCCCGACGACGGCCACGATCGTTCCGCCGTCGCTCGAGGCGTGGAGGCGCTGGACGGGCGCCCCGAGCGTCATGAAGGCCCGGGCCGTGGCCGAGGCGCTGCCATCCGTCCCCGCCCAGCGCGCCTCGTCGAGGATCGAGGTGCCGATGATCCGGAGCTCGCCTCCGTCCGTGCCGACGATGACCCGGCGGTTGACGCCGTCCACCGCGACGGCCGTGGCACCGGGGAGGGGGATCGTGGCCACGAGCGCCCGCGTCGCCAGGTCGTAGGCCCGAACGTCGGCACCGGTCGCCACCCAGAGCCGCTCACCGGCGATCCGGCCCACCGTGGTCGAATCGTCGGAGCGAGGCTCGATGTCCACCGAGCGGACGGTGACGCCCAGCTCGCTCGTGGCGCTCGTGCGGTCGTCGCCGAAGGCCTCGATTCCGAGGGCCATCGCGTACTTCGCGAGGTGGGGATGGGTCCACTCGTAGATGTATTGCGAGATCCCGTAGCGCCAGAACTGGAGGAACTCCGTGGCGGTCCGCGCGTGGTAGACCTCATCGAAGTGCATCTGGTATGGCTCGCCGAGCCGAAAGACCCGTCCCGTCATCAGAACCGCGGCGAGCACGACGATCATCCAGATGTCGAGCTTGTCGATCCGACCGCCCTTCTCTCGCTCGAGCCCCGCCGTCCGGTCCGGCCGGATGGGGCGTTCCGAGATCCGGGCCCGGAACCAGCCGAGATAGCCGGCTTCAGCGGCGCTCGGCCGGCGGTCCCAGATGGGCTTGGCCGGGACGCTCGGCGGCGGGGAAGCATCCTGATCGACGGAGACCGCGGCGGGGGCCGGAGCGACCATCGCCATCGGCGGTGGCGAAACGGCAGCCGGCGGGCCCGGGAGCGGCTCCGGGACGCGGGGCGGCTGGAACTCGGTTTCGTCCTCCACGATCTCCTCGCCGCCTCCGCTGGCCTCGATCTCGCGGGCCAGCCGATCGCCGGCGGCGCGCCGCAGCTCGGAGAGGGCGAAGACGAACACGCCCGCCTGGACGACGGCGGCGATGGCGATGCCGGTCCACGACCCGAGCGCCGGCCCGATTCCGAACCAGTCGTCGATGCCGGGGTTGTTCGGGTAGAGCGTCGTGAGGACGAAGTACATGTTCGCGATCGTGGCCACGGACGACAGCACGTAGGCGATCCTCCAGCGGACCGAGATCGCCGCCAGGATGGCGCCCACCGCGACCAGGGGGAAGAGATACCGCTCATGGACCCGCGTCGGGACGACGAAGAACGCGAGCGCCAGGATCGCCAGCCCCACGAGCATCGTCCGGCGGTCCGGCCGCCGCGCGACGAGCACGCTCACGGCGACGAAGACGGCGAAGGTGAGGACCGTGCCGGCGACCACCGCGGGCACGGCGCCGAACGAGAATGCGCTCGGACAGTCGTAGAACGCGGTGCTGCGGGAGACGACCATGTCGCACACCCAGGCACGGTTCTGGGCGATCCCGTTGCCCTGGAAGGTCACGAGGGCCCACGGGTTCCAGGCGTTCACCGACAGGAACGGGTAGCCCCCGGCCGTCTTGAAGATCTGCTCGACGAGGCCGGGGAGGCCCAGCCCGAATGGCAGGGCGAGCAGGATCGCTGTCAGGAATCCGGCCAGCCCGGTCGTGACGATCCGGAGCGGGCCCCGTGTCGTCCACTCCCAGGCGGTCGTCGTGGCCCGGCGGAGCGGCGCCGCCTCGTCGCCATAGCCGCCCGCCGGCCAGAGCGCCCGCCGGATCACGACGGCGGCAACGAGCGGCACGAGGATCCCGAGCTGCGGCTTGATGATCGCGCCGACGACCGTCAGGATCGCGGCGCGCTCCGGTCGATCCCGCCACAGCTCGCGAAGGCCCAGGAGCAGGAAGATGACGCCGACCGAGTCGACCTGGCCCCAGATGGCGCTGTCGAGCCAGGTGATCGGGTTGATCGCCACGAGGAGGGCGCCCAGCCGGCCCGCCCGGCGACCGGCGCCGAGCTCCAGCGCCATCGACCAGACGAGCCAGGCAAGGACGGCGTCGGCGATGATCGGCGGGACCTTGATGAGGTCGCCGACGCCGCCGACGATGCTGCCGACCCAGCCGACGACCCACAGGACGTAGAGGTAGCCGGGCGTGTAGTCGTGGAGGAACTCGCGGCTGTAGAAGCCGTTGAGGCCCTGGCTGAAGAGGTTGGAGGCCCAGAACTGGAAGGCGCCGATGTCGTTGCTGAAGCCGGAGCCGGGGAGGAGGTATGCGATGATGGCGCGGAAGATGAGGGCCAGCGCGAGGAGGATGAGGATGCCGCCGACGTCGTCTCGCGTGCCGGCGCGCGTCGCGATTCCGCCCCGCACGGGCTCACCCGACACGGGGCCTGTCAACCGGATCAGCCTCCTGCCAGAGCGATGAGGTGGAGGCCAGCGTAGCACAGGGCGACCCCGGATCCCGGGCCGCCGATCGGGACCGGAGCTGGCTCGATCTCGTCCCGTCCGCGCTCATTGGAGGCCTCCTGGTCGCGGCCGCGCTGGCCGCCTACTGGCTGCCCGGCTCGGTCCGCTTCTACAACCATTTCGTGTGGCAGGCGCTGGCGTTCCTCGACGGCCGGGCCGCGATCACCTGGCCCGTGCCGGGCAACGACTACTTCCAGGACGTCCTGCCGGTGCTCGATGCTGCCGGGAGGCGGACGGGATTCGGGCTCCTCCCGTTCCCTCCCCTGCCGGCGATCGTCCTCATGCCCTTCGTCGCGCTGTGGGGCCTCGCCACCGACGAGCGCGCCGTCTCCGTCGTCATCGGCGCGATCAACGTCGGGCTCTGCTGGTGGGCGCTCGGGAAGCTGCCGGTCAGCCGGCCGGTCCGGCTCGCCGTCACGATCTTCTTCGGCTTCGGCACCGTGTTCTGGTACGCGGCCGGGCTCGGGACGACGTGGTTCTTCGCCCACGTCGTGTCGCTCAGTCCGGCGCTACTGGCGGTCGGCGTGGCGCTCGGCGGCGATCCCGGCGCGGACGCCGACCGGAGAGCGGGCCGGGCCGATCTCCGCGCCGGCCTGCGAGCGTCGCTCGCCGATCTCCGCGCGGGGCTCCGGAATCCCCTGTCGCTCATCGATCGCCGCCAGTTCGTCGCGGGGCTGCTCCTCGGCCTCGCCGCGACGGCCCGCCTGACGATTGTCTTCGGAGCGCCGTTCTTCCTGTTCGTCGGAAGCGGCTCCGTGGCCCGGCGGGCCGTCTCGGCCGGCCTCGGGGCGGTCATCCCGGTCGGCCTGCTCCTCGGCTACAACCTCGCCACCACGGGAAGCCTGTTCCACCCGGGCTACGAGTACCTCTACCGGCTCGAGGCCAACGGCTACCGCGCCCTCGGGTACAACCCCGCCTGGAGCATCGAGGACATCCGCTACCTGCCCCAGAACATCCGGATCATGTTCGGGTCGCTCCCGGCACTCCTGCCGGCGAACGTACCCTCCGGCCTGGGCCCGGGCGGGGCCCTGTGCACCGCCCCGGACGCCGTGCGGGGCCTCTTCGACGTGTCCTGCCCGATCGCCCTGCCGCGTGACATCGGGATGAGCATCATCCTCACGAGCCCCGCCTACCTCTACGTGATCCCGGCGCTGCGACGCTTCCGCGTCTCGCGGCTCGTCGCCGGCAGCGCGCTCGCCGTCCTCTCGATCATGATCGTCAACCTCATGCACTTCAGTCAGGGCTGGGTCCAGTTCGGCTACCGCTTCAGCAACGACTTCGTCGTGTTCGCGCTGCCGCTCGTGGCCCTCGGCATCGCCCGGCGGGGCGGCGTGGGCCTCCTCGCGGCCTGGCTGATCGGGGCATCCGTGGCGATCAACTTCTGGGGCATGACCTGGGGGAACCTGCAGGGATGGTGAGCGAGGGCGGGCGGCGGCGGATCGTGCTGCCGCCCGCGGCGACCTGGCTCGGCCTCGTGCCGCCGGTCGTCGTCGCGGCGGTCGTGTCGTTCGTCGTCTGGCCGGGACTGATGCCCGACGTCGGCTTCTGGGACACGGGCGAGTTCCAGACCGTCCTCCCGATCATGGGCACCGCCCATCCGACGGGCTACCCGACCTACGTCCTCACCGGCTTCCTCGTGAACCTGCTCCTGACCCCGCTCGGCGAGCCGGCCTTCCGGATGAACGTCTTCTCGCTCCTGAGCGTCGCCGTGGCGGCGGCCGTCACGACGCGACTCGTCACCCGCCTCACGGACAGCCGGGTCATCGGCATGGCCGCCGGCCTCGGCCTCGCGGCGACGCCCATCGCCTGGGGCCTGGCGACCCACGCCGATCCGCACACCCTGCATCTCGCCTTCGTCGCAATCCTGTCCGCCGTCCTCCTCCGCTGGGAGCATGGGCGGCGCGATCATGAGGCCACCGCGGATCGCTGGCTGGTCGTCGCCGCGGTCGTGTTCGCACTCGCCGCGGGCAACCACTCGCTGACCCTGCTTCTCGCCGCGCCGGTCGGCCTCTACGTGCTGGCCGTCCACCCGGGCATCGTCCGGCGGCCGCGGCTCATGGCGACCTGTGCCGTCGCCCTCCTGGCGACCCTCGTCCTCGTCTACCTGGAGCTGCCGCTGCGGGCGGGGATCTTCCGCGCCCCGCTCGTCTACGGGAGGCCGGACACGTGGGATGGCTTCTGGTACGTCGCCCTCGCCGAGCAGTTCCGGGGCGCCCTCCAGGATCCGCTCGGCGAGCTGCCGCGCAAGATCAGCGAGCTCGCCGCGCTGAGCGCCACGCAGTTCGGGTTCCTTGCCCCGCTGATCGCCGTTGGATTCGTGGCGACCGTCGTCCGCCACCCGCGGTTTGCGCTGCTGACCGGGTCCTCGATGGTCATCACGACGATCTTCAACGCGTCGTACTCGAATGCCGACATCGCCCGCTATTACCTCGGGCCGGCCTTCTGGGCGTGGACCTGGCTGGGCATCCTGGCCGGCGTCATCGTCGAGCAGGTGGCGGATCTCGCAGTGGAGGGCCAGGGGCAGCCGCCGCCCGGGGCCGCGGTCGGATCGGCCGCCGCCTCCTCGAGTCCGACCGGTTCCCGGCGGCCGGCCCTGGTCCGGGCGCTCGTCGCGGTCGGCGTCGCGGCGGTCCTCCTCGCCCCCGCGGCGATGGACTTCACGCGCCGCGCGGAGACCGCCGACCGGCGCCGCGACACCGCCGCGCGGCGATGGCTGAACGCGGCCCTGGCCGAGATCGAGCCGGGCGCCGTGGTCGTCAGCTGGTGGAGCACCTCGACGGCGCTCTGGTACGCACAATACGTGGATGGCCTCCGGCCGGATCTCACGATCATCGACGACCGGACGCGCCTCGACCTCGGCTATGGAGAAGCTACCGACGTGATCGCTCGATTCCTCGGCCAGCGGCCGGTCTACGTGATCCGGGCCAACAACCGCGACCTCGGGCTGGTGCTCGAGCAGTACGACCTGGAGCGGCTGACCGTGGAGCCGGCGACGAACGTCTATCGCGTCATCGGTCCGCGCGGAACCCCGTGAGTGCCATCCACCAGGCCGGGCCAGCGATGACCGCCGCCTCGGGCGCCGCCCCCACCGACGCCGCCCCGCCGCGCGTCCCGGCCCTCTCCTACTTCTTCCCGGCCCACAACGAAGAGGCCAACCTCCGGGGCCTCGTGGCCGAGGCCCTCGAGACGCTCCCGACGCTCGCCGATTCGTTCGAGGTCATCATCGTCGATGACGGGTCCCGCGACGCCACCCCGCGGATCGCGGACGAGCTCGCCTCGGCGGATCCACGCGTCCGGGCCGTCCACCACGCGAAGAACAAGGGCTATGGCGCTGCCCTCCGGACGGGTTTCGCCGCGTCGCGGCATGAGCTCATCGCCTTCACCGACGGCGACCGGCAGTTCAAGGTCGCCGACCTGGGGCGCCTGACCGCCCGCTACGCCGAGGACCGGCCCGACGTCGTCGTCGGGTTCCGCATCAAGCGTGCCGATCCGCTCGTGCGGACGCTCTACGCGAAGGCCTACCGGCTGGCGAACCGGATCTTCTTCGGGCTGCGGATCACCGACGTCGACTGCGCCTGCAAGCTCTTCCGGCGGGATGCTCTTGCCGGCATCAACGTCGAGTCCGGAGGGGCCTTCTTCTCGGCGGAGCTCCTCATCAAGCTCCGTGCGGCGGGGCATCGAGTGGTCGAGGTCGGCGTTCCCCACTATCCCCGGACGGCCGGCTCGCCGACCGGGGCCAAGCCGTCGGTCGTCTTCCGGGCGGCGCGCGACTTCTGGCGGCTTCGGCTGCGCCTGTGGGCGGCGCCCGGGCGGGCGCTCAGGCGCGGCGAGCCGATCCTCGGCGAGGGCTGAGCCGACCTTACCCGCGTCGCCTCAGCCGGGACGCCGCCCTCCGGGACCACCCGGGCCCAGCGATCCGCCGGACCCTCCGGAGCCCGATCCCGGGTCCATGTCGAGCGAGTTGACGAAGTCCCGGAAGACGTCGAGGCGCTCGTCGACGACGGCCTCGCCAAGGGTCTCCAGCGTCGCCCCCGGGGCGAGGCCGGATCGCGGGGTGGCGCTCGCATCCGGCTCGTCGCCCTGGTCCGCGTCGGGATCCGCGCCGAGGCCGGCCTGCTCGAGGACCTCCTCGGCGACGAGGATCCGGACCTCGCTCCGGACGGCCAGCGCCACGGAGTCGGATGGCCGGGCGTCGAGCTCGTAGGTCTCTCCGTCACGCTCCAGGAAGAGGCGGGCATGGTAGGTCGCGCCAGATAGCTCGGAGATGACGACCCGGTCGATGCGGACGCCGAGCTTCTCGAGGGCCGCGAGGAAGAGGTCGTGGGTGAGCGGGCGCTCCGCGGGCATGCCCTGGAGCTTCATGGCGATCGCGCTCGCCTCCCACTGCCCGATCCAGATCGGGAGGTACCGCTCGCGCGCCGGGTCCTTGAGGATCACGACGTGCCGATTCGACAGCATGTGGACCCGAACGCTCTCGACCACCATCTCCACGAGACGCCCCATGGCCCGGATTATCCCATCGGCCCGCGGCTCAGGCCGGGCGATCCCGATAGGCCGGGCGGCCGCCGCCGGGCAACCCCCGGATGAGAAGCCCGACGATGGCCCCGGCCACGAACCCGCCGATGTGGGCGAAGAACGCGACGCCACCCTGGGCCGAGGTCGCCCCCAGGGACGCCGCGCCGTCGACGAGCTGGAGCAGGAACCAGAAGCCGAGGACGAGGACGGCCGGGATCTCGAGGAGCTGGTAGAAGAAGCCGAGGAAGATGAGGGTCAGGATCCGGGCCCGGGGGTAGACCACGATGTACGCGCCGAGCGTGGCCGCGATGGCCCCCGAGGCGCCCACGAGGGGGGTGGTCGACGCCGGGTCCATCCAGACCTGGGCCAGGGTCGCCGCCACGCCCCCGGCCAGGTAGAACAGCAGGAAGGGCAGGCGCCCCAGCCGGTCCTCGACGTTGTTGCCGAAGATCCACAGGAACAGCATGTTGCCGATGAGGTGGATCCAGCCGCCGTGGAGGAAGAGGCTCCCGAACACGCCACGGGCCGCCTGCCACGCGTCCCCCTCGCCCTGCAGCGCCGCCGAGATCCGGCTGGGCACGGCGCCCCACGTGTCGAACAGGCGGGACAGGGCGGCGTCGCCGCCCGAGGCCTGGATGGCGATCTCGTAGAGGAAGACGCCGACGCAGGCCGCGATCAGGGCGAGCGTGACGACCGGGAGGCGCCGCGTCGGATTGGCGTCCCGGAGCGGGATCACCGGAGCGGGATCACGGGCCGCCCGGGATCACCGAGGGTGCGCCGGAACCTGCTCCGCCGCCATTCGACCCGGCCGGCGACCCCGTGGCGTCCGGCTCGACGACGATCGGCTCCAGGATCGCGCGCCGGATGGCCGTGGCGGTGATCCAGACGATCGTGTCCGGGGCGCCGGCGATGCCCGGCTCCACGAACCAGCCCCGGGCGTCGGCCCAATCCGTCGCGCCGCCGGCGAGGCGGTACTGCTCGATGTACTCGCCGCTCGACTTGAAGAGCGCGACGACGCGCTGATTCGGCTTGTCGTAGCCGTAGATCCGGCCGGTGCGGCGTTCCGAACCGGAGAAGACCGCGGCGTACGACGGCGCCTCGCGGAGCACGGCATCCGGGGGAGCGGCCGCGCCCCAGCCCTGCGTCGTCCCGCCGGCGACGCGCTTGATCTGGCCGTCCTCGGCGATCCAGATGTCGCCGTCGATGAAGAGCGCGGTGATCCCGTCCACCGGCCGCGGCGTGGTCAGGCGCTTGCTCGGCGCAGCCGGGAAGCCGTTGCCGTCCGCCGCCGGGGTGTAGGCGAGGATCTCCTGTCCGGATGGATCGACGACGTAGAAGTTGTAGAGGCCGGCGCTCGCGTCGCGGAGGAACGTCCCGATCGCGAGAATGTCGTTGCCCCACTCGGCGGACCCGGCGACCCGGACGGTCTTCGTGGTCCCGGCCCCGCTCGCGTCGGCGGGGCGCCAGCGCCAGACCACGCTCTTTGCGTCGAGGACGAGAATGTCCGGCCCGCCGACGGCGAGCTTGACGGGGGCCGCCTCCGTGGCCCCCGCGGCCCGGGTCCCTTCGCGGAAGATCGCGACCGCGGTCTTCTCGGCGAGGTTGATGCGGTACACGCTGGCCGTCTTCGGGTCGAGGACATAGATGGCGCCGTCGGGGCCCCGGGCGATCGCGCTGAGGTCCACGCCCGCGTCCGCGGGGAAGGTGAAGACGTCCACCGGCGAGACGTCCACCATCCCGTACAGCCGATCCAGACCGGCGACGGCCTGGGCGCGGAGCGGCTCGGTCGCGGCGGCGGCGATGCCGGCGGTGTCCGCGGCGTCGAGCTGGGCCACCGTGTCGCGGAGCAGCGCCTCCGCCTTCCCGGGGTCATTCGCGACGAGGTCGACACCCGGCCCGAAGACCCGGTTCAGGTTGTCGCGCGCCGTGGCGAGCGCGGCCTGGCCGACCTCGACCGACGCGATGACCGGGCCGGCCGGCTGCCGGTTGCTCAGGAACGACGCGGCCAGGCCGATGGACCCGGTGACGCCGACGAAGGCGAGGATTGCGACCGCGGCCCGCTGCCGCATCTCCCGGCGGGCGCTCATCGGCGTCACGCGACGCGGCGCCGGGGAGCGCCGCGGCAGCGCGTCCTGGGCGCGGAGGATGAGCCGGTCCATGGCGCCGCCGGCGGCCATCCGGGCCCGGCGCGCGCCGGCCTGGGCTGCGGCCACGCCGCCGCTCACGGTATCCGCGAGGGGGATCGGCGAGCGATCCGGGGCGCCGGCGAGGGGCTCCGGCGGGCGGACGGGCACGAGCGTGCGAGTGGAACGGGTCACGTTGATCTCGGCTGCCTCGAGGACGAGCCCGCCGTCGCTGCCCGATCCGCCGGCCTCGACGAACCGCCGGTGGAGGTGCTCGAGGGCGGGCTGGGGATGGAGCGTGACGAGCGCGTCCTTGAGCTCCTCGGGGCCGAGCCGGGCGATGACGTTCGGGGAGACGAGGGCGAGCTGGTCGCCGACCGTGATCTCGCCGCGCCAGACATCCGGCTCCAGGTCCGGGGTCGGCAGGCCCCGGTCGCGGTGCGGGTCCGGCAGGGTGGACAGGCGGGCGCCGCGGCTCAGGTACGCCTCGGCCGGCCCCACCGTGGCGACGTAGAGCTCGTGGTCGCGCACAACGGCCATCGCCACGCCGATGGGCGAGGCCGTCGACCCTCGCGTGATGCCCGTTCGCTCGCGAGCATGGGCAAGCCGCTTGTTCGCGGCGAGGATCGCCTTCACGACACAGACCCGGATCCCGGCCGACTCATCGTAGTAGTACTCGTGCCGGATGACGTCCGCCACCAGGCGGGTGGCCTCCCGGGCCCGAGGGCCCGCCACCATGGAGGTCACCAGGACGTACAGCTGGCCCTTCGAGCGCGCCCGCGACCCCACCGTCGGCTCGACGACGACGATCGTGTCGGCGGAGTCGGGCAGGCGATCGTGCTCGGTGACCACACCGAGCTTCATCTGGAGCCGCAGCGCCATGGAGAAGCCTCTGCCAGGGTCGAGATGGTGGCCGGGCCCGGGATTATCGCATTGCGTCGCGCGCAGGCATCCGGGCGCGCGCTCAGCCCCGGGAAGACGCCGGCCGGCCGCGCGGCGTGACGCGAATCTCCGTGATGGGCGCCCCGGCGGGCGCCGCACGGAATGCCTCGGCGAGCTGCCGGGCGTGGAGGGTCAGCTCCTGGGCGACGATCGGCGCATCCGCCTCCACGACGAGCACGGAGCCCTCGATGCGCAGGGCTCGGCAGGCTCCGTGGGCGGCCGGAGCGCGTTCAGCGACGATCGCGTCGAACGTCGCTACGGCGCGCGCGCGTCGAAGCTCGTCGGCGAGCCCCAGCCGGGCTGCCGCGTCGGGAATCAGGTCGCCGATCCGCGACATCGGGCCGCGGCGCGAGCGAGGCTCGGTCACGGGACGGGGGACGCAGGCGACGCCGGGGTGCCACGGGCGAGGGCGCCGGGCATGGGCGCGCCGGGGCCACGCAGGATGGCCCCCGACTCGGCCGCCACGACCTCCCAGGTCGTGGCGATCGCGAGAAGAGCGGGATCCAGGTCGTCGAGCGTCGTCGTGGTCACGAACGCCTGGGGCAGCTCCGCGATCCGGCGGACGAGGTGCGACCGCCGCTCGGGATCCAGCTCCGAGAAGACGTCGTCGAGGAGGAGGAGCGGCGGCCGGCCGTCGAGGCTCGCGAGGAGATCCAGCTCGGCCAGCTTGAAGGCGAGGATCGCGGTCCGCTGCTGCCCCCGCGACGCGAATCCGGCCAGGTTGCGGCCCTCGAGGAGGAAGGCGATGTCGTCGCGGTGCGGCCCCACGAGCGTGGACCCGTTCCAGGCCTCCTTCTCGGCCGTCTCGGCGAGCCGGCGGGCAAGCGCATCGCGGGGCAGCTCGCCGGGATGGGCGGTCGCGTTCGTCTCGTACCGCAACCCGAGCGCCGACCGCGCGGCCTCGTCCGGCGCGATCTCCGCATGCGCGGCGGCGAGGGGCGCCGCGAGCTCGTCGAGGACGCGCAGCCGGGCGGCCACCACCTCGCCGCCCGCATCGAGGAACGGCCTGTCCCAGTAGCGCAGCTGATCCCGGGTCGCGGTCGCCTCGCGGATGGCCCGGAGGAGCCCGTTGCGCTGCTGGAGTGCCCGCCCGTACGTCGAGAGCGCCGGGCCGTAGGAGGGATAGCGGCTCGTCGCCAGGCGATCCAGGGCAGCGCGGCGGAGGGACGGCGAGCCGGCGATGAGGAGCATCTCCTCGGGTGCGAAGACGACCACCCGGAAGGCATCGGCGAGGCCCGAGGCCCGGCGCGGCACGCCGTTGACCCTGATCCGCTTCCGGCCGCCCCCAGCAGCTGTCCGGCTGCCCGGCTGGACCAGTGCCACCTCCAGGGTCTCCCCGCCGACCGTCCCCTCGACGCGGGCAAGCTCCGCGCCCCAGCGGATCAGTTCCGTGTCGGTGGTCGTCCGGTGCGAATGGCCCCAGGCGAGCAGGACGATTCCCTCGAGCAGGCTGGTCTTGCCGGCGGCATTCGGGCCCCAGACCAGCTGGGGACCGGCAGCGAAGCTCGCGTCGAGGGCCCCGTAGCCGCGGAGGTCGGCGAGGCGGATCGAGGCGAGCGTGATGACCTCAGGACGTGGTGCGGACCGGCATGACGACGTGGACGTACTGGTCGTCGCCGATCGGCTTGAAGACACCCGGAGCGAGCGGTCCCTGGAGCTCGAGCGCGAACTGGTCCGCGGTGACGTTCGTCAGGACGTCGGCGAGGTACTTCGCGTTGAAGGCGATCGTCGTCCCGTCGCCCTCGACCGCCGCCTCCACCTGCCCGACGTGATCGCCGATCTCGGCATTCGCGCTGACGGTGATCCCGGCCTCGCCGTTCGAGCCGATCTGGAGCTTGACGATGTTCGCCGATTCATGGGCGATGAGGGCCGCCGGGCGGACTGCCCTGAGGAGCTCCTCGCGGTCGAGGACTGCCCGAGTCGTATGGGTCCTGGGCATGACCGTCTGGTAGTTCGGGAACTGGCCGTCGATGAGCCGGCTGACGAGGTCCACGCCCTCGAGGTGGAAGAGGATCTGGTTGCGGGCCTGGGCAAGCACGATCTCGACCGGATCGTCCGAGTCGGAAAGGATCCGCATGAGCTCGCTGAGGGCTCGGGCCGGCACGACGACGCTCGTCTCGGCGACGGCGTCGAGGACGGGGATCGTCTTGACGGCGATCCGGTAGTTGTCGGCCGCGGCGAGTGTCAGCGCGTCGCCCTCGAACCGGCAGAGGACTCCGGTCAGGATCGGCCGGGCCTCATCGGTCGCGGCCGCGAAGGCGGTCTGCTCCAGCGCGCGGCGGAGGACGTTCTGGGCGATCCGCGTGGTCGGCCGCTCGCCGGTCGTCTGGATGGCCGGGAACTCCTCCGCGTCGATGCCCTTGAGGTGCGATTCGAAGCGGCCGCAGCGGAGGTCCAGCGTCTCCGCCGGTCCGAGCTCGAGGTCGATGCGGTCACCGCCCTGGAGCGAGTTCACGAGGTCGGTGAGGAGCTTCGCCGGCACGGTGGTGGCGCCGTCCGATTCGATCTTGCCGGGAACCCAGTACGTGATGCCGATCTCGAGGTTCGTGGCGGTCAGCTTGAGACCCGCGTCCTCGGTCCGGAGCAGGACGTTCGCGAGGACGGGCAGCGTGCTCCGCGTCGAAACGGCGCGGCTGACGATGGACAGGCCGCGCGCCAGGTTCTCCTGCATGACCGAGAGCTTCACGTCTGGACCACTCCACAGCGGGTGCGCTTGACGGACTGTCAGATGGTACTGGCGCGCCGAGGTCGAAGGGGCGCCGGCCGGCTCGAGCACGCCATCCCGGGGGCGCCGCCAGCCGAGCCGCCCTGTCCCGGATCGTGCCCGGCGCGGCCGGATCGGGACCCTCGCTCCGTTGTGTATCTTCCTCCATTCTCAGAACCCCGTCATCACCATCATCACGGTGTGGAAACGGTGGACGGCCCCGCTCGGTCCCGATCGAATCCCGTGTGGCCTGACGGGTCCCCCAGGTGGACGAGCGGTCGCCCGCGGCCTTGGACCCTGGCGAGGGGTGGCGGTGACTGTGGACAGCGGATCAGCCGTCGACCAACGTCGCCGGGGGTCTCGACATTCGCGAGCGGCTTGTCCGTGCGGGATGCTGCGATTCAGGGGCGGCGCCAGCACCCGGCTCCACGGACGGGTCCGGGTTGTCCACGAGACTGTCCACGCGCGCCTCGCCGCGCGCCGCTCCCGAGCCGCCAGGAATCGCCCCCCGGCATCGAAGACGGTGCAATTGACGCTGGTGCGCCTCCCGCCGGGGCCGATACCGCCAAGCCACGCGGGACCGCGGCCCGTTCCGATGTCCCGGACGCCGAGGCGAGCCCTCGGCGTCCGTCAAGGATGCCGCCCAGCGATTCCTGAAGGGACGCGCCCGGTTCGAAGCGCCGACGATGCGGCTGGGCGATTCCGCGGGGTTGCGGCAGACGCCGATCGCGCGCGATCGCGCCGTCGACGAGCCGGGCCCGGCCGCCCAGCCGCCCAGCCGCCCAGCCGCCCAGCGGCCCAGCCGCCCAGCCGCCCAGCCGCCCAGCGGCCCAGCGGCCCAGCGGCCCAGCGGCCGCCCGCCGGAAGCTAATCCGCGTAGATCAGTTCGCGGACGGCGGAGATCTCGCGGCGCAGCTCGTCGTTCGCTCCGGATTCGCGGGTGATCTTGTCGCAGGCGTGGAGGACCGTGGAGTGGTCCCGCCCGCCGAGCTCGGCACCGATCCGCAGCAGCGAGACGTCCGTCTCCTCGCGCATGAGGAACATCGCGATCTGGCGTGGCACGACGATGGCCTTGTCCCGCTTCTGGCCCTTCAGCGCGTCGAGCGGGACGCTGTAGTAGTCCGAGACCGCCTTGACGATTCGCTCCGGCGTGATCTGGCGCTTCTTCGGGTTGTAGAGCACGTTCGAGAGCACGGCCTGGGCCAGCTCGATCGAGATCGGGACGGCACCCATCGAGGCATAGGCGACGATCCGGTTCAGGGCGCCTTCGAGCTCGCGGATGTTGCTGACGACCTTTCGGGCGATGAACTCGATGACGTCCGAGGTGATCGGGACTGCGCCCTCCTCGGCCTTGGCCCGCAGGATCGCGATCCGCGTCTCGAGGTCCGGCGCGGTCAGGTCCGCGATGAGGCCCCATTCGAACCGAGAGCGGAGGCGCTCCTCGAGCGTCAGGATGGCCTTCGGCGGCCGGTCCGAGCTCAGGACGATCTGCTTGCCGTCCTCATGAATCGCGTTGAACGTGTGGAAGAACTCCTCCTGGGTCCGTTCCTTGTCCGCGATGAACTGGATGTCGTCGATGAGAAGGAGGTCGATCCGCCGGTAACGGGCCCGGAACTCGTCGATCTTGCCCTGCTGGATCGAGGTGATGAACTCGTTGGTGAACTTCTCCGAGGTCGCGTACACGACACGCTTCCGCGGGAACTTCGCCGCGACCTGGTTGCCGATGGCATGCATCAGGTGCGTCTTGCCGAGCCCCACCCCGCCGTAGAGGAAGAGCGGGTTGTAGGCGTGGCCCGGCCGCTCCGCGACCGACAGGCTGGCCGCGTGGGCGAGGCGGTTGGCCGAGCCGACGATGAAGTTGGCGAAGGTGTAGCGGGTGTTGATGTTGGTCGTCCCGCCCTCGCCGCCGACGCGGGTCGCCTCCACCCGGACGTGCTGTGAGCTCGGCGTTGCGACGGGGCGCTCCGGGGTTGCCGGCGCGGCCGCCGCTTCCTCGAGGGTGGCCTCGGGCGTCCCGACGACGAACTCGACCTGGACGCTGTAGCCGACGATGCGGGCCAGCGTCTGGGAGATCAGGGAGCGGTAGCGGCTCTCCAGCCAGTCCTTGGCGAAGCCGTTCGGGACGGCGATGCGGAACCGGTTGTCCTCGACGTCGACGAGCGTGGTGTCACGAAGCCAGGTCTCGAAGTTCGCCGGGGAGAGCGACACCTGCAGCTCCCCGAGTGCGGCTCGCCAGACCTGCTTCGCATCCATACGTCGATGACGGCTCACTGCTCAAGGCTTCGATGAGGGCGCCCGGATGCTGGTACGCAGGATCGTCGCGCCGGGGTCGCCAGGTGTCGGGCTCTGCCGTCCCGGGCCGGCTGCCGGCCCGTTCCGAACCCTCCCTTCCGGTCGCCGCTGGGGCCCTCCCGGGGTCGAGGGGTCCCGAAAGATAGCACCGCACCGGGGCCCTCGCAAGGCGATTCTGCGATACTACCCGGGAGTATCGGTGCAGGACGTGGACCACCGGCCCCTCGCACGCGCGACGCGCGGGCCCTTGGCCGCGTTTGACACTCCTTCGCGGGGCGCCCTATCATCCCGGGACGTCGAACGCGCCACGCGCCACCTGGGCGCTCGGCGCGTTTGCGTGCCTCTAGGGGTCAAGACCGACGGAGCCCCGAGGCCTGATGGAGAGGATCCCGCGCAGCCCCGATGAAGCAGACCTACCAGCCCAAGAAGCGACATCGCGCCAAGGAGCACGGCTTCCGCGCCCGGATGAGGACATCCGGCGGCCGACGCGTCCTGGCCGCCCGTCGGGCTCGCGGTCGGAAGCGATTGTCGGCCTGACGAGCCAACCCGGCCGGCAGCGGCCGACGCTCGTGATGCTCTCCCGACCACCCGATTTTGCGGCGCTCCAGGAGCACGGGACGATGAAGTCCCAACCGCTCCTCTCCGCACGGATCGCGCGGACGGACCTCGAGACGACACGATTCGGGTTGGCGACCAGCCGGGCGCTCGGCTCGGCGGTGGTCAGGAACCGGGTCCGGCGGCGACTCCGGGAGGCGCTCAGGGGCATGGCACCCTCGTTCCAGCCCGGCTGGGACGTTCTCATCATCGCCCGGCCGGCACTCGTGGCGGCCGACCATCAGGCGCTCACAGCGGCGCTCCGACGACTGCTCGTGAAGGGCGGCGTCCTGGGAGGAAGCGGTTCTTGAAGCGGATCGGGATCGGGGCGATTCACCTCTACCGCTTCGCGTTCGCATGGCTCCCGACCGCCTGCCGCTACGAGCCCACCTGCTCGCGCTACACGGAGCAGGCGATCGAGCGCTATGGGCTCGTCCGCGGTGGGTGGATGGGCATGCGCCGAATCGCCAGCTGCCACCCCGGCAATCCTGGCGGCTACGACCCGGTCCGATGAGCGAGGCACATTCGTGAAGTCCCCCGCCCCGCCCGCCCGCTGGCGGCCGATCCTCCTTCTCGTGCTCGTGGCGGTCGTCGTTGCCGCCTGTGCGGGGGCCGTCACGACCCTCGCCCCCGGTGCGACGCCCACCACCCCGCCGATCACCCCGACCCCACCGGCCGGCATCGCCCTCAATCCCGCGCCCCTTCAGGCCGACCCGTTCAGCGTCCTCGCGTGGCTGTTCACCCCGATCTTCCAGGCGTTCTTCATCACGCTCGTGCTGCTCAATCAGCTCACCGGCAACATCGCCGTCGCGATCATCCTCCTGACGCTGATCATCAAGGTCCTGCTGATCCCGCTCTTCCGGCGCCAGATCGTCTCGACCCGCCGGATGCAGCTCATCGGGCCGGAGGTCAAGGAGCTCCAGCGGCGGTTCAAGGGCGATCGGGTCAAGATCCAGCAGGCCACCGCGGCTCTCTACAAGGAGCGCGGCGTCTCACCGGTCGGCTGCCTGCCGATCTTCCTCCAGATGTTCCTGCTGATCCCGCTCTACTCGGTCTTCAGCCAGGGCCTGACGAACTACAACGTCCAGCCGATGCTCGACGTCTTCGGGTTCCGGATCCTCGACCTCGGCTGTGATGCGGTGCCCCAGTTCATCGCCGGCGGGCAGGTCGCCAACCCCTGCCTGAATCCCAGCGCATGGGGTGTCAACTGGGGTGTCCCGGAGGTCATTCTCGGCCGGCCCGGGGCGCTGTTCTCCGGCCTGAGCCTCCTCGCGATCCTCTCGTCGCTCCTCCAGCTCGTCGCCTCGCGGATGACGATGCCGGCGGCGAGCGCCTCGGACGACCCCAACGTCAAGACCCAGCGCCAGATGGCGATTTTCCTGCCGTTCATCTCCCTGATCTACGGGAGCATCCTCCCGGCGGGCCTGTTCCTCTACTGGATCATGTCCACCCTGTTCTCGATCGTCCAGCAGTACCTCATCATCGGCTGGGGCGGGATGTTCCCGATCTTCGGGTGGACGCCACGGTTCGCCGTGGGACATGAACCGCGCTTCCCGGTCGCCGCTCCCACGGCGCCGACGACCACCTCGCGCCAGGCGGGAGCGCCCGCGCGATCCACCCCCACCGAACGCTCGGCCCTCGAGCGGTCGGCCTCCGCCCAGGCGACCGTCCGCCAGCAGCGGGGTCGCCAGGGCCGTCGCGGACGACGACGCTAGTGAGTGACACTTGACATGAGCGCCTACCGAGAATTCACCGGCAAGACGGTCGAGGAGGCCCTTCGCCTCGCACGGGAGGCCTTCGGGGCCGGCCTGGACGACCTGGACTTCGAGATCCTCACCCCGGGCAGCCGCGGCGTCCTGGGCATGGGGGCCGAGCCCGCCCGGGTCCTCGCGGCACCCCGCTCCGAGCTCGGCGGCGCCGCCCCGAAGCGTGATGCCGCCGCGACCCGGCCGCTGCCCCCGGCGCCGCCCCGCGAGGATCGCGAGGATCGGCCGCGTTTCGGTGACCGGGATCGCGACCGTGGACCGCGACGGGACGACCGCGGCCCGCGCCGCGACGACCGGCCGCGCGACGACCGGCCGCGCGACGACCGACCGCGCGACGACCGGCCGCGCGACGAGCGCGCCCCACGCCCCGATGGCCCCGCCCATGCCGATGCTCCTGCGCGCGACGACCGCCCCCGCGAGGATCGAGGCCCGCGCCGGAATGACCGCCCGCGTTTCGGTGACCGGGATCGCGACCGTGGACCGCGCCGTGACGACCGCCCCGAGGCTCCCCGTCGCCCGTCCACCGACTTGACCGAGCGGGAGGCCGCCGAGGTCGCCGCCGCGCGTGGCTCCGTCGCCTCGGAGCGCGCCGAGCTCGAGGCCGCGGAGGCCTCGCCGGAGGCCCTGGCCGCGGGCAAGGTCATCCTCGAGAAGCTCCTCGTGTTCATGGGCTTCAACGTGACCGTCACGATCGAGGCCGCGGAGACCAGCCGCCTCAATGTCACCGGCGACGGCGACGAGCGCGAGGCCCTCGGGGCGCTGATCGGCCGCAAGGGAGAGCGCCTGTCGGCACTTCAGCACCTCGTCAACCTCATGCTGTCGAAGGAGATGGGCGGCTGGACACGCGTTCTCGTGGACGTCGAGGACTACCGCGGCCGGCGCGAGCGCCAGCTCCGCGAGATCGCCGAGCGCGCCGCCCAGCGAGTCATCGAGACCGGGAAGATGCTCCAGCTGGAGCCGATGCCGGCCCTCGAGCGGCGCTGGGTCCACCTTGCGCTGCGGGGCAACCCGGACGTGGCCACCCAGTCGATCGGCGAGGAGCCGAACCGCCGGATCATCGTCCTTCCCCGTCCGAGCTGACCAGATACTGGGCGGCGCCCCCGCGCCGCGCCCCTGCCAGGCGGTTGATGCAGCCCGGGACCATCGGATCGGTCGCAGGCAACGCGTGATCCGTCACGATGCCCGCATCGCGGGCGTCAGTCAGACGCTCGCGGCCTTCCCGGAGGGAGGGCGCTCGCACTGCGTGTAGGATGACCGCTGATGGATGCCGTGACCGAGACCAACGAACCGCTGCCCGGCCCGCTGCCGACCGTCCCGGATTCTGCAGTCGGACTCCCGCGCCGGCGCGGTGCCCGTCGCTTCGCCGTGGCATTCCTGTTCGGGGTGCTTGGCGTGCTGGCCGTCTCCGCGGGTGCCCTTGCCGCACTCGAATCCTCGAATACCGGCCGGGTCCTGCCCGGGATCCACGCCGGGACCGTGGACCTCTCCGGGCTGAGCCCGTCCGAGGCCCGCGACCGGCTCGTTGCCGCCTACGCGACGCTCGGCGACGGCGAGCTCGTCCTCACCGCGGCCGGGACATCCCGGACCATCACCTTCGCTTCGCTTTCGCGCCGCCTCGACGTCGACACGCTCGTCGACCGCGCGATGGCGGTCGGACGGAGCGGGGCCCCGGTCGAGCGAATCGCCTCCAATCTCCGGAACATGGTGCGGGGCGTCGAGATCGCGCCCGAGGTCGTCTTCGACGCGTCGGCCCTCCGAGCCCAGGTGGCGGCGTTCGCATCGGAGACCGCGATCGCGCCGGTGGACGCCACGGTGGCGCTCGTCGGCGAGGTGTTCAGCCTGACGAAGGGCTCGGACGGGCGCTCGGTCGATGTCGAGGCCGCGGTCCGGGGCGCCAGCCAGCTGCTCTCCGATGTCGGCGCGAGCCCTGCCCTCCTGGTGACCGTCCCCACCAACGTCGTCGCTCCGGACGTCACGACGGACGCGGCGGCGGCCGCCCGGGACGCCGCTGCCAGGATCGCCGTGGATATCGAGCTCGTGGCCGGTGAGGAGCGCTGGACCATCGCGGGCTCCGACATCCGCAACTGGATCGGGTTCGGCACCACGCCGGACGGTCGCTATGCGCCGATCGTGGCGCCGGCCAGCCTCGAGGCCGGCCTCGCGAAGGTCGCCGCCGCCGTCGCGCAGAAGCCGGTCAACGCATCGTTCCTGACGGGAACCGGCAACACGGTCGTCGGCGTGTCGGCGGGCCGGAACGGCCGGGCATTGGACATCCCGGCCACGACCGCGACGCTCACCACGCTCATCGGCCAACGAGCCCTCGGACTGAGCGTTTCCCGTGCCCCGATCAACACCACGACCGTCGAGCCCGAGCTCAGTACGGCCGAGGCGACACGGACGGCCCCGCTCATGGAAGAGATCTCCTCGTGGACGACCTGGTTCCCGATCGGGATCAAGAACGGCCAGGGCGCGAACATCTGGATCCCGGCCCGGGACATCGATGGCGCGGTCGTCATGCCGGGCGCCTGGTTCGACTTCTGGAAGGCGGTCGGCCCTGTTACCCGCGAACGCGGCTACAAGGATGGCGGCGCGATCATCAACGGCAAGACGGAGCCGCAGGGAGCCCTCGCCGGGGGGATCTGCTCAACGTCAACCACCCTCTTCAACGCCGCCCTCCGGGCGGGTCTCGAGATGGGCGCGCGGCGAAACCACTTCTACTACATCGATCGCTACCCTCTGGGCCTCGACGCCACCGTGTTCCAGAGCAACTCCGGTACGGTCCAGACGATGTCGTTCCGCAACGACACCGCCAATCCAATCCTGATCCGAGGGACTGGCTGGAGCGTCGGCAGCAAGGGCTACGTGAAGTTCGCGCTCTGGTCGGTGCCCACCGGCCGGACCGTGACGCTCTCGAAGCCAAAGGTGGAGAACGTCAAGCTCGCCAGCGACTCCATCGTCTACACGACCGATCTGAAGCCCGGCGTAAAGGAGCGAGTCGAGTACCCGGTCGACGGCAAGGACGTCTGGGTAACCCGCACCGTGACCGATTCGGCGGGCGCCGTGCTCCACCAGGAGACCTACACCTCGCGCTACACGCGGATCACGGGCATCCTGCGGATCGGCGTCGCAGCCAGCCCGGGAACCGCGCCCGATTCCACGGCCGCACCGACGCCCTGAGGCCCGCCGGGCAACCGCGGCCGCGCGCGGACCCGCGGTCAAGGCCGGCATCCCGGCATCGGTCGCCCCGCCGCACCGCTCGACCCCACCGTGATCTTGGTGCGCCGCGGGCTCGCATGCAGCTGGCGATGGCGTCCGCTTCGGCCGCGCCACAAACCGCGCCACGGCGGCACTCAGGCGACAGGGTCCCGGCCCGCAATCGAGGCGTACTTGCGACGGTAGGCCGCGGGGGTGAGCCCGGTCTTGCGCTTGAACAGGCGCCGGAAGAACGTCGGGTCCTCGTAGCCGATCTCGGCCCCGATGTCGTCGATCGCGGCGCCGCTCCGTTCGAGCCGGCCCTTCGCCTCGTCGATCCGGATGCCATGGACGTACTCGATGGGAAGCGCTCCGGTCGCGCTCCGGAACCGGCGAGCGAACGTGCGGCGGGTGAGGCCCGCCTGCTCGGCCATCGCAGCGACGGGGTTCGGCGTGTCGTAGTGCTCCGCGATCCAGGTCTGGCTCCTCGCGACCGCGGCATCGGCCCGCTGGACCTGGCGGTTCATCGCCGCGAACGGGCGCTGGCCGTCCTCGTGACCCGCAAGCAGGTGGACCTTGGCGGTCTGGATCGCCTCGTCCGGGCCGCACAGCCGTCCGATATCGACGCCATCATCGAGGGGAACCGGCGCCCACCGTCGCCGAACACGCTGTCCTCGATCTGGAACTTTGGCGGCGCGATGGCCCGTGTCGGGGCGAGCGAGACGGCCTTCGGCGACCGTTCGATGCCCTGGATGTTCTCGGTCGATTCGATCTGGGCCGACCTCGGCGACGACGCCCGGAACATCGCAGGGACGCGCGATTTCTGGCAGCGGCTGGAGCCACACGGCGATCGCGGTCGGATCTACATGAACTTCCCGGGCCACGGGGAGGACGCCGAGGCGCTCATGCGAGCGACCTTCGGGGAGAACTACGGGCGACTGGCCGAGGTGAAGCGTCGCTACGACCCGGACAACGTCTTCCGCTTCAACCAGAACATCCGCCCGGCGCAGTGAGGCCCTGACCCGCTCACCGCGGACCCACTCCTGCGCCCGGCGGCCGCGCCGGGCGCCCCGTGAACGTTTCCGCCGCGTCCGGCATGGTGAACCAGAATCGCGCTCCGCCGCCCTCTCGGTCCCCCGCGCCGAAGGTACCTCCGTGAGCGCGGACCGCGCTCGCGACCGTCGCCAGACCCAGGCCCGATCCCGGGCCCGCCCCTGTTCCTCGAACGAACGCGTCGAACAGCCGGTCCGGCGCCTGCCCGAGGAGACCGGGCCCGCGATCGAGGACTTCGACGGTGAGGCTACGGGGCTCTGGTTCATCGGCCAAACGGCATCGAATGGTCACGCGGTTGCCGGCCGACCCATGGGTGATCGCGTTGTCGAGCACGTGGCCGAGCGCCTGCTCGAAGCGCAGACGATCGATGGTGACGACGATGTCCGGGACATCCTGCTCGATCGCCACGCGATGAAGACGAATCAGCGGATCGATCGCGCGGACGACGGTCGACACGGCATCGCGCAGCCTGACCTGTCGGCGTTCAAGCCGCTCGGCATCCTCTTGGATGGAGGCCAGCTCCAGGAGGCTCGTCACGAGGCCACTCAGCCTGACGACGTCACCCTGGGCATCCCGAACGGCCTGTCGATACTCGGCCAGGCTCGCGTCCGTCCGGTCCGTGAGGTCAAGCTCGGCCCGCAGGGCCGCCAGGGGTGTTCGCAGCTCGTGCGAGGCCATCGCGACGAAGAGGTGCTGGCGGTCCACGGATTCGGTGACCCGCTCGAGCAGGCCGTTGAGGGTTCGCGTCAGTCGGCCGATCTCGTCCATGCGCGGCGGCACCGACAGCCGCTGCGACAGGTCGGCGGGTCCCATGGCCGCGGCATCATCGATGAGGCGGTCGACGGGCCGCAGCGCGCGTCCCGCCAAGAGCCACCCGCCGCCAAGGGAGGCGACCCCGACAGCCAGGCCCACACCGATGAGCACTCGTGCCAACGCCGCCTGCGCCGCGTCGATCGATTGCAGGTCGGCGCCGGACTCGACCAGCGTGCCGTCGGGAGCGGCCTGCAGACGGAGCAGATACCGACGTCCATCGACCACGAGGACGCCGCCCGCCGCGCGGATCCCCGGGGGTGCGTCGGCCGTCGCCTCGGTGAGCGTGCCATCCGGAGCAAACAGGGCCACGAAGACGCCAGGCGCGCCGCGATCTGCCTCCTGGAGTCCCGCCTGGCCGTCGTTCTCGAGCGAGTTGAGGACGCCGTCGACCCGTGTCTGGAGGGTCGTCTCGAGTGCTCCGCGCAACGCCGTGCCCATCTGCAGCCAGACGGATACGCCGACGATGAGGATCGTGAGCGCCACGCCCAGGCCGTAGCTCACGGCGAGCCGGGTGCGAATGCTCATCGCGACGGCTCGCCTGGCCGGCTGGGCCGAAGTGCGTAGCCGACGCCCCGGACTGTCTGGATCCAGGGAGCCTCGGCGTCATCGCCGATCGCCTTGCGGAGGCTCCGGACGTAGACGTCGATGATGCGCGGGTCACCGTCGAATGCCCAGTCCCAGACCTGGTCGAGGATCTGCATGCGCGTCAGGACCTGGTCGGACCGGCGGGCGAAGAACTCGAGCAGGGCGAACTGCCGGCCCGTCAGGCTCAGTTCGCGGGACTGAACGGTCGCCCGGCGCGACGACGGGTCCAACTCGAGCTCGCCAACGACGAGGGTCGTCGGTCGATCGTTTGGCCCCCGCCTGTCGAGCGCGCGAAGACGCGCCTCCAGCTCGGCGAACGCAAAGGGCTTGACAAGATAGTCGTCCGCCCCGACGTCGAGGCCGCGAACCCGGTCGGCTACGGCATCACGGGCGGTCAGCATCAGTACCGGCGTCCAGTTGCCGGTGGCTCTGAGTTCGCGGCAGAGCGAGAACCCGTCGCCGTCGGGGAGCATCACGTCGAGGATGACGACGTCCTGCTTGGAGTCGGTTGCCAGCCACGTGGCCTCTTCAATCGTTCCGGCGACGTCGATGGTGTGGCCGGACCGACGGAGACCCCGAACGACGATCGCGCGGAGGCGCAGGTCGTCTTCGACCAGGAGGATCTTCACGATTCCATGGTCGGCCGGCTGCATGAATGGAAGATGAATCGGCGACCGCGCCGGATTCACCGAGGGCTCATGAACGTGCGCCAAGGTGGCGGAGCTCGGGCGGATGTCCCGATCACAAGCACAGGAGACTCAGCCATGAAGCTGGATCGATTCCGCGCCCCGGCGCTCGCAGCGACCGCGGTGCTGCTCATCTCGGGGGCGGCAAGCGCGTTTGCCGCCAGTCCCGCCCCTGCCCCCGCGGTGGCGCCGGTCCCGATCACCCAGGCGGATGGCGCCGGCACCGAGCCGGTGGAGGCCACTGACACCGACACCCTCCAGGAAGGCGATCAGACCGCGCCCGACGCGACGGGTACCAAGGCATCGGCACCCGCCGCAGAGGGCGCGGAAGCCCCTGGCACCGAGGTCGGCGGCGCCGAGGCCGACGGCCCCGGTGGTAATGCCGACGCGGAGGGCCAGAACGTCGATCACCAGTTCGACGGCGAGGAGTAGCCTCAACCGGAAACCATTCAGCCTGCATTCAGGTTGAACGATCAGCGTTTCACCAAGCCGCCGGCCGGCAGCCACACGAGCTCCCCCCAGCTCGAGCGCTGCGGCCGGCGGCTCCTTGAATCCGGCGCAACCGCGGGGCGGGTCGTACGATCGCGAACGACGGGCTGGATCCCGGGCTGGCCAGTCGCTGCAGTGGAGGCTGATCCTGCGAATCCTGATCGTCGAGGACGAGGCTGCCATCGCCGACGCGGTCAACGTCGCGCTCGCGGCGGACGGCCATGCCTGCGATGTCGTGGGCGACGGCAGTGAGGCGCTCCGCTGGAGCGATGCCTATGCCTATGACCTCGTGATCCTCGACGTGGTCCTCCCGGGAATGGACGGCTTTGGCGTCTGCTCCGCGCTCCGCTCACGGGGCTTTGCCGCGTCGATCCTCATGCTGACCGCGCTCGACGACATCCGCGACCGCATCATCGGCCTCGATCGCGGGGCCGACGACTACATGCCGAAGCCCTTCAGCATGGGCGAACTTCGCGCCAGGGTGCGGGCCCTTGGCCGGAGGAGGCTCGAGGACCGGACCCCGAAGATCGTGGTCGGCGATCTTGAGCTCGACCCCGCGTCGTTGGGAGTCCGACACTCCGGACGGGAGATCCGGCTCACGGCGCGAGAATTCGCCCTGCTGGAGCTGCTTGCCCGCCATCCGGGCCAGATCTTCGGCCAGGACCGACTGATCGAGGCGCTCTGGAATGCCGATTTCGCCGCGGAGTCGAACATCGTCGAGGTGTACATCCGGAGTCTGCGCCGCAAGGTGGACGATGGCCGGCGAGATGGCCTCATCGAGACCGTGCGCGGCTCGGGCTACCGGCTCCGGGCAGCAGAGCGGAACTGATGTTCACCCGGACACGACTCCGCCTGACGCTGCTCTACATCGCCCTGTTCTCGCTGGTGCTCGGGCTCTTCAGCGCTGTCTTCTACGTCGGAGTCGCGACCGCGCTCGCGCCCACGTTCGACCTGGGTCCGGAACTCACGAACGAGCAGGCCGCCGCGGTCGCCTACCGGGCGACGGTGGACCAGGTGGCGCTGGCGCTCGTGATCGCCGACATCGCAATGATCGCGATCGTGGCGGTCGCCGCGTGGATCCTGGCGTCGCGAACCCTCCGTCCTATCAGCGAGGCCCACGCTCGACAGCGGCGCTTTGTCGCCGATGCGTCCCACGAGATGCGGACGCCGCTGGCGGCCATCCGCGCGTCCGCTGAGGGAGCACTCGCCGGACCCGAGTCGGCGGACGCTCTCCGACGGGCGCTCGAATCGGTCATCGCCTCCACTGAGGATCTCTCCCGCCTGACGGATGATCTGCTGTTGCTGGCCCGGGCCGACGAACTTCCTCTTGACGCCCGTCGGCGGTCGATCGATCTCTCGGTTGTCGTTGCCGAAACCCTCGAGGCATTCGCGGTGGCGCATCGCGGCCCCTCGCGGGTCATCGCCACCCTTGCGCCCGGACTCGTCGTCGCCGCCGATCCTGACGAAGTCGCCCGGATCGTGGCAAACCTCGTTGACAACGCCTGCCGTCATGGCTCCGGAGGCGTCGAGCGGCCGCGGGTGATCACACGCCCGGACGAGCGCGACGCTGTCGTCGAGGTCATCGATGATGGACCAGGCATCGCGGCAGCTGACCTCGAGCGCGTGTTCGCGCCATTCGCGCGGCTCCACCCGGACGCCGGCGCGCCCGAGGGCAACGGCCTGGGTCTTGCGATCGCCCGCAGCCTCGCCCGTCGGAACGACGGGCACCTGACGGTCACGAGCCGGCCGGGTGCAGGTTCGACCTTCCGGCTCACCCTGCCCCGGCTCAGGTGACATTCATCTTGGTGGGCGACAACTTGCACTGATCGACCGGGTCCGCCGGCTCCACCAGTGCGAGGTTTCTTCAGATGCATTCGACATCCGGCAGGCTCCTCCGGCTCGTCGCCATCTCGGCAATCGGCCTGACTGCCTCGGCGTGCGGGAGCGGTGGCCCGACCTCCAGACCGTCCGACGCAACGGTGTCGAGGACCGCGGTGCCGTCCGTCGGTCCGGATTCGACGCCGGGCGAGTCGCCGTCCGTGAGCGGCCCCGCCGGTACCGAGCCGCCGGGCGGAACAACCAGCGGGGATGTGCCCGACAACGCCGTCTTCCTCACCTATCGAGGGGCTGGATCCGCCTATTCGATCGAGTACGTGGAGGGCTGGCAGGTCACCCCGCAGGCCGACGGCGTGGTGATCAGGGACAAGGACAGCAGTGAGAACGTCACGATCGTCCGCCCCGCCCCGGACGTTCTCTCCTATGTCGCGAACACCGATCTTCCCGCGCTTCGGGCGCAGCCGGGCTTCGAGCTCATCGGGCAGGACACGGTCGACGTCGGCAGTGTGAAGTACGTGCACCTTGCCTACCGCGTGACCTCGCCGCCCGATCCGGTGACGGGCAAGCGCGTACCCCAGGTCGCCGACCGTTACTACGCGCCGGGTTCGCAGGCGCTCGCGATCATCACCCTCGCGACCCCGGACGGCGTCGACAACATCGACGCGTTCCGCCAGATGATCGAGAGTTTCAAGTGGTCGTGACCGCGGATCCGGCCGGGATGCCACCGGTCCGGGCGGCCGCACCGGCGATCATCCTCAGCGACGTCATGCGCGTCTTTCGCGAGGCCGACATCGAGACGATCGCGCTGCGCGGGATCGATCTCGAGATCCCCGCCGGCGAGTTCGTGGCGATCATGGGCCGCTCCGGGTCCGGCAAGTCCACGCTCCTTCAGCTCCTCGCGGGATCCGATCGACCGACCGCCGGGCGGGTCGTCGTCGATGGGCTCGACCTGTCCCGGGCCGACGAGCGGGAGCGGGCCGCACTCCGCGGGCGCCACGTCGGGATCGTGTTCCAGAGTGGGAACCTGGTCCCATTCCTCGACCTCGAGGAGAACGTCCGGCTCGCTGCGGAGCTGGCGGGGCGCCCGATCGACAGAGCGGCGGCCCGGGTCAGCCTGGCCGGCGTCGGCCTCGATGGCCGGGAGCATCGGCGGCCGACGCAGCTCTCGGGCGGCGAGCAGCAACGTGCCGCCCTGGCGGCCGTTCTTGCCACGACCCCCCGGATCATCCTCGCCGACGAGGTGACCGGAGAGCTCGACTCATCGACGGCCAGACAACTGCTCGATCTCATCGGACGGGTCCATCGCGACGCGCGGATGACGCTGCTGCTGGCCACGCACGATCCCAACGTGGCCGAACGCGCCGACCGGGTCCTCGAACTCCGTGACGGCCGGATCGTCAGCGAGCGGAGGCCACGATGAGCGTGATCACGTGCCGGGGTGTCACTCGTCGCTACGCACAGCCAGGCATGCCGCCCGTCACGGCGGTCGCCGGCGTCGACCTCACGGTGGAGGCCGGCACGATCGTCGCCATCGAGGGGCCTTCGGGATCCGGCAAGACCACCCTGCTCGGGCTGCTCGCAGGCCTGGAGGTGCCCGACGAAGGCGTGATCGACGTGCTCGGCCACGACCTTGCGCGGCTGAGCGGCGCTGAACGCGCCCGGCTTCGGCAGGCTCGGATCGGGATCGTCTTCCAGTCATTCGGGCTGATCGCGAGCCTTCGGGCCGGAGAGAATGTCTCACTTCCGCTCGCGCTCGCCCGGGTGGCGCCACGCGAACGGGATGACCGCGCGAAGGCCGCGCTCGAGGAGGTCGGCCTCGAATCGGCATTCGGGACACGGATCGATGAGCTGTCAGGTGGCGAGCGGCAGCGGGTCGGCGTGGCGCGGGCCCTTGTCATCGACCCGATCGTGATTCTCGCCGACGAGCCGACCGGCAGCCTCGACGAAGCGAATGCCAGCGGCGTCCTGGCGCTGCTCACGGATGCGGTCCGCCGCCGCGGTGCCAGCCTCGTCCTCGTCACCCATGATCCGGCGAGCGCTGCCAGGGCGGACCGCCACTACATGATGCGCGACGGGCGCCTTTCGATCGGAGTGCCAGCATGAACCTCCTCCGACACGCGCTGCGCCTCGTCGTCCGCGAGCCGCGACGGTCCCTCGCCGCGCTCGTGGGCGTGAGCCTCGCGTCGGCCCTGATCACGAGCGTCCTCCTGTTCGGCGCCGCCTCGGGCAGCACCGTCACCCGGCGTGCCCTGGCGGACCTCCCGGTCGACGCCCAGGTCGTCCTCGCCCCCAAGGCCGATCCCGAGGCGGCGCTCAAGATCCTTCGCGCCGATCCCGCTGTCCGCGCCGTCACCAGGTTCGACCTCGCCCACTTCGACTCCGCCTCCGCGGACAAGTCGGGAACGGCGACCCAGACGAGCGTCGGCGTGTTCGTGGGCCTCGAACCCTCCTTCACGGCGACCACGGGCCTGTTCGATCTGTCATCAGGCTCGCTCACCCCCGGATCGATTGCGATCAGCCGGGACCTCGCTTCGAACCTCGGGGCCGTTCCAGGCGACACGATCACCTTCCTGCTTCCAGGCGGCGCCTCCGTGCCGCTCAAGGTGACAGGCATCGTCTCGATCGTGGGTGCGGACCTGGTCCTCGGTCCCATCGACGCCGCCCATCGAGCTGCGGGCGCCAATTCCCCGGTGAATGTCGCGGTGATGAACCGCGCCGACCTGGAGCGTCAGGTCCTGTCGCAGATCCCCGCCGGCGCCATCGCCTCCGACCCGGGCACGGCCGGCGGCACGCCACCGGGCGTGACGGCGCCCGTGTTCGCTGCCGATCCCGCGGTGCGCAGCGAGCTCCACGTGAAGCTCGACCACGCCCAGCTACCGGGTGATCCCGTCGCGGCGCAGCGATGGTTGGACACCGTTCGTCGTCGCGTCGAGCGACAGGGTGCGGGGAGCTTCACCTGGATCGATGACGCGAGCGCATCGTTGGAGCCCATCGCGGCCGACCTCGCCTGGGGCCAGATCCTGTTCATCTTCCTGGCCCTTCCAGGCATCCTTCTCGCACTCGCACTCTCCCGGCTCGCCGCGGATGCGACGGCGGATGCGACGCGCCGTCACGCGGCGTTGCTCCGTGCCCGTGGCGCCTCGCCCCGTCGGCTGCGGACGGTGTTCGTCGCCGCCACCGGCATCACGGCCCTCGTCGGATCGATGGTCGGCGCCACGGTTGGGATCGGGATCGGCTTTCTGCTCTTCGGCCGGGACCTGGCCTCCGCCGGCGGGCCGGGAACCGTGCTCCAGGCTGGGATCATCGCGATCGGCTTCACGACCATCCTCGCCACGCTGGCCGCGATCCTGCCGCTGCGGGCCCAGCTGCGTGAGGAGATTGCGTCGGGCCGCCAGGAGTTGCAGCGCTCCCGCCCCCCGATGTGGCAGCGACTCCACCTCGATGGCGTTGCGCTCGTCGGCGCCGGGGCCGTCTACCTGATCGCCGGGGGAGCCGGCATCCACCCGGTCCTGAACGCCGAAGGGAACCCGACGGTGACCCTGGCGTTGACCTCCTTCGTGGCACCCCTGCTCTTCTGGGTTGGAGGTACCCTCCTGCTCCTCCGGGCCGTAGGAGCGATCCTGCGGCGAAGCGGAAGGCTGGCCGGCGCGCTGGGGCGCCTCCTTGGCCCCGGCGGCGATCTCGCCGGACGCTCGCTCGTCTCTCGTTCCGCTGCTGCGTCCCGGGCGATCGTTGTGCTTGCTCTTGCCGTTGGCTTCGCGACCAGCGTCCTCATCTTCGACGCGACCTACCGCCAGCAGCAGATTGTCGACGCTCAACTCACCCTGGGCGCGGATCTCAAGGCGACGCCGACCGGGCCGGCCTCGGCGTCGGCGGCGTCGAGCCTGAATGGGCCGGGAGTGGGCACGACGACGCCGTTCGTCGATCGGGTCGTCTACGTCGGGCCGGAGGCCCAGGACCTCCTGGCCATCGACGCAGCAACCCTCCCCCTCGTGGCGCCTCTCTCGGACTCGTTCTTCCAGGGATCCACGGCCACCGCGGCGATGGCGGCGCTCCGCGGGCGTCCAGATGCAATCCTGGTGTCGGCCGAGACGGCCAAGGACTACAGCATCGTTCCGGGCGACCGGCTCCGCGTCCGGGTCCCAGACGCGACTGGCGCGCTCCGGAGCGTCGAGTTCACGATGGCCGGGATCGCCCTCGAGTTTCCGACCGCCCCGAAGGACGCGTTCCTGGTCGCCAATCGGGCGTATGTCGTCGCCCAGACCGGGAATGACCGGATCTCGTTCGTCCTGGCTCGGGCTGATGGCAATGTTGGCGACGCGTCGTCGAACCTGAGCCGTCGCCTGGGTTCCGGGTGGCTCGTTGCGGACCTCGGTACGACAACGGCGCGCCTGGCCAACAGCATCACCTCGGTAGATCTGACCGGCCTCGTCCTGCTGGACGTCGGGTTCGCCGTCATCATCGCGGCGGTCGGTGTCGCGCTCTTCCTCCTGGCCGGCCTTGCCGAGCGGCGGCGTGAGTTGGCAACGCTCATCGCGATCGGCGCCGAGCCGAAGCAGGTCCGGTCATCGATGATCGGAGAAGCCCTGTTCGTCGGCGTCTCGGGCGTGACCACCGGCCTGGTCGTCGGCGGTCTCGTCGGTCTTACGCTTCTCCAGATCCTGGCTGGCGTCTTCGACCCACCCGCCGATGCCCCAGCGGTCCCCATCGCCCTGATCGGCGCGATGACCGGGATGATTGGTTCGTCACTCGTCGGGGCGGTCGTGCTCGCCGACCGAGGCCTGTCCAGGCTGAACGTTGTCGCCGCCCTGCGCGAACGGTGATCCTGGACGTCACGTTCCAGCACAACCCCGACCGAGGTGGCGGGTGTGGTGGAGATGGGGGAGAGTCGAACTCCCCGTCCAGAGCCCTTCGGAAGCGACCAGCTACGAGCGTGTCCGATCGTTTTCGTCAACCATCGGGGCGGGGATCGGCACTCTCCCCAATGGTCCAGTCACGTGCCTCTAGATCGAGCTTGAACCTGGATTACGCGACGCTCATCCAGGCTGCAGCCCCGCTGAATGACGCTTCCACCACCCGCGGGACCGGGGTGGCTTCCACGCTCACCTTACCGCCTAAGCGGCGAGGGCGAGAGTCGACTGCTTGTTGGCAGTTACTTCGATTTGCTGCCTGTTTAACGAGGCCTGACAGCACCTCGGCTCGCGTTCGCTTTCAGCCAGACCCTGTCGAAACCACGCATCCCCACAGGACCGGACGCGCGTCGGCGTCCTCCGGGAGTCTAGTCGAGGTCGGGGGATCGGCCAAGCGGCGCGCGGGTCCGGCCGGCGGGTACGATCCTCGGCGACGGCGCCGCACCCCCGGAGGACGCGATGGACCAACCCGAGGCCGCCCCGACGGGCGGCAGGCCGCGCTGCCCGATCTGCGGGCGCGACGAGTACCGGCGCGAGAAGGGAAAGCTCGACTCCGAGTGGGGGGTCACGGCCCATCGCGTCGACATGCTCGTCTGCCTGAACTGCAGCTACGTCAGGCTGTTCTACGAGGGCAACACGATCTTCGCTTTCGACTGATCGATGCGCCTGACCGCCTGGGAGGAGGAGCGGCTCCTCATCTTCACGGCCGCCGAGCTCGCCCGGCGGCACCGCGAGCGCGGGCTGTTGCTCAACGCCCCCGAGGCAGTGGCGGTCATCAGCGACGCGATGCTCGAGGCGGCTCGCGCCGGTGCGAGCTTCGCGGAGGTCGAGGCCGCGGGCCGCACCGCGCTGCGTCCGGACGAGGTCATGCCCGGGGTCGCCTCGATCATCGACGAGGTGCGCGTCGAAGTGCTGCTGGAGGACGGGACGCGGTTGGTGGTGCTCCTGGACCCACTCGGCGCAGGGACCCTGGAGCCGGACGGCCCGGGATCCGTCAGCCTCGCGGCGGAGGCCATCGCCGACCCGACCGCGGGCCTGGACCGCATCACGCTCCAGGTCCGGAGCACGTCGACGCGGGTGGTGCGGGTGTCCTCGCACTTCCCGTTCCAACGGGTGAACGCCCGCCTCGACTTCGATCGAGCGGCCGCCGCTGGGTTTCGCCTCGACCTGCCGGCCGGCAGCTCGGCGCGCTGGGCGCCGGGCGAGACCCGGACGGTGTCGCTGGTCCGCTATCGGGGCAGCAGCAGCAGCAGCGGCGGCAGCGGCAGCGGCGGCAGCGGCGGCGGCGCGTGACCAGCCTCTCCCGCGGCGAACGGCTCGCCCGCTTCGGCCCCACGACCGGCGATCTCGTGCGGCTCGCGGACACCTCGCTCCGGATTCGCGTCCGCGAGGACCGCCAGGCTCCTGGTGACGAGCCGGTCTGGGGCTACGCGAAGGATCTCCGCCTCGGCATGGCCCAGGCAGCCGCGGCCGGGCCGTCCGAGCTCGATGCCGTCATCGTCGGCGCGCTCGTCATCGACCCCGTGCTCGGCATCGTCAAGGCGGACATCGGGATCAAGGACGGCCGGATCGTCGGGGTCGGCCGAGCCGGCAATCCGGGCATCTCGGATGGGATCGACCTGCCGATCGGGCCGCACACGGCCCCGATCACCGCCTACGGGCTCATCGCCACGCCCGGGGCGGTCGATACCCACGTGCACACGATCAGCCCGAACCTCATCCCGGCGGCGCTCTCGGCCGGGGTCACGACGCTCATCACCGCGGGGTTCGAGGAACCGCCCGCCCAGATGGAGCGCACGCTTCGCGGCCTCGAGGGCTGGCCCATCAACGTCGGCCTCCAGGCGAATGCCCGGGCCGCGTCCGATGCCGCGCTCGAGCCGCTCCTCGATGCCGGCGCGGTCGGGTTCAAGATCCACGAGGACTACGGGGCATCGCCCGAGCTGATCGATCACACGCTCGCCTTCGCCGAGGGCCGGGATGTCTCCGTCAGCCTCCACACGGACGGCCTGCACGAGACGGCCGAGCTCGAGGACACCGTGGCAGCGATCCGGGGCCGGACGGTCCACGCGTATCACGTCGAGGGATCCGGCGGCGGGCACGTCCCGGACGTCATCGGGCTCGTCCGCGAGCCGAATGTCATTTGCTCGTCGACCACGCCGACCATCCCCTGGGGCGTCTCCGCGGCCGACGAGACGCTCGCGATGACGATGCTCAACCACGGCACGAGCTGGGCCGTTCCGGAGGACGTGGCCCTGGTGCGGGAGCGCCTCCACCCCGCGACGATGGCCGCCGAGGGGCCGCTCCACGAGCTCGGGGCGATCCAGATCGTGAATTCCGACTCGCAGGGCATGGGCCGGATCATGGAGACGGTCCGCCGGACGTTCCAGCTGGCCGATGTCATGCAGGCGTGGCGGGCGTCCGAGGTGGGCCGCACGGTGGCCGCGGTGGCGGGCGTTGCCGAGGACCCAGCCGGCGACGACGGCGACCGTGTCCTTCGGTACCTCGCCAAGGTGACGATCGAGCCCGCGATCACCCACGGGATCGCCGGGCACGTCGGCTCGCTGCAGGCCGGCCGGATCGCGGACATCGTCCTGTGGAAGCCCGCCCTCTTCGGCGTGAAGCCGGAGCTCGTCATCAAGGGCGGCCATCCCGCCTGGTCGCCGCTGGGCGAGGGCAACGCCTCGGTGGAGCGCGCCGAGCCCACCCGCTACGCCCCGGAGTTCGCCGGCCTGCGGCATGCCGCGCCGACGGTCGCCGTCACGTTCGTGTCCGGCGGCGTGGACGTGGGCGCGCTCGCCCGGCGGCTCGACAGCGCACGGGCGTTCCTGCCCGTCCGAAGCTGTCGCGGCCTGACGCGGGCGGACCTCGCCTGGAACCGGGTCGCGCCGCCGATCGACGTGGATCCCGGCACGGGGCGGGTGACGCTGACGGGTCTCGAGCTGGCGGCGGAGCCGGCCGCCGAGCTGCCGCTGAACCGGCGCTACTTCCTGCGGTAGCGCGGCCCGCGCCCTCAGGGGCACCGCGGCTGCCCCCCGGGGTCAGCGGCGCCGGAGTTCGGCGACGTCCCGCTCCAGCTGCCGTTTCGCGTCGCGCTCGGCGATGTCACGCCGCTTGTCGTGGAGCTGCTTGCCCCGACCGAGGCCCAGCTCCAGCTTTGCCCGGCCCCGCTGGCCGAGGTAGAGGCGAAGGGGGATGAGGGTCAGGCCCTTCGCCTTTGTCTTGCCGAGGAGCGCGTCGATCTGCGAGCGGTGGAGGAGCAGCTTGCGGTCCCGCTTCGGCTCGTGGTTGTCGCGACTCGCGCTCTCCCACGGGGCGATATGGGCGCCGACGAGCCAGGCCTCGCCGCGCTCGATGCGGGCATAGGCGTCGGACAGGTTCACCTGGCCGGCGCGGATCGACTTGATCTCGGTGCCGCGCAGCACGATGCCGGCCTCGACGACGTCGTCGATCGAGTACTCGTGGCGGGCCCTCCGGTTGAGGGCGATCGTCTTCTCTTCGCCCATGGGTCAGGCTCCGGGTCTGGTCGAGTTCGAGGGACGGGGTCGAAGGAGGTGGCGGCCTGCGGACGCGCCTCCTCGCCGGACGCACGAACGCCGGCCCTCGCGGACCGGCGTTCGTCTGCGGCTTCCACCCGCTCGGAAGACCGGCTAGACGGTCATCTCCGGCGAGGTGGTGCAGCTACTGTGATTCGTCACTGCACATCACCTCCTTTCGTTCCCGATCACCCTAGCGGATGTCCGCCGGTCTGACAACCTCGCGAATCCGGGCGGGGCGCGGCGTCCTCGAACGCGGCCCGAACCGCGCCTCAGGCCGCCCGGAGCAGGAGCGACGGAGCCGCCGAGGAGCCCGTCAGGAACTCGATCGCCTTGTCGAGAACCGGATCGGAGCCCGCGGGATTGTCGGCCGGGACCTCGACCGGGATGTCCGGGGTCAGCCCGATCTTGTGGATCCAGCGCTTGTCCGGCGTCAGCCACTTCGCGATCGTGAGCTTCATGCCGCCGGAATCGGGGGTCAGCTCGATCCACTGCTGGACCGTGCCCTTGCCGTAGGACGTCTCGCCGATCAGCGTCGCCCGGCCGGTGTCCTGCAGCGCCCCGGCGACGATCTCGCTCGCCGACGCGCTGCCCTTGTCGATGAGCACGGCGACCCGGATCTTCGGGTCGGTGGCGACCCCGTTGCCGAGCGATTGGGTCGGCGTCTGGTTGCCCTTGGCATCCTCTTCCCAGAAGACCGGCCCGTCCTTGATGAAGGTGCTGGCCACGGTCCGGGCCGCGGTCACGAATCCGCCCGGGTTGCCACGCAGGTCCACGATGAGCTTGGTCTGGCCCTTGTCGATGGCGGCCTTGACGGCATCGACGAACTTCGCCGCCCCGTTCTCGGAGAAGCCGGTCAGCCGGATGTAGCCCACCGCGCCGCCGGCCTCGTCGCGGGTGATCACCTCGCGCTGCTGGATGACGTCCCGGGTGATCGTGACGTCGAATGGGGCCGCGCCCTGGCGCTCGATGCTGAGGACGACGTCCGTGCCCTTCTTGCCGCGAATCCTGTTCCGCGCCTCATCGGGGGTGAGGCCGGTGAGGTCGGAGCCATCGACCTTCGCGATGACGTCACCCGGCTTCAGTCCGGCCTTCTCGGCCGGCGAACCTTCCAGTGGCGCCACGACGACGAGCCGGCAGTCAGAGCCGAAGGTCGAGCAGTCGGAGGTCTTGCCCGCGGCGTCGACCGTCCCGATCTCCGCGCCGATGCCCTCGAACTCGCCCGAGATGTCCTGGAGCGTGCTCCGGAACTCCTCCGAGGAGAGGTAGCTGGAGTAGGGATCGCCGACCGCATTGACCATGCCCCGGATCGCGCCTTCGATGATCGCCTTCGTGTCGACCGGGCCGAGCGCGTATCGATCCCGGATCGCCCGGTAGGCATCCCAGAAGGGCTGGAACGCGACGTCGTCCGCGGCGGCCGTCCCGGGCTGCTCCACCTGCCGCTGGCCGAGCAGGTAGCCGGACATGAAGAGGGCCCCGCCGCCGAGGACGGCGACGAGCGCGATCGCGATCCCAAGGACGAAGCCGCCTCGCCGCTGGGTGCCGGCCGCGACGGGAGCCACGCCGCCGACGAGGCCGGTGTGGACCGGGTCGGTCGGGGTCGGCTCGATGGTGCCACCCGTGTCAGGCTCGCGGCTCGCGGCGGGGTCCTCGTTCGGGCCGCTCATCGGCGGCTCGGACGGCGTGGAATCGGAGGGGAGCATCGCGGATCGTTCCTCATCGCTCGGCGGGTGGGGCGTCTCGACGCTCCCGGTCCCGCGGTGGGGCGGCAGAGTACATGGGTTTCGTCGATCCTACGCGCGGCGCGGCCCCGATGGACCGGAGGTGGCGGAAACTCCATCCAACCCAACCCCCGGCTTCACCTGCGGGTCGTGCGTCGGCCGGCTCAGGGCCGTGACCGGGCACCAGTCATCGCCCGGCGCCAGTCATCGCCCGGCGGCCAGTCCTCGCCCCGCCCTCGTCAGCGGATCAGGTACGTCCGCACGGACACCCAGGCGCCCAGGACTCCGAGTCCCAGGCCGGATCCCAGCACGAGGAGGCTGACCTCGCGGGCGATCGTCCCCACCCGGATCGGGAGGACGCGGAAGAAGTCGAACATGAACGCCCCCAACGGCTCGGCGAGGGCCGCGATCGCGCCGAGGGTGAGCGCCGCCCCGAGAAGGCCCACGAGGGCGCCTTCGAACACGAACGGCCAGCGGATGAAGGCATCGGAGGCCCCGACGAGGCGCATGACCTCGATCTCCTCGGCTCGGCCGACGACCGCGAGGCGAATCGTGTTGATGATGATGAACAGGACGATCGCGCCGATCAGCCCCAGGATCGCCAGGCCTGCGGTTCGGAGGAACTCGGTGACCGTGATGACCTGGTTCACGAGGTCGGTGATGTTCTTCACCCGTTCGATGACGGGGTCGGCGCGGAGGCTGTCCATGACCGTCCCGAAGTCGGTGGGGTTGCGGAGCTTCACCTCGAGGCTCGCTCGAAGCGGATTGGCGTCGAGGTAGCGGGTCAGGTCCTCCTGGCCCTGGGCTGAGCGGGAATCCCGGAATCGCTGCAGCGCCTCCTCCTTCGAGACGAACACGACCTCGCGGACCTCGGGCAGCGCCTCGATCCTGCGCTGGAGGGTCCCGATGTCGGTATCGGAGGCGGTGTCGCGAATGTCGGCGACGACCTCGACCTTCTGCTCGACGAACGCGAGCCCGGCGAGCAGTCCGTTCTGGACGATGAAGAAACCGGCGAGGAGCAGGAGCATGAGGGTCATCGTGGCGGTCGCGGCGAGGCTCATCGCGGCGTTGCGCCAGAAACCCTGCCAGGCCCGCGAGATGCTGAAGGCCAGGAATCCGATCATGCCCCGCTACCCACGGCGGTGATACCCGCCGCCGACCTCGTCGCGGATCACGCGCCCCTCCTCGAGGGCGACGACCCGCCGTCGCAGGGCCGTGACGACGTCCGCGTCGTGCGTCGCCATCAGCACCGTCACGCCCAGCTCGTTGATCCGGAGCAGGAGCTGGATGATCTCCCAGCTGATGAGCGGGTCGAGGTTCCCGGTGGGCTCGTCCGCAATCACGATCCGGGGGTCGTGGACCAGCGCCCGGGCAATGGCCGTCCGCTGCTGCTCGCCGCCGGAGAGCTGGCGCGGGAACTGCTCCGCCTGGAGGGTCAGGCCGACGAGGCGGAGCGCCCGCTCGACCGCCGGTCCGATGCGACCGCGGGGCGTACCCGTGACCTCGAGGGCGAAGGCGACGTTCTCCCGGACGGTCTTCGTCGGCAGGAGCTTGTAGTCCTGGAAGACGATCCCGATCTTCCGGCGGACCTGCGGGACCTTGCGCCGCGGCAGTCGCGCCAGGTCCTCGCCGTCGAGCAGGACCTCGCCCTGGGTCGCCAGCTCGTCGCGGATGAGGAGCTTCATGAGCGTCGACTTGCCGGCCCCACTCGCGCCGACCAGGAAGACGAAGTCGCCCTCCGGGATCGAGAGGTCAACGTCGCGGAGCGCTTCCCGGCCGTTTGGGTAGCGCTTCGTGACGTCGTTCAGAACCAGGACCGGCCGGCGCTCGAGCGGGGCGCCGATGCCGTCGTCGCGATACCTGGCCCAGGGATCCTCGTCGCGGGCGCGCTGGTTCACGGATCGCGGGTCGCGGGCGCCGTCCGACCGCACAGCGAGGGTGTCGAGGGCGTCGTCGGCGTCGCTTGGGGCCTGGCGGGTCCCGGGGGCTGCCATCGTCAGGATCGGCTCCGCGATTCGAGTCGCCGCCGCGGGGAGGTCACGGCGAGGCGGCTGCGCGAGGCTCCGAGCGCGGGCACGGGGACCGGAGCCACGTGTCCGGAGGCTACCACCGGCTCGTCGAACCGGGCAAACGCCCCGCCCAGCGCCCCGTCGCCGCAGGTCCAGCCGCGCCCGCG